>JBMYZR010000021.1:0-30831 GCA_049610565.1 Flavobacteriales bacterium | reverse complement strand
GAGGCCATCCCCGCCCACCGCGGAGACTGGTACTTCACGGGCAACTTCCCAACTCCGGGTGGCAACCGTGTGGCCAACCGCGCCTTCGTCTACTGGAAGGAAGGGCGGTCCGAACGGGCCTATTGACTCCGGCTCAGGCCCACCGACGGATCATCCGTCAAGAACGGGTTACCCCCGGTGCAGGCCGCATTCCCGGCTGGAAGATTCCCACCACCACCGGCCAGCCCGGTTCGATTCACCCGGCAGGACCGGCCGTGTGCACGGCGCACACCCTATGCTCGGGTATCCCATGGCGTACAGAGGGTTGACCGGAACCCCGGTCGCGGCCAGAGCGGCATCCACCATGGCCTCCTCCCAATCCAGCACCGGGTGGAATTTGCGAAGCCCCCACTCCGGGGCCTGCTCCACCATGTCCATCGCCGACCGGTTCTTGCTGTGACCGCCACGCAGTCCGGTGATCCACCAGTCCTTGCCCGCAGCAGCCTCCTTGAGCGGCACGAGCTTCCGCATGCCGCAGCACCGCTTGCGCTCGACGTCGCTCAGGTAAATGGACTGCATGCCCCCTTCCGCTTCGAAGGCCTCCACGGTGGCAGAATTCGGCACGAGTCGCCGAATGGACCGGCCGAAATGCGCTTCCGTTTCCGTCCACGTCTGCTGGGTGGCGGGAAACAGACACCCCGTATCCAGGGACACCATGTCCACGTCAAGGCGCGCTTCCACAATGGCCCAGGTCAGAACCTGGTCTTCCTTGCTGAACGAGGTGGTGAACAGGACTGTCTCCGGAGAAGCGGATTCGCCCAGCACATCGTACAGGCGGCATTGAAGGTCATCAAGCAGGGTATGCGGGTGAGAGCCGGACATGGCCCGCGAAGTTAGCCATTCCCACTATTCCCACCAACAAACTATGGATTGACCAGGTCGGCCACGGACCGAGACTCCAAGACGGACAATTGCGCGTCCCGAACCTCCACCATGGTCCGATGGAGACCACAGTCCTCCTCGACACAGTCCTCGCACCGCTCATAGAAATGCAGGCTCACACAGGACAAGGGCGCAATCGGCCCGTCCATCAGGCGAATCACCTTGGCCAGCATGATGCGGTCAGCCGGCTCGCTCAGCGCGTGGCCCCCGGACGGACCGCGCCGGCTCTTGATCAATCCCCCGGATTTCAAATCCACCAGGATCTGCTCCAGGAACTTCAGGCTCATCGGCGATACCTCCACGATGTCCCTCGCGCTCGTCCACACCGTCGACCCCTCTTCCTCACGCTGCCGTTTGGCCAGCACGGTCAAGGCGCGAAACGCGTATTGGGCCTTCTTGGTCAACATCTGAGCGACAATCTACTGAGCACGCCGGGATTCAATCCACGAACACCCGCGCCGGCTTTCCACCCGGCTCCCCGTCCGGCGCAATCGGGACCAACAGGACGAGGCCCAACTCCCAATCCCCTGTAGGCACAGTGACCCGCCCATCCGGTTCCGCTTCGCCCTGGGCGACCACCCGGCCGTCCATGGTGATGGCCTCCCAAGACCAGCCCCGCGGCAACGTCCAGTTCACGTCTTCTCCGCGGCGCACCGGGTTGGGATAGGGGGCGGAAACCGACTCGACGAGCCCTTCCTCCACAGACAGAATGTGATTGGAATACCACGCCACATCCGTCACCTCCAACAACACGTCTCCAGCCAGGCTCGTGACGGTGAGCTCCTCGTGCAGGAACACCGGCATCAACGAATCCGCCACGAAATACATCACCTGACCGAGCACCCAGATGTTCGTGTCGCCATCGTACGACTCCTGATACACCTGACGGTAGTCCCCCCGCAGGACCTCATCGTGGGCCGTTCCATCCGGCAACACGATCGAGCCCCACGCATCCACTTCAAAGGACGCCTCACCCGACAGGGAATAGGGCGCGCCGAACAAGGTCAACTCAAGGCCGATGCTGTCCGACTCCGCGTTGCCGTACTCCAGGGGATAGGTGCGTTGGATGAGCGGATCATCAAACGGCAAAGTCACACCATTGGCCGCGTTCGCGTTGCCCACCACAGTGAACACACCGTCATTCAGGTTCCAAAAGCTCAACTGGTCCCCATTGGCGAACACCCAATCCGCATCGGTGAAGGCGTCCGCATACGGCGACAAGGAAGCCGGTTCCATCACCAGCAGGGAAATGGCAGAACCGGGTACTGCACTGAAATCCCAGGATTGAGGCTCATCTCCAGCAGGAGTCGGAGCGAAGTATTCGCCTGCGAGAATGTCCGCGCTGAAGCCTTGAGGAGCCCACACAGGCGCCTCGATCACAGGCTGGCCGAGCAGGCTCACCGACAGAAGAAGAAACAGGGAAAAGAGGGCAAATCGCATGGACCCAAGATAGGCCCTGCCTCCAGTGAGGTTGGCGATGAAAAAGGCCGTCAACGCAGGCAGAGCCAAACCCAGAAGGCGACACCCAAAGGCGCACCCCACTTGAAACTCTTCCAGACATCTCGCTTCACCGCCCGGTCGTATTCCTTGTTGTTGGGAAACTGGTGAAGCTTGTGGTGTCGATCCGTCAGCATCCTATACAGAGCCCGCAGGCCAAAGACCGCGAAAAAGCCCGTGTACATGGACAAGAAGAAGTCTCGCAGGAAATCCGGAATGTCCATCGTCCCCAAGAAAAGAAGAAAGGCGGCTGGCATCAACACCGCCAAAGCAGAGATCCATTTGCCATTTCAAGGCGCTTCGCATCTCAGCGTGCTCAGCTCGCAGGAGCTGTATGTACCCGGAGTGGGACTCGAACCCACACTCCAATGGAACTCGAGTTTGAGTCGAGCGCGTCTACCAATTCCGCCATCCGGGCAAGGAGGTCGGCAAATTTAGACATCAACCCGCGGAATCCACCGGCAACGTCACACGGAACGTCGTGCCCACGCCCTCCTCGCTTCGTTGGATGACAATCTGGCCACCGTGGTATTCGCGAACGATGCGCCGCACCAGGCTCAGGCCCAGTCCCCAGCCACGCGCCTTGGTGCTGAATCCGGGGTCGAAAATCTGACGCTGCACCCGGCGCGGCATGCCCTTGCCATTGTCCTCGACCTCCAATTGCGCCTTGCCCTGTTCCACGGTCAGGCGAACCCCCAACGACCCCGCACCTTCCATGGCGTCCACCGCGTTCTTGGTGAGGTTCTCGAGCACCCAGCCGAACAGGGCAGGGTTGAAGGCCACCGAGACTGGCTCATCAGGAATCCGGACGTCAAAGGCCACAGCGCGGGGCATGCGCCGCTCGAGGTACGCCATCGTCTCGCCTGTGAACCGGCCGAGGTCGGCCACACCGAGCTCCGGGTCCGACCCGATCTTCGAGAAGCGGTCCGTCACCGTCCGCAACCGGTCGAGGTCCTTGCCCAGTTCACCCAACACCTCCTCGGACACGTTTTCACTCCGCAAGACCTCGACCCACGCGAGCAAGGCCGACAACGGCGTGCCCAGTTGATGCGCCGTCTCCTTGGCCATGCCGACCCAGACCCGGTTCTGCTCCGACCTTCGGAAGGCGCTGAACGAGGAGTAGGCCAGCAGGAGGAAGCCCCCAATGATCAACAGCTGGATCACGGGGAAGAAGCGGAGCTGCTTGAGCACGATGGACTCGTCGTAGAGGATCCAGCGCCGGCCGGATTCAGGAAGGTCGAGGGCGATGGGCGGGTTGGTCGCGGCGAGCCGGCGGATGAGCGCCGTCGTGTCGGTCAGGTCCTCCGCTGAAAATCGGTCCGCCCGCAGAATGTGCGTCAGGGAAGAGTCCGCCAGCAGAACCGGAATGGAGGCGGAATTCAACACCGTTTCCGAGATGAACGAATGGATCAGGTCGTCCATCACCGACTGCAATTCCCGGAACCGGTTGCTCTCGTCGTAGTACACCGTGAACCCGCCGCCGAACTCGATCACCGCTCCTTTGGCCTCGAGCGCGACCCGCATGGAATCCAGCCGCTCCGGGGTCCGCAGCGCCTCCGGAACGTGGATGTCCGCTTGCAGGGTGCTGTCGTTGTAGACGAGAACGGGAATGGTCCTGTTGCCCTGAATGAACCGCGTGATGAAGGTGAGGTCAATGGGCGCGCCCGGTTCCGCCTCCTGGATGATGCGGTAGGCCTCGCCCATCAAATCGGCCTTGTCCCGCTCCTCCGTCCGGAGCGACGCAAACAGGGCGTCCGTGTAGCGCACCAATTCCGCACGCTGGACAATGGCTTCCGACCACAGCTCCACCTTCCGCTGCTCCTCCGCCCTCAGGCTCCGCGCAATGCGGCCACTCGACCACAGCGTCAACGCCACAATCGCCGTGGCGCCCAGGAGCAGGACGATGCGGGAGGTCTGTTTGCTGCGGAATGCCATGGCTCAGGTCGCGAATGAAACGCCCAAGGACGACAATTGGTATGATGAACAGGCTGATTCACACAGACCGCTTCCCGTCATGGAGGGTATGAAATGAAAAAACGCCGACGCGAAGTCGACGTTTTCCAGCTTGAAGTGAGACAAGCAAGTTTGGTTAAGTCCTTCCACGGGGTTCATTCCGTTTGAGAAAGGATTGCAATATACCAAATATTAACGTTTGTCGGTTCACAACCTGGGTTGGTCTTGATTGGAAATCAGAAGTCATCGTCGTCATCGTCAACAATGACCGGGGATTCCGGCCCTTTCGCGGGCATCACCGTCTTGCTCGAATCGGGTGCAATCGAGTCCGTCAGGGCGACGACAGTGGCCACATCCTCACCCAGTTCTTCTCCCCCCTCGCCACGCAAAGCGCCACGCAAACGGTCCAATGCGCCCTGCCTTTCGACCCGCCGGTGCTCCTTGTGGGCCGTTCGGTCGTAACCGAACTCCGGCGCTTCCAGGGTCCCCCGCATCGCCAAGAAAAAGCGGTGTCCCAACCCGTCCTCCGCCACGGGGCCGAATTCCCCCTCGTCCGACTTGAGGTCACGCAGCGCAAAGTCCAACGTGAAGTCCATCGGACCTCCGAGGCGATGCCACCCTTCCACGCCCACATCCATGGCATCCGAGACAATCTCCACAGGATCCACCGTGATCAACCCTTGCTCCAGGTGCACCCGCAGGTCCATGGGCTCGAACTGAACGCGGTTCAACCGGCGCCTCAAGTCCTGCGCATCGGCGATCATCCGGTATTTCCGCTCCGATTCGAGCACATCCGGAATCTGCTGGAGCAATTCGAACCCGATCAACTCGGCGTCCTCCAATCGAACCCGCGCGTCCACCGCCCAGGGCAACGCGCCCGTTCTGCCGAACGCGTAGCCGACCTGACCTTCCACCCAGGCCTTTCCACGGACGTGGCGAGGAAGCAATGTAGCCTGCCCCAAACCAGACGTCTCTTCCATGAATTGCGCCAGGTCCGCTCCTTCCAATCGGCCATCCATGACCAGGCCTGTGCCATCCACGCGGCCCGTTGCCTCCAGCCTGCCCCCCATGCCTTCGGCTTCGAACGCCGACACCGTCAGCACCTCATCCGCAAAGCGCGCGGACAGGGTCGCACCGTCCAACGTCAAGGGACCCTGCGTCAACCGGCCACAACCGACCTCCACATCCCAGCCGCCCATGAAGGACCCGGTCTGGGTGCCGCCGTCGGCTGTCTCCTGACCTGCCCACCAAGCCACCACGTCATCGACATCCACCGCGTCCAGGTCCACGGACACCACGCCTCCATCCCCTCGACCCTGAACCTGTGCAGATCCTTCCACGCCCGGCACCTTGACACCGGACACCGCGAGGGTCCATTGATTCTCTTCGCGCACCTCCACCTGCACGTCCTTCACGCCCATGGCGGCTCCATCCTGTTCCCACGCCACGTCCGATGCGGTGACCGTCGTGCCCTCTGCTACCATCCAATCCGCCCATTGCCCGTCCTGTCTGACCAACTCCACACTGCCCTGCACATCGATCCGCCCGCCGTCAGACACCGCCACAGCAGAACCGCCTGAGTCCTCCTGCAGGCCCAACCAGGGCCAGACGCCCGCCGGGCGAAACACCCCTCGACCGTCCACCTTCACGTTCATCCTGCCCTTCGCCTCGGTCAATTCGGCACTTCCCTTGAACTCTCCTTCTGCCACATCCACACCGATCGATGGCCCCACGGCCTTCCACCCTGAAGCGCCGCTCATCGCGACCACTGCGCCCGAGGTCCATGATGCTGTTCGCGGCCCTTCCGCCCAGGACAATCCGCCCCGGCCATTCCGACCCAAGCGCACCGCCCAACCTCCGTCCCATTCGGCATCCTCCGGGCCTGTCCAGACCTCACCCGTGGTACAACGGCCAATGGACAACTCCACCTCAGCGGATCCTGTGACCCCTTCCAATGCGGGCGCCAGAAGCTCCCGCACATTCGGCGGCAACACCGCCTCCACCACGGCCATGGACAAGGACGGAGAAGACAACGCCATCCGGAAGTCACCCGATTCCGATTCCATCACGCCCGTCAACGGCACGGGCGACGCCACACTGCCAAAGCGACTGTCACCGAGCACCACCGTGACCCTGTCCCCTTCGATCCGGCCTTCCAACTCCGCGCGCAGCGCCCGTCCATCCACCCAGATGTCATCGCCCGTTCGCAACTCTACACCGTCGGCATCCAACCGGCCGGCCCACGCCAAACCACCTTCGAGGGAGTGCAAGGCCACGTCCGATTCGAGAACGGTTCCGTCCCACGTCACCGATGCTCCGCTTCCCGCCCATGACCCTTCGACGCGGACCTCCCGAAGGCCAAGCGCATCCACGTTCCAGCCTTCCAACGCAGGCCCATCCTCGGCGTCGGAGTCCACCCAGAAATGCCAGTTCTCCTGGCCGTCCTTCGTCCGGTTCAACCGAATCCTGCCCTCCTCGAGACGAAGGGCCTTGACCTCGAGCCGGTTCTCGAGGAGCGGCAGACAGGACACCGTGAATCCGACCTCCTGCAATTCCAGGAAATTCCGTCCCCGGTCCACCGCATCCTCCACGGCGACATCCCCGAGGATGACCTCCACATCCGGCCACACGGACCACAGGGAAACCGACACGGAGCCGATGGCCACATCCGTCGCAAGGTGAGGGCGCACCGCCTCGATCACCCGGGCCTCGAGGCCTTGGGCCTGCCATGCGAGCCATGCAGTGAACCCGCCGAGCACCATCACGACCACCACCGCCCACCGCAAAAGGCGCCGTCGAAGGCTCCCCTTCGGGCGTTGAGCTGGCGCAGTCTGTTGCGAATCGTTCATCGTGCAGCGTCTACAAATATCCTCGGCCCCTGATGCCTTCCACAGGGTCCGGTTGAACCAACGCCAACGATGGAGGTTGGATTATGGACCCCATGGAGGAATTTCCTCCTGCAAACCCCCACCATGGACAAGCGCACCTTCATCAAATTGAGCGGAATGGCCGGAGCTGGCCTCATGGCCGCACCCCTCGTGTCCGGCCTCATCGGCTGCGGTGGAACCCCGGAGGCCCCCGCCACTGCCGGGCCTCAACCGACCAGCTTCACGCTTCCCGAACTGGGCTATGGCTACGACGCCATTGAACCCGTCATCGACCGGAAGACCATGGAAATCCACCATGGCAAGCACCACGCAGGCTACGTCCGCAAGCTCAACGCCGCCCTCGAAGGGCACCCCCTCGAAGGCTCGCCGCTGGAAACCGTCCTGTCCCGCATCGGACCGGACGACACAGGTCTGCGCAACAACGGAGGCGGGCATTTCAACCACGCCCTGTTCTGGGCCATCCTCTCTCCAACTGGCCAACCGTCCGCTCCTGAAGGCGACCTCGCAGCCCGCATCGACGCCTCATTCGGCAGCCTGGACGCCCTCAAATCCGCGCTCTCCGCTGCCGCCGGCTCCCGGTTCGGATCAGGGTGGGCATGGCTTGTCCAGGATGTGCAAGAGCCAAGCCGGCTCTTCGTCTGCTCCACAGCCAACCAGGACAACCCGCTCATGACGGGCATCGTGGACCCCGACATCCAAGGCCGGCCCCTCCTCGGCATCGACGTGTGGGAGCACGCGTACTACCTGAACTACCAGAACCGCCGCGGGGACTACGTCAACGCCGTGCTCGACCGCATCAATTGGTCGGCGGTGGCGGGGGTGGTGGCATGACCCGCCCGCCTCGCGGAAGGGGAATGCCATCGTCCTCCAGCTCGTACAGCCCTTCCTTCAGCACCGCACGGAACTCCTTGGCCGTCGGACTGACCAGCACGTACCGATAGCCGGGTTTTCCCCCACTCTTCATGGGCTCAGGTTCTGTCTCCATCAAGATGGCCATGCGCTTCAGCACCTCCTCGTCGTCTTCGAATTGGCCCATCCTGAACTGGTCGCCATCCCGCTTGATGACCATCACCTCCCAATGGCCGGTCTCCGGCACAGGCTGGCTCATCAACAAGTGACCCGCCATCCGGCGGAGCACGAAGTCCTCCCCATTGACCAACACCTCATCCCCCATGTCGATGGTGTCCTTGCCAATGCGCCAGATTTCGTCGTCATCCACGATTTCACCGCGAAACGCGCGGGGAATGTTGGGCAAATCAAACCGCCCGGGGGGCATGGCGTCGTTGAACTGAACCGATGGCTGACAGGACGTCAGGAGGACAATCACCGGCAACACCAGCAACGTAGGAAGGGAAAAGGTCTTCATGATCCAAGAATGAGGGCGGCCACACCGACCACCGCACAGTAAACGGCAAATCCATTGAACCCATTGCGCTTGACCAGCGCCATCATGGTTCGGCAGGCCCACCACCCACTGAAAAAGGCAGCCACGGCGCCCACAGCCAATGCCATGCCCGAGGCCTCAGGTCCGCCGTGCACGGCCGGGTCCATCAGGTCCTTGACTTCCAACAGTGTTGCGCCCAGAATGGGGGGAAGCACCATCAGGAAACTGAAGCGGGCCGCCGCCTCGCGGTCCACGCCGAGCAACAGGGCCGCCGAAATCGTCGCGCCACTCCGGCTGATGCCGGGCAGCACCGCCACCGCTTGGGCACAGCCGATGACCCCCGCTTCGAGGACGCCCACGCGTCCCCCTTCCCGCCCACGGCGCTGGGCCCAGAACAACAGGGCCGCCGTCACCAGCAACGCCGCGCCGACCGCGCCGAGGTGTCCGTCCAACCGGGCTTCGATCGCGTCCTTGAACATCAGGCCCACCACCCCAACGGGCACCATGGACAGCAGAATGAGGCCCGCAAAGGACCGGGCTCCGGCGCCGCGTTCGCCCGGCGCAAACACCCCGGTGACGAGGTCCACGATGTCCTTTCTGAACACCACGATGGTGCTCAACGCCGTAGCGCCATGAACGACGACACTGAAGGCCAAGCCGCCTTCGTCCACACCCAAGAGGGCCTTGCCCAATTCGAGGTGTCCGGAGCTGCTGACCGGAAGGAATTCAGTGAGGCCCTGAATCAGGCCGAGGAGGAAAGCCTCCAGTGCACCCATGGGGTCAGCCGTTCGCCGCCTCGGCGGGGAAACGCTTCAGGATGCTGTAGAAAATCACGCCATACCCGAGGAGCACGGTCAACGGCGCAATCGTGATGCGGCGCGTGCTGAAGATGGCGTCCGAGAACTCATTGGGGTCCTCGACCCCTCCTCCACTCATCAGCAGGTAGCCCGCGGCGAGGAGGAACAACCCGAGAAGGAAGAAGAGGTAGTTCTTGCGCTCAAACGGGAACGCGTTGCGGCCGTTCTGGTTGGTGGACTCGCTGCTCATGGGACGAAAATAAGCCCTGTCGTGTGCCCGAGGTTCACACGAGTTTGTCCAACCGCGCACCGAGGTACTTCGCCACGGCCCAGCGTGCGCTCAGGCCCGTCATGAGCATCCCCATGGCCAACTGCAGGACCAGCAACGACGCGAGTTGTTCCGGCCCCCAGGACTGGAGCACGGACAGGAAGGGCTTCAGGGCTCCGAGCAAACCGACAACCCCCGCATAGGCCAGCATCGCCCCGACGAGTCCGTATCCCATGGCTTCGGCGATGAAAGGTCGGCGAATCCGCGCGGGCGGGGCCCCCACGAGGTCCATGCTGCGGATCAATTGACGCCGGCCAAACACACTCAGGCGCACGACATTGAAAATCTGCGCCACCGCCACAACCATGAACACGACCAGCAACACGGACAACGGCGCCGTCCAATCGGCAAACCCGCGCTCCAAGCGCTCCAACACCCGTTGGGGGTAGGCCACGCGGCTGACGCCTTCTCGGGCGGCCCACACCGCCGCCTTGTCTGCCAGGCCCTGCGACCCGGCCTGCCCGATCCACTCCGGATTCAGGCGCAACTCCACCACCGCAGGCAGGGGCGACGCTCCGAGGAAGTCCATGAACGGTTCGCCCAGTTCCCGTTCCATCTCAGCCGAAGCCGAGTCCGCATCGATGAAGACCGCGGAGGCCACTGCGTCGTCTGCGCCCCATTCCAATGCGGCACGCTCGCCATTGGCCCCTTCTTCGAGCACGACCTGGATGGTCATGGAGGCCAACCAGCCCGTCCGCAGCTCCTTCACGATGAGGGCGCCGGCAGCCAGTGCACCCAACACACCCAAGGTGAGGGCCACGCCGAGGGCGGTAGAAAAGGCGGAAAAACCGTGGGCCTTGCTTCGGGAGGGCTTCATGGAGCGCGTCAGCTGCGGCCCAAGTTACCGCTCCATCCAAGGAGTTGACGAGGAAAGGCCCAAAAGGGACGGAAGCTCATCGACGAATTCCATGACGCCATCCGCCTCCGCCCAATCGCCCGCCTGAAACGCCGCCACACCAACGTCCACCGCCAACACCTTGGCACAATTGGCCTGCCTGCCTGCCGCCACGTCGCCTGGGGTCACCCCCACGTAAACCGTTCGCGCGCCGTCCCGCTGACCGCATTCCACCATCAACTGGGCAATGAGGCCCGCTTTCGTCTCGGACAAACCCGAATCGGAACACACCATGGCATCCACATGTCCTGCGTCCGTCCATCCGAGCCTCTGCAAAACGATCTCCATCACAGTGCAATCCAAATCACTGCACATTCCGACACGCAGACCCTCGCTCCTCATTCTCGCCATGGTGCGAAGCGCCCCCGGCATGGGCGCAAGCGCCGGGCTGAATTGAAAGAACCGCTTCAATTCCTTGCGATAGGACTGGCTCAATCTGTGAAGTCCGGCCTCATCCATCGGTTCCGTCATGCCGGTTTGTCGAAGCACGGCGGCGATGGCCTGATCGGGAGAATGGCCCAAGGCAAAGGAGGCCGTCTCCCGGTCCATCGACAGGCCATGCGCCCGAAAGGCACCTGTGATGCCCGCATAGACGGCGTTGGCATGGTTCACGACCAAGCCCGCCAAATCCAGCACGACCAATGCGTAGGAATCCCCCTGCTTTTGCATGATGTAAGGCAGAAGCAAGGTCGTGGCGACACCCTCCTTGGCGTGTCGCGGAATCGTTACGCTTGCGTCAACCCTTTGACGCGCCGGTCGCCATGACCTGAACGGAGAAGTGCAAGTCGATTCCAGCAAGCGGATGGTTGAAGTCCACCTCGACCTCCTCCTCGGACACGCCGATCACGACACCGTGCAGCTCCTCACCAGTCTCGTCGCGCATCACCACAACCTCCCCCTCGGCCATGACAGAATCGTCCAAGCCTTCCTCGTCGACAAACTGGGTCTTGGGCAAGACCGCAAATGCGCCCTCCATCTCGGGACCGTAGGCCCGGTCCGCCGGAATGACCAACTCGAACTGGTCCCCAACTGCGGCGCCCGTCACCGCCGCCTCGAGATCCTCCAGAATTTCCTCGGCGCCAGCCTCAAACGTGAAGGGCTCCTCGGGAACGGTCGCTTCGATGACCTCCCCTTCAGGACCGTCGGCCCGAAGCGTGTAGTGAATGGTGTATTTCATGGTGTTGTCGTGTCAGAATTCGAGGGCTCAGGGGTGGGGGCAATGGGGGCAAACGACCGCACCATGGCCTCGACTTCCCTGAGGTATTCGCGCTTGCCGAAATACGGCGCGTAGACATAGCCGTCCACAGTGACGAGCTGCCCCCGGTTGGCATCCACCCAGGCGATGGACGTCCATGGGCCGCCCATGAAGTCGCCCTCCATGCGCCAGAGGCCCCGCATCGTGGCCGCAAAGCCTCCGCGGAAGGACACCTCCTCATACCGCGGAGCCAACCGGAACTCGGTGGTCATGTAGCTGCCCGGATTGGAACCGGACACGCGGGCCTGCAGCAGGGAGTCCCTCCGCTCGAGCATCCGCTTCATCGAAAAGTCAGCCGGCCCTCCATATGGGGTTCGGTGCACAACGATGCCGAGCTGCACATCGTGGTTGCGCCCGCCCTTCATGCGCGTCAGGTTCCGTTCGATCCACGCGAATCCGCCGGCGGAATTCACGAGTTGGGCGTCCCGGGGAAGCACGCAGGACAAGCCGTGCCGCTGGCGGATGGTCTGCTCCAGCACTTCGTTCCGGTCCAGCCCGAGCCATTGGCCGTAGCGGGTGGCCTCTTCCTGTTCCAGCAGGTCGGCCAACATCTCTCCCTGGGTCGGATCCAGCAACAAGTCCGCCGCAGCCTGCGCCGTCCGGGCCTTGATCTCCACATAAATCTGGCCCTTGGCGAACCGGGACCGCATCACGCGCATCGACGGCTCCTGGGTGTCAATGCGGTCTGCGATGTCGAAGACCACCAGGTTGCGGTGCGGCTTCCAGAACCGGTCGAACTCCTCGGGGTCAAGCCGGATCACGTCAAACCGCGGCTCATACTGCGGCAAGACCCGGACCGGCCGCAGGAACACACTGTCCACCGCGGCCCCCACACCGCGGTTCCACACGGATTCGGAAGCCACCATGACCACCTCTCCGCTCGGCCCCACCTTGCCGGGAAGCAAGGCCGCACGGGCCGCTGCCGCGTCTTCTGCGCTCTCCGGGCCCGGGTCGCCGCACGACGCCAAAACCAACGGGAGCGCTGCCAAAAGGAAGGCAACGGAACGGACCAAGGTGCCGCGAACGGTCATTGGTGGGTCAGCGAGGATCTGCATGGATGTAGAGTTTCTGTCCCACGCGGATCATGTCACCACGCAGTCCATTCCACTGTCGCAATTCCCGTACCGAAACCCCATGGCGGCGGGCGATCGTGCCGAGCACATCACCATTTCGCACCCTGTACACGGTGACCTCCGGCTCGAACTTGACCTCGGGCGTCCGGTGTGGTTCCCACTCCAACGCCTCCGGCATCCGGTCAATGAACGCGCCCACAGCCTGTTGGGGCAAGACAATCGGCCAGCCGCCCCCGATGGCCCCCGGCACGACTTCCTTGCGGTATTGCGGATTGAGCTGGGCAATCTCCGCCACGGGCCGCCCGGTCGCCCGGGACACCTGGTCGAAGCGGACGTTGCGGCGCACCATCACCGTGTCGAGGTCAAACGCCGGGATGGCCGGATCACTCGGGACGAGTCCCGCCTCGACAGGATGGGAGAAGAGGTAGGTCAACGCCACAATGGACGGCACATATTTGGCCGTCTCTCGGGGCAGAAACCGGCGCAACGTCCAGAAATCCCGCGAACCCGATCGCCGGATGGCCTTGTTCACGTTGCCCGGACCAGCGTTGTAGGCGGCGAGCGTCAGGTGCCAATCTCCGTCATAGATGTCGTTGAGCCTCTTGAGAAAACGGCAGGCCGCCTCAGTCGCCGCGACCGGATCCCGACGCTCATCCACCCAACTGTTGATCTCCAGGTCCTGACTGCGTGCCGTGTTGTACATGAACTGCCACAACCCGGTGGCCCCCGCGGGGCTCCTGGCCAATGGATTCAGCCCACTCTCCAGCACAGGCAGGTATTTCAACTCCAGCGGCAAACCGTGCCGGTCCAGCGCTTCCTCGAAGAGGGGGAAGTACTGCAGTCCGCGGCCCATCATCCGGCCGAGGAAAATGGGCCGTCGCCGCATCATGAAAGCGATCCGGTCCAACACGGCCCCGTGGGGCGCCAAATCCAAGCTGCTTCTCCTGTCGAGGTCGGCGAGGTCACGCAGAATGGCCGCCGTATCCAACCGGGACGCCAATTCCTTGCTCGCCGTGCCCGCATACCAAATGGCGCTGTCCGTGCTCAGACAATGCGCTTCCTCGCACCACGCCCACCACAGGGAGTCGGCGCGGGCCAACCACGCCGTATCGAGGGTGGATGGATCTGCCTCTTGAAGGGGGGATTCATCGAGGGCCACGGCAACCGTGTCCTCCAAGACTGCCCAAGCCGTGATGCTGTCGGCCTGCAGGATCAATGTGTCCTGCGCCGAAACCGAGGTCGTTGTGGCCGCCAGAGCAATGACCCAAGCCACCCTCATCCAGCGCACACGATTGGCCCGATCAGGCCTGACCGGCATCATCGCCGGACTTGCCGTCGTCCTGGGTCGCGTCCTTGAACTCCTTGACGCCACGACCGAGGCCGCGCATGAGCTCAGGGATTTTGCGGCCTCCGAACAGCAAGAGAACGACCAGAACGATCAGAATGACTTGAGTAGGTCCAATGGCTCCCATCCGATGGAATTTGTGACGAAGGTCGGAGAAAAGACGCCGTCATTCCCAACCCGGGGAATCAATTCGGAACGGGAACGTTGTCGATGAGGCGGACGCCCCCCCAATGTGCGGCCACGATGGCCCGTCGTGCGCCTCCTTGCGGTTCGGGTTCCAACGTCATCGCATCGACCACGGCGAGGTACTCCACATCCCACCCCATGGACCGCAGCCGATCGGCCTGATCGTCCAAAACCGCTTGGTCACCGCCTGATTTCGCGACAACCTCCAGTGCGCCGTGCAACACGGCGGCAGAACGACGGTCCGCAATGGACAGCCGGACGTTTCGGGAACTCATGGCCAGTCCGTCTTCTTCCCGCACGGTGGGCACGGGAACCAAGGTCAACCCATCGAACTCTCGGCGCACCAACTCGGAAATGACGGCCAGTTGCTGCCAGTCCTTTTCGCCGAAGAATGCGCGGTCCGGCCGGACCAAGGAGAACAACCGCCTCACCACGGCCACCACGCCATCGAAATGACCCGGCCGGTGGGCAGCCTCCCACAATGCAGTGAGCCTGCCATAGTCCGTTGCCTCCACCCGTTCCGGCACCCCCCCGGGATAGAGTTCACCCGCTTCGGGGAACACCACGGCATCCGCGCCGGCATCCAATGCCACAGCCATGTCGGCCTCCCGCGTGCTGGGGTAGGCCTCGAAGTCACCGGGGTCGTTGAACTGGGTCGGATTGACATAAATGCTGACCACAACATGGCCTTCCGGGCCCATGTCCTTTCGGGCCCTGCGAATGAGGGCCGCATGCCCGTCGTGCAATGCCCCCATGGTGGGCACGAACCCCACTGGACCGCGCAAAGTCGACCGGGTCTGATCCCAATCCGCAAACGAGTCATGATCTTCCACGGCAGGTGTTGTCGTTTTCCTCTTCCCGATCCGTGCCATGCGCCTCACAGTCAATGCGCTCGTTAATCTCTGTCAACGGCCACGAATTCGAGGGGCTGAAAGTAGCCGAACCGCTTGAATTTCCGCGGTTTTCAAGCTATATTTGAGAAGCCTGTTTATTCCGAGAGATTCATGAGCAAGACCCGCATCCTTTACGTCAGTCAAGCAATTCAACCCTTTCTCCCGGAAAGCGACATCAGCAAAGCCGCCCGGCAAATCCCCCAAGGCATCCACGAACGCGGCCGCGAAATCCGTGTGTTCATGCCCCGTTTCGGCGTCATCAATGAGCGCCGTCACCAGCTTCACGAGGTCATCCGTCTCAGCGGAATGAACCTCAACATCAACGACACCGATCACCCGCTCATCATCAAGGTGGCCTCCATCCCCACAGCCCGGATGCAGGTCTACTTCATCGACAACGAGCACTACTTCAAGAAGAAGGTGACGTGGTTTGACGCCAAGGACAAGCTGGTCGCCGACAACGACGAGCGGGCCATCTTCTTCGCCCGCGGTGTTCTCGAGACCGTCCGCAAATTGTCCTGGGCTCCGGACATCATCCACTGCCACGGTTGGATGGCTTCGTTGGTCCCCCTCTACCTCAAGGAACTGTTCAAGGAAGACGCCCACTTCGAGAACACGAAAATCGTCACGAGCCTCTACAACGAAGGCTTCGACGGAACGCTCAACGGTAGCCTCCACGAGAAAATTTCGTTCGATGGCATCGGCCAAGATGTCGTGGAATCCATCAAGATTCCCACGTTCGATGCCCTCAATGAAATGGCCATCCGCCACTCCGACGCCCTCATTGCTGGATCGAAGGAGCTGACTGCCGACACCGCTGAGCGCTTCGATGCCTCCGAACTTCCCAAGATGCCCTTCGTCCTCGCCGACCTCGGTGCTGCCGAAGTGGCCGAGTTCTACGACACCATCCTCGAGGGAAAGGAGGTGGCCGTTGAGGACTGATTCCTTCCGTTCTTCGAACGAAATGTTGCGCCGTCGACCATCGGTTGACGACGGCGTACCTCGACGGCCTTTCTGCACGACCTTGCGTGCCCAATCCGATTCACCCATGCGTTTCGCACGCGTTGCTTTTTTGGTTCTGGCCACCTCTGTGGCCCTGTTCAGTTGTCGCAAACCCGACAGCGGAATCGGCCTCGGCCTGCAGCCGGAAGGCGAACTGATCGACCTCAGAACGGACACCCTTCCGTTCGCCCTTGAAATGGTGCCCGTCGACTCCTTGAGAACCGATGAGCGTTCCAGCCTGCTGCTCGGCAACACGCTCGATCCCATCAGCGGACTGACCTCGGCCTTCTTCTCCACGGAACTCCGCCTGTCCCAGACGTCCAAGGATTTCGGAACCAACCCGGTGTGCGACAGCCTCATCCTCTCCCTGCGGTTCAACGGCCCGTCCTATGGCTTGAACTTCGACCAGGTGATTCAGGTCGAGCAACTCGCCGACACCCTGTCCATCGACAGTGTCTACTACGCCAACGACGTGCCCCCCACCCTGCCCATCAACCTGGCCCTGCCCAGCGGGCAACCGGTCCAGATGCACCCGAACCAAGGGGTCATTGTGGGGTCCGACACCCTCTCGACCCAAGTCCGCATCCCGTTGGACCCGTCTTTCGGTCAAAGCTTGATCGATGCCGACTCCAGCGTCTACGCCACCAATGACGCCTGGCGTGAATGGTTCAAGGGACTCCAAGTCCGGTCCGTCTCCGGTGGCGGCGGAATCGTGAGACTCGAACCCAATGCGGGGATTTCCTTCCTCACCCTGCACTACCACAACACGGAAGACACCACGAGCTACAACTTCATCATCAACGCCAACGCCGCCCGGGTGGGCCATTTCCAGCACAGCTGGCCCGCCGAATTCGGTCGCCTCAATGACAGCCTGCCCACAGAGGGCGCCTCTCGGGTGGCCCTGGTCGGTGCTGCCGGTTCCTATCTGCGGCTCGACCTCAGTGGCCTCGACAGCCTGGATGTCTCCGATGGCACGGTCATCAACCGGGCAGAAATCGTCCTGCCCGTGGACGATACCCCCTCCAAGCTTCCCCGCCCCGCCTCCCTCAAACCCTTCCTCAAAGCTCCGGGCGGTGGCCTTGAACTGACCCAGGACGAATTCGCTGCGGGCGTCACACTCGGCGGAATCTTCGACGAGACCCGCAACGCCTACATCATCAACCTGCCCATCTACGCCCAACAGCGGCTCAATGGCGAAGAAACGCGTCCCTACGTCTACCTCTATTCGGAACTGTCCTCCATCGCATTGGAGCAGGTGGTGTTCCATACCCCTCTGACCACCTCCGAGGCTGCCTTTGTGGTCACCCGTTCCGAATAAGGTCAAGCCCCCAACGAGGGCTATCTTTAGGGTCATGTGCGGCATCGTAGGCTATCTGGGGGAACAACCAGCCTTTCCACTCATCATCAAGGGCCTCAAGCGGCTCGAATACCGGGGATACGACAGCGCTGGTGTCGCCATTGTCGACACCGCGGGGACCCTCTCCCATCACCGCAGGAAGGGCAAAGTGGATGACCTGCTGGAGCACATCGGAAACGACACGCCCACAGGCCACATCGGCATCGGGCACACCCGTTGGGCCACGCACGGGCCACCGAACGACGTCAACGCCCACCCCCACCTCAGCGGAGACGGTCAATTGTCCCTGATCCACAACGGCATCATCGAGAACTACCACGCGCTCAAGCAAACCCTGATTGAACGCGGACACACCTTCTACAGCGACACGGACACCGAAGTGCTCGTCCACCTCATCTCAGAGGTCATGCGCAGCAGCGAAGAACTCGACCTGTTTGAAGCCACCCGCATTGCCCTCGACGAGGTAGTCGGAGCTTACGCCATCGCCGTCATGGACATCGCCCGTCCCGACGAACTCGTGCTGGCCCGCAAGTCGAGCCCGCTCGTCATCGGCATCGGGGAAGGCGAATACTTCGTGGCATCGGACGCGACCCCCATCATCGAGTACACGAAGAATGTCGTCTACCTCGAAGACGAAGAGGTCGCCCGCATCTCCCTGTCTTCCGGACTGAAAATCCGGACCATCCGCAACCACAAGGTCACCCCGGTGATCACGGAGCTTGAGATGGCGCTCGAGTCCATCGAAAAAGGGGGGTACGAGCACTTCATGCTCAAGGAAATCCACGAACAGTCCCGGTCCATTGCGGACTGTCTGCGCGGCCGGTTGCGCCTCAGCCACGGCACCATCCGAATGGCCGGCATCGACGACCACGAAGCCATGTGGCGCGATGCCAAGCGCCTCATCATCGTGGCCTGTGGCACGAGCTGGCATGCCGGGTTGGTCGCCGAATACATGTTCGAGGATTTCGTGCGCATCCCCGTCGAGGTCGAGTACGCCAGCGAATTCCGTTACCGCAACCCCGTTCTCGGCGAGGGCGACATTCTCATCGCCATCAGCCAAAGCGGTGAAACGGCCGACACGCTGGCCGCCATCCGGATGGCCAAGGAGCGCGGCGCCCATGTCTTCGGCATCTGCAACGTCGTCGGGTCGAGCATTTCACGCGAGTCCCACAGTGGTGCCTACACCCATGCCGGTCCAGAAATCGGTGTGGCCTCGACCAAGGCGTTCACCGCCCAGCTCACCGTACTCGCCCTTGTCGCCATGCGCGTGGGCGAACTGCGGGGCTCCATAGATCCCCAGCTGCTGAACCGGCTCATGGTCGGCCTCGAAGGCATTCCGGAAAAAGTCGACGCCCTGCTGAAGAAGGAGGACGCAATCCGGAAGATTGCCGAAGCGTACAAGGACGCACCCAACGCCTTGTTCCTCGGTCGTGGATACAACTTCCCGGTCGCCTTGGAGGGGGCCCTCAAGCTCAAGGAAATCAGCTACATCCACGCTGAAGGCTACCCGGCAGCGGAGATGAAGCACGGCCCCATTGCCCTCATCGACGAGAACATGCCGGTCTTCATCGTGGCCACCCAGGATGCGCACTACGAAAAGGTGCTCTCGAACATCCAAGAGGTCAAGGCACGCGGTGGACGCATCATCGCCGTGGTCACTGCCGGGGACAAGGAGGTGGCCAACATGGCCGACCACACGATTGAGGTGCACCCCTCTCAGGATGCCTTGGTCCCGATCCTCAGCACCATCCCTTTCCAGCTGCTCAGCTACCACATTGCCGTGATGCTCGACCGCAACGTCGATCAGCCCCGCAATCTGGCCAAGAGCGTCACTGTGGAGTAATCTCCGCAGCCAGCGCCTCCACCCGGTCCAGCATCGCCGTCAGGTCGTCTGCTTCCGTGAGCGGATTCATCAGCGTGCACCGCAACCAGACGTGGCCGCCAAATCGGGTCATCACCACATACTGGGGCCCCGCCTCCAAATGACGCTGGCGAAGCCGCTCCGTGAACCGGTTGATGGCGTCCGCACCGGCATCGGCCATCGATGCGGGAATCAAGCGGAAACAGACGATGTTGGCCTGCGGCTGCATCGCCAGCTCGAACTGCGGCCGCTCTTCAATCTGCCGGGCGAGCTCTGCACCCAGCGCAAACAACCGGTCGACGAGGTGACCCCAGATCTCCGTTCCGTATTCCTCAATGACCGCAGCAACCCGCGTGCTGAGCATGCGCTTGGTGCATTCAAACGTCCGCTTCCCGAAGTTCCACCACTCAGGCTCTTCCGCGTCGCTCCACAGGTATTCCGCCTCCTGCGTGAAGGGGAGAAAGCTGTGGTCGTGTCGGCCGTAAAACAGGCCTGTGCACAAGGCGGGCACCCCCATGATCTTGTGGAAGTCCATGGCCACGCTGTGGGCCCTTCCCATGCCCGCCACCAGGTGGGCGTGTCGCTCGCTGAACACGGCGGGCGCTCCGTGCGCCCCGTCGACATGGAACCACAGGCCATGACGCTCGGCAAAATCCGCCAAGAGGTTGAGGTCGTCATAGGCCCCCGTGCTGGTCGTGCAGGCACTGCCCACCACCGAGACCACACGACGACCCTTCGCTTCCATGGCGGCCATCGCGGCATCCAACCCTTCAGCCGTGATGCCGTGTCGGTCATCCGTGTCCACCAGGCCGACCCCGTCTTGTCCCCACCCCATGATGCGGACTGCGCGATCGACGCAGTAATGGGCTTGTGCGGAAACCAGCACCGCGCCTTGCCCGTCATCTCCGACGCGCCAGGGGTCTGCATCCGGTCCTGCCGTCCACCGACGCGCTGCCATCAGGGCCACGAGGTTGGCCAACGTGCCGCCGTGGCACATCACACCGCCGCACCCCTCCGGAAAGCCCATCATCCGGCCGATCCTCGCCATGAGGACCTCCTCCATGGCCGAGTTGGTCGGCCCCATCTCGTAGATGGCGCCGCCGTTGTTGAGCAGGTCCGTGACCATGCCCACCAGCGCGCCGTCCGGAAACGGCACAGCCACCTGGTGGCCCATGTATCGGGGGTCCTGCAGCCCATTGGACCGGGACACGACCAGCCGCATCAGCTCCGGCAAGCCTTCGGGCGTCTGCATGCGTTCCGACCAGAAAGCGCGCTCCTTTTCCGGCGAGGTCCACGGCATCGACGCCGGGGCCGTTTGCGCCTGAGCCTCCCGCAAATGGGTTTCCAGGTCCGCGACAACCTGCCGCGCAAGGCGTCCAAACCGCTCTGGATCATAGGCTTTCCGCAACGCAGGATGCAACGCTTCCATGGCCTGCAAATTGGGGCCAAATCCAAGGAAATCAGCACCTCAGGGTCACAGGAAAACCCGCGCCCGGCAAGGCGTCCACAGCGCTGATTGTGGAAAAACCGTGTATATCCCCGGACGCTTCGACGGAATTGCTTTTCTTGCGGCCGGAAATCATTTTCAGAAACCTCAAGATGAAGCACATCCTGTCTGCCCTCGCCCTGGTTGCCCTCTTCGCAGTCACGGCCAACGCCCAGAAGCAATTCGGTGGCGAGCACAACATCGAACTCCAGTTCACTCCGCTTGGTAACAGCCCCGTTGACGGCACCACCATCAAGTACCGGAACTTCTCCGACGAAGAGTCCGCTTTCCGTCTGAGCCTGACGCTCAACAGCACGAACTCCAAGTCCATCGGCTTCCGCGAGTTTGACTTCAACGGTGTCGGTCGTCCCGAGCCCTACTTCAGCATCATGCCCGACGGCACGATCATCGAAGGCGGCATCCCGGCCATCGCAGGCGCCTACGTGACCTCCGGTGACGACGAGATCCCCAGCCCGGACCTGTACGACACGTTCAGCCAGAGCACCTGGATGATCGCACCCGGTTACGAGAAGCACTTCGATGCAGGCGGTGACAAGCTCAGCCCCTACGTCGGTTTCGAAATCGGCTACGGTGTGACCAGCTCCTCCTTCGAACAGGAGTTCTGGAGCGCAGACGACGAGAACCAGGTCGGTGACCAGGACCAGTACATCGTCTGGACCCAGACCATCAGCCAGAGCGCCAGCATGTTCAAGCTCGGCCTTGTCACCGGTTTCGACGCTTACCTCACGGACTACCTCTACGTGGGTGCTGAGGCCGGCCTCGGTTTCATGAGCTCCAAGGTCAACGACATGGAGATCGCCGCCACCGACAACGTTGCGTACAACCTCTTCTGGGGCACGCAGAACGCCGTCGACCCGAGCGACCTCACCGAGATGCCCGCTCCCATCCAAGGCAGTGTCGACCTCGTGGGCCATGCCTACAGCGGTCAGCACCCGGCCAACATCAACGACCGTCCCTTCTGGACCGGCACGCAGCAGGGTGGCGCCCTCGGAACCCAGTTCCAGGCCCAGCTCCGCCTCGGCTACCTCTTCCAGTAATCGGAAGTCCATCCCCTTCGGAAAGCCCCGCCCTCACCGGCGGGGCTTTTCTTTTGTTCGAGGTTGTCCCTGTGGACGGGCCGTGACAACTTGACCCAATGAGCATGCGCATTGAATTGGACCACTGCGGTCACACCTGGACGGCATCGGGTTCCCCCATCGACCTCAGTGTTCCGATCAACCCCCATTCGGGACTCCCGAGGGCGTGGTACAAAGGCCCCGCGACCGCGGAACCCGTGCGTTCCGATGGCTGGACAGGATCGGTCGCCGAAGGAGGCAGCGTCAATTTCCGGGACGTCACCTTCAATCCGCACGCGCACGGCACGCACACCGAGACCCGCGAACACATCCGCGACGCCTTCCACCCCATCGATGCACTCGCCCGCTCCGGCGCACTGCCCTTTCTGATGCCCACCCTGCTGGTGGAGGCGATGCCAGAACCACGCAACACCGCACAGGGTGACGACTGGGTTGTCCCGGTGAGCGCCTTGGAGACCGCTGCTGCAGATGTGCAGCGCTGGGCACCGAGCGCCCTGATCTTTCGCTGCACAACCGGTGACGTGCACCGCGACTGGAGCAACTCGAACCCCCCGTATCTGGAAGCCGGGTTTGCCGAACAGCTCGTCGAGCTCGGCATCGAACACCTGTTGATCGATCTGCCCAGCGTAGACCGGGAAATCGACGGTGGCATTTTGAGGGCCCACAACGCCTTTTTCGGGAACGACCCGACCACACGGACCAACGCGACCATTTCAGAGCTCCTGTGCGTCCCGCAGGACACCTCAGCAGGCCCTGGACTTCTCGCCATGCAGGTGTCCCCATTTGTCAACGATGCGGCCCCATCGCGACCGCTCTGGTTCCCGGCCACCGTCCGCCCCTTGTCCTGATCCAATCCAGGCTCCCAGGGACCCGAAAGGCCGTCCCAGAGTAGCGCCCAATGAAAAGGCCCACCCTTGCGGGCAGGCCTTTCCTGAATGTTGTGAATCGCAGGGAAACGTCAGTTCACGTCCCACCACAGCTTGGTGTCCTGACCGTCCGGGCCACCAAGCAAAGCCACCCCAGCTGCCCAAGAGTCATTGTTGAGCGTCTGCTCATCCAAGGGGTAGTAGAAGCGGCTGGGAACATCGCCATCGCCCTCCAAAGCACCTTCGGCACAAGGGTTGAGCGTGGGGGCATCCAATCGGCGGTACTCCGCCCAAGCCTCATGGCCCTGCATGTACAGGGCGGCCCACTTCTGGGATCCAATCTTCTGCCTCCAATCGCCAGGCGCAGTCGAGTAGGCCACATCCGCTTGAGCCAGGTAGGCATTGATCGCGTCCGCATCCGTCAGACCCCACCACTGCATGCTGAGCGTCACTGCCGCATTGTAGTGAGCCTCTGCGTCTCCGAGCGGCGTGTTGGCCCACCCCCGCTCAGCAGCCTCGGCACACAGGAAGTGCGTCTGGGCCGCATCGAAGAAGATGCCGGGGAAGTCACCAGCAAGAATGGCGTCTCCACGCTGGGACACGTCATCGAAATCGGTCACGGCCGCGCTGTCCTCCGACAAACCATACACTTCTCCGATAAAGGCGCCCGTCGTGTCGTTGGCGGCAGGGTTGAAGTACACCCCCAGTCGCGGGTCGTTCATCGCCGTCAGCCAATCCACCATGGTGTTGGACGCCGCGAAGTCGTTCCGCGTCTTGTAGTCCTCGTTGACCGGGTGGTTGTTCGGTGCTGCGTTGATGTACGGGAACTGGGCGTTTTCCTCATTGGCGGCGATGATCATGCCACCGCTCAAGGCGGTCTCGCCCACACCTTTGGCCTGGTCCGGTGCCACATCCGACATGCGCATGGCCACACGAAGCTTCAGGGTGTTGGCGAACTTCTCCCACATCATCATGTTGCCGCCGTATACCTGGTCGCCCTGCGGGCCGGGACCGTCGTCCATGGCGTTCATGGCGTCGTCGATGAGGGTGAGAATGCCGGCGTACACCGTGGCCTGATCGTCGTAGGCAGGCGTCTTGTTCTCGCCGCCCTGCAAGGCCTCCGTCATCGGAATCGGACCCCAGGCATCGGTCATCATTTGGTACGTCCACGCCTGCAGCAGCTTGGCCACCGCAATCTGGTTGCCATTGCTTCCGAAACCGGACACGTCATCGGGAGAATCCGTGTTGAGGTCGACAATCGTCTGCAGGTCCTGCAGGGGACCCGCGTAGAAATCACGCCAGCTGGCGTTGGTCACCTCCGTTCGGAACGCGTAGCGGCTCTCGTTCGAGTACTGGTTCGATGCCCAGTACTGCGGAAGCTGCATGCCGCGACGGCTGCCCCAGAAGGAGTCGTTCATCTCGTCCATGATGCGCTTCTGCGAAGCGGTCAGGAGGAAGCCCGGCGAGACGGAAGACGGCTCGTTCGGGTTGGTGTTCAGGTCCTCGAAGCCCTTCGTGCATCCCGTGAAGGCGATGGCGATGGCGAGGCCGGCGAGAAGGAAAATGTTCTTGTTCATGTCCTAATGTTTTCCGGTTTGTGGGGAATCAGAGGCCGAACTTGAGGTTCACGCCGATGGTGCGCTCCGCGGGGAGCTGACCGCCTTCGAAGCCTTGGACGTTGGAGGCCGAGGTGGCCACTTCCGGGTCGATGTGCGGGACGTTCTTGTGCAGGATGGCCAGGTTGCGGCCGAAGACGCCAATGCTCACGTTGCTGAACGGCGTGCCGTCGACCATGTCAGCCGGCAAGCTGTAGTCCAGGCGCATCTCGCGCAGCTTCACGAAGCTGGCGTCGTATTGGTCCGCAGCGTGGATCACGTAGCCCTGGTTGGAGAAGAAGTGTGATTGGGCCGCCAGTGCTGACTCATTCGCATCCCCTGCATAATGGTTCCACAAGAGGTTGCCATCCGCATCGGTCGCTTGAATCTGATTTCCATCGTCGTCCAAAACGGGGTCACCAGCATCATCCAACTGCCAGACCTCACCCCAATCATAGGCGTAAACTCCATCAACTACGACTCCTGCGTAATCTGGCGACCGCATATCATTCCCGTCTTCGTCATAGACCGTTTCCTCCAAGGTTCCGGAGTACTTACCCCATTGGTTAGAATAGCTATGCAACGATCCGCCCTTCTGAAAATCAACCAATGCATAGAAGCTGAATCCTTTGTAATCCAACGTCGTGTAGAAACCACCAGTAAAATCCGGCAAAATGGTGCCAATCGGCATGACTTCGGACGTTCGCACATATCTACCCGTTTCGTCTACAAGGCGGTTTCCGCTATCATCCAACTCATAATCATAGCCGTAGAAGGTGCCCAGCGGCTGGCCGGGGCGGGCCTCCAGCGTCACGCCGAAGAGGCTCGTGTACCGGATGTTCTGCACATCGTCGGAGAGCTCGAGCAGCTCGTTGCGGTTCTTGGCGAAGTTGGCGCCGATGTCCCAGCGGAGGTCGTCGTTCTGGACGAGGGTGGCAGCGAGGCTGAGCTCGATGCCCTTGTTGCTCGTCTTTCCTGCGTTCAACACCGTGGAGCTGTATCCGCTCGCAGCGGAAATCGGCACGTTGAAGATGAGGTCCTCGGTGGTGCTGTTGTAGTAGGTGAAGTCGAAACGGACCCGGTCGAGGAAGAGGTTCAACTCCAATCCGGCCTCCCAGCTGCTCGTCTTCTCAGGACGCAATCCAGGGTTGTTCTGTGCATTCGGAACGGTGGCGGAACCGCTGTTGCCGAAGTTCGTGTTGACCGCATACGTCGTGGACGTCTGGTAGGGGTCCGTGTCGTTTCCGACCTGGGCCCATCCGAGGCGCACCTTGGCGAAGCTCACTGCGTCGAGGTCGAGGTCCTCGCTGAGGACGTAGCTGGCCGTGGCCGACGGGTAGAAGTAGCTGTTGTTGGCCTCGGGCAGCGTCGAGCTCCAGTCGTTCCGTCCCGTGACGTCGACATAGAACTTGCGCTGGTAGCCGAAGCTGGCGCTCGCCAGCACGGAGTTGACCTTCTTGGTGCTCGTGAAGTCACCGACCTCGTAGCCGTCTGCACCGTTGTTGACGGTGTAGAGACCCGGGGTGTTCAGACCACCAAGCGTGTAGGCGTTGAGGCGCTTGTAGTTGCGGATCCGCTGGTTCACGCCGACGAAACCGGTGAGGTTCAGGTCGTCGCTCAGGTCGTCCGCGAAGTTGAGGTAGGCGTCGAGGTTGGTCTCCTGCAACTGGCGGGTGGCCTCGCTGTAGGAGCTCTCACGCACACCGCCCACGGCGATGCGCTCCTCTCGGCGGTCGATGTAGAAGTCGCTGAGGGCACGGCCCATCACGCTGAACACGTCGTTGATCTTGTACTTCATCGTGACGTTTCCGAAGACGCGGTCACGCTGGTCGTTCTGCACGTTCTCGTAACGCTCCCAGAACGGGTTGTCGAAGTAGTTCGGGTTCGGGTTGGTCGTGCTGAGGCGGTTCCACGTACGTTGGGTACCGTCTGGATTGCGGTAGTTGCGCATACGGTCCATATCGAGCTGACGCTGGAACCACTGCGTGAACTGGGACATCACGGACTCGCCGTATCCCGTCAGCGGACGGCCGTTGCCCTTGGCCTGAACGTAGTTGGCCGAGACGCTGGCCTCGAGGTTCTCGCTGACCTGCTGGGATCCGGAGAAGCTCAGCGTGTTGCGGTCGAGGGAGCTGTTTTCGTAGACACCGGTCTGGTCGTGGTTGGTGTAGCTCAAGCGGAAGGAGCTCTCATCCGTGGCGCCGGTGACGCTGACGTTGTTGGTCAAGGTGACACCCGTCTGGAAGAAGTCCTCGACGTTGGTCGGGTTGGCCTCCCACGGACGGACTTCACCGAATCCGGCGTCGCCCTCGTAGTCGTACCAGCTGTCCCAGTGGCGCACGCTCTGGCCGCTCAGGGCCGGGCCCCAGCTGCCATCCAACGCGTAGTTGGGCACGTAGGAGCCGTCGGCGAGCGTGTCCGCCCAAGCCTGGCTCGGTCCACCACCGTAGCTGTTCTGGAAATCGGGAAGCACATAGACGTTGTTGAAGGCCACCCCGCTGTTGACGCTGATGCCGATGCCCCGCTTGCCGGAAGCCTGGTAGCCCTTTCCGGACTTGGTCGTGATGACGATGGCGCCGTTCGATGCGCGCGAGCCGTAGAGGGCGGCTGCGGCAGGACCCTTCAGGACGGACACGCTTTCGATGTCGTCCGGGTTGAGGTCCTGAATGGCGTTTCCGTAGTCGTATCCACCCACGGAGCGCTGCTGGTTTCCGCTGGAGTAGTCGGCGTTGTCCATCGGCACACCGTCCACCACGAAGAGCGGCTGGTTGTCACCCGTGATGGAGCTCGCACCGCGAAGCAACACCTTGGAGGAGGAGCCAATCGCCGTACCGGACGTCACCTGGACACCAGCAATCTTACCGGTGAGCGAGCGAACGACATTCTCGGTCTTGGCGTCCGTGAAGGCGTCGTTGCCCAACTCCTGGACGGAGTAGCCCAACGCTTTCTTCTCCCGGCTCACACCGAGAGCGGTCACGACGACCTCGTCCAATGCGACGCCGCTCTCGAGCGAAACGTTCATGGCACCGCCGGTCACTTCCTTGCGGACCGTGTTGTATCCGACGAAGCTGTAGACCAGAACATCACCGGTCGCGGCGCTGACTTTGTACATGCCATCCATGTCGGTGATGACTCCGGTGTTGGAGCCTTCGACGACCACCGCCACTCCGGGCAGGGTTTCGCCAGACTTGGCATCCGTCACCTTACCGGTCACGCTCTGGGCGAAGGCCGCGGAGGCCATCAAGCACCAAGCTGCCGTAAGCAGGAATAGGTTCCTCATTCTGTTGTGTTTGTGGTTCAGGTTCGGTTAGACATTTTTAACCGAGTGTCAATGACGCAAATTTCCCACTGTCCAGAGGGCTCAGAATCCTCTGATAATCCACGACCCCCCTGTTAAAAAGGGCGGGCTCAAACGTTGAACAGAATCCGGAACGTCGTGCCAGCCGCGGGTTTCGACTCGAATTCCACCGTCCAACCATGCCGGTCACAAATGGCCTTGACCATGGCCAAACCCAGACCTGATCCGCTGCCGCGCGTGGTAAAACGGGGCTCAAATGCACGTTCTGCGACCTCCGCAGGCATGCCCGGCCCGTCATCGACGACCTCCAGCGCTCCCATCCTGACGGACAACGTCACCTCACCCGGTCCATCCCCGATGGCCTGTTGGGCATTCAAAATGAGGTTGGACAACAACCGACGAAGCTGATCCTCGTCTGCCTGAACCTCCAGCTCCCCCTCCATGTCCAGGGAAAGCCGGATTCCCGGCCGTTGGTGCAGTTCCACCATGGACGCCAGCGTTGCACGCAACGACACCGGCCCCATCTCCCGCTGTGGCAACCGGGCGAGCGTGCTGAACTCATCTGCAATGCGCGCCAACAGGTCAATCTGGCCTTGCAGCGTGGCGGACAGGCTCACAAACCGTTTCCTCAGGTCATCCGCATCCTGCTCCTCGTCCAACGCCCGCTTTTCCAATTGCTGGATGCCCAGCTTCATCGGCGTCAACGGGTTCTTGATTTCATGCGCCACCTGCATGGCCATTTCCCGCCATGCACTTTCCCGCTCGCTGCGTGCCAATGCCAACGCCGACACCCGCACTTTCTCCGCCATCCGGTTGTAGCGGTCCACCAGCACGCCGATCTCATCTCCCGGTGCCGATGCATACCGCAAAGGCTCCACGGCCACATCCGATCCGACATCCATCCGGTCCATCAAGGCCCCAAGCCGCGCCAACGGCTGGGTGATCGACCGCGTCAACAGGAACGCCAGGGCCACAGCCGCGGCAAACACCAAGGCGAACACTGCACCCAGGTTTCGAATGAACTCCGCTCGCCCAGCCCCTTCCAGGCTCCTGGCCTCGTACCGCAAGGCCACCAAGGCCACCGGACGGCCCGCGGAGTTCAGTTGATACCAGTATGCGAGGAAGTCTCCGTTGCCCACGGGCACCTCCAGCCTTTCCTGACCTTGCGCCAAGGCAATGAGCACTTCCGGATTGACCTCCGTCTGGAAGCCGGCCTCATCCGGTCGATTGACCGACGACGTCACAAACAGCGAACCATCCAATCGATACACGGCAATGGGCAGTCCCTGCACCGCTTCGATTTCGACAATCCGGTTGGCGAAGGTGCCCGGCATGACCGTCCAACTCAGGGACGTGGCCTCCACCGTATCGCCCACCACGCCCCGCAACGCAAAGCCCAGGCTCCGCGCCACGGCAGCCTCCTTTCGCACCAGACGGGCCGCATTGTAGTCGGCATCCAACCGGGCGAATCCCATGAAGGTCGCCGCACCCGTCAGGATGAAGCCCAACGCGGTCACTGCCAGCATCGCCAGCAGCAGTCGTCTTCGTAATGAGAGTCGAATCAAGAGTGTGGGATCAACCTTCAAGCGCTTCCGCGCCGCCCACAATCTCGAGAATTTCTGCGGTAATGGCCGCCTGACGGGCCTTGTTGTAGCTGAGCTTCAGGTCGCGGAGCAATTCGCCCGCGTTTTCCGTCGCCTTGTGCATGGCCGTCATCCGGGCGCCGTGCTCGGAAGCATGGCTGTCGAGGAGGGCCTTGTAGAGCTGGATCTTCAGCGTGTTGGGCACGATGTTCTCCGCGATCTCCTCCCGGCTCGGCTCGAAGATGTAGTCCGCCGTCGTGGCCACGGTCTCCGCCGTATCCGCAATGGCGTTCTGCTCAATCGGCAGCATTTGCTCGCACATCACATCCTGCACTGCTGCATTGACAAACCGGTTGTAGAGGATTTCGACCCGGTCGTATGTCCCGGACCGGAACGCCTCCATCACCTGCTCAGCCGCGCGGGAGGCTCCCTCGAAATCGAGGTTGTCGAAAACGCTGTGCGGCTCGTCACCCAGGTCCAACGTGGTGAAGTGGTCGGTGCGGCGGAACACGTCTGCCGCCTTCTTGCCGAGGCAGAGGATGTGAACCTCCTTGCCTTCCAGCTCCTTGAGGCGCTGGCCGGCGAGCTTGATGATGTTGTTGTTGAACGGCCCGCACAACCCCCGGTTGGAGGTCACCGCCACCAGCAGGACCCGCTTGGTCTCCCGCTCCACGGCGTAGGGGTTCTCGGACGCATCCAGGGAAGCGCTCACATTGACCAGGATCTCCTGCAGCTTCTCAGCGTACGGACGCATCTGCGTGATGGCATCCTGTGCGCGGCGAAGCTTGGCAGCCGACACCAGCTTCATCGCCTGCGTGATCTGCCGGGTGCTCCCGACCGAGGCGATCCTGTTGCGTACTTCCTTGAGACCGGCCATGGTTCAGATCAGCTGGCGAATTGCTTGCTCACCTCCTCCGCAGCGGCCTTCATGGTGGCCTGTGCCTCGTCGGAGTACTTGCCCGTCTTGAGCTCCGCCATCGTGTCGGCGTGCTTGGCCCGCAGGTAATCGAGGTAAGCCACCTCGAACTCCTTGACCTTGTTCACCGGCACATTCTTCAGCAGGTTCTTGGTTCCTGCGTAAATGATGGCCGTCTGCTCCTCCACCGGCATCGGGGAGTTGAGGTTCTGCTTGAGGATCTCCACGTTGCGCATGCCCTTGTCGAGGACGGCCTTGGTGGCATCGTCGAGATCGGAGCCGAACTTGGCGAACGCCTCGAGCTCGCGGTACTGGGCCTGGTCGAGCTTCAGCGTACCGGAGACCTTCTTCATGG
>JBMYZR010000020.1:0-36563 GCA_049610565.1 Flavobacteriales bacterium | reverse complement strand
TGCCCATCGGCATGGCTGCCGAGCAGTACTCCAACCCGGCCTACCTCGCCTACATCCTGCTGTCGTGGCAGCAGACCTATGGCAACCTCTACGTCGACCTCGGCGAGCTCTTTCAGGAGCCGTACGCCTCAGGCATCACCGATTTCTTCGACGGGGAGACCGGGGGCGCGGCCATCAACGACTTCCTCGCCGGCCCGACTGTCGACATCGTCCAGCCCGGCGCCTTCGACGCCATCATGGCCGAAGACCACCCCTTCTTCCTCGCCCTGCAGGCCAACGATGTCTACCAATGGGTGCCCGAGTCGCCGCTGAAGATGTACTACTGCACACAGGACGAGCAGGTGTTCTATGACAATGCGCTGGTCGCCGAAGCGTGGATGAACGACAACGGCGCCACCGCCGTCACGACCGTCAACGGCGGGCCGCTGGACCACGGCGGCTGCGCCCTGCTGGCCATCCTCGGCGGCACAGTGTGGATCAATGCGCAAGCCGACCTCTGCAACCCGACCGCTGTGGCCGAAAGCCAGGAGGCGGCGCTGTCGTGGTCCCCGATGGCCGACGGCGCGCAGGTCACGGGGCTCGCCCCCGGTACGGCCTGGACGCTGCACGGTCTCGATGGCCGCATCACGCGGTCCGGTATCGCCGATGGCGGTCAGGAGTGGGTGGCGCTGCCCCATGGGCTGTCGCTGCTGCGGACGGCCGATGGCCGCGTGCTCCGCATGGTCCGGGATTGAGTTCGCCGGGCGTCAGTCCGCGTGGGCGTCGAGCTCGGGCTCCGGGCCGAAGCGGCGTGTGCCCCAGCCGAGTCCGGCCTGCAGCAGCAGCAGGGACAGGGCGAGCAGCGCAGCGAGGCCCTCGTGGGCGACCGCACTCCACCCCTCCAGGGAGAAGGAGAGCCGCAGGATGATGGTGGCGATGACGAAGCCGGAGTTCCGCAGGATCAAGCCGTAGTCGCTCAGGTAGCGGAGTGAGGTCACCAGCAGGATCACGTCCACGAAAATCAGGGCGGTGAAGAAGTCGCCGTAGAACACCGAGTTCGGGTCGAGCGGCTCGGCGGTGCCGCCGCCGGCATAGGCCAGCAGGTCCGTGAACCAATGTCCGAAGCTCCACGTGGCGATGGCGGCCAGGGCAATGCACAGGAAGGCCGCGAGGTGCCGCTTGAAGCGGATGAACCGGGCCAACTCGACCTCCTCCATGCGGGCCTGGCGGCGCGGCAGGATGCGGTAGAAGCCGACCAGCGCTGCCCCGAGGATGAGGGCCCCGACGATGTGCGGAAAGAAGGGGTCATTCCACGGCATCACCGACTCGGTCTTGGCCGTCTCCTGCAGCACCGAGAGGTCGCGGAAGACCGACCGGATCTCGATGAGCGACACGATTTCCAGCTGCTTGCCCATGGACCGGGCAAACGACGACGGCAGATGGTACACCAGCAGGTACACCTCCGCGACGAGGATGGCCGAAAACGGGGTGTACAGGATGTGCAGCGGGTGGCCGAAGAGCGACTCCGGCATGCGGAAGGGCAGCCACCCGGCTTCGTGCATGACGAAGAGCACGGCGTGGAGCAGGAACAGGACGAGCGAGATGCGGACGAGACCGTGCTCCACGGCCTTGCGGGCGGCGGGGCTCAAGAGGACGTCGGCGAGGCGGTCGAGTTGACGGAGGACGGCGTTCACTGGGCGGCGGCGCCACCGGTCCAGATTTCCCAGGCGGCGTCCGCTTGCAGGTGCAACATCGAAAACCCGTCCAAGGTTCTGGCCCCCAGCGCAGAAGCGTGTTTCATCAGCGCCGTCTCCCTCGGCGAGTAGATCAGGTCGACCACGAAATGCCGTGGCCCAAACCCGCCCAGCGCCGCCTCGGAGAGCGGCGGAATGCCGTCCACATCGGGGTGCATGCCCACCGGCGTGCAGTTCACGAGCAGCGGCGTGGCGGCCAGCCCCTCGCGCCCGATGTCCGTGTAGGCGATGTCGCCGGGCGCCGTCGGGTGGCGGCTCACCCGGGTCACGTCGATGCCGATGGCGCGCAGCACGTGGACCACGGCTGCCGAAGAGCCGCCGGTGCCGAGCACGAGGGCGCGGTCGTGGTGGCCTTCGAGGAAGGGCGCGATGGAGCGGCGGAAGCCCACGGCGTCCGTGTTGTGCCCGATGCGGCCTGCTGGCGTGAAGGCGATGGTGTTGACTGCCCCGATCGCCTCCGCCTCGGGCGACAGGCCATCGAGCTGGTCCATGACCGCCTGCTTGTGCGGGACGGTCACGTTCATCCCCGCCCAGGCCCGGCTCTCCCAGAGGGCGGGCAAGGCCTCAAGGTCCGGCAGGTCGTGCAGCGTGTAGCGGCAATCGTCCAGCCCCAGCTCCGCCCACTTCTGCTCGAAGTACCGGGCCGACAGGCTGTGCGCCACGGGGTGGCCGATGAGGCCGAAGTGCCGAAGCTCAGCCATGGTCTTGCGAAGTGGACCGCTGGCCGGACCGGCCGAGTACCGTCACCAGCGCGGCCCCCGCAAGGGCGCAGGCGATGGCCATGCCGAGCTGCGGGTCGGGGTGCTCGCCTGGCGCGATGTTGGCCTGCAGGTATTCCGGCCGGCCGTCCGAATGCGTGAAGAGCAGCGAGAGGTTTTCCTTCCACGGCCACAGCTTGCGCAGGGAACCGAGGAGGAACCCGCTGAGCAGGGCGAGCGCGAGGGCGCGGTGCTGGCGGAACACCCAGCCGAGCCCCTTGCTGAACCCGAGGAGGCCGCTCACCGCTCCACCTCCGAAGGCTGCAATGCGGACGAGGTCAAACCCCTTGAGCGCCCCGATCACCGCCGAGTAGGCGCCGAGCAGGACGAGGATGAACGACCCGCTGATGCCGGGCAGGATCATGGCACAGATGGCGATGGCGCCGGAGGCGAAGAGGAACAGCGGGGCGTCGCCCTGCACGAGGGGCGGCAGTCCGGTCAACCACCACGCGATGCCCGCCCCGACCAGCAGCAGGGCGGCGGCGGCTGGGCTGCGGTCCTGCCCCCGGATTTCGCGGAGCATGAACGGCACACTCGCGGCGACCAACCCAAAGAAGAACGCCCACAGCAACACGGGGTGGGCCTCCAGCAAGTGATGCAGGAGCCCGGCGAGCAGCGCCACCGACGTCACGATGCCCGCCCCGAGGGCGGCGAGGAAGCCGAGGTTGTATTGGCGCCACGTCTCCACTGGCCCCTCGCGGAAGAGGTCGCGAACCGTGCTGATGCCGAGGTTGCCGATGGTGGTCAGAAGCTCCTCATAGATGCCGACGATGAAGGCGACCGTGCCCCCACTGACGCCCGGCACGAGGTCCGCTGCGCCCATGGCCATGCCGCGCAGACCGAGCGTCCACCACTGCTTCGGGGAGCGGGATGCCATCAGGCCACCTCGAGGCTCGAGTCGATGTGCGCGGCCCAGGCTTGCGCGCCGCCTTTGAGGTTGTAGAGGTTGTCCATCCCGAACTTCTGTTCGAGGGCGGTCAACACGGCGGCAGAGCGACCGCCGGAGCGGCATTGCAGCACCACCGGAATGTCCACGCTCAGCTCACTGCGGCGCTCGAGGATGTCCCCCATGCGGATGTGGGTCCCGCCGAGGTGCCCGGTCTCGACCTCGTGGTCTTCCCGGATGTCGATCAACTGATGCGGCTTGCCTTGGTCGCGCCAAGCCTTGAGCTCGTGGACGTCGATTTCCTTCATTCCTCTTCGATGACTTGGGGCTGGACGCCCTTCTTCAGCTCTTCCGGCAGGAAGTGGAAGAACGTGTCGCCCCGGAGGCCGACGCGAAGGCACTCGAGCGGAATCAGGTCGTTGGGGGCAATGTTGCCGAGGTTGACGTTGCAGCCGAACTGCTTGATGAACCAGACCTGCTGCGGCTTCTTGGGGGCTTCCCAGAGGATGTCCTCGAGGGCCACATTGGCCAGGATCTTCCGGATGAGCTGCGTGTGGGCGGAGCCATTGGGGCGGTAGATGCCGACGGTGCCGCTCTCGCGGGCCTCGGCGATCACCTTGACGGATCCGGCGTCGAGCTCATTGCGCATCATCGTGATCCACTTGGTGGGCGAGATGAGGATGCCCTCCTCCTTGGATCCGACTTCGGACAGGACCTTGAAATCCTTGGAGAGGCGTTGAATCAGCTCGCACTTGTAGCCGTGCTCGATGACCATCGAGCCATCGCTGATCTCCAGGCATCCAATGCCCATGTCGTCGATGAACTTCAGGTAGTCGTCCAGGCAATTCCTCACGAGAAACGCTTCGAACAGCGTGCCGCCGCAGTACACGTCCATGCCGGCATCGCGGTAGAGCTTGACCTTCTCCTTCAGGTCCGGCGTGAAGAGGCTCGTGCCGAAACCGAGTTTGAGGAAGTCGACCCGGTCGTCGGCCACGGCGATGAGATCCTCGGCCTGACGCAGGCTGAGGCCTTTGTCCATCACCATGGTCAATCCGTGGGCACGCGGAGCGCGGGTGCGCTCGGGAAGGTGGGGCAAGGGGAAGTTCATTGGTTCTTGGGGGCGTTGAGGGCCCGCGTGGCAAAGTTGGGGTCCTGCTCAATGGCAGGGAAGGTCGTTGCCAGGAGTTGACACAGGTCGGGTGTGGAATCCAAAGCGGCGTCCAGCAAACTGAAGGCGGCTTGGATGCGACCAAGGCAGTAGAGGCTCTGGAAGCTGCGGCACACGACCAGCGGATCGACCTGGGCGACATCCGGTGCGCCGCGAAGCAGGTCCAGCGCCTCTTCGTGGCGCTCGTCGGCCTGCAGGTTGGCCGCAGCCTCGATGAACACCTCGAGATTCTGGGGCTCGAGACGCAAGGCGTTGGCGTAAATGAGGGCCGCCTCGTCGTGCATGCCGATTTTCCGGAGGATGCCGCCAAGGAGGAGGTGGTACTCCACATTCTCGGGCTCGAGGGCCATGGCCTTCTCGAAGAACTTGAGGCTGGCGGGGAAGTCCTCGCGCATTTCAGCCACCACGCCCAGGCCCACGTGGGCATCGGCGAAGTCGCCGTCGAGTTCGAGGGCGCAGTAGTAGTAATCGCAAGCCTCGGTCAACCGGTCCATGCGCTCCATGCACTCCCCCATGAGGGTGTAGGTGTTGGCCTGGGGCGCATCCATGAGAATGGACTCCCGGTAGCACTCGAGCGCCTGCAGATAGTCCTCCATCATGGTCAGCGCAGCGGCCTTCTGAAGCAGGGCGGGGCTGAACTCCTCGTCGATGACGAGGGCGAATTCATAGGCGGTGATGGCCTTCTCGAAATCGCCGGTGCGCTGCAGGGCATTGCCGAGGTTGTACCACCCCGGACAGCTGTAGGGATGGGCGTCCACAAACTTCTGGAACGCGCCCACCGACTCGAGGTGACGGCCCACCGTTTCGAAACAGAAGCCGAGCTCGTGCAGGGCCGTCTCGTTGGTGGGGTTCTCGCGGAGCGCTTCCTGCAGGACCTCGATGGCCCGCTCCCAGAGTCCGATGTTCTCGTACTCGAGGGCGATGTCGATGAAGAGATCGCCCCGGAACGCCCGGTCCCCGAGGTCGAGGGCTTGGCGGTAGTGGTGGATGGCCTCTTCGTGGCGGTCCGTCTGGGAATACAGCGTGGCCAACGTGAGGTGGATCTCGTCGTTGGACGGCTCGAAGGCGAGGAGGTTGCGGAGCCGGGGAATGGCCGTCTTGACGTCGCCGGACCCGGCCATCATCTGCGCCTCGCGGAGCTGGAGGGACAGGCTTTCCGGGTACATCTTCCCGGCGTAGCGCAGGGCTTGGCGGGCCTGGCGGTGCCGACCGGCCTGGAGGTAGTGCTCGATGAGCGCCTCCAGTTCCATGAGGTCGAAAAATGTGGAGTCGTTCGACGCCACCATGGACTCATATCGGTCCACGATTCCTGCGATTTCCCGCGCGTCTTGATCGTTCAGTTCCTCGTCGTGCATCAGCTCTACGAAAGCTACTCCCGGCTTCTCGGTGTCGGGGAGATTCCAACGCGACGTTTTGAACACCGCGGAGGAAACTTTCCCAACCTCACAAATATGGCCGGCACCACCCGATAAACGGGATAATCCCCGCGGGATTTCGTAATCGTTGGCGCCCGGCCACCGTAATTTCGGAGCATGACCTTCATCCGCAGCATTTCCGGATTCCGGGGCACCATCGGTGGCCCCGAGCACGACAACCTCACCCCCCCTGATGTGGTGCGCTCCACGGTGGGCTACGGAAGCTGGATCCTCGACCGGTTTACCGCCGGCGAACACCGCCCGCGTCCGATGGTCGTGGTGGGCCGGGACGCCCGGCCTTCCGGCGACATGGTGCAGCGGCTGGTGACGGGCACCCTGATGGGCATGGGCATCGATGTCCTCGATCTCGGGCTGTCCACCACCCCCACGGTGGAGATGGCGGTGGTCGGCGAAGGGGCCGATGGCGGCATCATCCTCACCGCCTCGCACAACCCGGTCCAATGGAACGCGCTCAAGCTCCTCGATGAGGCTGGCACCTTCATCTCCGCCGCGGACGGTGCGGAGGTCATCCGGCGCTCTGCCGAGCCGCACGACTACGCCCCCGTGGACGAACTCGGCACCGTGACCACCCACGACGGATGGATCGACGCCCACATCCAGGCCATCCTCGACCTCGACCTCGTCGACCGCGAAGCCGTTGCCCAAGCTGGATTCAAGGTCGCAGTGGACGCCGTCCACAGCACCGGCGGCATCGCCGTCCCGGCGCTCCTCAAGGCCCTCGGTGTGGAGGAGGTCGTCGAACTCTACTGCGAGCCCCACGGCCGGTTTCCTCACAACCCCGAGCCGCGCCCGGAGCACCTGACTGCGCTGTCCGGTGCGGTCGTCGAGCACGGCTGCCACCTCGGCATCACCGTCGATCCGGATGTGGACCGTCTGGCCTTCGTCAACGAGGACGGGAGCATGTTCGGCGAGGAGTACACCCTCGTGGCGGTCGCCGACCACGTCCTCGCCCACACCCCCGGTCCGGTGGTCAGCAACCTGAGCTCCACCCGGGCCTTGCGCGATGTGGCCGAGCGCCATGGCCAGACCCATACGGCGAGCGCCGTCGGCGAGGTCAATGTGGTGGCCGCGATGCGCGAGACCGGCGCGGTGATCGGCGGCGAAGGCAACGGCGGCGTCATCTACCCGGAACTGCATCCGGGACGGGACGCCCTCGTCGGGATTGCCCTGATGCTCACCCACCTCGCCCACAAGGGATGCACGATGTCCGCACTTCGCGCTTCCTACCCCCACTACGAGATGGTCAAGGCCAAAATCGACCTCGACCCGGCGTGGGATGTGGATGCCCTGCTCGACGGGTTTGCCACCCGTCAATCCGCCCATGGACCGCTGACCGTGGATGGCGTCAAGCTCGACCTCGAGGAGGGCTGGGTCCACCTCAGGAAGTCCAACACCGAGCCCATCGTGCGGGTCTATGCCGAGGCCGAAAGCCCGGAAGCCGCCCTGAAATTGGTGGAGACGTACCGCGAGGATTTGCTTGCGGGCGCCTGATTTCTCCCCCTCATGCCGCCACGCGCTGGGGTCATGTCGTATTTTTGCCGGACCTTGACCCGGAGAGACCCCACGCAATGAACGTGTACCTCGACAACGCTGCCACGACCCCGATGCTTCCAGAGGTTGTGGATGCCATGGTCCCCTTCATGCGGGATCACTTCGGCAATCCATCCTCCACCCATGCATACGGTCGCAAGACCAAGACGGCCATCGAACAGGCCCGCCGCCGCATTGCCGGCCACCTCGGCGTGGCCCCGCGGACCCTCTGCTTCACGAGCGGTGGCACCGAGGCCGACAACATGGCCTTGCACGCCGGCGTCGAGCACCTCGGCTGTCGCCGGATCCTCACCTGCGCCACGGAGCACAAGGCCGTGCTCGCCACGGCACAGCACCTGGCCGACGGGGACCGCATCACCTTCGGGCTGCTCGACCTCGACGCCGAGGGCCGGGTCGACCTGGAGCGCCTTGAGGCCACCCTGTCAGACGGCATCCCCACCATGGTGTCGGTCATGCACGGCAACAACGAAGTCGGCATCCTTCAGGACATCGAGGCCATTGGTCACTGTTGCCACCGGCACAACGCCTACTTCCACACCGACACGGTCCAGACCATGGGCCACTACCGGTTGGACCTCGCCAACCTCCCCATTGACTTCGCCGCCTGCAGCGCCCACAAACTGCACGGTCCGAAGGGGGCCGGCTTCCTGTACGTCCGGGACGGCCTGCGCATCGGCGCCCACATCATGGGGGGCGCCCAGGAGCGCGCCATGCGGGGCGGCACGGAAAACCTCATCGGCATCATGGGCCTCGCGGCCGCCTTCGACCTCGCCATGGTGGACCTCGACGAGCACGCCCGGCACATCCGCGCCCTCAAGCGGCAAATGGTGGACGGCTTGACCGACGCCGTGCCCGGCATCCGCTTCAACGCCGGCAGCGACCGCGAGGACGCCCTGTACACCGTGTTGAGCGTCAATTTCCCCAAGCACGAGAAGAACGGCATGCTCCTCTTCCTGCTCGACCTCGAAGGGGTCGCCTGCTCCGGCGGCAGCGCCTGCTCCAGCGGCAGCACCACCCCTTCCCACGTGCTGTCCTCCCTCGGGCTGCACGAGGAGGGGCGGACCTCCATCCGGTTCTCCTTCAGCCGGCTGACCACCTCGAAGTGCATCCAGCATGCCCTCAAGGCCGTGGCCAGCATCCGGCAAGCCAGTGTCCTCGTCTGAGGACGCCGCTGACGAAAGTCATTCTTTGCCGTGACGGCAGGCAGGACGGGGCCCCGAACACCGTGGCAGATTTGGGTCAATGAATTGCTCACCTCATCCCTCTTGCCATGAACAAGTACATCCCCTCCCTCATTTCCGTCCTCGTCCTGCTCATCGGTTCCGCTGAAGCGGACGCCCAATGCCGACGGTTCGCCCGCCAACGCGTCATCAGCACCCTCGATGACGGCCAGATCATCGGCCAACTCACCAGCGGCACCATCGGCCGTGGAGAAAGCGCCGCCACCGTCCTCGAGATCAACGAGACCGGCTCGGTCGACCTGATCCTGAGCACCCACAACGACCTCGGCGCCGTCGCCTTCAACGTGGTCGACACCCGCGGCACCCGCTACGGCGAAGGCACCATCCGCGGCAGCCAGGAACGCATCTCCATCGATGTCGAAGAAGGCACCGACCTGATCGTGCACATCGAATCCGAGCGGGCGACCAACGCCTACACCCCCTTGGGCTGCGTGGCCATCGCCACGACCCGCGCCCTGGACGACACCAACGAATTCAATCTGCTCACCAAGGAATGATGCCCCATCTCCACTGTCCCTGAGGGGCGGAGCGGTGCCGAACACGGCCACCGTTTCCGCCCCTCTTCCATCGGGGCCACCGGGGCCTGCCCTTTTCCGGGTGGGGCCGTTTGCATTCCGGTCAGGGGGACCCCGGAGGCAGGGCGAAGACGTGCGATTTTCGGGGCATGTCGGACACGCCCCCCCTCTCCCCCACCGAACGCCCCGGCGCGTGGGACGCCCTGGAGCGCATGGACCCGGAGGCCATCGTCGCTGCCATGGGCCAGTGCGACCGGGAGGCCCAGGCCGCCGTCGCGGCCATCGGTCCGGCCATTGCGCGGGCCATCGCCGCCGCTGCCGAGCGGGTCATCGATGGCGGGCGCGTCTTCTACCTCGGGGCGGGCACCAGCGGCCGGCTCGGCATCCTCGACGCCAGCGAAATCCCGCCCACCTTCGGCGTGGAGGGCACCTTCATCGGGCTGATCGCCGGGGGCGATGGTGCCATCCGGAAGGCCGTCGAAGGGGCCGAGGACAACCGGCTCGGTGGCGTCGATGACCTCAAGGCCCACGGCGCCGGACCGGAGGATGTCGTCGTCGGCATCGCCGCCAGCGGACGCACACCCTACGTGCTGGGCGCGATGGACTGGGCGCGCGACCAGGGCATCCTGACCCTCGGCATCACCTCCCACCCCGACGGTCCGCTTGCCGCCGCTGTCGACCTGCCCCTCGCCGCCGACACCGGCCCGGAATTCGTCACCGGCAGCACCCGCCTCAAGGCCGGTACCGCCCAGAAGCTCATCCTCAACCAGCTCTCCACGGGCATCATGATCCGCTGCGGCCGCGTGCGCGGCAACCGCATGGTGGACATGCAGCTCGCCAACGAGAAGCTGGTCGACCGCGGCGCGCGCATGATCGCCGAGGCCTGCGGGATCTCCATGGACCACGCCCTGCGCCTACTGACCGAACACGGTTCCGTGCGGAAGGCCATCGATACTTTTGCCGGCCCGGACTGATCCGCGTCATGCACGACCTCGAACCCTTCTACAACTGGCGCAACTTCTACATCGCCAGTGAGGACGACCGCTCGCCCTTCCACGAGCGCGTATACAGTGAGACGCATTACACCGAGCGCATCTACAACCACTTCATTCACCCCCAATGGGACAACATGGGGAGCACGACGCTCTTCGTGAAGATCCTCTTTGCCGATTACGAGGAGCGGTACGCCATCTTGGAGTTCATCGGGGAGTGGAACGACACGTTGTTCAATGACGTCATGACGCTGAAGCGGAATGTCATCGAGCCGCTGATGTCGGAAGGCATTGAGCGCTTCATCCTCATCGGGGAGAACGTGTTGAATTTCCACGCGAGCGACGACTGCTACTACGAGGAATGGTTCGACGAGGTGACCGACGCCGACGGCTGGATTGCCCTGCTCAACTTCCGCCAGCACGTGGTGGACGAGCTGGTGACCGCCGACCTCGACCAGTACTTCGTGCTCGGCGGGGAGCTCCAGGAAATGGGGTGGCGGACCTTCAGCCCGCCTCAACTCTACCGGCGCATCGACGACTGCGTCATGCACCGCATCGGCCAGGTCGGCTGATGGTGTGACCGGGCCGGATCAGCGGGCCGCCACCGACATCGCATAGAGCATCTCCCGCGCAATCTGCGCGCAGCGCTCGTCGTAGGTCGCGACCTCCTCCGGCGTCCCATCGCTCACCTTCGGGTCCACGTAGGGCGTGCTGAAGCGGGCGGCGGAACCGTAGACGATGGGGCATCCCCTGTCCGCATCGGAGCAGGTCATGACCGCGGCGAATCCGGCCGTGGGGTTGGTCTCCGCATCGTCGTACTTCTTGGAGAAGCAGACCATCGGGTCGAGGCCCTCGGCGTAGTGCACCGCGTACTTCGGGTTCTCGCTGAGCAAGGCCGGGTGGACGTCGAGTCCGGCGCGGCGCAGGGCGCCGATGGCCCGCTCGTTGAAGGCCGTGGCCTCGGTGCCGCCGCTGAACGTGCTCACCAGCGAATCCATCCCGTGATGGTGCGCGGCCACCTGGGCCCAGACCTGGCCGAAATGGCTGCGGCGGCTGTTGTGCGTGCAAATGAAGATGAGGTCGGCGCGCCCGGTGTCGGCGGCAGCGGCCACGAAGTCGCCGATGGCGGCCAATTCCTCCTTGCGGTCGGCGGGAATGGCGTCAAACTCAGCCTCCCGCGCCTCGATGTAGCGGGCGAGGGGCGCCCACGGATCGTTGGGCGTGGCCGTGCGACCGGCCGTGGAATCGTTCATGTTGTCAGCAGATTGTTCTGCACATCCGACCAGCAGGAGCAAGACGATCGGTGTGAGACGAAGGGGTGGAATCATGGCGCGAAAATACCGCCTGCGCCCCCCGAAACCACCCCGTTGGGCCGGAGAAATTACCTTGCTCCCATGTCCATTCCGGAAGGCGAGACGCGCACCCCCCACACCACCTCCGACGGGTCCATGACCCTGCACTCGGACCGGTTTGGCCAGACCTACCACAGCCGCCACGGCGCGCTCACCGAATCCCGTCACGTCTTCCTCGAGGCGGGGTGGTCGCACCGGATCGCGGCGTTGGCCGGGGCGGAGTTGGCGGGACGCTCCATCCGGGTGCTGGAACTCGGTCTGGGCACGGGCCTCAATGCCCTGCTCACCCGCAAGGCCCACGGCGATCGGCCGCCTGAAGACCGGCCTTCCCTCGTCTACGACGCACTGGAGCCCCACCCCCTGCTGCCAGCCGAATGGAGCGCCATGGCGCTGCCCACCTGGTCGGGCGTCGAGGGGGATGCCGACCTGCACGCCCACCCCGATGCCGAGCAGCACGAGGTGGTGTGGAGCGACGATGCGCGCTTCGTCCGGCACCGCACGACGTGGCAGCAGTTCGCCCAGGACCGGTCGCGCCGGGGGACCTACGACCTGGTCTATTTCGATGCCTTCGCGCCGGACAGCCAGCCGGAGCTGTGGCTGCCCGAGCGGTTTGCCGAGGCCTTCCAGCTCCTGTCCGAGGGCGGGGTGCTCGTGACCTACTGCGCCAAGGGAGCAGTCCGCCGGGCTATGGTGGATGCCGGCTTCCAGGTCGAACGCCTGCCCGGCCCGCCGGGCAAGCGGGAAATGCTCCGGGCCACCCGTCCTCCCTGGGCGGAGATGACCCTGGTGCGGTTCAATGTCCGCGTCTACTTCTTCCTGCTGGACCGCCCCCTTCTGCCCGGCGGTCTGCCCGACCCCGACAGCCGGGTGCTCCTGAGCGACGAGCTCCTCTCCGGGCGAGACTGCACCAAACTGCCGGGCGGTGGGCTCGAATTCGGAGAGGGTCCGGAGGAGTGCGCGCGCCGGGAGGCCATGGAGGAACTGGGTCAACCCATTGACCTCGGCCCCCTCGTCCACGTCACCGGCGACTTCGTGCGCTCCGCCTGGCGCGGCGAGGAACAGGTGCTCTGCCACTACTACCTCGCGACCCTACCAGAAGCGCCTGCCTTCCGTGTGACGGACCTGCGCTTCGACTACGAGGAGGGTGTGCGGGAATCCTTCCGCTGGGTGCCCCTGGCCGACGTCACGGAGTCAGCGCTGACCTTCGGCACCGACCACGCCGCCCTGGCCGCGTTGCGCCGCCGGATGGCGTGACCGCCTTGCCCGATGTTCCCGGCGCGCCCGGTGATTCCGGGCGTCAGGCGTCAGGCGTCGTCGAAGGCCCCCGTCACGCCGAGTCCGAACAAGGCAAAGTCGTACCGGACCGGGTCGACCGGGTCGATCATCCGCAGCACATCCGTCACCTCCTCCACGGCGCGCCAATCGCTGGCCTTCCGCTTGAGCAGGCCCATCCGCCGGGCCACATTGCCCGTGTGGACGTCCAGCGGCAGCCGCAGCGCGTGAAGCGGCAGGTCCGTCCACATTCCGAGGTCCACACCGCGCCGCGCGGGACGCACCATCCACCGCAGGTACATGCACAGCCGCTTGGCCGCGCTGCCCTTGAGCGGATCGGCCACATGCTTGCCCGTCCGGCCCGCCTCCTCGTCGCGGAAAAAGCGCGCCTTGAACCGGCTCAGCGCCACCCCCGCATCGGGAACGCCCGGGCGGGACGGGGTGTCGGGGGCCTCACGGAATGCCGCGGCAAACGCCCCGTGCAGGCCGCCGTCCTCCTCGAGCGAGCGCAAGCCGCGCACGAAACGCAGGGCGTCCTCTCCCTGGAAGGTCCGGTGAACGAAGCCCTCCAAGCGCTTCAGGTCTGCCGCGTCAGCATGGCGGACAAACGCGGCCGGAGCCCGGTCCATCCGGTCGAGCAGGTCGTGGCAGGACCGCAGGATGCTCTTCCGGTTGCCCCAGGCGAGCGTCGCGGCGAGAAACCCCGCAATCGCCCGGTCCTCCGGGGACTCGAACCCGTGGGGAATGCCCAGCGGATCCTCCTCGAGGAAGTCGGGTCGCTCGAATCGGTCAGCCGCCTCGTCCAGCCAATCGCGCCACTCCTCCAGCCGGGCGGCAGAGGGTTTGCGGCGAAAAGGGGACGGAGCTGTGGCCATGGCGTGGTCAATGGGGCGATTCGGCGCTAAATTCGTGTTCCCGATGCAGTTCGTCCACCCCGAGGTCCTTTGGGCGCTCTCCGCGCTGACCCTTCCGGTGCTCGTCCATCTGTTCAGTTTCCGGCGGCACCGCAAGGTGCAGTTCTCCCAGACGGCCTTCCTGAAGGAGGTGCGCCAGGAAAGCCGGTCCCGCAACCGCATTCGCCATTGGCTCGTCCTCCTCATGCGGCTCCTCGCCTTGGCGTGCATCATCCTCGCCTTTGCCGAACCCATCCGGGAAGCGTCTGCCGGGGATGCCGAGAGCGGCGCCAAGACGGTGTCCATTTACCTCGACACCAGCCCGTCCATGCAACTGGAGGGGTCCAATGGCCCGCTGCTCGAAGCCTCCAAATCCGGGGCGCTGGCCCTGGTGGAATCCCACGGTCCCACCGATCGGTTCCACGTTTTCACGTCCGCTTTCGACACGGAGGACCGGCGGTTGCGGTCCCGCGAGGAGGCGTTGGAACGCATCGCCGCCATCCGGCCCGGCCACGCCGCACCTGCGATCGGAGATGTCCTCCGCCACCAGCAGGACGTGTTGTCGGAGAGCGGGCCCGGCCGCACCGGGGCCTACCTCTTCACGGACCTGCAGGCGTCCAGCCACCGGATTGCCCCCGCCACCAGCGCCTTGGTGGACTCGGCCCTGTCGGTGCGCTTCGTGACCCAACCGGTGCAGCCGCGCGTCAACGTCCGCATCGACTCGGCGTGGTTCGACACCCCGATGCGGCTGACCGGGCGTAGCGAGGTGCTCCACGTCCGCATTCTCCACGACGCGCAGCGGCCCGTGGACGACCTCCCGCTCAGCCTCGACATCAACGGGCGCCGCGCGGCCATCGGCTCCTTCGGGCTCCGGCCGGGCCTTCCGACGGACACCGTGCTCCGGTTCCGGCACGAGGAGTCCGGCCCGGTCCATGCCGTGATCCGCACGGACGACGCCCCCGTCACCTTTGACGACGACCTCCACCTCGGCTACGACGTCGCCGACCGCGTGCGCATCGTGCTCGTCCAGGGCCGCGACGCCGGTGCCGGAGAGCAGGTCGCCCTCCAGCGGCTCTTTGGGGACGCCGCGCTCCACGACGTGGTCACGGTGCCCGCCGAGGCCCTCGACTACGACGCCCTCGCCACCGGCGACCTCATCGTGCTCCAAGGCGTGCGCTCTCCGTCGTCCGGCCTCGTGTCGGCCATCCTGCGGGAGACGGCCGCCGGCAAGAGCGCCTTCCTCATCCCAACACCGGTATCGCTCGGCGAGGGCTGGACCGAACTGCTCATCGGGTTGGGCAGCAACGGCGCCGGGGACTGGCTCGCCCTCGAGGAGCCCGCCCGACTCGGCACCCTGCACGACCAGCACCCGCTCTTCGAAGGGGTGTTCAGCCGCAAGCCGGAACGGGTCGACCTGCCCTCCGCGCGGGGGTGGTATTCCCGTCCGCGCCCCGGAACCCGGGAGCGCCGGCTCCTCTCCTTCTCCGATGGCCGGCCCTTCTTGACCGCCGGCACCCACGGCCAAGGCCGGTTCTATTGGTCCTCCGCCCCCCTCGCCTCCGAATGGACCAACCTGGCCCAGCACGCCCTGCTGGTCCCCATGGCCCTGCGCATGGCCGAGACATCGAGGGCCTCGGGCATCCAACAGTTCCCGTCCGGCGAGGACCGGGACATCCTCCTGCCCGCCCGCCAAGCCGCGACGGCGGACGGATGGAGCCTTCGAAGCACGGCCGCTGGGGCGGGATCCGAACTCCTGTCCACCATGGCCACACCCGGCGGCATCCGGGCGACCCTGCCCCTGCGGGACCTGCCGCCCGGCAGCTACGACATCCTTCACGCCCTCGGCGACTCCGCCGAAATCGTGATGGCCATCGGGGTCAATCCGGTGCGGTCCGAAAGCCGCCTCGCCACGCTCGACCCGGAGTCCTGGCGTCAGGCCCTGGTCACCGCCGGATGGCGCAACGCCGAGGTGGTCTCGGCCGAGGTCCAGGACCTCGTGGCCGCCGTGGAGGTCCTCGATGACGGGGCCCCGCTGTGGTACGGGCTGATTGCGCTGGCCCTGACGTTCCTCCTGATTGAAATGATGCTCCTGAAGCGAAAGTCCGCCACCCCCAATCCCGCCCAGCAGACCGGTTGACCCCGATGGTGCACCTTCACCCAAACCCACGACCATGCCCCGATACCGCGCCGCCTCGTTGATCCTCCCGGGACACCCGCTCCACGGCCGTTCGGTGGACCTGCTGGTCGACCGTGACCGTTTCGCCGGCATCGAAGCGGCGGACGGTGCGCTGGATGCCGACCGCGGTGACCGCGACCTCGGCGATGCGGTGGCCTTTGCCGGCTGGTGGGACTTGCAAACCGACTTCCGCGACCCGGGTACGGACCGGGCCGAAGGGCTCGAACAGGGCTTGGCCGTGGCTGCACAGGGCGGGTTTGCCCGCGTGGCGCCCGTGGCCTCCACACGGCCCTGCCGCGACCAACCGGCCGACATCCAGTCCATTCTGCTCCGCAGCCAGGGACTGGTGACGGGCGTGATTCCCGTGGCGGCCTTGAGCGCCGGGCGGGACGGCACCCACCTGACGGAAGCGCACGCTCTGGTCGCCGCCGGTGCGCAGGCCTTCAGCGACGATGCGCCGGTCCGCCGGCCCGAGCTCCTGCGCCGCGCCCTCGAGTACCATGGAACGCTCGGCACCCCGGTCTTCTCCGAGGCCCACGACCCTGACTTCCAGCCCGACGGATTGATGCACGAGGGCCCGGCCAGCACCCGCATGGGACTGCCTGGCCTGTCCGAGGAAACCGAGACCCTCCGCATCCGGCGGGACCTCGACATCCTGCGCTACAGCGGAGGGCGCCTGCACATTCCCGTGGTCACCTCCGCCACCGGCATCCAGTCCATCCGGGCCGCCAAGGCGGACGGCCTGAACGTCACCTGCGGCACGACCGTCCACCACCTCTGCTGGACAGACGAGGACCTCTCGGAATTCAACGGCGACCTGAAGCTGGCCCTTCCCCTCCGCGCTGAGGCGGACCGCGATGCATTGCGCGCCGCGGCACTGGATGGCACCCTCGACGTGGTGGTGTCCGACCACCGCCCCCGGACACCGGAGGAACACGACGCGGACTTCATGGTCATCGCCCCCGGCATCGCGGGACTGCATGCCGTCGGGCCCGCCCTTCGCGGCGCACTGGTGGCCCACGGCGCTTCGGCGGACCAGGCGAATGAGGCCATGGCCCGCCTGCTGGCCACCGGGCCGCGCCGGGTCATCGGCGCCGAGGACGATGCAGCCACGCCCGAAGGCATCACGCTGTTCAGCCCCTCAGCGGGCACGGTGCAGTCCGCCTCCAAGGCGCCCAACACCGTCTACGGGACGGACACCCCCGGCATGAGCGGCCACGTGGTGGGCGTGATGACCCCCCGGGGCGTCCACTGGAACTGAATGCGAAAGGCCGCGCGGGCCTCTGAATGGGTCAGGCCTCGCCGGTCGGGCCGCCGAAGTTCATCGGGAAGGACGGCTCAGGCTGACCGGTCATCTCGATCGTGCCATGCTGGGCTTCGAACTTGCCGATGTTGTCGACGAGCATCTTCATCACGCGCTTGGCGTGTTGCGGAGACAGGACCACGCGCGAGCGCACCTTGGCCTTGGGGGTGCCCGGCATCACCTGGATGAAGTCGAGGATGAATTCGGTCTGGCTGTGGGTGACCACAGCGAGGTTGGAATACACGCCGCTGGCGACCTCTTCGGGCAGTTCGATGTTGAGTTTGGGCTTCTTGCCCCCGTTGTCCTGGCTCATGGTTGCAAGGTAACGGAGCCGACAGGGTCTGCTCAGGGCAGGACCGCCAACAATTCACCAAGGGTGCGGACGGATGCCTCTGCGGGAGAGTCGGATGGGGTTTGGCCACCCGGCGCGAAATGGACAGCCTTCCAGCCCGCCGCCACGGCCCCCACCACATCGGCCTCATGGTCGTCCCCGATCATCCAGGCCTGATCGGCGCGGCCTCCCACACCGTGGATGGCCCCTTCATAGCAGGCCAGCGCCGGCTTCAGATGCCCCAACTCATCGCTCGTCCACACGGCCTCGATGTGCGCGCCGATCCCCGAGTTCTCGACCTTGATGTGCTGCACCTCCTTGAATCCGTTGGTGAGGATGTGGAGTTCGTGGCCGCGCGCGTTGAGCGCCTCGAGCACCTCCAGCGCGCCGTCGACCAGATGACGCTGGTGCGGACCGCGCGCCACGTATTCCTCGCCGAGCGTGCCGGCGAGGGTGGTGTCTTCGATGCCGAGGGCGGCCAGTGTCCGCCGGAACCGTTCACCGCGCAGGACCGGCTTGGTCATGGTGCCCGCCTGGTAGGCCTTCCAGCAGGCCCCATTCTCGCGCTGATAGACGGCATTGAAGGCATCAAATCCGTCCACACCCTTCCCCTCGAGGTCGAACTCGGCAAACAGCCCCTTCAGGGTCTCGAGCGAATTGCGTTCGAAATCCCACAGGGTGCGGTCCAGGTCGAAGAACAGGAGGGTGCGGTCGGACATCAGGCGAAGGCGCTCGTGGCCACCAAGGTCAGGATGGCGCTCCACAAAACATAGGCGGCAATGAGGGTCGGCAGGGTACGGCGCTGGTGACCGAAATACTTGAAGGCGACGAGTCCGGCCACGGGCACCCCGATGACACCGGCGATGGCCGCGATGCCGAGCAGGCCGAACTTCAGTTTGATGCCCACCAACCGGCGGCGGCCGAGGGTGAACGTTCGGCTTCCCCGTTGCCGGCGCCGCTCGGACCACCAGCGAAAGAGGGCCTTGGCCGCCGGCTGCAGCGCAATCAGGCCGATGGCCGCTCCCGCCGCCGAGTAGACGAACGCCCGCACCGGGTCCACACCGGCGGCCACCGCCGTGGCGGGGGTGACCAGGAATTTCACAAAGGCCAGGGCCATCCATCCCACAGCCTCGAGCAGGCTGTCCCGGCTGCCGTCGGAGACCACGGCCAGGGCGAGCGTGGCGCCGGCTGTCCAGTGGGCGCTCAACCGCATGCCGCGTTCAGGGATTGGGCATAGACGTCCTGCCAGCCGGCCCATTGGCCTTCGCCGGACAGGCTTTCGTTGTGCCAGAGCAACCGGAGCGGTGCGCCCCATTGACGGGCTTCCGTCGCCAACTCGGCCACCCGGTTGGGCACGTCCCGCGCATCCGCCTGCAGATACCGCAGATAGGTGGCGTCCATCGCGGCAAAGGGATGCAGGACCAAGTCGGTCAGCGTCTCCCGGTCGAGATCATACCAGCGGCGGCGCCGCGCAAATCCACCACACCATCCCGTCCGAACCGCGTGGCCTTCGGTGTGGTCCTCCAGCACGCCGAGTGCGAGGAGCTGACGGCGGGTCTGGGACGGCTCCATCCGCAAATAATGCTGACGCGAAGCGGTGGGCGGTCGGTCCATGATGCGGTCAAAGGCGGCGTGCTCGGCCGCCATGCGGGCAGCATCCCCGGCCGCGGCATAGCCCGGATGCCATTGGACGTCATGGCCGTCGGTACCGTCGAGTTCCCGCATCAGCCGGGCCAATGTCGGGCTGCTCGCGGGCAGTCCCTTGTCGTGGGGACCGAACTGCGCGAGCAGGAAAAACCACGTCGTGTCCAGCCCGAGGTCGCGGTGCAATTCCACGACCTGCGCATAGGTGTCGTAGGGATCGTCGGCCCGGCCCATGGCGGTGCGCCAGCGGCGGCCGGCTTGTCCCCATTGGCCGCGCGCCACGTCCCGCAACCAGGCTCCGCCGGTCCGGTACAGGCCCTTCCCGCGGAAGGCGTAGGCGCTGTCGACATCCAAGGTGGGCTCCACCCGATGCTCGGCCCGCAACCTGTCACGGTGAGCGGGCCAGGCCTCCCCGAGCAACTGCTCTCCGAGGGTCCATGACCACGCCTCGCAGATGGGCCTGTCGAGCCAACCGTTCCGCTCGGGAATCGAACCGGCGGGATCGAAGCGACCATGCCCATCCCGGGGCGCATCCGGCAGGTGTTCCTCCATCCTGCTGGCCATCCAGAACACGGCCGAAAACAGGTCGGCGTTGGGGCCCTCGGTGACCGGCGGGACGGCCGAGACCTTGCCGGGCTGCGCAAGCAGACCGTCGGCTGCATACCCCACGCCCGGCAGGCTGGCCTCGGCGCCGTAGTGCAGCTTCACGCCCTCGCAGGACCGGTACGCATCCGCATCATCCTCCCAGCGCCAGTCCAGACCCAACGCAGCGGACAGCACCCAATCGAATGCAGCCTCGTGCCGGGCGGTCCTGCCCGGGGCGTGGACGACCACGGCGGGTCCGGAGGAGATGCGGGCGACGCTCATCCACAGAACGCCTTCACGCCGTCCACCACCCGGGCTGCAGCGTGACCCCCGCCGAACAATCCGGACGCCTTGACGGACACGACCTGGCGATCCTGGGCCAACAGGACATCGAGCTCGGCTTCCCCCTCCGGCGTCAGCAGCCGGGCCGGGTCAAACAGAACCGAGGCCCCCACCTCCACGAGCTCGCGCCATTCGGTGGTGTCGCGGAGAACGACACCGGGCGTTCCCTGGAACCACGCTTCTTTCTGGACCCCACCCGAATCGGTGAGGACGAGGTCGGCATGGAACAGGGCCGCCTGCATGTCGAGGTAGCCGAACGGCGGACAGTCGACGACACCGTCGGGCAGGACGAAACCGTGCTCGGCCATCCGGGCGCGGGTTCGGGGATGGACGGGAAACACCACCTGTCCACCTGAGGCTGCGGACCAGCGGCCGAGGGCCGCCAGGGCCGCCCGAAGGCGATCGGGATTGTCGACCGTGGCCGGTCGGTGCAGCGTCACCACCATCACCGGCCCTTCTGTGGCGGGCCACCCTTCAGGCAGCCGGTCAGAGAGGCGGTCCTGGACGCCCAGCGCCACATCGAGCATGACGTCGCCGACCTCCAGGATGCGACTGGCCTCCACTCCTTCCTTCAGAAGCTGGGCCGTGGGGGCCGGGCCGGTGGTGCAGAGCAAATCCGAGAGGCTGTCGGTCATGATCCGGTTGTGCTCTTCGGGCATCGCCCGGTCACCACTGCGCAAACCGGCCTCGACGTGGACGAGCGGCACGCTGTGGTGGTGGGCGGCCAAAGCCCCCGCCAGGGTGGCGTCGGTGTCGCCGTAGACCAGCACGGCAGCCGGTGCAACACGCGCCACCTCCTCGGACAGGCCGGCGAGCATGTCGGCCATCCGCTTGGAACGGGACGATTGTGCAGGATGGAGACGCGCATCGGGTGCGCCCACCCCAAGCTCAGCAAGGAACGCCGAGCTCATGTGGTCATCCGGATGTTGTCCCGCATGAACCAGCCATTGGTCCATTCCACACCGCGCCAATTCCCGCGTCAGCGCGACCGATTTGATGAACTGGGGGCGGGCTCCGACCACGGTCAGGATTCGGGAAGTCGACTTCATTCAGAGGAGTTGATGGTCTGCAAAGCTAAAGTGGCGCATTCCAGCGATGATGACGTGATCGAGGACCGGAAGATCCAAAGCCTTGCCCACCTCGACGAGGGAGCGGGTCAGGCGCTTGTCCGCCTCGCTGGGCCGGGGATTGCCGGACGGGTGGTTGTGGACGAGCACCAAGGCGGCAGCCCGCACCATCAGCGCCTTGGAGAACACCACCTTTGGATCGACCACCGTGCCGGATTGCCCTCCGATGGACACCCGGAGGTCGGCCACGGCCGCGTTGGCCCGGTTGAGCGCAAGGGCCCAGAACTCCTCCTCGGACCGGTCGATCAGCTTGGGGCGATACCGGCTCACGATGTCTTCCGCCCGGGTGATGCGCAGGAGAGGCGCTTCAGGCCGCCCCATCCGGCGACGGCCCAACTCCATGGCCGCCGCAATCCGGACCGCCCTCGCGGGGCCAATGCCCGGCACGCCTTCCAGACGGGCCACGCTGCTCCTGGCGAGCGCATGGAGGTCTCCCTGAAAGCCCTCCAGCAGCCGCTCCCCTGCGTCGACCGCCTGTTCTCCCCGGGTGCCACTGCCGATGAGCAAGGCCAGCAGCTCCTTGTCGTCGAGGGCATATATGCCCTCCAACCGGGCGCGTTCGCGGGGCCTCAACTCCGGCATGCACACCGCGTGAACCGAATCGACTGAAAACAACAAGGGACGCCGCAGCGTCCCTTGTTCCGTGTTGTGATGACCGCCATGCGGCCAATGTGCTCAAGACTTCACAGACGCCATGTGGCGCTGCAGGGAGCTTTTGAGGTTGCTCGCCTTGTTTTTGTGGATGACGTTCTTCTTGGCCAGACGGTCGATCATCGACGTCACTTTCGGCAGGTCCTCCACGAGGGCCTTCTCATCCGTGGTTGCCCGGAACTTCCGCAGGGCATTCCGCATGGTTTTGTGGTAGTAGCGGTTGCTGAGACGCTTGGTCTCATTGGAGCGGATTCGCTTGAGGGCTGATTTGTGGTTCGCCATGCTTGCGCGTTAGAGGGGGGCAAATATAGTCAACCCGTTGATGCAATCGACCCTCAGTACCAAATCAAGTGCACACGGATGGTGGTGGCCCCGTCGGTGATGTCGACCTGAGGCCGTTCGGCATCGACATGATCGCTGACCTTGAAGGGCAATCCGACGGCAATGAAATCCTGGGTCGTGGCCACGTCGTGATCGAACACCGTGAACTGGTACTCGCGTTCGAAATCCTCCAACTCGATGTTGACCGCCACGAAATCGAGGTCCACAGGCAACTGGGCGTCCTCGGCGACACCGGAGGCAAAAATGACCGACTGGGTCTCGGCGTCTACCAATTCCGCATAGAGGTCTGGCGCCCCCTCGTCGATGGTGTCGTCGAAGTAATTCTCGTCGACTTCGGTGACTTCCACCCGGTCGATGACACAGCGGGTCACCGGTTCGGGTTCATTGCAAGCAGCGAAGGAGAGTACGACAAGCAGCAGGAAAAGGGACGTGGAACGCATGCTCCAATTTACGACCGGAATGGCCGGAAAAGAGAGAAGGGCGCCTTCGCGCCCTTCCTTCCTAACAATCTACTTGCCAATCGCCATTCCTAGCGATAGCTGAAGCAAAGATAGTTCAGCGTGTTGGATATGTGACAACGTGTTTTCACACGTTCACACTGTCCCACAAACGCAATCCTTACTTCTTGAAAATGAACCGGGTAATGTACAGACCCTGTCCGTCCGGCTTTCCAGCATCGGACTCGACTCCGCTCACGACGAACTCCAAGTTCCATCCGTCAGCAGACAGCTTGGTGATGCGGTCGGAGATCAGCGCGTCGTTGGAGGCGATGTTCTGGAAATTGATGCCGACACCACTGAAGAAGTTCAGCAGCTTGGTCTCCTTGAACGCCTCGATCTTCTGATCGCCACGCTTGACCTTGCCCTGATCGCTCTTCTTGCCGTCGATGCGCTCCGTCGTTGCAACGTCGCTGTCCACGTCGCTTGTGGCCTCGATGATGCGGGAGCGGCCAACGCCTCCCGGCACGATGCTCTCGACCACGGTCACGACCTTGTACTCTTGGGCTGCGGTGTCAAGGCAGGCAGCCAGGGCGAGGGCCCCGAGAAGGAAAATCTTCTTCATGTTGATGGGTTGATGTGTGAATTGCCCGGCCAAGATAGGAGCAGACCTCGCCATCAACGCACGAATTGATCAAGGTCATTGAGCAAAGCCAGCGCTTCGTTCTCGATTTCCTTCCCCTTGTCCCGCGCATACCACAATTGGACCTGTGCGGCGAACTCCGCATAAGGCGGTTTGGGCTCGGGGGCCTGTCGGTGGGCGAGCACCATGTCTCGCGCTGTCGCAGGCCGTGGCCCCCATTGCCTCAGGACACGTCCATCCCCGTCGGCCACGATCCACACCGGGATGGAACGCCCTCCGTGGGTCAGGAAATCGTCCATGATGCTGTCCGGCACATCCCGCAGCACGACATCCAGCGGCACGCCGGCCCGCTCCGCCCACATCCGGATCAACGGGAGGCACTGGACCGCGTCGCCGCACCAGCTTTCGGTGATGACCACCCAATGCTGATCCCGGGCCGCGCCTGAATCCAGCCAAGCGGCCATGGCGTCCGACATCCGATAGGTCTTGGCCACACGCCGGGCACGCGCCGCGTTGAGCCGGGTGTATTCCGCGTACTTCTCTTTCTGCTCAGGACCGCTGTGCGCCTGTGCATCGACCCAACCCTGCATCGCGCGGTCGTATTCCTCAGCGGTCATGGCGCCGGGCCTGCCGGCTGCCCACCATCGGTTCCAATGTGGCCTGTCCTTCTCCATCAGCTCAACGTGGTCATCCACGCCTCGGCAGCGAGACGTCCCGACCGCAACGCCGCGTCCAGCGAAGGCGCCGCCTGGTGATCGCCGGCGAGGTAGACTCCCGCCTCATCCGTGAGCCGGGCAGGCGCCGACGCCACGCTGGACATTCTCGGCAATGCCTGCGGGATGGAGGCATGCCACACCATGTCGCCGACCGGCAGGCCCGCCCGGTCCAGATCGCGCCGGATGTGGGCCTCCATGGAAGCGGGACCCGCCTGTGCCGGGTCTGGCAACAGCGCCGTCACATTGAGCATGCCCCGGCCTTCGGCGCCTTGGACATCCTCCATGAAATGGACGTTGGTCACGCAATCCGCGTCGGGCAGAAGGCCGATGATGGGCCGGCCGAATGCCGTTGCCCCACAGGCGAAGACGGCGTTGAAGGCCGCATTCCACTCCACCGCCTTGCGCCCTCCGATGGTGCTGATGATGCAGCTCCCCTCGATGCGGCTGCCGTCTGCCAATCCGACCGATTGCGACTCGACGTCCACCACGGCCGTCCCCAAACGGACTTCGGTTTTCTCGAGCCCGCCGGCCAATTGCTCCACAACCGCTTCAATGCCCTGGCGGGGCCGAACCACCCCGCCGGAGGCGAACATCCGCAACGTGTAGAGGAACTGCGCCGGGGGTGCAGACAGCGATGCGTCTAGGAAAATGCCGGAGAAGAAGGGCTGCAGGAAATCGCGGATGAAGCCGTCCGTGAAGCCTTCACTCCGGAGGAATGTCATCGTGGTGCCCTGTGTCAGGCCATTCTGTACCGACAGCGGGTCCCCCGAGCAGGCTTGGGCCACCAGCCTCAGGATGCGGATGCGGTCTCCCCACGTGCCGACCCCGCTGGTCAGCGTGGCGAGGATGCTGCCGGGCAACCGGCGGGGGTCGGCCACCGTCTTCCACGCGCCTCCCTTGCGGATCATGGCGCCTGGGATGAAGGCGACGGGGTCCAGGGCGGCGAGGTCGACCCAGCGGCGCAATTCGGGATAGGCCGTCAACAGCACCTGAAAACCGCGGTCCACCGCCGTTCCGCCGGCCATGCGCTCGGTGCGCAGCCGCCCACCGAGGCGGTCCCCGGCCTCCAGCAGGATGGGCGCATGCCCGGCCGCCTCCAAGGTGCGGCATGCCGCCAGACCGGCCGCACCGCCGCCGACCACGATGGGCCGATCAGTCCCGGCCATCGACCGTCTTTTTGGATGCGTCCACCAGACGGTGGAGCTCGGTGAGTTCGGCCGCAGTGAAATCCCGCCATTCGCCGCGCGGCATGTCGAGGTGCATGTGCATGATGCGCACGCGCTTCAGCCGGACCACCTGGTAGCCGAGGTGTTCGCACATCCGGCGAATCTGGCGGTTGAGGCCCTGCGTCAGGATGATCCGGAACTGCCTCGGGCCGGTCTGCTCCACCTCACAGCGCCGCGTGACCGTGCCGAGGATGGGCACCCCGCCGGCCATGTCGGCGATGAAGGACCCCTTGATGGGGCGGTTCACCGTGACGTGGTACTCCTTTTCGTGGTGGTTCCGCGCGCGGAGGACCTTGTTGACGATGTCGCCATCGGAAGTCAGGAAAATGAGGCCCTCACTCGGCTTGTCGAGGCGGCCCACGGGGAAGATGCGCTTCTCGTGCCCGATGGCGTCCACGATGTTGTCCTTCTCCCGCTTGCGGTCCGTGGTGCAGACGATGCCCACCGGTTTGTGGTAGGCGATGTAGACGTGGTCCTCCTGGGCCGTGGGCTGGCCCACGACAGTGCCATCGACCGCCACGGTGTCGCCGGGCATCACCTTGGTGCCGAGCTCGGGCACGGTGCCGTTGATGGTGATCCGGCCCTGTTCGAGCAGCTTGTCGGCCGCCCGGCGGGAGCAATGCCCCACCTCGCTCAGGTATTTGTTGATGCGGATGCCCGCTGCCCCCTCCTGCATGGCACAAAGGTGGTGAGAATGCGTGCATCTTTGGACCGATTCCAACCTGAAGACCCCACGTCATGCCCCGCATCCTGCTCCTGCTCCTCGCCGTGTGCACCCTCGCTCCTGCCGCCCAGGCCCAGCGCATGAAATCCGAGAAGGAACGCTTCACCTACACCCAGTACCCCAGCGACCCGCTGCCGGGCGACATCTCCACGTTTCGGGTCAACCTGAAGCAAACCGCCCGGGAGACCTTCGGCATCGAGTTCCGGGGCTGGCAATCCGAGGTCAAGGCCGAATGGGCGGCCTTCAAGGACCAATGGAACGAGGTGGTCAACGAAATCGCCGAAGCCGGGGAGGACACCCATCAGCAATGGACTGCCTCCCGCATGGACACCCTCATCCTGCCCGGAGCGCCCCAGCCGGACGAGTACTTCTTTGACCCTTCGGAAGTGCAGCACGCCCTGCAGCTGACCGGATTCAGCGTCGGGGACGATGGGCTCGACGTCAATGTGGTCGTCGACCCGCTCAGCATCACCGAGGAGAAGGTCAGCGTCAAGAAGGTCAAGGAAAAGCAGGGAGAGTCGACGGTGGAGGTCAACAAGTTCATCATGGAGGTCACCTACGTGCAGCCGACCCACCTGACGGTGATGGCGCAGGGCGTCACCCTCAAGACCGCCGATGCCAACACACGGGCCAAGACCTGGACATCCCAGGCGTTCGACTCGGACCGCGAGGTGCGCGACTGGTGGGCCATCGAGAAGCCCAACACGATGGCCGCCCAGACCAAGGGACCCGTCCTGACGGCCGTTTCCTCGCTGCAGGCCGAGCTCGAGGACAAGCACTGTACGCTCGAAAAGACGCGGGAGGCCGAATGGCATTTCCCCAAGAGCACCGGCAAGGTGGACTACGACGACCTCCGCGCTGCGGCCTTTGACGCCAAGTTCGGCGCCGCCAAACTCGGCATGGACCGGGCGGCCGGCGAAACGGCGTTGCGCAAGGCGACGGTGGTCTGGAACTCCGCACTCAGCGAGGCCAACTTCGACGACAACAAGGCGCGCATCGACCGGAAGGTGGCCGGATTCCTGTACCTCAACCTCATCCAGGCCGCCATCCTCCTCGAGGACCTCGAGCGCGCCGAGGGGCATTTGCTGGAGATGAACAAGGTGGACGCCAAGGGCGGTCCCATCAAGGATGGCGAGCGCTGGGTGGAGTTCGGACGGGACATGGCGCGGCGCAAGGCCGCCAACGGCCTCTGACCGCCAATTTTCCCGAACGGCATACCGCACGGGTCGGAGCGGGCGTGGTGTTCCTGCCATGCCCGCTCTGCATTCATCCCCCTGCCCCGCCCTTCTTCTGGCCGCCCTGGCCCCTGCGCTGCTGACGGCACTGCTGACCGCCAGCCTTCCTCGCACCGCCAGCGCCCAGGCCGTCGATTCCGCCCAGCCCGCCGATGTCCGTGCCGCGCTGGGCGTCCACAACGCGCTTCGCGAAGACGTCGGCGCCCCGCCCCTGGCGTGGTCGAATGACCTCGCGCGCCACGCGGCCCGGTACGCGCGCCAACTGGCGGCGCGGAATTGCCGCCTCCGCCACGACAACACACCGCAGGGAGAGAACCTGTATGCCGCCTGGGGATCGCCGGAACTGCTGCCCAAGCAGCCGCTCGAAGATGCCAGCCTGGCGTGGGGAGAGGAAATCAAGGCGTACCGCGGGCAGCCCATCGGCCAGGGGCGGTTTGCCGACTATGGGCACTACACCCAGATGATCTGGAAGGACACCCGGGAGGTCGGCCTCGCCAGTGCGCGCGGCCGGGACGGGTGCATCGTCGTGGTGGCCCGCTATCTGCCAGCCGGCAACGTCATCGGACGCAGGCCGTCAGACTGAGGCCGGAGCGGGCAACGGAGCGGGTGTCACCCAGGAGAGGGTGAAGTCAGTTCCGCTTCACGATGCGGGTGCGGGTGCCGTCGTCCAACTGCAGGACGTAGACGCCCGCCGGGCGTTCGCCGAGTGAAATGCCCCGGCCCGCAGGAAAGCGGAGCACCTCGCGGCCCGCCGCATCCAGAAGGCGGCCCGCCACCCGGTCTCCCGTCCAGCGGATCCAGTCCGCCGTGGGATTGGGCGCAAACTGCCGGACCTCCCTGCCCTCGAGCTCCTGCTGATCGAGGATGATGGCGTAGTTGTTCGTGGCATTGGCCGTGGGCGTGGCGAACCACACCCAGTAGTCGGCCCCATCCGGGTAGCGGCCCAGCGACGCGTCTTGTTCCGAGGCGCCGAAGGCGAAGAAGTCCAGGATGACCCACACTGCGCCGTCCTCGTTCCATTCGAGCAACGCCACCTCATCGCCACTGCCGCCGAGGGTGAACGGCGCATGGTAGGGTCCCTGCTCGGGGTCGTTGTCCGCCCAGTAGAAGGCCCAGTCGCCGGCGGCCAGCGTCTCGGCCGGCAGGGCAAACTTGTCGGGGTCGCTCAGGTTGTCCGTGAGGTACTTGCCGCCGAGGGCCACCGGTGTGCTGCCGGCATTGAAGAGCTCCACCCAATCGTCGAACTCGCCGAACTCATCGGAGACGTTGTTGGCGTTGACGCTCATGAGCTCGTTGATGACCAGGTTGGAGGGGGACAGGCCCACCGTGACCGTGCGCGGTGCGCACGGGATCCAACGCTCGAGGCCGGCCGTGCTGGTGGCCTGGACGTGGTAGGTCACGGTCGCCGGCCAGTTGTACTGCACCGGCACCTTGATGCCCCAGGTGCCGTCTCCCGCCTTCCGGTCGCCGTGCTCTCCATCGTCGTACATCTCAAAGGCGATGGGACCGGCGCCGGCATCGACCCAGCACGTCACGGCGAGGTCGTCTCCGCCGCCGTCGACAATGGCCCGGACGCGGAGGGAATCCAGGACGGGCGCATTGTCCTCGAGCTCGTGCACCACGAGGACCGGGACCTCGGGGTCGAGTTGCCCCTGCAAGGCGCCCAGCCGGGTGTCCAGCCACGGCAGGATGCCGTATTCCACATGGCCTCCAGCCGCCTCATCCAGCGATTGCTCGAAATCCTGCGTCGTGAACCCGAAGGTCAGCGGATAGTAGCTGTCATATTGGATCGCGGGCAACAGCATCGCATGCCGCGGGTTGAGGTAAGCCGCCACGCTGTCCGGGTGGGCCCATTCGTCAATCATCCGGCGGAGGTAATGCGTGTACCACGCCCGGTACTCCGGCACCGCCATCAGACGGTCGTACAGCGGCCGGTATTCCGTGGACCACGCATACGGATCGCGGGTCTCCCAATCCTGGTTCAGCCAGTCGATGCCCCACGTGTTGTCGAGGTCGTACGGGATGTACTCGAAGAGACCGGTCTGCGGGTTGTGGTAGAGGTAGAAGTTGTTCTTGTTGCCGGCATAGCCGTCCCAGTTCCCACTCACCACATCGAGGGCCTGCACCTTGAGGAAATCGGCCACATTGAACACCTCCTCCAGCGCGCACTGCAGGTCGGCATCGGGTGTGTTGTTGAGCACGTCAATGAACTCCGCGATGTCGGTGTAGTCATCGATCTCGTCGTTGGTCTTCAGCTCGTAGGCGCGGCGTCCGTTGACTTCGAACTTGTAGTCATCGGGCTCCTGGCTGATGTACTCAAGCGTAGCGGGCCACAGGCACTTGTAGAAGTTGCCGTCGTCCTTGTCGTAGTACTCCTCCACGAACTCCTCATCGAAGTGCTCGGTGTTGAGGTAGGCGCCCAAGTAGTCCCCGTTGATCTCCACGCGCACATGGCTGGTCCTCGAACCGGCCAGGCCCATCCGGCGCAGGATGTTCCAACTGAGGCCGGCCCGCAGCAGGGAGGGGTCGTTCTGGTTGGCGTTGACGTTGAGCTTTTCCAAGTCGTGGTACTTCTGTCCTGGGATGAAGGCGTTCAGGTCCACCTTGAAGCTCTTCTTGGGCGCGGTCAAGGACGTGTTGCCCCGAAGGCGGACCGCAATCAGGTCGAAGAGGGAATCCTCCACCGACGACTGGAATTCCACCATGGCCGGAAACGGATTCGTGGAGGCATAGTCGGTGTCGCCGAACAGCATTTCGTCCACGCTCACCTGCTCCATGGTGATGGCGATCGTGGCGATTTCATCCTGGATGTAGGCCGGTCCGTAGGGGGGAATGTCCGTCTGGGCCGACATGGAGGTGGCCAGCAGAAGAAGACACAGGCAGGCCCATCCACGCAGGGGGCCAACAGAATTCAGGTCGTTCACGCCGCAAAAATACTCGGCTTCATGCCGTGATGACCTTCTCCGCATGGCCGGTTGTCGTTCACTCCTTCAACAGAGGCCGCACCGCCCGATGGCCCTGCATCCTGCCCTCGAGGACATACCAACCCGGGGCGACCCCATCGAGGGCGAGCCATGCGCCGTTCCGGCAGGCAGGCCACTCGCGGACAAGCCGACCATCCGACTGCAGCAACCGGACGGCGATGGGTGTGTTGGCTCTCAGACCGTCCAACCGGAGGCCATCCACGGCCGGATTGGGGTAGACGGTCCACGCGGCAAGGGACTCCTCCACAACCGAAATCACAGGAGACACCGTGACTTCCAGCTGGAGCAGGTCGCCGTTGCAGCTCGGATTGGTCTCGATCACCTGCAGGGCATGCGACCCCACCGCTGTCCACTCGATGGTCACGATGGCCGTCCCCTGACCACTGACCAGCGTTCCGCCACTCACGGCCCAGGTGTACGTGTTGCCCGGATCTGACGGGGCCACCGTATAGAGCTGGGTGTCGCCCTCGGTCACCTCGGCGTTGCCGGAGATGGATTCGCTGACGAGGTAGGCGCAGGATCCGTCCTCCTCGGTGGATGCTTCATTGTAATTGCAGGCTGCCGGATCGGTACAGCCGGTGATTTCCAGCTCGTCGCACACCCCGTCTCCGTCCGCATCGTTGAGGCAATTGCCCGCACAATCGTAGAACGGCGCGGCATACTCGCAGGACCCATCTTCATAGTTGGCGCCGGCGTCATAGTTGCAGGCCTCCGGATCGGTGCACCCAGGAACGTCACACACCCCATCCTGGTCCAGATCCGCATCGCAATCTCCTCCGCAGATGCCGAGGGCATCGAGCTGGTTCCCGTCACAGTCGCAGTCGCCTTCGGGAATGTCGGCGCATCCGCATTCGTACACGGCACCGGGACCATCGCAGACGCCGCATTCATCGGGTTCGCCCCCGATGCAGTCGTCCTCGTCGTCGCACACGCCGTCGTCATCCACATCGGCAGGACAATCGCCGCCACATTCGCCGAGCGCGTCGAAGACGTTGCCGTCGCAATCGCACCATCCGTAATCGAAGGGCGTCCAGCACGACCCATCGTCCACGACCGCGTCCGCGCTGTAGTTGCAGGCCATCGGATCCGTGCATCCGGCAACCTCCGTCGAAGAGGCACAAACGGTGACGTCGTCGAGCAGGTACTGCCCAATGCCCCCATCGAAGCTGAAGGCGTAGAAATTGATGCCCCCGAGGTCGCCCGGATAGTCGAGCAGGGCAATCAGATTGCTGCCCCGGAGGATGCGGATTTCGTCGGCGTCGAGGTCAATCAGGTGGGTCAGGAGATTGTCCTGCCCCGTCAGGTACCCCGTTGCCGTGCCCACCGTGTCGGTGTCCTGCACAAACGTCATCGCGCCATCCGGACCGATGAACACCTCCATGGCCCACGTGATGCCGGGAGTCGGGTCCCCTTGGAAATTGTAGTAGGCGGTTTGGCCCGGATCCGTGCGGAGGGTGAATTGCACGACATGCTCCCCGTCGGTGGCGCCGATGGGAAAGTAGAGGTCGTTGGCCTGTGCGGGATCGGCCTCGGCAGAAACGAGCGCCACTGCTCCGTCAAACCCGTCGAAGACCACGAAGGGGTCCTCCGCCGTTCCGGACGGACCGCTCCACGTCTGCCACCCGGCCGTGGACTGCACCGTCAGCGGCGTAAACGCGTCGTAGGACTGAAAGCTCTCCTGCAGCAAGGTCTCCGTGCACGTGAAGCAGAAGTAATCGCAACTGCCGTCGTTGAATTCCGCAGCTGGGTCGAAGTTGCAGGCTGCCGGGTCCGTGCAGCCGGGTTCGAGATCCAGAAGGGGGCAGACGTACGGCAAGGACAGGGAGACGCTGGTCAGATCGAGGCCATTGGACGACAAGTATCCGTTGTAGACCGACACCGTCCACGTGCCGAGACCCGACAGGCCCGAGGCGGTCAGGTCGAGCGAGGCCGTGTAGGTTCCCCCATCGGGCGTGTCCCATTCGACTGGCCAATCCACGCCGGCGGGCGTCTCCCCGGCCGAGAAGTCATAGCCCCCCCACTCCACGCAGTTCTCATCGGGGTCGCACAGCACCACAAGAAGGTCCGACACCCACTCCCCGTTGCCGGATTCACCGGGCCATTGGACGGTGATGTCCACTGGTCCGACCGGGCCGACTCCCCCAAAGGTGAAGGCCTGCCCTTCTCCAGACGCCAAGTTGGCGGACAGCGTCCAGGTTGCATTGCAGGTTCCGCAGGGCTCGTCGGCCACGGGATACAGGCAGGAGCCGTCCGGCAAGGTGGCGGCCGGATCGTAGTTGCACGCCTCGATGTCCGTGCACCCCGGCACGCCTCCCCCACCGTCGAGGGCATCGTAGTCCACGGTCCACCCGATGTCCTCCAACAGACCGAGCGCCATGGGGCCGGGACTGTGGATGGCCTCGCCATTGCCGATGGCCGGCGTCATCAACGAATGCTCATTTCCCGCCGGGTAGGTGGACTCGTCAAAGTGGGACAAGCTGGACCCCTGTTCCCAGAAGGCGGGCGCGTAGAGTTTGGGGGAGAAATCGCCACTGTATGCGTTGGCCTGGATGCCGGCCCAGTACAGGTTGTCCGACAGCAGGGCATCGGCCAGTCCTGACGTCCCATTCCCGATGTCCAGCAGCGCCTCGCCGGCTCCGGTGTAGACGAATTGGTCGTAGATGTGGGCCAGGCTGCCGTTCAGAACGTACCCGTTGAGGTCCACCCCGACGTACATCGTGCCCGAAAACCCGAGTCCGTGGCCGATTTCGTGCAACACAACCGAGACCAGGTCATACTGGGCAAACGGCGTGTTGCCATCGAGCCCGAAATACCAATCCGTGCCGCTGTCGAAGTTGGCCACCATGTCGGCAGACCCCGGATCGAGATCCGAGCCGGCGAGCTTGTCGGCCAGCGGCGACGGATAGAGCACCCCGTTGAACGGCGCTCCGCCGAAATTGTACCACAGGTTCGTCGCGCCTGCAGACCCCAGCGTGTTGCCCGGCAGGTCTTCCCATGTCGCATCGATGACGATGGGCACGTCCGAGGTGATGAGCGCGGACCAGATGTCCACCGCATACTGAAAGGCCGTCTGTGCTTCAGTGGAGAACCCCGTGTAGTTCACGATGAAGTCCGCGGTGCGGTCCTCAGAGGCCGGCAAGGCCGGAGCGGGCACGAAGGAGGAACCGTCCGAGGGGCCGGACAGCACGATGCTGCGCTGGGCAGGAAGGGACGACGGGGTGTCCTGGGCCAGCCCGATGAAGGGAAACAACAGCAGAGAAAGGAGGAGGAAGCGCATGGTCTTGGGTTCTGCGGGCAATCTACAGTCGGCGTATCTTGTAGGCATGACCCAGCGGCCCTGGTCCACCGTCCTTTTCTCCACGCTCCTCGGCTGTCTGGCGGGGTGTGCGGCAGGACCGGAACCCGACCTCTTCGATGCCGACGCGGTCCTGACCCCAAGGCTGCCCGAGACCCCCGCAGACTATGAGGGCATGGGCTTTCCCAATAGCTGGCTGAACGACCCGGCCATGGGGTTGTACAGCGTTCTGGGGGAAGACGTCGACATCACGGACGGGGGCGCCACGCTCGGGCGAGTCCTCTTCCACGACGTGCAGCTTTCGGCGGACGGCTCGACCTCCTGCGGAACCTGCCACCGGCAGTCCGCTGCGTTTGCCGATTCCCGGGCGAGGTCCCGCGGGATTTCCGGCGAATCGCTGCACCGCAATGCGCCCGCCCTCTTCAACCTGCGCTACCAGCGTCGGATGTTCTGGGACCAGCGGGTCATCGGGCTGGCCAATCAAGTGCTGCAACCCATCGGCCACCCCGATGAGATGGGCATGTCGCTCGATCTGCTGCCCGATAAGTTGGGCAGCCTCCCCTATTACCCTGACCTCTTCGAAGCGGCGTTCGGGGACCCCTCCATCGACCTCGACCGCATCACCGATGCGCTGGTCCAGTTCCTGTTGTCCATCCGCTCCCACCAAAGCCGATACGATGCAGGCCTGGCCAATGGCTTTGCGGACTTTACTGCATCAGAATCCCTCGGGCGTGAGGTGTTCTTCCGCGGAGACACGCGGTGCAATCAATGTCACTCCAGCCTCAACTTCTTTGCCCCGTCCGGCGCGACGATCAATGGCCTCGATGTGGATTACGCGGCAGCCGGAGATGGCGGCATCGGCGACCTCACCGGGCAAGCCTCCGATGACGGGCGGTTCAAAACGGTCAGCCTGCGGAATGTCGGCCTCACCGCGCCCTACATGCACGATGGCCGGTTCACGACGTTGCGGGAGGTCGTGGACTTTTACAGCGACGGCATCCAGCCCCATCCGTTCCTCGACGAACGGCTGTCCGAGAATGGCATCGGACCCGCCGGACAGGAACCCTACCGGCTCCACCTGACGGAAGCCGAACGCCAGGGCCTCGTCGATTTCCTGCACACCCTGTCGGACACGGTCATCGTGTCGATGGAGGCCTTGAGCGACCCCTTCGAGGCCCTCTGATCACAGAACAATGCCCCCCTCAGGGCTCCCCCTCAGGAGGGCTGGCGCTCCGGGAGGGTCAAGGCGACCGTGGTGCCTTCCCCCAGCTCGGACTCTAACCAAATGGAGCCTCCATGGGCTTCGACAACCTGCCGCACATGACAGAGTCCCATGCCCATGCCCTCTGACCCGGCATCAAAACGCCGAAATGCGTCGAAAGCATGGTCCGCCTGATGCTGGCTCATGCCCTTCCCTTCGTCGCGGCAGCGGAACAGCCAGCCGGCGTTCAAGCGCTCCGCAGACAGGCGCACCACCGGCCCTTCACCGGGTTTGGCGTATTTCAGGGCGTTCTCAATGAGGTTCTGAAACACCACCCGCATGCCGAGTGGACCGGCTTCCAACCGGGGCATGGGAGTGGTGCACTCCACGCTGCCGCCCGTTCTCGTGATCATGCAGCGAAAATCTCCCTTGATGCCTTCAATCACCTCTTCCAGGTCGAGGTTCTGCTCGAACTCTTCGCGTCCATTCTTGGCGTGTTTGACCAAGGCATCCATCATGTGGACCAGCCGCTCCGAGCAATCCACAAGCCATTGGCGCACCTGGGCCTCCTCCACACCGGGGTGTGCACCCTCGCTGTCCATGTCGGCGAGCAGCCTGGCACAGCTGCCGATGTTGCGGATGGGCTCCTTCAAATCGTGCGCCACCATCAAGGCGAATTTCTGCCACCTCCGTTCGGAGGCAGCCGACTCTTCCAGGGGATGGTCGGCCAGATCGGAAGCGGGGTCAATGAGGGTCATGCGTACAGGTTGGAGCGAATGTATTTCTCCAACTGCCCCGCTCCCCGCTCTGTTTCACGGCCCCAAAACCGAAACGCCACAATGAATACCCAACCTTCTCGAAATCAATGCACTGACCCTCAATCAGCCCTTTCCGGGATGAGTGTGGGAATGGACTGACGGTACACGATGGAGCCTTCAGTCCTCGTCGGAGGTCACGATGATCTGCTTTTGGATGACCGTGGTTCCGCTAACCTCACCTTCCTCGACCCAGACGTTTTCGACCTCGTCCGTCATCTCCACCTCGACTTGCATTTCCTCACCGTTGCGCACGATGTGCACTTGCCCGCCGGGAATGGCGAACGCGGTGTCCCCTTCGAAGTCTGCGTCATCAAAGGACTCCACGATGAGCTGGATGTCCTCGCCGGGGCCACCCATCGCTTCGCTGAGGTCCATGGCCCGCACCACTGCGGCTGCACCGTGCCCTTCCGGGGCCGTCACCCTGCCGAGGCAGAATCCGATCATGGTGAAGGCGGCGGCGATCAAAAGGCTGGCGTTCTTTTCCATGCCGCCAAGATCGCCCTTCGCCCTTCGCCCTCTGCCTTGAATTCCGTATATTATAAAGGCCATGACGCGCACTGCCCCCATCCCCTCGTACGACACCCTGCTGCTGGAAGGCGGGAGTCTTCGGTGCGCGTTCACGGCGGGGGTGCTCGACGCCTTCGCCGCTGTGGGCTATCGCGATTTCCCGCGGATTTACGCTGTTTCGGCGGGCGCAATGGCGGCCACCAGTTTTCTGTCGGGCCAGCGCAAGCATTTCATCGAAGTCGCCACGAGCGTGATCGCCGACGGCCAATTCATCCGGTTCTCCTCCGCCCTATCGGAAGAGGGCATCATGAACCTCGCCCACCTGTTCGACCACGTGCGCCGCCACCACCCGCTCGATTTTGAAGGGGCTGCGGAGGCGGCCCGGCTGCGTGAGGTCCGGTTCGTGACCACCGATGCCGAGACCGGTCGCCCCTTGTACCTCGACCCGGTGAAGGGCAACTGGCTCCGCATCCTCTGGG
>JBMYZR010000019.1:33929-37490 GCA_049610565.1 Flavobacteriales bacterium | reverse complement strand
CGGAGACGGCAACGCTGAATTGACGTTCAGCTTCAACATTGGAGATGCTTGCCTCGCACCGGATGACGATTGCGACTACCCGATCGACGTATACGGCGTGGACTACGTGGACTGTGACGGCAACTGCCTGAACGACGCAGATGGAGACGGCGTGTGTGACGAGGACGAGGTTCCCGGCTGCACGGATGAGATGGCCCTCAACTACGACGCGACGGCCACCGACGACAATGGAATGTGCGAGTACCCGGCAGCGAGTGTGTTTGACATCATCGCGGACAGCGAGGTGCACACGGTGTTGGAGGACCTCGTGGTGGCTGCCGATCTCGCCGGCACGCTGACCAACGACGGCCCGTGGACGGTCTTCGCTCCGACCGATGCGGCGGTCGGCGCCCTGTCCGGAATGGCGGTGGACGCCTTGCTCGCCGATGTGGACTTGCTCGCTTCGGTGTTGACCTACCACGTCCAGGCAGACTCTACGACCAGCGACATGCTGTCCAACGGCCTGGTCCTGGACATGGTCAACGGCCAGCAGGCCACCATCACCTTCAGCGGAGGTTCGATCTTCATCGAGGATGCCGAAATCATCATCGCCGACCTTCTGGCCGAGAATGGTGTGGTTCATGTGATCGACGCTGTCATCGTGCCGTCCATCGAAGGCTGTATGGAGCTCGTGTCCTGCAACTACAACCCGCTTGCTGATGTGAACGTGGGCTGTGAATACGAGAGCTGCGCCGGTTGTCTCAACGAGATGGCCTGCAACTACGACAGCACGGCCACCATCAACGATGCGCCGTCCTGCACGTTCCCCATCGACCTGTACGGCGCCGATTACTACGACTGTCTCGGCAACTGCCTCAACGACGCCGATGGAGACGGCATCTGTGACGAGGCCGAAGTCGACGGATGCATCTACGAGGATGCCTGCAACTACAACCCGGATGCCACCGAGGACGACGGCAGCTGCGACTACGAGAGCTGTGCCGGTTGTACCGACGAGATGGCCTGCAACTACGATCCGGACGCCACCCTCGACAACGGCTCCTGCGCGGACCCGGTGGACATTTACGGCAACCCGAATGTGGACTGCGATGGCAATTGCTTCAACGACGCGGACGGCGACGGCGTGTGTGACGAGGACGAAATCGCCACCTGCTACGATCCCAACGCCTGCAACACCGACACCACGGGTACGGACTACGACCCGACCCTGTGTGACTACAGCTGCCTCGGATGTACCGACTCCAATGCGGCCAACTACGATCCGACCTCGACCATCGACGACGAAAGCTGCATCTACTGTGAGCTCGCCATCGACACGATGGTGACCGTGATGGACGTGACGTGCGCCGGCAACATGGACGGCAGCATCATGCTCGAAGGGTCTGCTGGCGGATACGGCACGGTGAACTACGCCCTGGAAGGCGGCGTGTTCCAGAACAACCTGACGTTCGGACAGCTCGGCGGTGGCTCCTACAAGGTCATCGCCATGGACTCGCTGATGTGCATGGACACCTTGGAGGTGTTTGTGAACGAGCCTGCAGCCATTCAACTGTTCGCCTTCGCCAACGACGTCAACTGCAACGGAGAAGACAACGGCTCCATCGTGGTCACGTCAGAGGGCGGAACGGGCGTCATCACCTATGAACTCGGTGGCGTCACCAACGTCGACGGCAACTTCGAAGGCCTCGATGCCGGACCGTACACGGTGTTTGCCACGGACGCCAACGGCTGTGAGGCCGATATCGATGCTACTGTCGAGGAGCCGGACGCCATTGTCATCACGGTGGACGCTACGGAGAACCCGGACAATGCGCCGAACGGCTCGATCGACGTGTCCGTCACCGGTGGAACGGGAGAACTGACCTACGCCTGGGAAGGACCGAATGCCACCGCCTATGACACGGAAGACCTCAGTGGTCTGGAAGAGGCGGGCACCTACACCTTGACGGTGACCGACGAGAATGGCTGTTCCGAGAGCGAGGTGGTGACCTTGACCGACGTGAGCATTACGGAAGCGGGCGGTGCACTGGGCATTTCACTCATGCCGAACCCCTCCAACGGTCAGGTCATCCTCGAGCTGAATCGCCTGGTGGACGGCGCCATTGTTGAGGTCTTTGACGGTGCGGGACGCCGCGTCTTCCGTCAGGAGGGCATGACGCTGTCCGGCAAGGTCCAGATGGACTTCTCCGCCTTGTCTGACGGTGTGTATCAGGTGCGCCTGACGGCCGACCAAGCTTCGGTCATCGAGCAGCTCATGATCCGCCACTGACCTCCGAACCTGCAAGCATTCTGGAAACGCCGGCCCATTGGGTCGGCGTTTCTGCTTTGACGGCCGCCGTTTTGGCGGTATTTTAAGGGAAGAGACCGTCTTCATGCCTTACCCCACATTTTCTTCATGGGCCGCCCTGCTGATGGGCTGTTTGATGGCCACCTCCACCGTGGCCCAGACTACTGACTGTTCACCGGAGTGGACCGTGTCGTTCGGGGTGGAGCACGACAGTGGAAACCTCGGCCTCGAGCTGGTCATGGACACCGCGTCGACGACCGGGTTTGATGACGGACTGGACCAGGCATGTGCCCAAGATTCCGCGGGGACCTTCGTCTGCTTCCTCGCCGAGGGTGAGCTCTATGGGGTCAACCACATCCCGAGCCAAGGCGACTCGGCCATCCATTTCACCTTGACCTGGTCCGCCGGGTTGGATTCGGCTGTGATGAGCGTCGACCTCGGCGAATTCCCGCTGGATTCCGCCAGCCTTCATTGGATGGTGGACACCGTGCCGGTGTCGCTGGACCTGTTGGCCGATACGGTGTGGATGCTGTCCGACAGCATCAACGACCGCGTGATGGAGGGGGTGCTCGTGCCGGATTGTTCCGTGCCGGGCTGCACGGACGAGGCTGCGTGCAACTTCAACCCGGAAGCCACGGAGGACGACGGCTCCTGTGATTATCCTTTCTTCTGCTTCGATTGCGAGGGCAACTGCCTGTGCGATGAGGACGCAGACGGGGTGTGTGACCCCTTCGAATTCCCCGGGTGCACGGATCCGGAAGCCTGCAATTGGGCACCGGTGTATACGGAAGAGGACGGCAGTTGCTACTACGCCCAGGACGGGTTCGACTGCAACGGATTCTGTCTCCCCGTGGCCAATGACGAGTGCGGAACCGCCGAGCCCATCGCCTGCAGCGAGATCGTGACGGCCACCACCGTGTGCGCCGACACCACGGAAACGACCTACTGTGACCAATACAACATCGGCCAGTATTTCCATGGCGGCCTGTGGTACAGCATCGTGGGAACGGGAGACACCCTGCGGGCCACCATGTGCTTTGAGGACACCGGCTACGACAGCTACCTCAGTGTGTTCGAAGGCGATTGCGACAACCTCGATTGTGTGGCCGGCAACGACGACCAGGACGAAGCGAATTTCTTCGCCGAGCCGTGCTACGAGAATTTCCTCGCTTCCGCCGTGGAGTGGGAGAGCGAGGAAGGGGTGGAGTACCTGTTGCACGTGAGCGGCTCCAATGCCGTGACCCCGGCCGTGGGTGGATTTGACTTCGTGCTCG
>JBMYZR010000019.1:0-33830 GCA_049610565.1 Flavobacteriales bacterium | reverse complement strand
CGTGAGCGGCTCCAATGCCGTGACCCCGGCCGTGGGTGGATTTGACTTCGTGCTCGTCTGTGACGGGGTCGAAGTGGGCGGGTGCCTCGACTCGCTGGCGTGCAACTACAACCCCTTCGTCACCTTCGAAGACGGGTCGTGTGACTACATCACGTGTGCGGGATGTGGATTGGCTTCAGCCTGCAACTTCGACTCGACCGCCTTCATCAATGATTTGACGCTCTGTGACTTCACCTGCTACGGCTGCACCGACGCTTCCGCGTGCAATTACAGCCCGGACGCCACGATCGAAAGTGGACTGTGCGAGTACTCCTCCTGCGCAGGCTGTCTCGAGCCCGAGGCTTGCAACTATGATCCAGAGGCGGTCATTGATGCGGACAACTGCGAGTTCACGTCCTGCGTGGGCTGCACGGATGAGGCGGCCTCCAACTTCAACGACCAGGCCACGGTGGAAGATGGCAGCTGTACCTATTGCGATTTGGTCCTCACTCCATCGTCCGTGCTCTCCGAGAGTTGTTTCGGCACGCAGGACGGGTTCGCGGAATTCCTCGTGGATTCGGCCCTGTCCGATTCGGTCTCCTTTACGTTGTCCGGGCCGGAAGGCGCGATCACCGGACCGTGGGCATCCGAGGCGTTTGACGCACTCGTGCCGGGCACCTATGTGCTTGAAGTGCTCGATGGGGATTCGACCTGCGGTGCAGTGCAGGTGTTCACGATTGACGCAGCACCCGATCCCGCCTTGTTCCTCGTGGCGTCAGCACCGGAGTGCGCAGGGGGAGAGGATGGCAACATTTCGGCCTTCGTGGCCGACACCGTCACTGTGACCGGCTACACCCTGAATGGCATCGCGGCGGACATCGGTGGCAACTTTCTCGAACTGTCCGCAGGCGAATACGCCGTGGAAGTGACGGTTCTGCTGACATCCGGAGCCACCTGCACCGACACGGCGAGCATTGCCGTAGTGGATCCGCCGGGCATGACCGTGGTGGTGGATTCCATCGAAGGGGCCAATCCCGGGGAAGAGAATGGCGAAGTGTCCGTGACGGTGACCGGCGGGGCGGAGCCCTACGATTTCTTCTGGACCGGCCCCACGGGCAACACGGGCCAGGAGGACCCCGATGACCTCGGGGCAGGGGCGTGGACCTTGACGGTGACCGACGACGGCGGCTGCTCGGTGACCGTGACCGTGGATGTGCCGGTTGGCATTGCGGAGGTGTCGGCCCCCGTTTTCAGCCTGGCGCCCAATCCGGTGCGCAGCCGGGTGGAGGTCTCCTTTGCGAAGGCATTCGACGGTCGGTTGACCTTGGTGGATGCCGTGGGAAGAGCCGTGGATGTCCTCAACGTGCGAGGGCAATCCGTGAGCTGGAGCCTTGGGGGGCACCCCGGCGGCGTCTATTTCCTTCAGGCCACGGACCGCGCCGGCCACCGGGCCGTGTCGCGGGTCGTCCTCAAGCCCTGATCACAGATCGGAAGCGGCGAACTCTCGTTCCCACAGGAGATGGCCTTCACCGTCCATCGTGCGGATGGTCATGACGCGCTCGGTCCGGGGGCCGCTGAAGCTGAGCGTGCCGTAGTTCCGGATGCCCACCATGGTGCCGTCCATCCGATTGTGGTTGGGTTCCGAGCTGTGGTCGTAGCTGCCGCTGGTCAGCGCACTGCACGTGAAATCCAGCACGGTGCGCCCGCCCGGCAAGGTCAAGCTGCTCAGTTCGGAGCTGTGGCGGTCTCCGGTCAGGAAGACGACACCCTGAATGTCTTCGGCGTCGATGCGGCGGAGCAATTCCCCCCGCTCGGCGGCGAACATCGCCATGTTCTCATAGCCCGCGTAGTCGGAGACCACCTGGCTGCCCACGGCGACCAGTTTGAATGGCGCTTGGCTGTATTGGAGGGCGGAGATGAGCCAATCCATCTGTTCCTGCCCGAGCATCTGTGGCGTGCGGGTGCGGTTGTCCGGGTTGATGCGGAAGGTGCGGTTGTCGAGGATGAACACGTCCACATCCATGAAGCTGAGTGCCGTGGTGATGCCCTGTCCGCCGGTCTCGGCGAGGCCTTGGGAGGGGTTGGGCCAGAACTCGCGGAATGTTTCGGCGGCCCAGTCCTTGTGTACCCAGCTGCCATCGGCGTCGTTGGGGCCGAAGTCGTGGTCATCCCATGTGGCGATGTGGGGGCAGGCACCGAGCAGGGCCTGCATCTCCGGCAATTGGCGCAGGTGGCTGTACCGGTGTTGCATGCCCGACCGGGAGCCCCAGTCGACTTCCCGGAAATAGACATTGTCCCCCAGCCACAGCATGAGGTCGGGATCGGAAGCCGCAATCGTGTTGAAGATGCCGTACCCGCCGCCATAGGGTTTGCCGGGCCGGTCGTATTCCGTCTCGTTGATGAAGCTGCAGGAACCCACTGCCAGGGTGAAGGCCGGTGGGTCGAAGCGGTACTGCCACAGCGGCTGGGTCTCGAACCGGAGGGCGTCCGGGTCGATGCCTTGGGTGATGGTCTGTCCGTCGAGGATGACCTCATACGTGTAGGCTGTGCCGGGCTCGAGGCCGCCGAGGTCAAAGGTGGCGGTGTGGGCCGAAGCGGGCGCGAGGTTGTGGGGCAGGCTGCGGAGGATGTCGGATCCATCGTCGACATCGGAGGCCTCGGGTCGGCACGCGATGAGGGCGGTTCCGGCGGATTCGGTTTGGATCCAGATGCGCGCATCGCGCAGGCCCACGTGGCCCACCATGGGCTGGCACGTGAGTTGGGCGAGGAGGGGACCCGGGACAATCAGCAGAAGCAGGGGGAGCAGCAGGCGGGGCATGTGAAAAAGGGGCGGGTCCCAAGTTCGGAACCAACCCCTTTTCCCAAGGTGGATTTGCGGAATTTTCAGTCCACGGTGTAGTCGACGCCTTCGATGGCGGGGCCGACCTTGACCATGTATTGGATGTTGTCCGTCTCGAATCGGATCATCTTGAACACCTCCTTGCTCGTCGGGAGACGGAGGTTGAAGGTTTGTCCGTCAAACCCGTCAGGGTAATGGGACTTGATCATCTTCCGGATGGACTGGTCGAGCTTTTCATAGCTCACAATGCGTCGGTTGGACATGGGCAAACAAGTTGGAATCGGCGTCCTATACTGACGGGGGCGCCCGAAGGTTTCACACCGGCGTTGTGCAACCTGGGTCATTGTGATGGTCGCCTGTTGCCCCGTATCTTCGAGGGAGCCGAATCCGCCATGCACGCCTTGATCGACACGATCCGTTCGACCACACCGCCCGACTTCGATTTCGAGTGGATGGGGGAGCTCGTCCGGTCGATTCGCATTGCGGACCTGGACATGACCGGGTGCATCCCGTCCAGCGAGGGGATGACCGACAATTATGCCCGGAACATCCTGCTGCTCGACCCCTTCGAAGTGGTGGTCCTCCACTGGCCGCCTGGTGTGGAGAGCGCCATCCATCACCATGAGGGATTCTGGGGCTACGTGCTGTGCGTGGAGGGCGAGGTGGAGAACGTCGAGTACACGTACGACGCGGAACGCCGGGAGCTGCGTGAAGGGACCGCCTTGCGGGTTCGCGCGGGGGGCGTCTTGCCCGAACCGGATGGCACCATCCACAAAATCGTCAATCCGAGCCCCGACAAGCCGCTCATCACCGTGCATTTCTATGCACCTGCACTGGACACCCTCGATGGCATGGTCCTCTTCGATGCCGAGAAGCGGTGGTTGGGAGAGCTCAACGAAACGGCGACGACCGCCTCGTTCAGCCAGGATGAATCCGGCTTCAGGCGGTTGGAGAAGGACGCCTTCACCTTCATCCCCATCAATGAGGTCCGTGGGAGCCGCACACACAGGTTGTACCCTTTGATTCCCAAGCCGGCAAATGGGGAAATCCTGAATTCGATCAGTGCGTACTACTCGGAGCAGGCCCAGACCTACGACCACCTGGATCAGGGGAGCGAAAAGCGCCACGCCTACACCCAGAGCATCAACGGCATCATTGCCGACGACATCGGAAGCCGGGGGAGCCAGCGCGTGTTGCACATCGCGTGTGGCACGGGAAGGCGGGCGATGGACATCCGAGAGCGTTCAGGACTGTCCTATCGGGTCGAAGGGGTGGACATCAGCGCAGGCATGATCGAAACGGCCAAGGGCCGCGGTGTGGACGCCAGGATCGGCCATTGGAATGAAGTGCAGGTCGAGGCAGACGCGTACGACTCCATCACTTTCCTGTACGCGTTCGGCCACATTCCGTCCGAAGGGGAGAGGCGGAAGAGCCTGACCAAGGCGTTCAAGGCATTGCGGCCGGGCGGCCGGTTGTATTTCGATGTGTTCAACGTCGACAACCCCAACGAGTGGGGGCCGGAGGCGCTTCAGTTGTTCGAGGAGTTGGCGCTGGCCAATGAAGGCTATGAACGTGGCGACCTGTTCTACAAACGGCATGGGGGGCAGACGGTCGCCTTCCTGCACTATTGCTCTCAGGAGGGCATCCGGTCCTTGGTGGAATCGTGTGGGTTCAACGTCCATGACGTCCACCGGATTGGGTACGTGGACCGCCCGGGTGAGCAGCTGCACCAGGAAGAGGAGGGCGGAAACCTGCTGATTGTCGCAGAAAAGCCCGCTGTCTGAACAAGCTTGGGGCTCAGCCGCTTCTTCGACCATGGGAGAATACGAGGACAGAAAAGACTATGCGTCCGGTGCTTTGGATGGGGCCGGTACCTCCATGCAGAACCTGCTCGAAACGTGGCTTGGTGAGGCAAGGCAAAGCGATCCCGACGACTACAACGCCATGACCCTGTCCACGGTGGATCAGAATGGCCATCCCGACGCGCGCATCGTGTTGCTGCGCGATGTGGACCGTGAGGGGACCGGGTTTCTGTTCTACACCAATTACCGCAGTGCGAAGGGCAGACAGTTGACCGCCAATCCTGCGGCTGCCCTGACCTTTTTCTGGCCGTCGCTCGAACGGCAGCTTCGCGTCCGGGGGCAGGTCGAGCCGTTGACCCCCGAGGAGTCGGACCGCTATTTCCACAGCCGGCCTCGACCAAGCCGGGTGGGCGCGTGGGCGTCGCAGCAGAGCGAGGAAATCGAGGATCGGGCCGCGTTGGAATCCGCCCGGGAAGGGGTGGAGGCCCAATTTCCCGATGATGTGCCGCGCCCGGACCATTGGGGAGGGTATCGCCTCGTCGCCGATGTCGTGGAGTTCTGGCAGGGCCGTCCCGGACGGCTTCACGACCGGATTCGGCATGCACGCCATGGAGACGGGTGGACGAAGGTCCGCCTTCAACCGTGAGGCACAGCCTCGAGGCGAACGTCGGGACCGGAGCTCAGGTCACGTGCAGGACCAACCCCTTGAGGTAGCGGGCTTCGGAATGGCCTGCGAGGGTGGGGTGATCGGCCGGTTGACCGAGCCTGCGGAGAATGCGGACGGCCCTCCCCGAGCGGATGGCCGCCGACACGATGGTGTCCTCGAACAGCTGGGCGTCCACCACCTGTGAACAGCTGAAGGTCCACAGCAGGCTGTCTGCCGGCATTTTCCGCAACGCCGCGTCATTGAGCCGTTGGTACCCCTTGACGGCCTTGTGCCGGTTGGCGCGGCTCTTGGCGTAGGCCGGTGGATCCAGAATGACCACGGGCGGAAGCGTGTCGACCGAGCCGATGTAGGACAGGACATCCGAACAGACCGCTTCGTGCCGTTCGCCGAACCCATTGGTCTCGGCGTGGCGCTGCGCCAGGTCGACCGCGGGCCGGGAGGCATCGAGGCTGATGACATGCGGACTGCCACCTTGGAGGGCGGCCAGGCTGAATCCTCCGGTGTAGCTGAAGGCGTTCAACACAGGTCGGTTTCCCACCCACTCCATGAGGAGCCGTCGGTTGTCCCGCTGGTCGAGAAAGAACCCCGTCTTCTGTCCGGCAATGGGGTCCACGGTGTACGTGATGCCGTGCTCCTCGAAGGGGGTGCCGTCGGGCGTGCCTTGCCCCATCAACCATTCATCCGATGCGCTCTCGGGCAGGTCGACGTCCAGCTTCCTGAGGAGGGAAAGGCTCTTGTCCACGATGCCCTTCAGGCGGTCTCCCATGGCGATCCGGAGACCCTCCGCGATGTCATGCCGCACCTTGTGCATGCCCATGGAATGCGTTTGCAGGACCACGATGTCCGAATAACAATCGACCACAAGCCCTGACAGCCCATCGCCTTCGCCGTGGACCCATCGGAACCCTCCGCGGTGATCGCCTTTGGGATCCCACAGTCCGGCGGCGGTGCGAACGGCGAGGCACGCCTTCAGTTTGGAGGCCCACCACGCCACGTCGGGAAGCTGGTCCTCATCGCGCGACACGATGCGGACGGCGATGGACCCGGTTCCCCAGTGGCCCCATCCGATGAACGCGCCCTCGTGGTCCACGACGCGCACCCAATCTCCTGCGGCGGGGGGCTCCTCCTCGACGATGAGGCGGGCAATGGCGCCCGAGAAGACCCAGGGGTGTCCGCGTTGTACGCTTTTGGCCTTGCCCGCATGCAATTGCACATCTGCCAAGGCTGGAATGGAGGTCTCGGTGGCCATGGCGCGAAGGTAGTCCGGTCAATGGGCGTTCAGTCCGTGGCGGTCGACGTGGGGTAGAAGCGGCCCTGGTCCCATCCGATGGCCCCCTCTGCCCGCAGCTCCTCGAGCAGTTCGCGCACGTGCGGTTTGTGGACAGGCGGCACCAGCCTTTGGAGCTCGCGGGCCGGAACCCCGCGTCCAATCAGCGCGAGGATGTGGCTGCGGTCCGGCGGGGAGTCCGGGGCGCAGACATCGCAGATCCCGCAGGCCTCGCCGGAGGCCTCCTCGAATCCGGATTCTAGGAGAAGGGCGCGGCAGGTTTCGCCGGTCACGTAGTGTTGCATGGCGCGCCAGCGCTCCTCGCTTTCGACAATCCGGTCTTGCAGGACCGATGCCGGCAAGGCAAAGGATTCCACGGCCGGGCGGCCCACGGGGAAGGTCACGGCCCGCCGCGCCTCAGGCAGTGCCCATTGAACAAGACCACGCTCCGACAGGGAAAGCAAGGCAGACCGGATGTTCGAGGCCTCCTCCTTCATGGCCGTGGCAAGAGGCTTCGCGCGGAGCCGGTTCCAGCCGGACTTGCCCTTGTGTTCAGCCAGCCAATTCAAGCATCGGTCCTGCAGCGAGGTCGCCGAGCGATTCGGTTCGGGATGGGAGTCCTCCAACCAGCGGAACCACCATTCTGTGGTGACTCGGTGCAGCGTGAGGGTGCCATTGCGCTCGAGCAGATCGAGGCACCGGTCGACCAGGGGACGGGGGCAAGCCGACCGCTGGACCAGCTCATCCACGGCGACTTCCGCGGGGTCTTCCGAGACGACACCAACGGCTACGCCCATGAGGTTGGCGAGGGTTTGCAGCACCGCCCGGACTTGCTCTTGGGACGGCCATTGTCCGGCCACCCGGCTTTCGGCTTCCGCCAGAGCGGTGCTGTCCACAAGAATCACGGCCTCGGCGGGACGTCCGTCCCGACCCGCTCGACCGGCCTCCTGGATGTACGACTCCGGCGTCTCGGGCACGTGGGCGTGGGCAATGGCGCGAACATCCGGTTTGTCGATGCCCATGCCGAAGGCCGTGGTGCACGCGAGGACCTGCAGCTCTCCGGCAATCCACTTCGACTGGTGCAGGTCGCGGAGGGGGCGGTCCATCCCGGCATGGTACGCTGCGGCGCTCACACCGGTGCGCTGGAGGAGGACGGCCATGGATTCCGCATCCCGCCGGGTCCGGACGTAGAGGATGGCGCTGCCTTGGGTCCGGCGGGCCCAATCGGCCACGGCCTCATGTCGACCGGGGACCTGCAGGACCCGGAAGGCCAAGTTGTCCCGGCGCATGGGCATGCGGAACCGCGCCGGATTCCGGAGGCCAAGGAGGGCCTCAATGTGTCCGGCGACACGCGGGGTGGCCGTGGCCGTCAGCGCAATCCAGCTCGCTTCGGGGTGCCATTGTCGAAGGACGACCAGGTCGAGGTAGTCCTTGCGGAACGCGTGCCCCCATTGGCTCACGCAATGCGCTTCATCCACAGCCACCGTGCGGACCGGCATCGCCTGACAGGCCGAAGCGAAGGCCGGTTGAACCAGCCGTTCAGGCGCCACGAAGAGGAAACCGCCCGGCCCGTGTTGGAAGGAAGACAGCGTCCGCTCGACGTCCTTGGGGTGCTGGCCCGATGTGATCGACGCGGCGCGGAGTCCAGCCCGCTTCAATCCGTCGACCTGATCCGCCATGAGGGCCACCAGGGGGCTGATGACCAGACAGACGCCACCGCGGTACAAACCCGGAATCTGATACCCGATGGATTTCCCCCCTCCCGTGGGCAGGATGGCCAGGACATCGCGCCCTGCGGCCGCGGCCATCACCACCGGTTCCTGTGCCGGGCGGAAGTGCGCATACCCCCAATGCCGTTCGAGCAGCACCTCGAGCTCGTGCAAGGAAGGACGCGATGGTGCAGTTGATGGCATTGCCTGGGGTGATGACGAGGATGCGCGAAGGGGAGAGGCTACCTTGCCGCCCGAATCATTCGCCATCCACCCTACAAACCACCGAAACATGCTCGTAGCAGGCAATTGGAAGAGCAACAAGTCATTCAACGAAGCCCGGGAATTTGCACACGCATGGTCCCGTTTCGGCGCAGCGCCCGACGGCGTGGAGGTCATGATCGCTCCCCCCGCACCGTATCTGGCCGCCATGGGCACGGACGATCTCGGCTTCCGGCTGGGGGCACAGAACGTTTCCGCCACGGGACCCGGTGCCCAGACGGGTGAGTTCACCGCGGACATGCTCGCCGGGTGCGGCGTTCAGGATGTCATCGTGGGGCACAGCGAGCGCAGGGATGGCCACGGCGACGACGATGTGCGCGTGGCCGAGAAGGTGGCGCGTGTGCTGGAGGCGGGTTTGCGCGTGGTGTTCTGCTGTGGCGAGAGCCTGCAGGACCGGCAAAGCGAGGTCCACTTTGACAAGGTGCTGCGGCAATTGGAATCCGGCATCCTGCACCTGCCGGCGGAGGCGATGTCCCGGGTCGTGGTGGCCTATGAACCCATCTGGGCCATCGGAACGGGGTTGACCGCCAGTGCCGAGCAAGCCCAGGAAATGCATGCGGCCATCCGCAATTGGCTGACGGAAGCCTACGATGCGGACACGGCCAGGTCCATTCCCTTGCTGTACGGTGGCAGTTGCAAGCCCGCCAACGCCGACGAGCTCTTCGCCTGCCCGGATGTGGATGGCGGCCTCATCGGTGGTGCCGCGTTGGACCCCGATTCTTTCCACGCCCTGGTGGAGGCGGCGGGACGCGCCGTCCAGAACCAGGAGACCGCCAAGGCCTGACCGTGGGGTGGCATCGCATCCATGTCCGGTGCTCGCCGGCAGAGCCGGGCCGGGACATTGCGACGGCATGGCTCGATGAAGCCGGCTGCAGCATGTTCCAGCACGAGGGCGATGCGCTCATGGCCTTCGGGCAGGACCACGAACTGGATTTCAGCGCCCTCGAAGAGGTCCGCGCTCGGCTCGAGCCCCTCGGCCTCGTCACATGGCAAGCGTCGGAGGTGGAAGAGCAGAATTGGAACGCACAATGGGAGTCCGATTACCCGGAAGTGGAAGTCGGTGACGTGGTGCGAGTGAGTGCCCCCTTCCACAACCGCTCGGGCGCGGACGGATTCGCCCACCAGATCACGATTCAGCCGCGCATGGCGTTTGGCACTGGCCACCACGAGACCACGCGGGGCCTCCTTGCGGAGATGGCCGCGGTGGAGTGGACCGGCAAAACCGTCCTCGACATGGGGTGCGGATCGGGCGTGCTCGGCATCTACGCCGCGATGCGGGGCGCTGCGGAGGTGGTGTTCGTGGACATCGACCCTTGGAGCGTCCGCAACACCGAGGAAAACATCGGCCTCAATGGACTGTCTTCCTTAGGGTTGGAAGTCCGCGAGGGGGGAGCCAACACCTTGACCGACGCGGATGCCGCCCGATTCGATGTGGTGATCGCCAACATCAACCGGAACATCCTCATGGAGGACATGGCTGCCTATGCCGCCACGATGAAGCCCGCGTGCACGTTGATGCTCAGTGGGTTCATGCAGCCGGATGTGCCGCCCCTCGAAGCGGAGGCGGGACAGCACGGATTGCGCAGGACCGGATTGCGGGAAGAAGGGGAGTGGCGGATTCTCAGCCTTCGAAGGTGAAGCTGATGATGAAGCTGCGGGTCCGCAGCTGATCGAAGGCGGCGCTGAATGGCGTGTCGTCCTGGATGAGGACGTTCCGCATGCCGAATTCGGTTTTCATCTCCACGGAGAATTTGAAGAAGGGCAGGAAGAAATCCGCGCCCGCCCCAACGTCTAGGCTGGAGTTGCCCTTGGCCAATTTCAGGATGTAGCCGTCCTGCAGGCTTTGGTTGACGTCCTCCTGACTCTGCATGTCGCGGCTGAGCTTGCCGCCGATCAGGGCATAGGGCGCAAAGTTGCCGATGCGTTCGGTGCGGAGCTTGATCAGCAAGGGGAAATCGAGGTATACGCTCTCGGTCCGGACATTGATCTGTTCCGTCGCCCCATCCACGCCGCGGAACCGAAACAGGAGCCCCCGGTCCTGGAAGCTCAATCCGGGGATGAACCGCACGTGCACGACCGGATTGACGTTGACCGAGGCCAGCAGGGCGAGGTTGAAGCCGGACAGGCTGTTGTTCTCCACGCTCAGCAGGCTGTCCGCAAAGGTGAAGTCGGGGCGCAACGAAAAGTTGAAGCTGCTTGTGTTGCCGCTGAGCAGGAAGCCGAAGTGGTATGGCCGGTAGTCGAACTTGGCGAGGTTCTGCTTGGCCGTCTGGGCCTGCATTCCCCAGCCGCCAAGGCACAACAGGACCGTCAGCACGCAGGCTCTAAGGGCGGAGGTGGGAGAAGCGTTCATCGGGTTACTCGTCAACGCGGTCGGTCCGGTGAAATTGCAGCATGGCCTTCACGACCGCAAGAACCCGCCCATGAGGGTTGCGAACAAGGCGCAGGAAGCGGCCGTGGCCACGAGCACAATGAGGCTGGCGGTGATGTGCCAACGCGGATCGAATTGAAACCGCAGGCTGTCAAGGGCCCGCTCGCGGGCGGTCTCCCGGTCCAGCTGTGCAAGCTGCGGATCCGTCGCCTGGAGTTCGGCGTAGGCCGCTTCATCGGACAGGGTCTGCTCGATGAGCCGTTCGTGTTGCAGTTTCCGCAGCGCCGTTTGCTCCGCGGCAACGCCGTGGTGGAAGGCGCCGACTCCGATGGCCGCCACGCAGGCATAGAGAAATGGCCCTTTGAGGTTCCGCTTGAACCGGATGCCGAAGTCGTCTCCTGGCTGGGATTGGAAGTCCGCGGCAAAGGCGAGCAAAAGGAGCAGGCCGAAATTGACCAACGATCCAGCGGCCACAGCGGTCTCGAACGCGATGCGCCCCATGAGCCCCAGACGGATGGTCCACCACAGGGCGGTGCCCACGGCGGGCAGGAACCACGCGGTCCGGAGGACGGACCGCACGTCAGCCATTCATCGTGATGAGGAACTCCTCGTTGGAATCGGTCCGGCTCAGCCGGTCCTTGAGGAATTCCATCGCCTCGATGGGGTTCATGTCGGCCAGGTGACGGCGCAGGACACGGATGCGTTGGAGCATCTGCGGATGGATGAGCTCGTCGTCGCGGCGGGTGCTGGAGCCGAGGATGTCGATGGCCGGGTAGATGCCGCGGTTGGCGATCCGGCGGTCGAGTTGGAGCTCCATGTTGCCGGTGCCCTTGAACTCCTCGAAGATGACCTCGTCCATCTTGGAACCGGTCTCGACGAGGGCGGTGGCGATGATGCTGAGCGACCCGCCGTTCTCGATGTTCCGGGCCGCACCGAAGAAGCGCTTCGGCTTCTGGAGGGCGTTGGATTCGACACCGCCGGAGAGCACCTTTCCGGAGCCGGGGGCCACGGTGTTGTAGGCGCGGGCCAGACGGGTGATGGAGTCGAGGAGGATGCAGACGTCGTGTCCGCACTCGACCATGCGGCGGGCCTTCTCGAGGACGATCTCGGCGATCTTCACGTGACGGTCGGCGGGTTCGTCAAACGTGGAGGCGATGACCTCTGCATTGACACTGCGCTTCATGTCCGTGACTTCCTCCGGACGCTCGTCGATGAGGAGGATGATCAGGTAGGTCTCCGGGTGGTTCTCCGCAATGGCGTTGGCGACGTCCTTGAGCAAGGTGGTCTTACCGGCCTTGGGCGGAGACACGATCATGCCGCGTTGTCCCTTTCCGATGGGGGAGAAGAGGTCGATGACACGGGTCGAGATGTTGTTGCCCTTGCCGGCGAGGTTGAACGCCTCTTGCGGGAAGAGGGCCGTGAGGTACTTGAAGGGAACACGGTCACGCACCCAGGATGGGTCGCGGCCGTTGACCTTGAGCACCTCCACCATGGGATAGTACTTGTCTCCCTTGCGGGGCGGACGGATGGAGCAGACGACGTTGTCGCCGGTCTGGAGGCCGGCCGCCTTGATCTGGCGGTTGCTCACGTAGACGTCGTCGGGGCTGTTCAGGTAGTTGTAGTCGGCGCTGCGGAGGTAGCCGAAGCCTTCCGGCATCACTTCGAGCACACCTTCGGCCTGTGCAATCCCGTCGAAGTTGAACCCGTGCTCTTCCGGCTCGCCGAGGCGGTCCTTGTCGCGGTCCCGGCGATCGCGGTTGCGGTCGCGGTTGCGGTCGCGGCGCTCGTTGCGGTCTCCACGGTCCCCGCGCTCGTTGCGGTCTCCACGGTCCCCGCGATCGTTGCGGTCTCCACGGCGGTCGCCCTCGCGTTTCTTGTCGTTGCGGTCCCCACGATCCCCACGCTCTCCGCGGTCCTCGCGGTCCTCGCGGCCCTTCCGGTCGCCGTCCTTCTGGTCCTTGCCCCGGTTGTTGTCGGCATTGCGGCGGCGGTTGTCGCCGTCCTTCTGGTTGGCACCCCCGTCTTCCTTGGAGCGGGCGTCCTTCTTGGCGGCAGCGCGCTGGCGACCGCGGCCCTTGGGCTTGTCGCCCTCGCCTTCGGAAGCCCCTTCAGCCTTGGCGTCCGGTTTGGCCTCGGATTTGGGCTTGGCGTCGCCTTTGGCCTCACCGCCGAGGGCAGTGGGGTTCACGGCTTGCTCATCGAGAATGGCGTAGACCAGTTCCTGTTTCTTGAGCTTGTCGACGCGGGCAATGTTGAGCTTCTTGGCAATGTCCCGGAGCTCGGCAACCTTTCGGCTGTTCAGGTCAATGATGTCGTACATGTGGGGTTCCCACCGAGGTGGGCGTCGTTTCGTTTCAATAATCCCGGAGGAAGGACCCGCAGAGGAGTCCGGTACACCCTTGGGTGCAGGACAAGTTTACGACATCTTTTCCGGAGTCCGGCGTTTCACCGGATGCCCAGCTCCACGACTTCCGGGTCGAGGATGGCGCCGTTGTGCAGGGAAAACCGAAGGAGCGTCCGCATCCGGTGGAACCCTTGGCGTCCAGCAGCCCCCGGGTTCAGGTAGAGCCCACCCCAGCTGGGGTCCTTCTTGACCATCAGCAGATGGGAATGGCCGCAGACAAACAGCCCCGGCCGGTGCTCGCCAAGCCCATATCGTATGCCCTTTGCGTAGCGTCCCGGCCGGCCGCCGATGTGCGTCATCCAAATGGACATGCCCTCCCGGACCACGTGTTGGTGCTCGGGAAACTCCCGCCGGATGAGCTGGTCGTCGATGTTGCCGTGGACGGCGAGCAGGGGAGCCACGGTGGCCAGGGCATCGGTCACGGCCAGGCTGCCGATGTCCCCGGCATGCCAGATTTCATCGCATCCCGCCAAATGGTGCAGGATGCGGTCGTCGATGTGACCGTGGGTGTCGCTGATGAGTCCGATGCGCACGGCTGCAAGTTGGCCACGGATGTGCGATTGGCCCCATCTTGGCGTTTTCCTTTCGAGGCATGCGCACATCGTCCCGTTTGACTTTCCACATTGCGCTCTGGTTGACCGCGATGGTGGCCTTCAGTTTGTCCGCTGCAGCGCAGCCCGGCCGGTTGCACAGCGAGAACAAGAAGGCCATCAAGGCCTACCGCAAGGCGATGGAATCGATCAAGGCGGCTTTGGCGCCCGGCGCGGACGATGACGCGCTGAAGCTGGAGGTGGAGGCGAACCTGTTGAAGGCCTTGGCACTCGATCCTGAATTTTCCGAAGCCGAGCGGATTCTGGCCGGCATGCGGTTCGAGGAGGGGGTCTATGCCGAATCGCGTGACCGCTACCGGCAGGTGCTTCTTCGCGATGGACCGGATTGGATTCGGGACCACTTCGCCTGGGCAGAGGCGGCCCGGTATGCGCTGGACCCGGAGGAAATGGGGGTGGCCATGTTGGCCATGCTCGCCATTCCCGGCGTGATGGAAGGGCCGGATACAGCGCGGATTGACCGGGTGTTGGCCGACGCCGAATTCATGCGACACGCATTGGCCCACCCGGAAGAGGTCGACCCACAGCCCTTGCCGTTTGCCGTATCCACCCCGCAGGACGAATACTTCCCGAGCCTGTGGCTGGCCGGAGAGGGGCTCGTGTTCACCCGGCGGGTGTCCGACCGTCGGTTTGCCGCAGGCCAGGAGGACCTGTTCATTTCCCTGTTCGAGGAGGGGGAGTGGCAGGAAGCTGTGCCGCTTCGCGGGCTGAACACGCCCAACAATGAGGGCGCGGCCACCTTGTCTGGAGATGGCAGCACCCTGTGCTTCACGATGTGCCGTGAAGCAGACCGGCCAGGGGAAGGCGATCACAAAGGCAGCTGCGACCTGTACGTCACCCGCCGAACCCTGGATGGGGGGTGGCAGCGGCCCGTCAATCTCGGGCCGGTGAACAGCGGCAATTGGGAGAGCCAGCCCAGCCTCAGCCCGGATGGCCGGACGCTGTACTTCACGCGGGGCAGGGGACGCCCGGGCCGGCGCCAGCATGACCTGTACGAGGCGAGCGTCCAGCCCGACGGGTCCTTCTCCCGACCGAGGCGACTTCCGGACGGCATCAACACGCCGGGACAGGAAATGCGTCCTTTCCTGCATCCGGATGGCCGCCACCTGTACTTCGCCTCGGATGGCCATGTGGGCATGGGCGGGCTGGACCTGTTCGTGTCCGAACGCGGGGCCGATGGCCAGTGGCAGACCCCGGTCAACCTGGGGTATCCCTTGAATACCCCGGAGGACGAGAGCGGGTTGGTGGTCGCATCAGACGGCAAAACGGGCTTCTTCAGCCGGTCCGTCGAAGGCCAGCTGGACCTTCATTCGTTCATCCTTCCCCCCTCGGTGTCCGCCGACCCCACGGCGGCCTTGGAGGGGACCCTCCAATCCACCGACGGGCGGCGGTTGCCGCAGGGCACCGTCAAGTTGCTGGATGGGCAGACGGGCGAGCCGTTTGCCGTGGGGCAGACCGGAGCCGACGCCCGGTACCACATTCCCATTCCCGCGGACCGTGACTTCGTTTTGTGGGTGGGAGCGCCCGGGCATCTGTTCCACTCCGAGCGGGTGGAGGCCGGAACGATGACGGGCCGACAGGAGCAGGACTTCACCCTGACCCCCTTGGTCGAGGATGCGGAAGTCATCCTGCGCAACGTCTTCTTCGAATCGGGCAGTGCCGCCTTGGCGGCTGAATCTGAACCTGAACTGCGGGAGGTGTCGGCCTGGCTGGCGGACAACCCGGGAATCCGGCTCGAAATCGGAGGACACACCGATGATGTGGGCAGTGCCCAGGACAATCTGGCGCTGTCAGCGGACAGGGCCGAAGCCGTCTTGGAATTCCTCGTGGGCCAAGGGGCCGATCGCGACCAATTGACCGCGGTGGGCTTCGGACAGACCCGCCCGGCAGTGGAGGGAACAAGCGAAGCCGCCCGGCGTCAGAACCGGCGCACCACACTCCGCCTCCTCAGCCGGGATTGAGCCCTCAGCGTGCCAAGGTCATTCTCCGGAAGTCGGTGAACTGTCCACGGTGTGTCTCCACTTCCACGAGGTAGACGTAACTCCCCGGCGCGATGCCCAACTCAGAAAACCGGATGTCCACGGAGTGGTGGCCGGCAGACCGCATGCCCAACGGTTGAAGGTGGACGCGCTGGCCCGACGTGGACCAGAGGGACAGGGTGATGTTGGCCGGTTCGCGCAAGGTCAAGGGCAGGGACGTCCGATCGACCACAGGGTTCGGATGGTTCTGTCCCAGCGAGAAGACCTGTGCGTTGGACCATTCCTGATGGCCCACACCACTGGTGCCGTTGCCCTCCACCGTGGCTTCATAGAAGGAGACCAATTCGCCGGCGGCTTCATCCCATTGAAGGTCGGCCTGCTGGAGGTGGTACCCATCGGAGAAGACCCCGTCCTGCAATGGTGAAATGGGGTCCGGTCCTGCAGGGTAGAGATCGGGATGCGCCTCCACAGCGGCCACAGTCTCGGCATGGGGCCAGGTCCATTGGGAGACCACGCTGTATTGGGAGCTCACATGAACCTGGAAGTGGACATGGGTCACGCGTCCGGGGTACCAGCCGGGGAACACCGTGACGAATTCACACTCGCCATTGGCATCGGTCATCTGGTATCCACGGCACCACGTTTCTCCCTCCGAGCCCATCTGTGCATATCCGGAATAGTCCCCATCCCGGTCGCAATGCCAGATGTTGACCCGCACATTGGGCATGGGTTCGCAGTTTTCCGCCCCCACGATGCGGATGCGCTGTCTCAAGGGGACGCCAATTCGGTCCTCATGGATTTCCTGCCGAAAGAAGAAGCCGTTGTCGGTGAGGTCGAGGGGGAAGGGGCCGGCGGTCTCGGAGGGGACCAGAACGCAACTGCCACTGCGGCCCGATGCGAGGGGTTTGCTGGAGGCCAGCAAGGGCAATGTGGCCGGCAAGGAGGCCAAGGCGCCGAGTCGCTGGAGGAATTGGCTGCGTTTCATGAAAAATGGCGGAGCTGAAGCCCCGCCATTTTACGCCGTTTTTTAGAAATGAAGTCCGGTCCAAGACCGACTGGACTCAGCGGACCATCAGGGCACTGGCGCCCGTGGCGGTCCAGACCGTGTAGCGGCCGGGAGCCCAGCCCTCGATGTCGAGGCTGAAGTGCAGGCTGGCCACCTGTCCGTCGAAAACGATGCGGCCCATCATGTCCCGGACCACGAGCGGCCCGCCCAAGGCACCGTCGGTGACGCTGATGTCCACCCGTCCCGTGGCTGGGATCGGCCGGATCAGAACGGGCTCGACCACCGGGCTCGGAACGCTGGCCGGGTCGGACGTGCTGAACTCCTTGATGATGTTCGGGGGCGATCCGGGGTAGGACGTGCCGTTGAACGCCAGGTAGAAGGCGCCGGTGTAGGGGTTGACGGCGATGTCGCGGATGCGCTGGTTGAACGAACCGAAGTAGGCCTCGTCATCGACCACGGTGGAACCATCTTCGGAGAGCTCCATCACGATGACCCGTCCGGGAAGCGGATCGTTGAAGCCGCTCATCACGCCCATCATGATCTTGCCCTGGAACTCCGGAATGGCCTCATGGGTGTAGTACTCCAGGCCGTTGAGGGCGATGCAGGGCGTCCACGCCTTGAGGGGCTCAGCGACGTCCCATTCGGCGCAGAAGGACTGCTCGGACGAGGTGTTGCAGGCGCCCTGCACATCGGGCCAGCCGTAGTTGCGGCCTGCCTCGACGAGGTTGAATTCGTCGTCCTGGTTCTGTCCGTGCTCGGAAGCGTAGATCAAGCCGTTGGGACCGATGCACAGGCCCTGCGGGTTCCGGTTGCCCCAGGTGTAGACGTAGCTGTTCTCGAAGGGGTTGTCGGCGGGGATGGTGCCGTCCGGGTTGATGCGCAGGATCTTGCCGTTGAGGCTTTCGAGTTCCTGGCTCAAGTCCGGTTCTCCCGCGTCGCCCGTGGTCATCAGCAGGGTGTTGTCGGGGAGCCAGAGCAACCGGCTGCCGTTGTGGATCTGGTACCCGGGAAGGGTCAACAGGACCTCCTCGTTGACCAGCTCGGTGCCGTTCCACTCGAAGACGCTCAATTGCTCGTTGACGTTGAATTGACCGTCACAGTAGACGACCCACACGCGGGGGTCTTCGGGGAAGTCCGGGTGTTGGACCATGCCGAGCAGCCCGGGTTCGCCCTGTCCATTGAACGTCACATTGAGGTCGAGGACGGTCGTGTAGTCGCCGGTCACCGGGTCGATGCGGATCACACGGCCCTTGCGCTCGCTGCACCAGAGCATGTCGTCTCCACCCCACAGGATTTCCCAGGGGATCTGGCTGTCGTCGACCAGGTCGGTGGCATAGAGGGTCGTCTCGCCGACCGTGAACGTGTCCTGCGCCTGGAGGGTGAATCCGAGGAGCAGAAGGGAAAGCAGGTGCAATGGTTTCATGGTGCAAGAATAACCACCACGTCCCCAAAGCGTTGCGTCAGGAGGCGCCGGCGATGGCGATGCAGGCATGACCCGGGAGCTGTCCGTCCTCGACGCCGCCGAGCAGGATGTCCCCCATGACGTCGATGGCCTTGGCTTCGGGCGTGGGGTTGATGTACACGGTCACGGTTTCGGAGAGGTACTGCCGCTCGATGCGGAGCAACCCGGTGGGGAGGGCCTCGATGTCGGTCTGCCCGTACAAGAGGCTCATGTGTGAGCGGCGGAGCCGGTTCCAGGCTGACACGTGGTCCCGGGTGGTCCGTTCCTCCGGAGTCAGATCCTCAAAACGCATCATGCGGCGGTTGTCCGGGTCATTGCCGCCGACATCGGCGTACTCGTCGCCCTGGTAGATGCAGGGGACACCGGGCATGGAGAGGTTGAACGCGGTCAGCATCCGCATGGCGTGGTGACCGCGGAGTCCATCCCGGTCAATCTGCCGCGTCCACCCGGCAAGTTTGTGGTCTTCGTCCCACCGGACGGTGCCTTCGGCGAGGGAGGCAAACCGGGGCCGGTCCTGGTTTCCGGTGATGGTGCCCATCAGGTGGTGGGCTCCGTAGACATCGAGTCCTTCCTGCGCCACCCGGACGAGGTCCTCCACACCGGCATCGTCCTTGCCGAAGGCCACCAGCGCCTTGTCATAGAGGTTGAAATCGAACTGGGCGTCCAGCATGCCGGTGCCGAGGTAGCTCGAGATGAGGGACGCACTGCCGTAGGTCTCGCCGATCTGGAAGACGCGCCGGCCGGTGGCGGCGGTGAGGCCCTTGACCTTCTGAGTCAGGCGGCGCCAGAAAACCAGCGGGATGTGCTTGGTGGCGTCGTGGCGGAACCCGTCGATGCCCGAGTGCTCGACCCACCACGCGGCACTGTCGGTCATCGCTTCGTACACCTCTTCCTTCCGCAGCTCGAGCGTGGGCATGAACGTGTCGAACCAGGTGGTCAACCGCTCCTCATCCCAGAGTTGGGTGTTCTCCCGTCCGTCGGGCAGGTAGAGGGACGTGGCCCAATCCGGGTGGGCCTTGTACAGGGGGTGCTCCTCGTGGACGTGGTTGGCCACGTAGTCGAGGACGAAGTTCATGTCGCGGTCATGGGCGGCGTCCACGAGCCGGTCGAATTCCGCCCGTGTGCCGAACCGGGGGTCGAGCTCCGTGTTGGATACCGGCCAATACCCGTGGTATCCGCTGAACCGGCTGGTCACGTCGGTGGACGGGTCTTGCCAGAGGCCATAGGCACCATCGGGGTTGCGGGTCAGGGGCGAGACCCAGAGGGCCGTGACGCCGAGGTCCGTGAAGTACCCTTCGTCGAGGCCCCGCTGGATGCCGAGGAGGTCGCCCCCGTGGTCGTTGGCGCGGGGATGGATGGACGGATCGTCCACCGGTCTGTCGTTGTCGGGGTCGGCATTGCGGAACCGGTCGACCATCATGAAGTACAGGATCTGGCCTTCCCAATCCTGCCGCACGAGCTGCGCCGGGTCTTCGATGGGGAGGCCGTCCATGAGGGGAATGCGGACTTCCGCGCTCGGCTTGCCCCCGCCGGTGGCCCACAGCCGGAGGTTGGTGCGGCCAGCACCATAGGCGGCAGCCGGAATCCGGACGAGGCCCGTGCCGTCGGCTCCGAGCAGGCTGGCCGTGTAGAGGTTGTTTTCCCACCAGGCCCACACGCGCGCACCGGGTGTGCCCAGCAGCCGGACATCGTGGACCTGGTTTCCCCCGAATCCGATGGCGGCGAGCGCGGTGGTGGACGAGTCGCCCTGGACGGTCATCAGGCTGTTGAATCCGCCGAATCCATTGTCCACCCGGTCCGGATTGACCGGGTCGGGCATTTCCTCGCCGTCGACGATGAGTTGATAAGCGTGCTTGCCTTCGCCGAGCACCAGGTCGATGGCCCACGTACCATTGGGCTGAAGGATGAGAGGGTGGCTGGTCCTGGACCACCCGTTGAAGGCGCCCATGATGCGGACATCCTCGTGCCCTTCGAAATCCCGGGGCATGGTGTAGGTCACGCTCCGCTCGGAAGAGGCCAGCACCGGAACGTGCTCGCTTCGGCCACCGCGGCTGATCTGGAGGGCGCCCAGCCCCTCCACGGGCTGGCGGGTCAGCCACACGCCCGGGCCGCCGTCACGCTGGACGATCTTCACCGCTTGGCCCTGGCCCCAACCGGGAATCCACGCGACGGAATCCGGGGTGGACGCCGGGCAGAAATCCGTGAGCGGAATCCACGTCGAATCCGGATTCAGGCGCACCGGCATCGCCATGCCCGGGATCACGGGGTCCACGGGCGACTGAAAGGAATCGGGCGCACCGGGACCACACGATGCAAGCAGGGCCAAGCCAACAAGGAGAGAGGGGCAGTGCGGGAATCTCATGGAGCACAAGATGGGAAACGCCCGGTGGTGGGCCGGGCGTTTCGTGGTTGGGTTTTCAAGTGGGAGAGGCCTCATTCGCAAATCAGGATGCCGAGGCTGTTGGCCGGAGGCGGTCCTGCAAACGTGTATCCGGGCTTGGTGATGTACCACCGGACGCCGTTTTCGAGCAGCTCTCCCGTGTAGGGGGTCTGATCAATGTTGCTCGGGGTGCCGAGGAAGAAGTCCTCTGGCACGAAGGTGAACGTGAACATGCCCGGTTGTCCGTCGACCGGTTGCATGCGCAATTCCGGAACCGTGCCTGCATCGAAGGGCGTCGAGGCCACACCGTCATCGCCGTAGGTGTAGAGCGTAAAGGCGTCCGTCCGGGCGGTCAGGTGCAGGTAGACCTCGCTGAGGTTCTGCAGGTCCGGATTGGTCTCCTGGTTGTTGTCGTAGGTGAACGTCACGAAGTCGTCGCCTTCCCGGATTTCCGGGAAGATGCACATCCGGCCATTGCAGAGCTGCGGCACGATGCCGACGGACAGGTCCTCGGTCTTGGCCTCGCCACCGAACTCTTCCTCGTAGGCGTATCCATTGTCGAGCTTGGCCAGGCAGGAAATGCCGCGGCTGAAAAACGTCGGGCCGTCCACACCGAAGTACTCGGTGGGCACGAAGGAGTAGCTGTACAGTTTCTCGCTCACCTTGGTCATGACCTGGTGGTCATCGCTGTCGCCCCAATCTCCGTTGCCGGCCACCGGCGCGGAGGGGTTCCAGATCCAGAGGTAGACGTCTTCCTCGGGGTAGGCGTCCAGCATGTCGCTGAGGCGCTGGTCCTGCGTCTGGGTCAGATCAATGTAGAGCGTGACGAGCTCCTCGGCCGCCGTGGGCGAAGGAAGCACATAGGCCGCCTGTCCAAGGACGGCGAGCGGCATGCAGGCGCACAGGGCCAGCAGAAGGGAGTTCAAGCGGTTCATTGCGGCATGCGGTTGAAGGTGAACGTGTAGATGACCGTTTCGAGCAGGGCACCGCCCTCACCGCAGCTCCGGCGGTATTCGATGGCCATCTGGTCGTCATACGGGCGGACGGTCCGGCCGAGGTTGTACTCGAGCGTGTCCGTTTCCCCCATGAGCTGGAGGAAGGTGGGGAAGCTGGGGTCGTCAAACGACCACGTTCCGCCCTGGCCGAAGTACTCCCGACCAAGCTCCTGCACGATCTCGTAGCTGTCATCTTCATTGAAGGTGAGGCTCATCGGCGTCACGCCCTCCTGGATGTACAGGTGGCTGAGGTCACGGGTCTGCTTGAGCGGGTTGTTGAGGTCCTGCTGTGTGAAGGAGGCGAGCTCCCATTTGCCCAGGAAGCCTGCGCGCTTGTCGATGGGGTCTCCGAGTTCCCCGGTGATTTCCCGCTTGCAGCCGGTGGCCATCAGGGCCAGGGCGAGGACGGAGAGAAGGAGGTGTTGAAGTTTCATGGCGTTCAATGCTGTGGGGTTCAGAGGCATCCGCCTTCGTCATTGAGGATGAACCCCGCCGCGGTGGTGGAGGAGTTCGGGAATTGAAGCAGGGAGCCGGGGCAATCCCAAGGGGCGTCCCGGACGGTCTCGTCCTCGCCCATCACCCCGCGGAGTTTGGTCTGGTCGAGTTCCCATCCTTCGCAAAGGGTCTCCTTGCGGTACTCCTCACGCGCTGCGGCGAGGACCGTGGCCGCGTCGGAGGCGGGGTCGAGGTCGTTGAGGTCGGCGCCGAAGGCCCGGTCGCGGATGGCGTTGATGTCGGCGATGGCCGTGTTCAAGTCGCCGCCGTTCTGAGCCACGCACATGGCGCGCAACAGGTGCAGGCCGGTGAGGTGGATGATGGGCACGTTGAAGAACTGCTTGTCGTCGAACCGGGTCACCTTGTGCGTCACGCCGTCGCTGTTGATCCAGTTGCCCCGGTCGTCGGCGGCATTGAGGGAGAACAGGTTCACGATGTCGGCGCTGAAGGTGAGCTGCGGGTTGATGTTGTTGTCCTGGCGGAAGTTGTCCCGGAAGGCATAGCTCCGGTCGTTGAGCAGGCTGTCGCCGTCCACGGCGAAGTAGCCGCCGATGATGCCGAACACGGTCTCGGGGTTGATGAGGTCCCCGGCGAGCACGCTGTCGCTGCCGGCCTCGAAGCGGTCGAGGTCGTCGTCGAGCTGGAACAACCCGCTGTTGATGACGCGCTCGGCCTCCGCCTGGGAAGCGGACCATTCCTGGCGCAGGAAATGGATGTGGGCCAGGAATCCGCTGGCGGCCATGCTGGTGGCGTACGGGCCGTTCTCGTTGGGCAGGTTGTCCCGGGCAAACTCGAGGTCCGCAATCACTTGCTCGTACACCTCGCCCACGGTGGCCCGGGGCGTCGGGGGTTCCACCGCGTCCAGACGGAGCGGCACTCCGAGGTGGCTGTTGTCGGCGGTATAGCCATAGGGGTAGCCCCACATCTTCACGAGGTACCAATGGCAAACGGCCCGGACGAAGCGGGACTCGGCCTCCAGGCGAACCTTCGTCGCCTCATCAAGGCCTTCGACGAGATCGAAGCTCTCGACCACCACATTGGCGCGGTAAATCGCGTAGTAGAAGTCCGTGTAGAGTCCGCCGGTTGTGGGGGTGAAGAAGTTGGTCTCCCGGTTCCAGACCGCGGTGTAGTCCAGGCTGGAGTACGGACGGGCCATGTTGTTGGTGAGGAGCTCCGCGATGCTCTGCTGGCGTCCGTTGAGGACGTTGGCGAGGACGTCGTAGTTGGAGTTCAGCATCCGCTGGAGGTCGTCCGCGGTGTTGATGGCGTCCTCGGCGAGAATCACGTCACCGGGTTCGAACTCCAGTTGCTTGTCACAACCCGTGACGAGCAGGCCAAGGGAAAGGGCCAATGCGGCGATCCGCAGGGAAGGGGTGTTGAAACGCTTCATCGTGGATCAGAATTGGAGGTTGACACCAAGGGTGAAGGCCCGCTCCTGTGGAGGCGTGAGGTAGGTCACGTTGGGGCTCATGTTGCGGTCCTGGGCGTTCTCGAAGTCGCGGACGACCTCGGGGTCGAGTCCCGGGAAGTTGGTGATGGTGAACAGGTTGGTCACGCTGGCGTTGATCCGGAGGTTCCGGACTGCGTGCGGGCCCTCGCCGATGACCGGGATGGTGTAGCCGAGGGTCAGGTTGCGGAGGCGGAGGTAGCTGGCGTCGAAGACGAACAGGCTCGTGTTCCACCAGGGGAACCCGCTGGGCAATCCGTAGGTCGTCTCGTCGAGGGTGAGGCGCGGGAAGGTGGCCTCATCGCCCGGCTGGCGCCAGCGGTCGAGGATCTCGGTCCGCATGTTCCAGCTGGTCACCACACCGAGCTGGCGCTTGGAGGAGCTGTCGAAGATCTTGGCGCCGTAGCTGAAGGTGGCCAGGGCGCGCAGGTCCCACCGCTTGTAGCGGAAGGTGTTGGTCATGCCGCCCACGAAGTCGGGGAGGCCATCGCCCACATACTTGCGCTCGTTGTTGTCGTAGTCGAAGGTCTCGTTGCCGGCGCGGTCAAGGTAGACCGGAAGGCCCGTCTCGCTGTCCACGTGGCTGAACTCCATCAGGTAGAAGCTGCCGACCGGGCTGCCCGGAATCACGCGGCTGTCGTTGGTGCCGCCACTGACGGCGTCCGGCGTGTAGTTGCCGATGTCCTCGAGCTCGTTGTAGTTCCGGGCGAAGTTGAGCTCGGTCGTCCATTGGAATTCGCCAATCAGGTTCCGGCTCTTGATGGAGAACTCGACACCCCGGTTGAGGATGGTGGCGACGTTGTCCCAACGGTTGGTGAAGCCCGTGCTCGGCGGGGTGGAGACGTTCATGATGACGTCCTTGGACCGCTTGTTGTAGTAGGCAATCTCGGTCGTCACGCGGTCGTTCCACAAGCCGATCTCGATGCTGGCGTCCACCGTGCGGCTGGTCTCCCAGCGCAGGTTCGGGTTGGCGGGCTGCATCGGGAAGAGGATGGGCTGCCCGTTGTAGAGGATGCCGTTGTCGGCGGCGCTGTAGGTGCCGAAGCGGGCGTAGTCCGGGAGGGCGGCGTTTCCGGTGCGGCCCCAGCTGGTGCGCGCCTTGAGGAAGCTGAGCTGGCCGCTCTCGAACCAGGGCTCGTCGCTGATGACCCAGCCGGCACTCAGGGAGGGGAAGAACCCGTAGCGGTAGTTCCGGCCGAATCGGCTCGAGCCGTCCACCCGGGCGGTGCCCTGGAAGAAATAGCGGTCCTTCAGCGTGTAGTTGGCGCGGCCGAAGTAGGAGAGGAAGCTGTGCTGGGACGGGTTGTTGACCGTGGTCTGTCCGTTGGCCACCTCCAGCAGGCTGTCGTTCTCGAAGATCGGACCGGTCACGTCGCCGAAGCCGATGCCGTATCCGTAGCTGTCCGTGCGCTGGAACTCCGAACCGGCGAGCAGGCTGAGCTGGCTGAATTCCGTCAGGTCCATCTTGTAGTCGGCCGTCAGGCTGTAGTTCCAATTGAGGACGTAGTTGGCGTAGCGGTTGGCGTTGCCCAGGTCACTCGACAGGAAAATGCTCGGCGGGTTGTAGATGTCTTCCCGGACGTGCATGTAGTCGAATCCACCGGAGCCCTTGATGAACAGTTTGTCGGTGGGGGTCAGGATGATGCTGGCGTTGTTGATGGAGCGGTCCTCGGTGGTCACCCAGGTCTTGCTCTCGCGCACGGCCACGGGGTTCTTCGTCCCGCCCCATTCGTCCTGATAGAGGTAATAGTCTCCCGGCAGGGCCTGCACGGATCCGTCGGCGTTGAAGAGGGTGTCGGTGCGGTAAACGGGGTAATAGGGCAGGGCATTGGACATCGCGTCACCGAGGCCACCCGACCAGGCGGCATCGATGCGGTTGTTGATGCCCCGACTCAGGCTCGATGACAGCATCACCTTGAGCCAATCCGTCGGGGCATAGTCGCCGTTCAGTCGACCGCTCACGCGCTCGTAACTGTTGCCGATGAGATAGCTGCCGTTGTCGTCGTAGCTGACACCGGCGTACAGGCTGTGTTTCTCGCCGCCACTGCGGGCGCCGAAGCTGTAGTTGTGCTTGACCCCCATGCCGACGGTCTCGTTGACCCAGTCGGTGTTGGTCATCATGGCCTCCTCGAAGGCCGCGCGGCGCGTCTCCGGGCTGTCGCCGGCAGAGGTGAAGCCGGGAAGCCACACGTAGCCCGTGCCGCCGTCGTTTTCCCAAGCCTCCTGGCGGAGGGTCAGGTACTGTTCGGTGTTGAGCATGTTGGGCAACGAAGCCGGGGTGGACAGGCCCATGGACGAGCTGAACTCGTAGCTGGTTCCGGACTTGCCCCGCTTGGTGGTGATGAGGATGACCCCGTTGGCACCGCGGGAACCATAAATGCCCGTGGCCGCCGCGTCCTTGAGGATCTCGACGGACTCGATGTCGTTCGGGTTGATGGTGGCCAGCGGGTTGTTGTTCATGGCGCCGCTGTTGCCGCGCAGGAAGTAGTTCTGCGTGATCGGAATGCCGTCCACCACGTAGAGCGGGTCGCCGGCTGCGGACACGGAAGCCACGCCCCGGACGCGAATCAGGCTGCCCGCGCCGGCCACACCGGAGCTCTGGGACACCTGGACACCGGCGGCCTGTCCCTGCAGGGCGGCTTCGAAGCTCGGCGTCCGGACGGCGGTGATTTGCTTGCTGTCGATCTGGGCGATCGAGCCGGTGACTTCCTTCTTGCGCTGGACACCGTAACCGATCACGACCACATCGTCCATCAGGACGGCGTCGGCTTCGAGCTGGACGTTGATGACCTTGGTCTCACCGGCCGCGAGGGTCACGGAGCGGTTGGCCTTGAGGTAGCCCACGAAGCTGTAGTCGATGCTGTGGTTGCCTGCTCCCAGGGGAAGGGTGTAGCGGCCATCCATGTCCGTCGACACCCCGCGGGCGCCGCCGTTGGCGAGCACGGTGGCCCCGGGAAGGGGCTGTCCGTTCTCATCGTTGACCACACCCGAGACGGACTGGGCCGACAGGGTGGTGGTCAGGAACAATCCGGCCAGGGCCGGAAGGATCAATCTGAAAAGGTGCATGAATCGGTTCGATTGGCGGTTCGCCCGAGGGCGGCCACGAAAATAATCGCGAAGTGTAAAATGGACACGAAGGGCGAGGCAGGGTTACTCGACATGGAGCCAATGGGCCGCCTGATTGCCATTTTCGGACACCACCCGCAGGACGAGGGGGCCAAAGGGCAAGTGGCTCGGAAGCCGCAGGGAGTGGGTTCCCGGGGCGATGGCCTCCCTGTGGCAGACGCGTCCCGTCAGGTCAAACACCCGCAGCTCCGCAGTGCCTGCAAGGGGGGCGTCAAAGACCAGGGCGGCCTCTACCCCCGGGTTGGGGGCGATGGTGAATCCAGCGTCTTCCTGGGCCTCGGCGATGGCGAGGATGTTCTCCGGGGTCTCCAAGGCCACATCGGTCCACAGGTGGTATTCGCCTGGCGCGAAGTCCATGGCTGCTTCGAGATCGGTCACCTCGATGGATTCACCGGAGAAGTAGTCGTACCACGTCCCGGTGTGCTGGAAGCCGGGCGTCATGGACAGGTTGGTCACCTGGAAGTTGCCGGCGACGACCACGTTCATGTCGCTGCCGTTGAGGTGCAGGCGCTTTCCGTACCCCCAGACGTCCCAATTGAAGTCGGTGGTCTGGAACACGGCGTGGTCACGCTTGAGTCCGGACAGGGCCGCCATCACCTGGTAAACCCGGTACCGGGCGGCCGCGTCGCGGTAGTCCCAGCGGACCGGCTTGGCGGCCACGCGACAGTCTTCAGAGATGGTCACGCCGTCGCTGCACGTGTTGATGCTGTAGTCGTATCCGAGCTCTCCGAACTGCCAGATCATCTTGGGGCCAGGCAGGGGCAGGTTGAAGCAGGCGGCCAGCTCCATCCGGGCCAAGGCCGTCTCCAAATCGGAGGCGTCGTAGCCGCCGTTGCTGTTTCCGAACTGGACATTCTTGTACATCAGGCGTTCCTCGTCGTGGCTTTCCGCATAGCTCACCGAACGCGGGTGGTTCCAGCCCCGGGCCTGCCAGCTCGCCCAGTTGAGGTTGGAGGGGTAGCCCATGGCCGCCTCTTGGTAGTCGTGCGTCACATTGGCCCACGTCATGAAGCCCATGTCGCTCAGGACCTTCTCTTCCTGGTTGTCCGTCCAGTGCTCGAGAATCATGTAGAACTCCGGATCCTGGCTCCAGACGTGGTTGCCATATTCCTCCCAGAGGTTGATGCGGTCCTGGTCGTAGCTGCCTCCGGTGCCGTTCCAGGTGAAGCCTTGCGAGAGGTCCCAACGGAAGCCGTCCACATGGAACTCCTCCCGCCAGAAGTCCATGACCCGCTTCGTGAAGTCCTGGGTGGCCTCCGACTGGTGGTCATAGTCGAAGAAGAAGTTGAACCCGTTGGCTGGCGGTTGAACGTTGAAGAACGGATTGTCCGCCGCAGGAGCGTTGCCCTGCCACCACATCAGAATCTGGGGGTTGGGCCAGTCGCTGTGGTTGAGCACCATGTCGAGGATGACGGCGATGCCGCGCTCGTGACAGGCGTCCACGAGCTCCTTGAATTTGTTCTTGGGCCCGTACGCTTTGTCGACGGCGAAGTAGAAGGAGGGGTTGTAGCCCCAGCTGTCGTTGCCATTGAACTCGTTGATCGGCATGAGCTCGAGGGCGGTGATGTTCAACGAGCTCAAGTAATCGAGCGTGTCGAGAATGAACTGGAAGGTGCGCTCCTCACTGAAATCACGGACCAGCAGTTCGTAGATGACGAGGTTCTCCTGCGCAGGGCGGTCAAAGCCGCCATCGGTCCATTCGAATTCCGGACCGCCCGTTTGGAAGACGCTGACCGGCGCCTGGTTGGTCAGGCCCACGGGGTAGTCGATCAGGAACGGGTAGGTCGAATCCGGAATCCAGGTGTCATTCCAGTAATCCAGTTGCTTCTCGGCATAGGGATCCGGGAAGCGGTCGTCATTGGGCATGACGTGGTACTGGTAGCGGTATTCCTGTGCGGGGTTGATGCCGGTGAGCTCCATCCAGAACCGATTTCCGTCGGGCGTCACGTTCATCATGAAGTCTTCGTCGATGGCCCATCCGGTGAGGTCTCCGACAAAGAAGACGTGGCTCTTGCCCGGGGCAAACAGCTGCAGGACGATGGACGTGCCGTCGGCTGACGGGTTGAGTCCATCGACGGTGCCGGCCGGTGCTTCGGCGACGTTCGGGGTGTCGGGCAGGACAATCAGGTCAACACTGGCCGTGACAACCTCGGACCCGTTGTCGGCGGTGAAGACGATGGTGGTCGTGCCGTCTTCCGTGGGCGTGAAGTCGAAGTCCAGCTGCGTGGCGTCCGTGGCCTCAGCGATCACGTCGCCGTTCAGGGTGAACGTGAGGTGGGCCGGTTCCGTGGCCGTGGCCGACAGGGGGGTGGAGGTACCCGCCACGACCAGCGCACTGGATTCGGAAGGCTGGAGGAACACCGCTTCGAAGCCTCCGGCACTCAGGGGCAGGTAGATGTCGCTGCCATCCGTATCCCGGCCGACCAAGGTCCCGGGACCGTTCCGGAACACCATGGCGAGCTGCTCGGCTTCCACACCGGCGCTGATGCCAAAGAAGTCCGCCAGCGTTTGGCCGCCGAAGTCATAGCTCCACAGGTTGGTGGCCTCGAAGTCCATGACCCATTGGGGGTCGGTGCTGGCCCAGGGCATGTTGACGTATTGCCAATCGGTGGGCGTGCTGCTCTGGGATGTGATGAGGCCCGTGTGGATGTACACCGGGATGATGCCGTCGAGTTCACCGTTGCCCTGGGAGGCATCGTAATACAACGTCACCTGGTCGTCAGCGGAGGGGAATGGGGGCTCGGTCCAAACGACTTGGGCCATCAGGGAGCCCATCGAAAAAAGAAGGACGAGTGAAAGAACACTGCGCATGAGGCGTGAAACGTGAAGAGTCAGTAAGGAGGTGTGGGTGTCAAAAGTACACCTCAATCCAGCCGGCGGTAGGTGTAGAGTTGCGCAGGCTTGTGAAACACGCCCTCCTGTTTCTCATTGAGGGGCACGACCTCGGCCATCTTTTTCACGTTCTTCCGGAAATTCCGCTTGTCCAACGCCTTTCCAAGGATGATTTCGTGGAGCCGTTGGAATTGACCCAGGGTGAATTTTTCCGGCAACAGTTCGCAGAACAGCTGGTGGTGGGCAGCGTCCTCCCTCAGCTTTCCGAGGGCCGCGTCGATGATCAGGTTGTGGTCAAACGCCAAACGGGGCACGTCGGTCAATGGGCACCACTCGGCCCGGCTGGCAAAGCTGCTGGGCTTGGGCTTGTATTCGGCCATGGACACGAGGCTGTAGTATCCAATGGTCACCACCCGGCGGTCAGGGAAGGGGCGCATCCGACGGAGCCATTCCTGGTCCTTTTCGTCGGCTACGCGACCGGGATCCCCAAACGTGTAGAACTGCTTGAGGTAAATGCCTTCGAGGGAAGTCAGGTTGGAGAGAATGCGCGTCGCCGCTTCGTCCAGCCCCTCTTCAGGGTACACCAGGTCGCCGGGAACGGCCATATGGAAGCGGTCAGCGCCCATGTCCTCACCGGGGAGGCCCTGCCTGATGAGCAATACCTGCAATTGGTCTCCGTCAAAGCCGAACACAACATTGTCGACACTGACGTCGAAAGCAGCCGATGCGACATCGGTGCCGGAGGGGAGGGTCTCACGCAGGATCATTGCCTTGGTGTCAAAAGTACACCAATTTCCTTAAGGCGCTCCACTGCGTACATTCGCGGCCCGAATTACGATGAGCAAGATTCAACGCATCGGTGTCTTGACCAGCGGCGGTGACGCGCCCGGAATGAACGCTGCCATCCGCGCGGTGGTCCGTTCCGCCGTGTTCCATGGCATAGAGGTCACGGGCATCTTCCAAGGCTACGAAGGCCTGATCACGGGCGATCTGAAGCGCCTGCACGCGCGGTCCGTCGCCAAGATTCTTGGACGTGGAGGCACCATCCTGAAGAGTGCCCGTTGCCGGGATTTCTACGAAGAGGAAGGCCGCACCCGGGGTGCTCGCGTCCTTCGCGAAGGCAACATCGACGCCCTGGTCGTCATCGGCGGAAACGGCACCTTCACCGGCGCCATGAAGCTCGCTGAAGAGCACGGAATTCGGGTGGTGGGCATTCCCGGGACCATTGACAACGATTTGGCGGGCACGGACTACACAATCGGGTACGACACCGCCACAAACACGGTCGTGGAGGCTGTGGACAAGATCCGGGACACGGCCAGCAGCCACAACCGCCTGTTCTTCGTGGAAGTGATGGGCCGCGACAGCGGATACATCGCCCTGAAGACGGCCATCGCCACCGGTGCCATCGCCGTGATGACCCCGGAAGCAGGCATGGACATCGACGATCTCATCGACATCCTCGAGCGGGGTGAAGAGTCCAACAAAACGAGCTCCATTGTCATCGTGGCCGAAGGGGACACCAATGGAGGCGCCATGGAGATTGCCGCCAAGGTCCACTCGCGCTACGACAAGTACGACACCCGGGTGACCGTGCTCGGACACATCCAACGTGGGGGAGACCCCAGCTGCTTCGACCGGGTTCTGGCCAGCCGGATGGGCGTCGGGGCCGTCGAGGCCCTGATCGCAGGACAAACCGCCGTGATGGCCGGCATCGTGAACGACGAGGTGGTCTACACCCCGTTCGCGGAAGCCATCAACCGCAAATCAAAAGGGCTCGACGAGGAACTGCGCGTGGCCCAAATTCTCAGCATCTGAACGCAAACCACAACACCATGACCCAGGTTGCCATCAACGGATTCGGCCGCATCGGCCGTCTTTCTTTCCGCCAGCTCCTCCAGAAGGACGGCGTTGACGTCGTCGCCATCAACGACTTGACCAGTGTCGATACGCTGGCCCACCTCCTCAAGTACGACAGCATCCACGGCCGCTTCCCCGGCGAAGTGAGCGTCGAGGGCGGACAGCTCGTGGTCAACGGCAAGACCATTGCCGTGAGCGCCGAGCGCGACCCTGCAGCGCTGCCTTGGGGTGACCTCGGCTGCGACGTGGTCGTCGAGAGCACGGGCGTGTTCCGCGACCCGGATGGAGCCGGCAAGCACATTGCCGCTGGAGCCCGGAAGGTGGTCATCTCCGCACCGGCCAAGGGCGGAATCAAGACCGTCGTCCTCGGGGTCAACGATGACATCCTCAGCGACGACGACGTCATCCTGTCCAATGCCAGCTGCACCACCAACTGCCTCGCTCCGATGGCCAAGGTGCTCAACGACAACTTCGGCTTGGAAAAGGGCTACATCACCACGGTGCACGCCTACACCTCCGACCAGCGCATCCAGGATGCTCCGCACAGTGATTTGCGCCGGGCCCGTGCTGCCGCCATGAGCATGATCCCCACCACCACCGGTGCGGCCGCTGCCGTGGGGCTGGTGCTCCCCGAATTGAAGGGCAAGCTCGACGGACACGCCGTGCGCGTTCCCACGCCGACCGGTTCCCTCACGGACCTGGTGGCCACGTTGAGCCGCGAGGTCACGGCCGAGGAGGTCAATGCCGCCTTGAAGGCCGCCGCGGACGGACCGATGAAGGGCATCCTCGAGTACACCGAGGACCCGATTGTCAGTGTCGACATCGTGGGCAACACGCACAGCAACATCCTCGATGCCGGCATGACCAGCGCCATGGGCAACATGGTCAAGCTGTTCGGATGGTATGACAACGAAATGGGCTACTCCAGCCGCGTCGCCGATCTCGTCCAACGCATCGGCTGATGCGCGTCCTGATTGCGGACAGCGGGTCGACCAAATGCGACTGGCAACTGCTCGACGAGTCGGGCAAGGAGTTGGCCGAGTTCCACACCATGGGGTTCAACCCCTACTTCCACACTGCGGATTTGGTGGAGAAGGTGATGGGGGACAATGCCGACGTCCAAGGCATGGCGTCGGACATCACGAACGTCTTCTTCTACGGAGCGGGCAGCAGCAGCGCCGAGTTGTGCAGCATCATCCAGGAAGGGCTCCAACGCGTCTTTCCAGCGGCCAGTGTGGTCGTGGACCACGACCTCGTCGGTGCCGCCTACAGCACCTTTGACGGCCGTCCCGGCATCACCTGCATCATCGGCACGGGCTCCAACAGCTGTCACTTCGACGGCTCGGCGGTGCTCGAGGAGGTCCCGGCTTTGGCGTACATCCTCGGGGACGAGGCCAGTGGAAGCTGGCACGGCAAGAAGCTGTTGGCGGCCAAGCTCTACCACAAGTTGCCGGCCGAGGTTGCGGCCGACTTCGACCGGACCTATGGGTTCACGAAGTCCGACATCATCGACAAGGTGTACCGGGAGCCCGACCCCAATGTCTTCCTGGCCAGCTTCATGACCTTCATTGGAAAGCACAAGGAGCAGCCCCTGTTCCAGGCTTGGTTGAAAGAGGGGTTTCAGGCATTTATCGACGTGCACGTGAAGTGTTTCTCGAACTGGCAAAATGAGCCCGTCCACTTCATCGGGAGTGTGGCCTATCACTTCCAGGAAGAACTGCGGGCCGTGTGTGATGCGGATGGAGTGACCGTGGGGGCCATCATCAAGAAGCCCATTGACGGGCTGGCCTCTTACCACCTGAAGCACATCCTGCCATCGCTGTAAATTCCGTGCATGTCCTTTCCGCTGCAAGCCTGCCTTTTCGATCTGGATGGTGTCATCGTCGACACCGCCAAGTACCATTTCACAGCATGGCAGCGGCTGGCAGACGAACTGGGCGTCCCGTTCGATCACGCGGACAATGACCAATTGAAGGGCGTGAGCCGCGTGGATTCCCTCGAGTACATCCTGCGGAAGGGCAGCCTGGAGCTGGACAACGACACGAAGGTCCGCCTGATGGACCGCAAGAACGACTGGTACCTCGCCCAGGTTGAGGCCATGCAGCCTGACGAGCTGTTCCCCGGCGTTGTGGCCTTCATCGATGAACTGCGGGCTGCCGGGGTCGGCGTCGCGCTCGGGTCGAGCAGCAAGAACGCGCCGCTCATTTTGGACCGTTGCCGCATCGCAGACCGGTTCGATGCCATCATCGACGGCAACAGCATCGCCTTCTCCAAGCCCGACCCCGAAGTCTTCCTGAAGGGGGCGGAGGCCCTCTGTTGC
>JBMYZR010000018.1:0-38307 GCA_049610565.1 Flavobacteriales bacterium | reverse complement strand
AGGACTGGATCATGCGTTCGGGTTTCGCAGAATGGTGGCGTAACCCTGCCCCACGCCGATGCAGAGGGTCACGAGGGCGTATCGGCCGCCGTTCCGTGCGAGCTGGCGTGCAGCTGTCAGGAGGATGCGGGCGCCGGTCATGCCCAGCGGGTGGCCCAGTGCAATGGCGCCGCCCTGCGGATTGACCCGGGAATCGTCATCGGCGAGGCCCAACGACCGGGTGCAGGCGAGGCTCTGTGCGGCAAACGCTTCGTTGAGCTCGATGTGGTCGATGTCCTCGAGTGTCAGTCCGGCCTTGTCGAGTGCGCGTCGTGAAGCCTCGACGGGGCCGATGCCCATGATGCGCGGCTCGACGCCGACCACAGCGCTCGTGACGATTTCGGCGAGCGGCTCCAGCCCATGGGCATCAAGGCCAGCCTGGTTGGCGAGCAGGAGCGCACAGGCGCCATCGTTGAGGCCGCTGCTGTTGCCGGCGGTCACGCTGCCCCCCTCCTTCCGGAAAGCCGGACGGAGTTTGGCCAGGATCTCCGTTGTGGAGGACGGTTTGATGAACTCGTCTTCGGCAAAGAGCAGATCGTCCTGTTTGCGGCGCGGTATGGACACCGGGAGGATTTCCTCCTTGAAATGTCCTTGTTCTCGAGCTTGGGTGGCCTTGGCCTGGGACCATGCGGCAAACCGGTCCTGGTCTTCCCGGCTGATGCCGTGGAGATCGACTAGGTTTTCTGCTGTCGTGCCCATGCCGTCGGTGCCGTACAGGGCGTCGAGTTTGGGGTTGATGAACCGCCATCCGAAGCTGCTGTCGTGCATCTCGGCGTCGCGGCCGAAGGGCTTGCTCACTTTGCTGATGACCCACGGTCCGCGGGTCATGTGTTCCACGCCACCGGACACCATGACGTCGGCATCGCCCATGTGGAGGGCTCGGGCTGCATGCACCGTGGCGGCCATGCCCGAGGCGCACAACCGGTTCACCGTCTCGCCGGGGACCGATTGCGGGAGTCCGGCGAGCAGCAGGGCCATCCTGGCCACGTTCCGGTTGTCTTCTCCGGCCTGGTTGGCGCAGCCCATGAGGACGTCGCCGATGGCCGCAGGGTCCAGGTCGGGATGTCGCGCGAGCAGTCCGCGGAGGACGTGTGCAGCGAGGTCGTCGGTGCGGATCGGCGACAGCGTGCCGCTGAAATTGCCGATGGGCGTCCGGACGCCGTCAATGATGAATGCATTCATGATGCGGAGGGTGAGTCGACGCTGGCGAGGTTGCGCCAGAAGTCGAGAATGGGGTTGAAGACGAAGGTCTGGATGAGGGCCACTTCGCCATGGACGATTGCGTACATGCGGCTTCCGTCGTGCTCCATCAATGTCCCGTCCAGGTCATATTCCTCCATGATGGGCGCCTTCCAATACACGGTCATCGGCAGGTGCCGTCCATCCTTGTACCGCACGTCCAATTGCCAGGCGGGCTGGCTCTGGCTGAGGCTGTCCTCCTGTTGGGTGCTCAGGTGGCTGTCCCAGGTTTCGATGTGGACGTCACACATGCGGAGCCATTGATCCCGTAGAATTTCCTGAGGGACCTCCAGCCTTTGGAAGTCGCCGCTGACTGTCAAGGTTTCCCCGTCGGGGGACCATTCGAGGGTGGCGGCCCGGCCCACGTCATCCAGAGGGCGCGCGCTGATGGAGGCGATGTCCCCCGGGCGGCTTTCGTAGACTCCCGTGTATCGCCACTCCTGTTCCGAGGTGAAGAATCGCGTGGAGAGGAAGCCCGTAAAGCCTTCCATGTGGGTGATGTAGGGCGTGTCGGAGCGGCCGCTTCCGGGCAGTTCCAACAGCATGTGCGTGCCCGTGTGGCTTTGGGTGGGGGTGCCAATGAACCAGGTCTTGGTCGGCTGGTCTTCCCCGTCGAGGTGGATGTCGACGCGCTTTCCCGATGACGCCATCATCCGGAGGACGCCATCCTTGGCCTTTTGCTGCACAGGTTGGCGCACCGTGACCCGCTTGAACGTCTTCAGCAGCAAGTCCGTGGCATCCTTTCGTGCAAGCCGGTCGCCATTCAAGGTCCACAGCCCGAGAGGATGGTCTCCGCGTTCCAGCGAGGCGACATGGCCCTGGGCGTCCGCAATCCGGATTCGGGTGACCCGCGAGGTGTCCTCGATGGCGAAGTGGGTCCCGAGGTCCGCGTCGAGACTGCCGGAATCGGGAAGAAAGGCCATGTACAGGGCGATGGAGCCCAGGACGGCAATGGCGATGAGGGATAGGGAGGTACGCTTCATGCGGCGCGGTGATCGTGGCGGGTCCAACGTCGGCGTCGGAGCGTGGGAAGCAGGAGTCCGAGAACCAGGACGAGGAGCACGGGGCTGCCCACGGCAGCGAGCGTCCACACGGTTTCCCGTCCGCGGACCTTGTTCTCGTCAAGGGGGCGGAACGCGATGCTTCGAGAGCGCAGGCTGATCTGGGCCTCGTCGTCGAGCAGGTAGCTGACGGCATTCAGGAGCCACTCCTTGTTGTCGTAAATCACACGCTGGCTCGTGCGGTCCCATCCGAGGGGAAGCGGGGCAATGCCTCCTTCCACCGGGCGGGTTTTGTTGCGGATGAAGTCGGCATCGGCGACGACGATCATCCGTCCGTTGTCGGTGTTCTCCTTGAACGCGAAATCGGGGTCGTCCCTCAGCTCCTGATTCAACCGCAGGGCATAGAAGCTGTCGAACCGGCCTTCGAGGAGGAGGGCCAACGGATGGCCTTCCGTCCTGCCCGTGTCGAAGTGTTCCGGGGGCAGGTTGACCACGGCGCTGGCGACCCGGACCGGCGCATTGTACACCACGGAACGCGTGGAGCTTTCGAGCAGGACTTGGCTCGTCCGTCCTTCCAAGGCGTTCACGGGGTCGAGGCTGCTGACGAAGTCGAAGTGGACCGGATCGAGGTTGGCGCAAATGGGGTGTGCGTCGGGTCCGGCGAGCACCACGGGGGCGAAATACCAGCTGAACATCTGCATGTTGCGCTGGTTGCCCATCGGCCCGGCATTGAGGATGATGGGCGCGCATTGGGCGTCGAGGACCATGTTCCGGTTGAGCCGGACACCGTGGTGGAACAGCAGGTCGAACAGCCCCGTCTCACGGGTGGTGGCCAAGGTCTGGTTGGTCTCGCGAATGCTGTCGAGGTCGGTGGCGAGCGGGTCGATGAGCCACAGAAGGTTGCCCCCATTCATGAGGTACTGGTCGAGGAGCAATTTGTCCCGGTCGCTGAAGGTGGAATCGGGACCGGCGACCACCAGCACGTCGTACTTGGGTTGCCGCTGTGGTCGGCCTTCGATGCGCTCGCACAGGGCGTCCACCGCACCATCGAGCCGGACATCGACGACGTCCGCCGTTTCGGCAAGCGTCGTGCTGAAGTCGGCCGTTTCCACCGGCGCCCAGCAACCGTGTCCCTGCAGGATGCCCACCGTTGGACGGCGATCTCGAAGGCCCAACCGCATGGCTTGGCCGAGGTTGAACTCCACCTGGTTGATGGCGTTCTGGACCATGATTTCGTCGGGGTCCATGTTTTCGGAACGGAGGAACTGGACCGGGTAATCCACGCCGCGGACGGTGACGATGGCGCAGGGCCAGATGTTCTGGAAGGCCGTGACCCCATTTTCACGGGAGGCGATGCGCGTGAACCGCAGGCCTTGTTCGTAGAGGGCCTGTTCGGTTTCGCCGATGGTCTTGTCGTCCCCGCTCGCCGTGACGTCGATGAACTGCCAGCGAACCCGGTTTCCGCTCTTCCGGGCGAAGGTGCGCAGCTTGGACTTGACCTCGTCGCCCAGCCTGCGGTACCGGGCGGGGAAGTCGCCTTCGAGGTAGCATCGCACGAGCACCTCGTCCTCTCCCTCCGCCAAGGTGTGGAGCATGGACTCGGTCGCCGGTGACAGGCTGTGCCTCCGGTCTTCGGTCACGTCGATGCGCACCGGCCATTGGGCCAGGATTCCGAGCATGGCCGCGGCGATCAACGCGCCCCTCCACCCTTTTCCGTCGGGCCCTTGGATGTGCTGCAGCAGGCTCATGAGCGGCGCGGTTGGATGTGGCGCTGGGCCAAGGCGAGGGCGAGCGCGATGTAGGCGATGAACCACGCCACATCGGACACGACCACGACGCCGGTTCCGATGGAGCGGAAATGGGTTTCCATGGCCAGCCATTGGATGGCGAGGTCAGCACTGCCGAAGAGGGCGTAGGAACCGAGTGCTGAGGGCCCGTAGTACAGCAGCATGCACATGAGCGCCGAGGACAGGAAGGCGACGACCTGGCTGTCCGTCCGTGCGGAGGTGAACAGGCCCGTGGCCACGAACGCCCCGCCGAGAAGAAGCAGGCCGAGGTAGCCGGCCAGGACGGCACCGCCGTCGATGTTGCCGGGTGGGTTGCCGAGTGCGTGGAGGACGCCATAGCCGGCGAGGGTGGGCAGAAGCGCGAGGGCGACGAGCGTCGTTCCTGCGAGGAACTTGGCCCACACGATGCGGTGGGCATCGAGCGGATGGGTCAGCAACAGTTCCAAGGTGCCGTTCTTCCGTTCCTCAGCGATGGAGCGCATGGTGATGGCTGGAATCAGGAAGAGGAAGATCCACGGCGTGAACAGGAAAAAGGCGCTCATTTCGGCGACACCGCTTTCCAGCAGGTTCCATTGGCCTGGGAAGACCCAATGGAAGAGGCCGCTGACGAGCAGGAAAACAGCGAGGACCACCGCCCCGATGATGGACGACAGGAATGTGCGCAGTTCCTTCTTGTAAAGGGCTCTCATGAATCGGCTTCGAAATTAGGACGACCAGAGGAGCCGATGGCTTTCTGCCGAGGGGCTGGATGCAAACAAAGCCTTCGTGGCCGGCCAGACCGTGCCGAACAATGCGCTGTGGCGGTAGGCGTCGAGGTCCGATGCCGAGTCCCAGATGCTGACGGTGCCCATGCGTTCCGGCGAGTCAGGGGATTGAATGAGGTGAACGCCGCGGCACCCCGGTTGGGCGGCGATGGCCTCGCGGTGGGTTTCGAACAGGGCCATGAATTCGGGCACGGCTTCAGGCCTGAAGTGCATGTGGACGGTGCGCAGGATCATGGTTCAGATGAGGCTGCCCGCAGGGGGTGCGGGTTCGAACTCGATGCGGAGGGTGTCTCCCACCCCGAAGCCGAACAGTTGGCTGGCGCCGCCCCCATGGCCATCGGCCCCGTGGCGGATGGCGATTTCGAGGAGGCCCATGTGGTTGAACAGGGCCAACCGTTCTCCGCTGGGCACGCCGGCGTAATGGGTGTGGATGCGGGTGAGGTCCATGCGGGCAGAGCGAAGGGGAATCTTGAAGGGCCGGTCCCGTCCGACATCCTTGAAGGTGCGCTGGTCAATGTTGGTGATCAGGTTGCCGAAGCGGTCCACGTGGAGGATCGTGCCCTGGACATAATCCTGTCCGATCAGGGGACGCTGCCATTGGCTTTCCACCCAGCCCTCAGCCGGAGGCCCGATGACGGCGGGCACCCCGCCCTGCGCGAGGTGGCAGGCGACCTGCACGAAGACATGGCGCTCCGGGAACGTCTCGATGTGGCTTTCCGAGCTGACGTTGATGTTGTGGATGGCGTCGGGCTCGCGGTCTGCGATGAGGGAAAAGATGCCGTCGTCGAGGCCGATGAAATACTGTCCGCCGAGTTCCATGACCCGGTGGACGTAGTCGTCGCTGGGGTTGGTGTTGATGGCGATCAGGTGGACGGTGCCCTGTGGGAAATGTGGGATGGAGGCCCGCAGTGCGAAGGCGGCCTGATTGGTGTCAAAGGGCCGGATGCCATGGGTGATGTCCACGATGCGGACGCCCGGATCGCGCTGGATGATGGCGGCCTTCAGGGCAGCCGTGTACAGGCTGTCCTGACCGTAATCCGAAGTCAGGGTGATGATGCGGGGTGTGCCGGGGTCCTCGGGGGTCATCGGGACCAAAATTCCGCAAGGCAGGGCGGAGTAGCTTTGCATCCCGCACAGATTTTCCCCGAAACTCCCCACATTGACCAGTACCATGGGTTCCGAACGACGATTCGCCCTCCCGGACGTGCCGCCCCTCGAGTTCTTCGGGGTGGGTCACCGGAAGTTCGCCACGCTCAAATCGCACTTCCCGAAGCTCAAGCTGGTCGGGCGTGGCAATGAGGTCAAGGCCCTCGGCTCCAAGGACGATTTGGACCAATTCGCCGCGAAGTGGGACCTCATCGTGTGGCACCTCGAGCGGTACGGCAAAATCGAGGAGGACGACCTGGAGCGTCTGGTGCGGGAAGACGGCATCGAGATGAAGCGGTCCGCCTCGGAGGACGACACCCTCGTCTATGGACCGGGCGGGTTGCGCGTGACGGCGCGCACGCCGAACCAGCGCCGACTGGTGGATGCGGTGCGCAACAACGACATGGTGTTCGCCATCGGCCCGGCCGGCTCCGGCAAGACGTACACGGCAGTGGCCTTGGCGGTGCAAGCGTTGAAGGAGAAAAAGGTGCGCCGCATCATCATGACACGCCCGGCTGTGGAAGCCGGAGAGAACCTCGGCTTCCTGCCGGGCGACCTCAAGGAAAAGCTCGACCCTTACATGCAGCCGCTGTACGACGCGTTGACGGACATGCTGCCCTACGACCGCGTGGCGGACCACCTCGAAAAGGGGGTCATCGAGATTGCACCGCTCGCCTTCATGCGCGGTCGGACGCTGGACAAGGCGTTCGTGATCCTCGACGAGGCGCAGAATGCCACCGTGGCGCAGATGAAGATGTTCCTCACCCGGATGGGCCGCTCGGCGACCTTCATCGTGACGGGTGATGCGTCCCAGGTCGACCTGCCCCGCAAGCAGGAAAGCGGCCTCCGCTTCGCGCGCAGGGTGCTGCGCGGTGTGGAAGGCCTCTCCTTCGTGGAACTGACGGGCGAGGACGTGGTGCGTCACGCCCTGGTGAAACGGGTGATCCAGGCCTTTGAGCAAGAGGAAAGCCGCGGATACGAGGGCGGCATGGGGCCGTCGATCGGGGCTGTTCCCGCCAAGAAGTGGCACAAGGAAGAGCCGTCCGAAGACGCGGGTCAGGAACGCGGACAAACGGAGGGAGACGCCGATATTGCACCGCCAACGACATGAGCACTTCCCTCCTCCCCACTCCGCTGTACGATCAGCGATTGCATTTCGACGGTGAAACCGATTTCTACCGGGGCAAGGTCAGGGATGTCCACACCTTGGAGGACGGTCGGCTGCTCATGGTGGCCAGCGATCGGATTTCCGCGTTCGACGTGGTGTTGCCCCGTCCGATTCCGTTCAAGGGCCAGGTGCTGAATCAACTGGCGGCGCACATGCTGCAGGCGGTGTCCGACATCGTGCCGGTGTGGTTTGAAGGAGCCCCTGACCCCAACGTGGCTGTGGGCCGGCGTTGTGAACCCATTCGTTTGGAAATGGTCATCCGCGGCCATTTGACCGGTCACGCCTGGCGGACCTACCGGGATGGCGGCCGAATGTTGTGTGGTGTTTCCCTGCCGGAGGGCATGCGGGAGCACGATGCCTTCCCCGAGCCCATCATCACCCCGGCCACGAAGGCCGAAGAGGGACACGATGAAGACATCAGCAAGGACGAGATCCTCGCACAGGGCATCGTGTCCGAGGCACGGTATGCCGAGTTGGAGCGGATCACCCGCGCCTTGTTTGCCCGGGGTCAGGCTATGGCGGCCGAGCGGGGACTCATCCTCGTGGACACCAAATATGAATTCGGCCTCCACGATGGAGAACTGATGCTCATGGACGAGGTCCACACCCCGGACAGCAGCCGTTACTTCCACGCCGACGGGTACGCGGAACGGCAGGCGGCGGGAGAGCCACAGGCCCAGTTGAGCAAGGAGTTCGTTCGCGAATGGCTCATCGAGGGCGGATTCATGGGACAGGAAGGCCAAGAGGTACCGGAGATGACCGACGCCTTCGTGAACTCCGTCAGCGACCGGTACATCCAGCTCTACGAGCAGGTCACGGGCAAGGCCTTCGTCCGACCGGAGGAAGCCGACACTGTGGACCGCATTCAACAGAACATCGCGACGTGGCGCCCAAAGCACTGAAGCAGGCTCCATGGCGCGAGGACGCCATCCAGACGGTTCGTGCCCTCAAGGCGGGCGGCGTGGTCCTCTATCCCACCGATACCGTCTGGGGACTCGGTTGCCGTGCGGACGATGCAGAGGCGCTCGATGCCTTGTATCGACTGAAGGGACGCCCGGGGGGGCAGCCCTCTTTGGTCCTGGTGGACGCCGAGGGGCTGTTGGAGGAATACGCCAACCCGGTGCCGGACATCGCGTGGGATCTGCTTCGCGAGAGCAATGTGCCCAACGGCCGGCCCATGACTCTGGTCCTGCCCGGCGGCCGGGATGTGACCCCTGCCCTCCTTGCGGAGGATGGAAGCCTGGCCATCCGTGTGGTCCACGATCCGTTCCTGCAGTTCATCCTGCGGGGCATCGACATGCCCCTGGTGAGCACGTCCGCCAACCTGACGGGACAGCCGACGCCGGGGCATTTTTCCGAGATTCCCAAGGCCATCCGTGAGGGCGTCGATCACGTGTGCGTGACCGGCCGCGACCGCAAGGGAGGACAATCTTCGAGCATGGTCAAACTCGACGCCGCCGGGCGCATTGAAATCCTCCGTCCGTGAACTTCGCGCAGGACCTTCAGCATCCCGTATTCCGGGCCGTGGGGGCCGAGGCCGACCGGAAGGGGCAGCAGGCGTTTGCCATCGGCGGGTTCGTGCGCGACCTGCTTCTGCAGCGTCCCTGCAAGGACATCGACATCGTCGTGGAGGGCAGCGGAATTGACTTGGCCCGGGCCACGGCGAAAGCATTGGGGGCCGGCAAGGTGTCGGTCTTCAAGAATTTCGGGACGGCCATGTTCCGGGCCGGGGATTTCGAGGTCGAGTTCGTGGGGGCGCGCAAGGAGTCCTACCAGCGTGGCAGCCGCAAGCCCATCGTCGAGGACGGCACAATCGAAGACGACCAGAACCGCAGGGATTTCACCATCAATGCCTTGGCGTTGCGGTTGAATGCGGATGGATTCGGCGATCTGGTTGACCCCTTCGGTGGATTGGTCGACCTCGAAAACAAGACGATCCGCACGCCGCTCGATCCTGACGTGACCTACAGCGATGACCCGCTGCGCATGCTGCGCGCCGTGCGGTTTGCGTCACAGCTCGGGTTCAGGATCGAGGACGAGAGCCTCGCGGCCATTTCGCGGAATGCAGACAGGCTGGACATCATTTCCCCGGAGCGCATCCATGTGGAGCTCAACAAGATTCTCGGCAGCCGGCGCCCCAGCGTGGGGTTCAAGCTGATGCTCCGAACGCGCCTGCTCCACGAATTCTTCCCCGAGATGGTGGCGCTCAAGGGGGTTGAGAGGAGAAACGGCATCGGCCACAAGGACAACTTCTACCACACGCTCGAGGTCGTCGACAACGTGTCCGCCGTCAGCGACAACCTCTGGTTGCGTTGGGCCGCCTTGCTGCATGACATCGCCAAGCCGCCCACGAAGCGGTTCCACCCGGACCACGGCTGGACCTTTCACGGCCATGAGGACCGCGGTGCCCGCATGGTCCCCAAGATTTTCAAGCGACTCAAGCTTCCACTCGATCACCAAATGAAGTACGTGCAGAAGCTGGTCCTCCTGCATTTGCGCCCCATCGCCCTGACCAAGGAGGAAGTGACCGATTCGGCCGTGCGGCGCCTGCTGTTTGAGGCGGGCGACGATGTGGACGACCTCATGATGCTCGCCCGCGCGGACATCACGTCCAAGAACGAAGCCAAGGTCGAGCGCTACCTGCGCAACTATGAGGTGGTGGTCCGAAAGCTGGTGGAGGTCGAGGAGAAGGACCGAGTTCGGAATTTCGAACCGCCGGTGAGCGGCGAGGACGTCATGCAGCACTTCGGCATTCCCCCCTGTCGTCCGATTGGCGCCATCAAGAATTTGATCAAGGACGCCATCCTCGATGGGCACATCGAGAACGATGCTGCGGCGGCCAGGGCTTTGATGGAAGCCCATGGCCCGGCCATCCTCGAGGAATGGAAGCGGGTTCAGGACCGGCTGGCCGCAGGCGAGTTCAATGAAAAGGGCGCTCGAGACGCATTTGATGCGTGGCTCGAGACAGTGGAGGTTACCCCTTCCACCCGTCCTTGAGCGTGACCGAACGGTTCCAGACGGGATGGCCGGCTTCGGCTGACCGCTCCCCATCCAAGGTGAAGTATCCGAGGCGCGTGAACTGGTAAGGCTTTCCGGCTTTGGCCTCCGCGAGCGAAGGCTCCAGCTTGCATCCCTGTCGGATGGCGAGGCTGTCCGGATTCAGGAAATCGGTGAAGTCCTTGCCTTCGTGGCCATCCGGTGCAGGGTCCGAAAAGAGCCGCTCGTAGAGGCGGACCTCCGCATCCACTGCGGTGGCGGCATTGACCCAATGCAGTGTACCCTTGGCCTTGATGCCGCTCGTGTCGGAGCCGCTCCGGCTGTCGGGGAAGTACTCGACGTGGACTTCGGTGACGTTGCCTTCGGCGTCCACGACGTGGTCCACGTACCGGACAATGAAGGCAGACTTGAGCCGAACGGTCTTGCCCGGGGCCAGTCGGAACCATTTCCGGTTGGCCTCCTCGCGGAAATCGTCGCGCTCCATCCAGAGTTCCCGGCTGAAGGGCATCGTCCGCGTGCCGGCGGCAGGATCCTCAGGGTTGTTTTCCGTCACCAGGTCCTCGGTCTGTCCTTCGGGGTAATTGGTGACCACGAGCTTGATGGGGTCCAACACGGCCATGGCCCGCATCGCGGTGCGGTTCAGGTGCTCCCTCAGCGCCCATTCCAGCAGGCTGAAATCGATGACGTTCTCCCGTTTGGCGATGCCCACCCGGTCGCAGAACGTCCGGATGGATTCCGGGGTGAATCCCCGGCGGCGCAGTCCGCTGATGGTGGGCATGCGGGGGTCATCCCACCCGTCGACGTGCCCCTCTTCCACCAGCTTCAGGAGCTTGCGCTTGGACATGATGGTGTGGTCGAGGTTCAACCGGGCGAACTCGATCTGTCGACTCGGGAAAATGCCGAGTTGCTCGATGAACCATTCGTAGAGCGGGCGGTGGACTTCAAACTCGAGCGTACACAGGGAGTGCGTGATGTTCTCGATGGAATCGCTCTGTCCATGCGCGAAGTCGTACATCGGGTAGATGCACCAATCGTCGCCGGTGCGGTGGTGGTGGGCCCGCTTGATGCGATACAGGAGGGGGTCCCGCATGTGCATGTTGGTGTGGGCCATGTCAATCTTGGCGCGCAGCACGCAGTGCCCGTCAGGATGCACGCCGTTGCGCATTTCCTCGAAGAGCTGGAGGTTCTCTTCGACGGAGCGGTCACGGTGGGGGCTGTTGGTGCCGGGTTGTGTCGGGGTGCCCTTCTGGGCAGCCATGTCCTCGGCGCTCTGGTGGTCGACGTAGGCCTTGCCCTTGCGGATCAGGTCCACCGCAAAATCGTGGAGCTGTTCGAAGTAATCGCTGGTGTAATGCTCGCCACCATTCCATTCGTAGCCGAGCCAGGCGACATCCCGCCGGATGGCATCGACATACTCTTGGTTTTCCTTGTCGGGGTTGGTGTCGTCGAATCGGAGGTTGACGAGTCCATTGTACTTCTCGGCCAGTCCGAAACTGAGGCAGATGGCCTTGGCGTGCCCGATGTGCAGGTATCCGTTCGGTTCCGGCGGGAATCGGGTGTGGATGCGGTCGTGCTTTCCGGAAGCGAGGTCATCGACGACAATCTGCTCGATGAAATGCAAGGAGGATCGCTCAGAGTCTGCGCTGTGGTTCTCGTGGCTGGCGGTCTCGGACATGGTGCAAATTTATCCTGTGCGGTGCGGCCGCACTCCCCTTTTGATGCGGTTCGTGCCAAAGTGTGAACAGGGACCGCTGCGAAAGGTTGTGGTGGTGTGAAAGCGCAAGCCCTGACGCCCGTTCAAGATGTGGTTCGCTATCGCCTCAGGCGGAGCGACCGCGTTGTCGGGTGGATGCGCGAGGAGGCGAGCGGCGCCCGGTTCTACAGCCGTGAAGGGCTGTGGTGGTCAGGCCGTCCCATCGAGTGGGAACACCGGGACCGATGCTGCGGTCTGCAGGATCTTGACAACCGATGGCTCCACGAGGGAGACCTGTTGGTGGAAGTCGGGGCTCCCTGGTGGAGCCGGCGTCGCCCCTGGCTCATTCTGTGCGACGAGCACACGGGGTGGACCTGGATGAGACGAGGGCTCGTGCAAGGCGTGGTCACCATGGAACCCAAGGACATCGTTCAACGCCGTTGGCGCTGGGCAGGTGTGGGGTGGAGAGGCTAAACGCAAAGAGCCCTCCACCGTGGAGAGCTCTTTGAAGTCCTGTTTTCATACAAGACGCAGAGTCAAAGCAGTTGGATGCGCTTCATGAGCTCATCCTTGTAGGTCCGCGAAATCGGAATTTCGTCCTGGTCGATTTTGATCACGAACTGGAACGTATCGATGTGGGTGACCCGGTCGATGTTGATGACGAAATTGCGGCTCACCCGAACGAAGTCTTCGTGCGGCAACTTGAGCAGCAAGTCCTTCAAACTGGCCTTGACATTGTACTTCCGTTCGCCCACGTGGATGGCGCTGTATTTGCCCTCTACCTCGATGAACCGCACGTCCTTCAAGTGGATGCGACGCAGCTTGTTGCCCACCTTGGTAAAGAAGTGCTTTGCCCGCGTTTTGTTGCTGGCCAATTCTTCCAGCGCATCGGTCACAGCGCCTTCAAGTCCTTCCGGGTTGGATTCGACCTCTCCGTTGGCCAGCGCCAATTCCCAATCCAGCACTTGAAGCTTGTTTTGGGTTTTGAGTTGACTCACGAAGTCCTCCACCCCATTGGGCTTGGCCGTGACGAGTATGAGGTCGGGCGGTGTAAACAAGCAAATGCCTGCAGCTTCCGCCGCTTTGTTGGCCGTTCGGATGTCACAACCCAGCTCTTCCAAGAGGGATGCGGGGCCTTGGATTGACGTTGTCGTTCCAAGAATCAGGATGCTGGGTTTGCGTACCATGTCGACAATGAGAACAGGAGGTAGTGCGGTTTGTTTCGGATTCCGGATTATTGGGTACAGGAGGTTGTTTTGGGGTGATGAATGACTTGTTTCGAGCATGATGGGGGCCCATCGTGCCGCTTAGCTTTGCATCATGAAGTGGTACCCGACGTTGAACACGCAGGAAGAAACGCTCGTCGAGGAAGACGTGGCGTTGGACGAGGCGGTGTCCGGCGGATGGCACATCGTGCTCTACAATGACGACCACAACACCTTCGATCACGTGATCGATTGCTTGATGGCGTATTGCGGACACGAGGTCCTTCAGGCTGAACAGTGCGCCATCATTGTGCACACCAAAGGCAAGTGCTCCATCAAGAATGGGGATTACGATGAGCTCGAGCCGATTTGCACGGCGTTGCAGGAGAGGGACCTGACGGCGGAGGTTGAGCCGGCTTGAGGCGCCTGTTCGACGTCTTCCTCTATTTTGGCGCCTTACACCTGTCCCGTGCGCACCCTTCGCCATTTCCTGTTTTTGATGTGCTTGGCCCAAGGCCCCTCGGCCTTCGGTCAATGGGAAGAGGCCACGGAACTGTACCTCATCGAGGCCACCACGCAGGCCAGTTGGCTCGGCTGTGGAATGAGCCTCGCGGACTTCAATCTCGATGGCTTGGAGGACCTCACGTTCGCCAACAGCGACGGAACCGTTGTGTTGTACGAGCAGCTGGCGGAGGGTGGTTTCGACTTGGTCCAGACGCTCCCGGGAACCGAACAGGCGCAAGGCGTGGTCTGGTTTGATGTGGACGGCGACGACGATCTTGATTTGCTGTTGACGCGTCGGTTCGCCAGGATGGAGCTCCACATGAGGGTTGGCAAGAGCCTGGTGGAGGAAGCGCCGGATCGAGGCTTCCCCATCAACTCGGACTGGGAGTCGAGGGGGCTCTCGGTTGGGGATTACGACTTGGATGGCGATTTGGATGTCTATCTCTGCTTGTACCACGATGGCACGGGGTCCACGCACCAGAACGTGCTGTTCAACAACGATGGAAACGGATTCTTCTCCGATGTCACCGCGTTTGCCGGAGTGGGGAATGGCATCCAGCATTCGTTCCAGGCCATCTGGTACGACTACGACCAGGACGGTGACGAAGACCTGTGGGTCGTCAATGACCGCACGATTTATCCCAATGCACTTTACCAGAACCTCGGGGACGGGACGTTCGTGGACATTGCCCCGGATGTGGGAGCGGACCAGACGATTTCCGGGATGACGGCCACGGTGTTCGACCACGACAACGACGGCGACATGGAGCTCTTCTGCACCGACGTGGAGAACGAGCCGAACACCCTCTTGGACCCGGTTGGACCGGTTTTCCAGGAGGTGGCCGGTCAGTTGGGCATCGATGGAATGCGATACAGCTGGGGGGGCTGTGCCGTGGATGCCGATGGGGACATGTGGAGTGACTTGATGGTGGCGACGTATCGTTTCCCTAATGCCCTCCCCTACGACAACTATTACTACCACAACCAATTTCCGCAATTGGGTTTTGAAGACGTGACGGAGGCGGAATGGCCGTATGAGCAGAATCAACTCTACTGCCTCGGTGTGTGCGATGTGGACCAGGATTTGGCGCCGGATGTCATCGGGTTCGGCAACATGCCCTTCGTTCAGGTCTTGCGCAACAGCACAGCAGATGCTGAGACACCGCCGGGTCGTTTGGTGGTTCGGCTCTGTGGCACGGAGACCAATCGATTTGGAATCGGTGCTGAAATCGAGGTGCACGCCGGTGGCCTTGTCCAGCGTCAATTTGTGAGTGCCGGATCCGACTTCATGACACAGCAGTCGGGCAACCGGTATTTCGGGCTGTCCGATGCGGAGGTGGTGGATTCCGTGGTGGTGCACTGGCGGGGAGGCGACCGGGAGGTGTGGCATGACATTGCGCCGAACACCACCCTCTCTCTCATTGAGGGCAGCGCCGAGGCAGAACTGATGGTGCAAGGCACGCCGTGCTCCGGTGAGGTGGCCACGCTGACTGCGCCGTTCGATTCTCCGGTCATCCGCTGGAACGGGGTTGTGGCGTCATCGCCGACCCTCGAGGTGGTGGAGGCCGGAACGTATGTGGTGGAATGCGAATGGATGGGCGGACTGTTCTTGTGGACCGATACGGTGACGTGGGAGATTCCGGCCACACATGGGCTCACCGTAGAATGGACGGAGCCGGACTGTCATGGAGAGCCCGGTTTGTTGGGCTGGTTGGCCGATGGAGACCTGGAGGTGGAGCATGCCGGAATGCTGTGGGACACGCTCGTGATGAACATTCCCAGTCCGGCTGGTGACGCCATGTTCATCACCACGAGTGTGGAAACCGGTTGCTCGGAATCCCATGTCTTTTCCTTGCCGGAACCGTCTCCACTGCAGGTGTTCGTGGACTACTCACCCGCCCAGTGTCACGATGATGTGGCGTCCGTGTTGGTCGAGGGGTATGGCGGGACGCCTGGTTATCTGGTGAATTGGGGGGGGGTCGATCCGCAGGATTTGCCTGAAGGCCCCGTTTCCTTCACGATGACCGATGCGCAGGGGTGCACATTGGATTCCACGTTGGATGTGGTGATTCCCGACATCCTTGGCTTCGAGGCCCTTGTCGTTCAAGAAGATGTGGGCAACGATGCGAGCATCACCCTCGACATTTTTGGGGGTACTCTCCCCTATTCGATCCTGTGGAATGACGGGACCGTCGGAGACACAGCACTGACCGGATTGGGCCAGGGGGTCTACAGTTGGGTCATCGAAGATGCACAAGGGTGTCTCCTCCTGGGGCTGGAGTCCATCTTCAATGTGGGGTTGACCTCCAGTCCAACGGGTGAAGGGTGGAACTTGGAGGTTCAGGAAGAGGCCCTTGTTGTGCAGGGCACTCCATTGGGCGCCATGCAGGTGGAGGTTCTGGCGATGACCGGCGCGCGTGTTCGGGTGGCTCCCCTGTCCGACCAAGGAATCCTGACTTTGTCCAGGGCCCGGCTGCCGCACCACGGAATTCTCCGCGTGCTGGATGCTGAGGGGCAGCCAGTGTTCAGCCGGATTTACTGATTGACTGCGGCGCCTGCTCCCTTGAGTACGGCCACTTCGGCTTCAGGATCGTCCGCCTTGAACACGGAGGACCCGGCCACGAGAACGTCAGCCCCCGCTTCCACCAGGGCGCCCGCATTGTGGCGACCCACTCCGCCGTCCACTTCGATGAGGAAGTCGGTGGATCCGCTCTGTCGCATGTGGCTGAGGCGGCGCACTTTGTCGACCGTGCCTTCGATGAATGTCTGTCCGCCAAACCCGGGATTGACGCTCATGATGCAGACGAGGTCGAGGTCGCCGAGCACCTCCTCGATGGCGTGCAGGGAAGTGTGGGGGTTCAAGGCCACGCCGGCTTTCATGCCCGCTTCCCGGATGGCGCCCAATGTCCTGTGGAGGTGGGTACAGGCCTCGGCGTGAACCGTCAGGACGGCGGCATTGAGGTCGGCAAAGTGTTGGATGTAGCGGTCGGGCTGCTCGATCATCAGGTGCACATCGAGGGGCTTGCTGGCGTGTCGGCCAATGGCGGCGATGACGGGCATGCCATAGCTGATGTTGGGCACGAACAGACCGTCCATGACGTCGATGTGATGCCAGTCTGCGCTGCTGCGTTCGACCATCGCGACGTCACGTCCCAGGTGGGCGAAGTCGGCAGCGAGCAAGGAGGGGGCGATGAGATGGGCCATGCCGCGAAATTGGGGCGGTTCCGCTGAAGGCGGCGCATATTGCAGCATGGGTTTTTCGACATCGGACGGAACCGCTGTGGACAGGGTTGAATACACCAAGGTCGTCGGGCTGACCGGCGGGATGGGCTCGGGAAAGTCGGTGGTGTCGCACATCCTGCGTTGCCTGGGTCATCCGGTCTATGATGCGGACGCTGCAGCCAAGCGCCTGTACCACGAGGACCCCGCCCTGCTGCAAGCGGTCACAGTGCGGTTCGGTCCTGAGGTTGTCGACGCTGAGGGGCGTTTGGATCGGGGCCGATTGGCGGCCTTGGTGTTTGCCGATCCCGAGGCGCTGGCCGCGCTGAATGCGCTGGTTCACCCCGCTGTCGCTCGCGATTTCAAGACGTGGCGTTCCCACCAGGAAGCCCGAGGACACCGTTGGGTGTTTCGGGAAGCGGCGATTCTGTTTGAATCCGGGTCGGATCGGGACTGTCATCGGACATGGGGTGTGGCCGCGCCTCAGGCCTTGCGCGTGGACCGGGTTCGCCGGAGATCGGGATGGTCCAAGTCCGACATCCTGGCTCGCATGGCCCGTCAATGGTCCCAGGAAGAAGTGATGTCCCGGTGCGACGCCCGCATTGACAATGGGGGCAGCGAGCCGCTGGTGCCCCAGGTTTTGCAGCTGGTCTCGGAATTGGGCTCATAAAAGGCAACGTTTCGTCTTCCGGTCCGTCTAAGGATTGCCTTACCTGAGCACGATGTTGCCTTTTTCGTTGTCGGCCCGGCGTGCCTGTGCGCTGTGCTTGAGTTTGTCGGCCGTGATGGCCAGCACCGCCCAATTGGACGACGTGTCTGTCGACCATTTGGTGGAGGTGTCAACTGCGGCGAGTTGGTTCGGCTGTGGCCTCAGCACGGTGGACTTTGATGGGGATGGTTGGGATGATGTGACGGCCGGAACATCTGCCGGACCGGTCGAGCTCTACAAGGGAGGACCAGATGGGCTTGTCCACCACATGACCCTGCCGCATGACAATGAGTCCAAAGCCGTGCTGTGGGTGGATGTCGACAACGATGGCGATCTCGATTTGATCCTCGGCGTCTATCTCGAGGGATTGTATCTGTACATCCAGGATGACAATGGGGCGCTGTCGGAAGACGGGCTGAATCGGGGCATGCCGCAATGGTCTGCGTGGGACGTCCGCGGCATTTCCGCAGCCGACTACGACAATGACCTCGACCTCGACTTGTATGTGGCCAGCTATCACGCGCCGTTTGACTCCCTGCCCCACGAGAACCTGTTGCTGAGGAATGAGGGCGGAGGACATTTCACCGACCAGACCGAGGCTGCGGGTGTGGGCAATGGCCATCAGCACAGCTTTCAGGGAGCGTGGTTCGATTTCGACGACGATGGCGATCAGGACCTGTGGGTGATCAATGACCGATCGGTTTACCCCAACGCCTTGTATCGAAACACCAATGGGGTGTTCCATGACATCGCGCAGGACGTCGGGGCCAACATTGCCATCGAGGCCATGTCCGCCACCCTGTGCGACCCGGACAACGATGGGGACTGGGACATGTACGTCACCAACATCGAGGACAATCCCAACGCCTATCTCCGCAACGCGAACGGCTTCTACTACGATGTGGCGGCCCCGGCTGGCATTGCCTCGATGCAGTACGGGTGGGGAACCCTGGCCGTTGACCTCAACGGGGACATGCACGAGGACTTGATGGTGGCCACGTACCGGTTTCCCAATTCCAACCCCTACGACAACCACCTGTACATGAACGATGGTGCAGGCTCCACCTTCACGGACCACATCGCGGACTGGCCGAATGAGCAGTACATGCTGTATTGCCTGGGGCGCCTCGATCTCGATCAGGATCGGGTACCGGACATTGTCGGTCATGGCAACGCTGCCCATGCGCAAATCCTCCGCAACACCAATCCCGATGGGGCTTCCCGCCTCACGGTGGACCTGGTGGGGACTCTGTCCAATTCTCACGCCATCGGTTCTGTGGTCAAGGTTTGGGCGGATGGTGAGGTCGTCATGCGCCAGTTGCAGGCCGGGGCGGATTACATGACGCAGCACAGCCACACGCTCTTTTTTGGATTGGCGGATCACGACACCGTGGATTCGGTGCAGGTGCGCTGGCCGAGTGGTTTGGAGGAGGTGTGGTACGACATCGATGCGAATGCCGCATTGACCTTGGTGGAGGGGCTGTCGACGGCCAACCTGACGGCCATCGAGGGCGAGTGTCCATGGGATGCAGACCGTTGGTTGCTGCCCTACGGAGCCGAGTCGGCACAGGTGACCTGGAATGGCGCGCCGTTTGACGGCGACACGCTGGTGGCGAGCGGCCCCGGCGTACAGACGTTCGAGGCCTCTTGGTGGGGAGGGCTGGCGACGTGGTCTGCCGAGATAGAGGCCACTTTCACGGAGCAGCCCCAATGGACGATGGAGACCTTGGACCCGGCCTGTCATGGCGAATCCGGATGGGTGTCGTGGTCCATCGATGAGGCGTCTGACGTCTTCTGGAATGGAGACACGTTGCCGGTTGTCGGAGAACTGGATTCCCTCGAGGTTGGCCCTTATGAATTCGTGGCGGAAATCGAGCCGGGATGTGCCGTGGCCACGTCGTTCTCGATTGACGAACCGGACAGTGTCGGCATCGACATTGCTGTGGATCAGCCCGCTTGCCATGGCGAAACGGGTGTGGTCACGATCTCCGCTTGGGGCGGAACGGGGAACATCGCCTTGGACTGGGGTCAGTTGAACCTTGAGGCGGCCACGCCGGGGATGTATTTCGTCATGGCCACGGATTCGCTGGGTTGCCAGCGCACGGACAGCCTCCTTGTGGTCGAACCGGATTCGCTCAGCTCCGCGCTGACCTCTTCCTTTTCCGGGGTCACGGATTCGGCCTTGGTTGAGTTGACCCTTTCCGGGGGGACGCCCCCCTACTCCATCCAATGGTCAGGAGACGTAGACGACATGGGGTGGGTGTTGGCGCCGGCCTCCATCGGATGGCTCGTGCAGGATGCCAATGGATGTCTGGACCTCGGAGCCGTTCAAATTGAATCGAATCCTCTGGCGGATGTCTCGGTGATGGACGGTGGGTCTTGGTCCTGCCTGCGCCTTGGCAAGTCGTTGAGGCTCGACGGAAACCGGACGATGCAGGGCGATGTGGAGGTGTATGGACTCGACGGCAGGCTGCTCGGCCATTGGAAGGGCCTCACGTTGCCCGTGGATTTGCCGCTCAGCACCCTGTCTCCGGTGTTGGTTCACATGACGGAGCCATTGACTGGGCATGGCCAGGTCTGGATTCGCTGATGCGCTGGGAGTCTCACTCCACCAGAGAATGGGGCCACTGCGTGTTGGTGTGTCTGATTCTGCTGATCAGCGCTGGGTCGGGGTCCGCACAGTTGGAGGACGTGTCCGCTGTGTATGCCGTCAATGCCTCGACGGGAGATGGTTTTCTGGGGTGTGGCCTGAGCTGCGCCGATTTCAATGGGGACGGATGGGATGACCTCACCCTGTCGGAAGGAGATGGCGATGTCCAGCTGCATGCGGGTGGTCCCGATGGAATGGAGTTCGTCGGGAATTTGTCTGGAGAAGGCACACCGACCGGGGTGCTGTGGGTCGACATCGAGGAGGATGGTGACCTCGACCTGTGGGTCATGCGGTCAGGCGGGTTCATTCAATTGTTCGTTCAGGACGGTGATGGCACGTTGTCGGAGGAAGCCGAATTGCGGGGCGTCCCCCAGATTGAAGGCTTGATGCCCCGTGGATGCAGTGCCTCAGACTATGACCGGGATGGTGACCTCGATGTGTACGTGGCCAATTACATCATTCCAGGCCCGGGGGCACATGCCAACCTGCTTCTTCAAAATGACGGCTCAGGGCATTTCGTCGATGTGGCGGACTCGGCCGGTGTGGGCAATGGAGTCCAGACTTCGTTCCAAGGCAGTTGGTTGGACCATGATGACGATGGTTGGGATGACCTGTGGGTCATCAATGACCGGGCTCCCTTCGACAACGCGTTGTACCGCAATCAAGGAGATGGCACGTTCGTCGATGTGGCGCAGGATTTGGGCGTGGCGTACTCTCCAGATCCCATGTCGGCGACGGTGTTCGACCCGGATCAGGATGGGGACTGGGATCTGTTTGCCACGGATGTGCCCAACCTTCCCCATCAGCTCTGGGTGGCCACTGACACGGGATATGTGCAGATGGCCGCGGAAGCCGGAGTGGATGCCGTCGGTGATTATGGTTGGGGGGCGTGTGTGATCGACATCGACGGTCAGGGCCGGGAAGACTTGATGGTGGCGACCAACCTTTGGCCGGAGGAGCCTCCTACGGACAACCGTGTTTTCATGAACGGAGACTCGGGTCTCGGGTTTACGTTGGATTCCTCTGCATGGCCCAATGAGCAGTACCCCCTCTACCACTTGGGACGATTGGACTTCGACGGGGATCGCTCTCCCGATGTGGCGGGCCATGGCCCGTTGAACTCGGTCCAGATGCTGCGCACCACGAATGCTGAGGGGGCTTCGCGACTCGCACTTCGGTTGGTGGGGACGGTGTCCAATTCCCATGCCGTCGGAGCGCGGATCAAGGTGCATGCTGGAGGAACCATTCAGATGCAGCAGGTCGATGCGGGCACCGACTATCAGACGCAGCACAGCTACACCCGGTTTTTCGGTTTGGGCGCTTCGGAGACGATCGATTCCATTGAAGTGCGATGGCCAGCAGGCCTCACGGAAGTGTGGCGTGACGTGGACAGTGATGCGGCCATCACGCTCATCGAGGGAACGGCGGATGCTGCCTTGACCGCATTGGATGCGGTGTGCCCGTGGGGGGCACAGGGTTGGCTCCTCCCCTTTTCGGCTGCGGAGGTCGCCATGACATGGAATGGAGAGCCGGTGACCTCGGACACGGTGTGGGCGGACGTTTCGGGCGAGTTCACGCTGGAGGCAAGTTGGTGGAGTGGGCGTTTTGTCTGGTCCCAGTCGGTACAAGCCGTTGTGCCGGATCCGCCGGTGTTGGCCGTCCAAGTCCATGCCCCAGCCTGCTGGGGTGATTCCGCTTGGGTCGAATGGACAGCGCCTGATTCGGGCAGCGTGTTCATCGGCGAGATGGACGTGACCGATTTGCCAGGGTGGGCGGCCCATGAAACGGATGTCACCACCATCCAGTGGGTCCAGCATCCGGGTTGTGGACTCGACACGGTTGTGGTCGTGGAGTTCCCGGATTCGGCGAACGTGGCGTGGACCATCCAGTCGCCGGCGTGTGCAGGAGAGACAGGGCAAGCGATTCCCGCATTGTCGGGAGGAACACCGCCCTGGTCGGCAGATTGGGCGGGGTTGGACCCGGACGCGTTGCCTGCTGGGGTTCACGCCGTGGTGCTGACCGACTCCTTGGGGTGTTCCCTGTACGATGCCGTGGAGATCGAATCCCCCGACTCGATGGTGGTCGATGTGTCCTGGTTTCATGCGGGATTGTCGGATACGGCCCAGGTGGATCTGCAGGTGACGGGGGGGAATCCTCCCTTCAGCGTGCTGTGGACAGGAGGATTGGGCGATGGCATGTTGATTTCTCCTGACTTGATCGGGTGGCTTGTGGAGGACGCGGAGGGTTGCATAGAGTTCGGAACGGTGGAGGTTCCGTCCAATCCACTGTTGAATGTGGGGGAAACCTCGCCGTTGAGCCAATGCTTCCGGGATGAATCGGGGCTGTACTTCACGGAAGAATCTGTCTGGATTCAAGCGGTGGACATCTTCGATGTCACGGGCCGCCTCCTGTACTCAGGACGTCCAGATGCTCAAGGCCGCATTGCGCTCACCCATGTCGGGTTGGTGGTGGTCCGGATGATGGACAAGGCCGGCACCGTCTGGACCACCCTTCGGTGAAGGGATTCAGGGATGGACGGTGTCCGTCGCGAAGAGGCCGACCGACGGGGTTCCGCCAGCTTGGAGTGCGCCCCTGAACATGCCGGGCGTGTTCATGGAAAAGACAGGCACACCTTGGTTGGACATGCCCACGATGCCGCCATCCCCGCCCAGTGCGCCCATTTCGTCGTGGACCGTCTGGTCCGCCGCTTCCTGAAGGGCCATCCCGCCGTGGAGCATGCGGGCGTGGATGTCGTGGGCCACGGCGGTGCGAATGAAGTACTCGCCCCATCCGGTGGCGGAGATCGCGCAGGTCCGGTCATCCGCCCAGGTGCCGGCGCCGATGATCGGGCTGTCTCCGATTCGGCCGTGGCGCTTGTAGGTCATGCCTCCCGTGGATGTGCCGGCAGCCAGGTGCCCATGGCGATCGAGCGCTACGCAGCCGACCGTGCCGAATTTCTCTCGGGTGGTGTCGCGCTCCAGGGCCCGCAGGTAGCGGTCATGGGCTTTTTTCGTGTCGAACCACCCGGCGTCTGCGGGCTCGGCCCCCATGCGGGCGGCGAATTCACCGGCACCATGGCCGCTGAAGAACACATGCTCGGATTCGGTCATGACCTGGCGCGCGACATCGATGGGGTGCCGATAGCCCTGAAGGCCGGTCACAGCGCCGCAGTTGCGGTCTTCCCCGCGCATGATGCTGGCGTCGAGTTCGTGAACGCCGGACGCGGTGTAGACCGCTCCCCGACCGGCATTGAACAGGCTGTCGTCCTCCATGACGGAAATGGTGGCCACCACGGCCTCGGTGGCCGTGCCTCCAGCATCGAGGACCGCCCCTCCCGTCTCCAGCGCAAGGGCCAACGACGCCCGATAGGCCGCCTGTTGCTCGGCGCTGAGCCGTTCCGTGTCAAAGTGTCCGGCTCCACCGTGAATGGCCAAGGACCAATCGGGTCTCGACCCTGCGTCCGTTGGACGGGTCGCCGGCGTTGGGTGGTCGGCGGTGGTCGGGCTGACTTGACAGGCGATCAGGAGAAGGCTGAATCCAATGGGCAGGGCGAAGCGCATGCGGCAAGATATCGCGGAGGCCGGTTGCGGAGTTCTTGGCCTATTTTGCCGTCATGATGGAGCACTGGCATTGGTGGACGCTGATTGTGCTGGCCTTGTTGATCGGCGAGGCGTTCGTGCCGGGATTGGTTCTCGGCTCCCTCGCCGTCGGTGCATTGGCCGGTGCCTTGGCGAGCTTCATCACGGATTGGTGGGAGTATCAATTCGTGGCGGCTTCCGTCGGTTCGGTGATGTCCCTTCTCTTCCTCCGGCCGCTCGCCATGCGCAAGTGGTTCAGTGGAGACTCCGTGGCCACCGGAGTGGATGCCCTGCCGGGGCGGACCATTCGGGTCACCGAAGCCTTTGATCCCCGCACCGGTCGCGGCCGGGGCCGGATTGATGGCGACGATTGGCTGATCGAATTCCCCAAGGAGTGGGTCGGACGCCGCGGCGAAGGAGAAGCCGGGCTCAACGACCCCGCCAACGTTGCCGTCGGTGACCATCTCGAGGTGGTCCGGGCCGAGTCCAACGTGCTCATCGTCATTCCCCACAGCAAATCCTGAACATCATGGGAGGCTTTTCCTTCATTTCCATTGCCCTGCTCATCCTCGCCACGGTCCTCGTAGTCCGCGGATTGCGCATCGTCAAGCAAAGTGAGGCCATGGTCATCGAGCGGCTCGGTCGCTACCGGACGACCTTGACCGCGGGCATCAACATCATCATCCCCTTCATCGACCGTCCCCGCCCGAGCGTTTGGCGCTATGTCAAGGAGGACGCGATGGGCGAGCGCGTGGCGGCCTTCAAAATGCTCGAGCGCATTGACCTCCGTGAGACGGTGTTCGATTTCCCGCGTCAGAGCGTCATCACCCGGGACAACGTCGTGACCGAGATCAACGGCCTCATCTATTTCCAGATCGTTGATCCCGTGAAGAGTGTGTACGAGATCAACAACCTGCCCAACGCCATCGAGAAGCTCACGCAGACCACGTTGCGGAATGTGCTCGGTGAGTTGGAACTCGATGAGTGCCTGTCGAGCCGGGACACCATCAACACCAAGCTGCGTGCGATTCTCGACGAGGCGACCAACAAGTGGGGCGTGAAGGTGAACCGCGTCGAGCTGCAGGACATCAACCCGCCGCAGGACATCAAGGAGGCGATGGAGAAGCAGATGCGCGCTGAGCGCAGCCGCCGTGCCCAGATCATCGAGGCAGAAGGAACCAAGACGGCCGCCATCCTCGAGGCGGAGGGCCGCAAGGGGGCCGACATCAACCAGGCCGAGGGCGAGCGTCAGGCGGCCATCCTGCAGGCGGAGGGCCAGGCCGAGGCGCGCCTGAAGGTGGCCATGGCCGAATCGGAGGCGATCAAGAAGGTGGCCGAAGCCGTGGCCCAGACCAAGGCGGACCCCACCCAGTATCTCATCGCCGTCCGCTATGTCGAGGCACTCGAGAAGATGATGGAGACGTCCAATGACAAGTCCCGCGTCGTCTTCATGCCGTATGAAGCGAGTGGCATGCTCGGCAGCGTCGGCAGCATCAAGGAATTGCTGAAGGATTGACCAACGGGGAACTGACTTCGGCATTTGAGGCCCTCCGCACCGCCCACCGGGAACAACCGGTGTCCACGCTCAAGGAGCGCAAGGCCTTGTTGTCGGACATGCTGGCCGGCCTTCGCGAGCATGAGGATGCATTGCTTGAGGCCCTCCGCAGTGATCTGGGAAAGCCTGAAGCAGAAGCCCGGTTGACGGAGTTCTTTCCAATCCGCAAGGAGATCGCCTTCATGCGGCGCCATCTCGGGGATTGGATGCGCCCTGAACGCCGACCGACGCCGATTCAGTTGTTCGGAACGGTGTCTGAAATCGTCAACCAGCCCAAGGGGGTGGTCCTCGTCATCGCACCGTGGAATTTCCCGCTGCTGCTGACAATGAAGCCGGTCATCGCCGCATTGGCTGCCGGAAACCGCGTCATGGTCAAGCCGCCGGAGCAGGCACCGGCTACCTCGCAGGTGATGGCCGACTGGATGCGGGCTTCCTTGCCGGAGGACCGGGTTCAGGTGATGTTGGGCGGACCGGAGGAAGCGGCCCATTTGACCACCCTCCCCTTCGACCACATCTTCTTCACTGGAGGCACCGTGACAGGCAGGAAGGTCATCCGTGCGGCTGCGGAGCACCTGACGCCCTTGACCCTCGAGCTCGGGGGCAAGAGTCCGGCGATCATCGATGGCACGATGAAGCCTGACGTGGTGGCCGGCCGAATCTGCTGGGGCAAGGCCCTCAATGCGGGACAGGTCTGCATTGCGCCGGATTACCTCCTCGTCAAGTCTTCGGTGTTGGATGCCACCGTCAAGGCCATTGTGTCCACATGGTCAGGGTGGTTCGGTGATGACGTGGCGGCATCCGACTCCTATGGCCGGGTGGTGAATGCGGCTCAATTCGATCGTCTTGTGGCCACGCTGGATGACGCGCTGGCCCAAGGGGCCACCGTCGTGCACGGCGGCCGTCATGACCGCGACCGTTTGTTCATGGAGCCGACGGTCTTGACCGGTGTGACCCCGGAGATGCGGGTGATGCGCGAAGAGGTGTTCGGCCCCCTGCTGCCGGTGTTGACCTGGTCTGACCCGCAGGACGTGCCGGCGATGGTGTCGGCCATCAAGGACCAACCGTTGTCCTTGTACCTCTTTTCGACGGACAGCAAATCCGTGCGCTACTGGCTTGGCGCAACCCGCTCAGGAACTGTGGGCGTGGGCGAAACGGTCGTTCAGATCGCCAACCCTGACTTGCCGTTTGGCGGTGTGCAGGCCAGTGGGTCAGGCCGCTCCAATGGCCGTGCCTCCTTCGATGAATTCTCCAACCGGAGGAGCGTCATGCGCAAGTGGCTTCCGGTCACGGCCGTCCCCCTCTCCTTTCCGCCGTTCACTCCGGCCAAGGGCGCATTGGCCCGGTGGATTTCGCGTCATCTCTGAGCGGACCCTGCCGTATCTTGGGCGTGTATGCTCGTCCAGACGCATTTTCCTCGGAAGCTGGCGCCCCAGCGCTACGACCAATACCTGGCTTCAGGATGGTTCCGCGGCAGCGTCATGCTCTACAAGGTGGATCTGCTGTGCATCGAGTCCGGCATCTTCGGGGTGGTCAACATCCGGATGAACCTGGACCGGTTCGCCCTCAAGAAGAGCCAGCGCAAGCGACTTGCCCGTTGCGATCGCCGGTTCACCTTCAGCATTGGCCGGGCCAAGCCCGATGCGGAAAAAGAAGCCCTCTACGCCCTGCACAAGGATCGGTTCCAGGGGTTCATCCACCCCACGCTCAACGAGTACCTGACCAGCGGATTCCACCGCACCGTCTTCGACACCCGAGAGGTCTGCGTGTACGACGGCGATCGCCTCGTGGCCGTGAGCTATTTCGACATGGGCGAACGGTCCATGGCGAGCCTGATTGGTTTGCAGCACCCGGATTACAAGAAATACGGCCTGGGCATCTACACGATGCTGAAGGAGATTGAATTCGGGCGGTCTGCAGGGTTCAAGTGGTATTACCCCGGCTACGTGCTCGACCTGCCCTCCGACTTCGACTACAAGCTGTCGCTCGGCGAATTCGAATACTACACCCCGACCAAGCGTTGGGGGTCACACCGGAATTTCGACCCGGCGAGCACGACGGGCCACCGGGTTCGCACGTCCACTCAACTTCTGAAGTCTGCTTTGGAGGATTGTGGGATTCCGTTCAAGGAGCGGCATTACCCCTATTTCTCGTTGGGGTTCATGGCACCCTGGCAGTTGGAGTTCCTCACCATGCCCCATTTCATGGAGTTGGCCGAGGTGGACGGCCGCCGTTTGATTGTCGGCTATGAGCCGCTTCTCCGGGAGTACCGTTTGCTGGATGTCGGGCACACCGATCAGTTCAGCCACCTCGTGAGGATGGACCACAGTGTCGGACTCAACGACGACGGGCTTCACCTGATGGAGATGCTCCAGGTGCGCCGTGTGGTGGCCCAGTCTACAGAGATTGAATCGCTGGTGGCGCACCTTGTGGCCAAGGGGTGGGGACGTCCGCCGGGGATGGCCTGAAACCGGCCATTGTTGCCGAGCTTGTGCCCATGAAATTGGGATCGTGGAACGTGAACGGCGTGCGCGCCGTGGTCAAGAAGGACTTTGGATCGTGGCTCGCCGGAAGTGGGCTGGATGTGTTGGGGCTTCAGGAAACGAAGGCCCAGGATGACCAAGTCCGGGAGGCGTTGTTCGAACTGTCCGGCGAATGGCACATCCACAGCTCCAGTGCGATCAAGAAGGGGTACAGCGGTACGGCGATTCTGTCCCGTCAGGAACCCGTGGCCGTCACCCATGGCATCGGGGTGGATGGCATGGACGATGAAGGCCGGGTGACGGCCGCGGACTTCGGTTCGTTTCATTTCGTCACCGTCTACACGCCCAACAGCTCTTCAGGCCTGAAGCGGCTTCCGTTCAGAAAGGAGTGGGACGTGGCGTTCCGGGATTACCTCATTGGATTGTCCAAAGACAAGCCCGTCGTGTGCTGTGGCGACCTCAATGTGGCCCATCAGCCCATCGACCTCGCTCGTCCCGAGGCGAACTACAACAAGACGCCGGGCTACACCCAGGATGAGATCGACGGCATGACCGCTCTGGTCGAAGCCGGCTTCGACGATGTGTGGCGCCGACAGAATCCGGACCGGGTGCAGTACTCGTGGTGGAGCTACCGCGGTGGAGCCCGGGAGAAAAACGTGGGCTGGCGCCTCGATTACTTTTTGGCGTCCAAGGAGGCCTTGGCCCACTGTGGTGACGTCGAGATCCTGACCGGGGTCCATGGTTCGGACCACTGTCCGGTGGTCATGGAGTACACCGGCTGATCAGTCGCGGATCAGGGTCATCGTGCCCTGCGCCGTGCGCAGGACGTATTGCCCGCGGCTGGGCAGGTTGAGCCTCAGCAGGGATTGGGTGCATTGTCCCGTCTCCACGGTGCGCCCTGTCGCGTCGATGAGGACGTAGTCCCCGAGGGGTTGGCCGGATTCTACTCGAACCGACCCGTCCCGCGTAGGATTGGGCCAGGCACGAAGGTCCGCCATCACAGGCTCGTCTACGGCGTCGATGACCGTCGTGAACGACGTGGTCGCAATGCGCTCCGGCAAGGGCGCGAATTCTGCATACAGCTGCCGGAACCCGTCAATCAGGCTGTCGCCTTGCAGCTCAAGCATGGGCGCCACCCACTTCGGCGGAATGGCTTGATACCACACGGTGCACTCCACGGTCAAGCTCCCATGGGTGTCCCAACCGTCCGGAAGGAGGTACTGGATCCGGTCGGTGCCACTTCCCTCCTGCCCCTCAGCATCCACGTTGAAGTTGGGGTCGAGCAGGGCGTCGCCAACGACGGCGGTGGTGTCGTAGACGACGTGGGTGCTGGAGAAGCCGCGCGGCGTCATCCGGTTGTCCTTGAGGTGTGCGTGGGCCCGTTCCAACAAGGTGGTCGGGTCGCCATTGACATCGCCGAGCACGAGTTCGTAGATGACCACGTCGTCGGGATCGGAAATGACATCGTGGTGGGGCTCCCACGCCACGTCCTCTTGCCCGAGGATGTGTCCCGTTTCAGGACTCCATGCGCCGGAATGGAACAGGGGCTCTTCGTCTTCCCCGTGGATGGCGATTTCGACCCATGCGCGGCGGGCAGGATAGCCGGAGGGGAACTTGTGGCCTGCCTTGTTGGTGAGGAGCACGTCCACGCGGGGCAGGCCGTCATCGAGGACGAGGGAGGCCTCGAGGTCGAGCGTTTGCTCTTCGAGCATCTCGAGCGTGCGGGCGATGGTGCTGTCGAATTGGCTTTCGGTGGCGCTCAGTCCGAGCGAGTCGACGTTGTTGCGGAGCATGCGGAGCATGTGCGTGTTGGCCCCGACGAAGTAATGGAGTGAATACGGTGACCGGGGCTGGAGCCAGGCGTAGCCACTGGCGATGGTGACGGGGTCGTCAATCTGTGGCATGTGGCAGCCTTGACATTCTTGCTGCTCGGGACCGGACTCGTAGACCGAGTTGACCCACTCGTGGTAGGTGGCCTGTTCGATGACCGTGGCCCCGGTGTATTCGCCTTCAAGGTCCACGCTGGACGTGACCAGGCTGTGGCATGCTGCACAACTTTCGGACTTCGCCATGTGGTCGCCGTAGACGGGCATCAGTCCAACGAAGTTGAACATCGGCTGCCACTGGATGGGGTATTCGTCCTTGCCCCCACCGTATTGGCCATAGATGGTGTCTTCGACAAACGTCATCTCGCCGCTGAACCGGGTGCCGATGCCCTCGGCATCCTGTTGGTGGCAGACGGCACAGCTCACACCATCGAGGGCGAGGCTGTCGGTCAACGATTCAAGGAGCGAGTAGTACTCGGCACCGTCGTGGTGCGCAGCGAAGTGGCCAACCGGTGCATGGCAACTCGTGCACTTGTCCTCGAGTCCGGCAGCATGCCCGGGGTTGGTGATGACCTCGTGCCGCACCTTTGCCCGCCAGAATGGATCCTTGGTGCTGTTGGCCATGATGGAGCTGCGCCAGTCGTCCGTGACGTTGACGTCCCATCCGTCCGGCATGGGCTCCATGGGGAAGGTCTGCCCGGCGATGGAGGCGAGCTCGTTGGGGTCTTCACCGTGACATCCTGCGCATTTGCCCGAGCCCTGAAACAGCGAATTCAGGGTGTCCGGCAATCCGCCGAGCATGTCCCGGTACACCGCGCCCTCCAGCCCATGGTGGTACGTGGCGCGTTGGGCATCGCTCGCAGTGAGCGTCACCAAGGCCGATGTGGAGACCACAGCGAGGAGGATGAGGAGAATGCCGACGGGGCGGGTCATGACGTGAAGGAAAGAAGAACCCCGCTCCGTTGCCGGGCGGGGTCCTTGAATTTCAGGGTGATGGGTCAGCGAAGGACGATGCGCGCCGTGGCGGTGCGTCCCCCTTGCGTGAGCTTCAGGATGTGGACGCCCTTCGGCAGGTCGGAGAAGTCGAGCGTGCCGAGGAGGTTCGGACCGGCCGCTTCCCGTTGGAACAGAAGGCGTCCGGATGCGTCCACGACGTCACACCGGACGGCGCCGGTGGCCACCTCCCACTGGAGTTGGACCTGGCCCTGCGTCGGGTTCGGGAAGACCCGGAGGCCGCCTTCGAGCACCGTGAGGTCCGCGACGCCGGACGTGGTGACGGTGACGGTCACCGGAACCCGGTCGGACGCACAAGCGACGCCCTGCGTGCTCACCGTCCAATCGTAGAAGAAGTAGTAGTAGTTGGTGGCGTTGTTGGGGTTGGTCACGCTGCTGGAGGTGATGGTGGCCAAATCGCCGAGTTCATACGGGTAGTCGAGGTCGCTGCCCTGTCCGTCGCGCCAGAGTTGGGGGTTGCCGTCGAGGCTGCGCAGGCCGTGGCCGGTTCCGGCCGGGACGAGGAGCCCGAGCTCCACCGTGCTTTCTCCGTCGGGGACGTTCACCGTGACCTGGTCGAGGACGTTGCCGGCCGCATCAATGGCGGCGATGGTGCGCTCCTCTTCTCCATTGGCGAAGACCTTGACGCTCTCGATGACGAGGTCCTGGTAGGCGTCAAAGCGCAGCCAGTAGTTGCTATTGTTGTGGTACTGACCGTCGCTTTGGGCGGTCGATCCCCCCATGGCGGTCTCCAGTCCGTGGTTGAGCACGTCCTCCACCCAGAAGGTGGTGGTCTCGGTCAGCACGTCGGTGGTGAAGCTGTTGCCCACGAACAATGGGGCGTCCGCGGTCTCGCTCTCGTACCAATGCAGTTCGGTGCCGGCAAACTCGAGCGTGGTGCTGGCGGCTTCCGCGAGCTCGCTGTCCTCCACGGTCGGGGTACCCGGGACGTCGAACACTTCGACGACCACATCCTCGGAGGCAGTGGGCTCGGCGCATTCGCCATCGATGGAGACGCTGTACGTGCCGGGCTCGGTCACGAGCACGCTCTGCTCCGTGGAGCCGTTGGTCCAGCTGTAGCCGGGTGCTGCGCTGCAGATGAGCGTCACGCTCTCCCCTTCGCACAACTTGAGGTCGCCGTCGACCGTGATGGTCGGGACTTCCGGCTCGTACACTTCAATGGAGATCGGGTTGGAGATGCCGGCACATCCATCCTGGTCGTAGACGAGGACGGTGTAGTTCCCGGTTTCGCCCACGGTGATGCCCATGGCCATGTCGCCATTGCTCCACTCGTATTCGGCGTAGCCCATCGGCGCGTCGATGGTGACCGTCTCGCCCGGACAGATGACCGAGGAACCGGTGAGGGTCAGGTCGAAGGCCCCAATCTGACAGGGTGCTTCGATGACGTTGTGGTAGGTGTCAATGTCCGGGTTGACGAGCGTCGTGGTGAATCCGCTCGGGAAGTGGACGACAGCACTGTCAATTTCGGTGGCGTCACCGAGGCCGAAGTGCGGGTGCGTGGTGCAGGTGATGCCGTAGCTCTCTCCCGCCCGAACGTCACGGAGTTGAACGCCCCAAGCGCCGTAGATGGCGACCTGTGCGCCGACGGCATCGGCATTGGACTCGATGCCCTGCAGGTCGAAGCAGACCCAGTGGTGGTCGCTGCCGTCGTTGACGTAGAGCTGGTCGGGGTTGTTGTTGTCCGGGCTGACGTAGACGCTGCCGTGGCTGGCGATCAGGTCCATTTGGCCATCGCGGCCGAAGTCGCCGGTGGCGAAGCTGAGCATGGCGTCGCCGTAGCTGAAGGGCCAGGCGAGCTGCTCGAAGGTGCCGTCGCCGTTGCCCTTGAAGTAGTAGTTGGAGCTGTTGTCCCCGGAGGTGATGAAATCGAGGAAGCCGTCGTTGTCGAAGTCCTCGAACTTGCTCTGCAGGAAGAAGCCGCTGACCTCCATGCCGGATCCGGCGGTGATGTCGGTGTAGTGGCCGGTGCCGTCGTTCTCGAGCAGGAAAATGGTGTTGCTGTGGTTGGTGACAGCCAGGTCCATGTCGCCGTCGTTGTCGATGTCGCCGAAGTCCGCCGTCCAGCTCTGCTCGTACAGGACGAGTCCCCGGTCGAGGGCCTCCTCGGTCCACCCACCCTGTCCGTCGTTGACCCACAACTGGTTGACGCGGCGGGGGTCGTAGGGATCGTTGTTGACGAATTGGCGGCACTTGGCGATGTAGAGGTCGACGTCGCCATCGCTGTCGAAGTCACTGAACACGGTGCCATAGTTGCCGCTGTGGTCGGTGTTGGGGTAATTGCTGTAGTCGTAGCTCATGAGCGGCATGAGGCTCTGGTCGTTGACGGGAACGTCCGTCTCGGAGCCTTTCCACATCCGGCTGAGCGCATCGTCGTGACAACCGAAGGCGTCGAGCACGCCGTCGTTGTCCAGGTCGGCCATGTTGCAGGCCTGCATGAACATGGAGCCGTTGTCGAGGTCGGTGAGCTCGAAGTTGCCACCGGCACCAATGCTCATGAAGTGCACGCCATCATAGCTTCCGCCGGCGTAGATGTCCTTGAAGCCATCGTTGTTCATGTCGCCGATGCAGGCGCCCCACTGGTTGGCGGTGCTGACCTGTCCGTAGTGGACCTTGTTGAACCCTGATGCGGTCTGGTACAGGATGTTGACGTCATCGCCCTGGTCGAAAATGACGAGGTCGTCGAGTCCGTCGTTGTCGACATCGATGAAGCCGATCGGGCCGCCGCTGTTGAAGGCATCGCCGAGCAGGTCGGTGGACAGGGTGAAGGATTGGGACAATGCGGTGGTGCTGAACAGAATCAGGGCAGCCAACGCGGAAAGGTGGGTTTGGTTCATCCTTTTGGGTTTGCAGGTCGACAAGATACACACGTGCACACGCACGGGGCTGTCGGTGGTCATAACCGCTGAACGGGCCACAAGGTTGCCCGATTAATTTTGCCCCATGGCAAACCATGGCCGCGTGGCCTTTGAGACCCTGGGCTGCAAGCTCAATTTCTCCGAGTCGAGTGCCCTCCTCCGGGGGCTGTCCGAGGCCGGCTATGCCAAGGTGGACATGGCGGACAGGCCGGATGTGGTGGTGGTCAACACGTGCAGCGTGACGGACCATGCGGATGCGAAATGCCGCAACATTGTCCGCCGCGCCAAGGCCGCCAATCCCGACTCCTTCGTGGCGGTCATCGGGTGCTACGCCCAGCTCAAGCCCAAGGAGATCGCCGACATCGAAGGCGTGGACCTCGTGTTGGGCGCTCAGGAAAAGTTCAACCTGGCGGGTCACCTCGAGTCCCAGCGTGCCCGAAAGGCAGGCGGCGACGAAGCCGCCGTGGTGGAGCGCGGGGAGATCCGGGATGTCCGGGCCTTCCACCCTGCCGTGAGCAGCGGGGACCGCACCCGCAGTTTTCTCAAGGTCCAGGACGGATGCGATTATTTCTGCGCGTTCTGCACGATTCCGTTGGCGCGCGGTCGGTCACGCAGTGCAGACATTGCCACCACGCTCATCGAGGCGCGCAAGGCGGCTGAAGCCGGGGCTCGGGAGATCGTCCTGACCGGGGTGAACATCGGCGACTTCGGCAAGGCGCAGGGCGAATCCCTGTTGGACCTGTGCCGCGCGCTGGAGTCGGATGACGGTCTGTCGACCATCGAGCGATACCGCATCAGTTCGATTGAGCCCAACTTGCTCGAGGCCCCGCTGATTGATTTCGTGGCCGACTCGAAGAAGTTCCAGCCGCATTTTCACATCCCCCTCCAAAGCGGGAGTGATGCCGTGCTCAGCGCCATGCGCCGTCGGTACCGCACGGACTTGTATCGGGACCGTCTGGCTCACATCGTGGACCGCATGCCGGAAGCGGGCATTGGCATTGACGTAATTGTCGGATTCCCTGGCGAAACCAAGGCCGAATTCGCCAAGACCCGGGATTTTCTGCTGGAGATGCCGGCGTCCTACCTCCATGTATTCACGTACAGCGAGCGGCCGAAGACGACGGCGCTGCGCATTGAAGAGGTGGTGCCCATGCCGGAAAGGAAGGCGCGCAACAAGGTGTTGACCCAGGTCAGCCTCAAGAAGCAATGGGCCCATGCGGCGCGGTTTGAGGGCCGCGTCCGGCCGGTGCTCCTCGAAGCGGATGTGGATGAGGCGGGCTGTCGGTCCGGATACACGCCGGAGTATGTCCGGGTGGCCGTGGCCGGTACGGAGAAGCTCGCCCCTGGCACGGTGGTGGACGCCACGTTGGCCGGCTTCAGTGGCGGACGCGTCCAGGGGACGTTGGCCACCGCCTAACTTGCCAGTTGATTCGCAACGCAGGTGTACCCCAACCTCTATTTCCTCTTTCAGGACTTCCTCGGCCTCGAGATTTCGGCGCTGAAGCTGGTCAATACGTTTGGCCTGATGGTCGCCTTTGCCTTTGTGGCGGCGAGCGGGCTTCTGCGTCGCGAGTTGCAGCGCAAGGAGGACGAGGGGCTTCTGGAGACCACCTCCAAGGACGTGTGGGTCGGCAAGGCCGAAGGACCGATGGCATGGGCATCCAGTGCCCTGCTCGGGTTTCTCCTCGGCTGGAAGGTCCTGTGGTTGCTGCTCAATGCGTCCGACCTCTTTCGGGGAGCGGGGCCGCCCCAGCAGCATCTGTTCAGCGGTGACGGCTACCCTTTGCTTGGAGTGGCCGGGGCGTTGGTCATGGCGTGGCTGCGTCGCCGGGAAGACCTGAAGCAGAGGCTCGATACGCCGGAGAAGAAAACGGTGGTCGTGCACCCTTGGGAGCGAACCGGTACGATCACGCTTGTGGCCGCTGTTGGCGGCGTGGTCGGCGCCAAGCTGTTCCACCTGCTGGAGTATCCGGACGAGCTCGTGGCCTTCTTTCGAGAGCCCTCCTTGCAGAGTTTCCTCGGCGGTCTGACCATCTATGGCGGCCTCATCGTGGGTGGACTGGCCGTCGCGTGGTACGCCCGTCGCATCAAGATTCCCTTCCTCCATCTCGCCGATGCCACGGCGCCGGGCCTCATTCTTGCCTACGGCATCGGACGGACGGGATGTCAAATCAGTGGCGATGGCGACTGGGGCATCCCGAACCCCGACCCCAAGCCCGATTGGCTCTCCTGGGCGCCGGATTGGGTGTGGTCCTACGCCTTCCCCAACAATGTCAACGCCGTCTACGGTCCGCGCCCGGCAGGATACACGGGCAGGCTGATCACCGAGAACGACCCCTGGCCGATTTTCGAAGGCTTCGGCACCTACCTCGACCCGGGGGTCTACCCCACTTCATTCTACGAGACGATCATGGCCACGGCCATCTTCGCCTTCCTCTGGAGCATGCGCAAGCGGTGGAAAGCGCCGGGCTTCCTGTTTGGCGTTTACCTCATGTTCAATGGGGTTGAGCGGTTCTTCATCGAGAAGATTCGGGTCAATGCCGAGATGGACTGGCTGGGCATCACCTTCACCCAAGCTGAGCTGATCTCGACGCTCACCTTCCTGGGTGGGCTCGCCTTGACGATTTGGGTGTCCCGCAAACCCAAAGGGTGATCCATGGAGTCTTCTGCACCCCTCCCCTTTGATCCGGCAGCACTGACACAGGCTGCCGTCGAGGTCATCCGTCCCGTCGGCGAATACCTCGTCGAGCAACGGGTGGCCGAGGCCGACATCGAAGTCAAAAGCCTGAACTCCCTTGTGAGCCATGTCGACAAGACGGCGGAAGCCCGACTGGTACAAGGGCTGCAGGCTCTCCTCCCAGAGGCCGGCTTTCTGGCGGAGGAAGGCACGGCGGGCGCGTCGGACAATGCCCGATTCCGCTGGGTGGTGGACCCGCTCGATGGCACGACCAACCTCATTCATGGCCTGCCGGTGTTTTGTGTGTCCGTCGCCCTTGTGGATGGGCATCAACCGGTCGTGGCCATCGTGTACGATCCCAACCGCGACGAATGCTTCACTGCATGGCAAGGCGGCGGTACCCATTTGAACGGCAAGCCTGTTCGTTGTGCCAATCGAAGTCATCTGTCGGATGCTTTGGTGGCCACCGGCTTCCCCCATTGGGATTTCGAACGGATGGACGATTACCTCCAGGCCTTGACGGCCTACGCTCGGGGGTCTCGCGGCATTCGGAGGATGGGGTCTGCGGCCATTGATCTGGCTTACGTGGCTTGCGGCCGGTTCGACCTCTTCTTCGAATACAGCCTGCAGCCGTGGGACATTGCGGCGGGACTGCTGTTGGTCCAGGAAGCGGGTGGCATCACGTGCACCTTCTCAGGGGACAGTGGAGCCCAGCTCATGCTGTCCGGTGCGGAAACCTTCGCCGCCGCTCCAAGCATCGCCGAAGAAGGGCTGGCGGTGATTCGTTCGGCCTTTGGTTAAACGCTCCAGTCTGTGGCCCGTTCCTTTGGGGAACGTGCGATCCGTTTCGAATCATAACACGCCCCCTGATTTCGCCACTTGGATGCGCGAGCATTATCGGTTGGTGCTGTCTCAGAGCCGCCGCATGTTGGGCGTGACCGAGGATGCGGAGGATGTGACCCAAGCGGTGTTCGTCAAGACGTGGAAGGCGTGGGATGGATTCGAAGGCAATGAGGCCCAACGCCGTGCATGGCTCCTGCGCATCACGCGCAATGCCACAGTGGACGCTGCCCGAAAGCGGAATCTGCGTCGCATGGCGCCACTCGATGTTCTGCTGGAGGAACGAACCGCCGAAGTGTTGGATTCCCCCGACTTCGAAGGGAACGCCATCCTGGCGCGGCTCCATGCCGCAATCTCCACGTTGCCGCCCAAGCAACGGTGGGTCTTTCAGTCCCGGTATTTTGACGACCGTCCGTATGCGGACCTGGCGTCAGAGACCGGCACGTCCGAAGGGGCGCTGAAGGCGTCCTATCACCACGCCAAAAAGAAGATCGAGGCCATCCTTCAACGAGAGGCAGAGTCCTTGTTCCATTAAACCTGACAGATCCCGATTCGTTTTCCCCATGATGTCCAACCTCCCTTCCACCGGTCCGAACCGCAAAGACGATGGCTTCCGCATTGCAGATGTCGATGTCGAGCGGGCGATCCAGGATGTGATGTCCACACCTCGGGAAGGCCGCACCCGTCGTCTGATGCCAATGGTGTCGTTGGCCGCGTCCATTGCCCTGATTCTCTCGCTGGGCGTGGCGTTCAGTGAGGCCATGAAGCCTGAGCCTTGTGTCACGTTCGCGTGTCAACTCGAGGCGATGTCCGATGAAGACTTGGTGGGGATGATGGAGCTGATGGAAGAAGAGAGTCTGCTTGATCTGGAAGGAGAATCTTGGACCACCCTGTATTGAACATGAACCTGATGAACGACTTGATGATGAACCGCCCGTTTCCGATGGTCCTTTCCACGTTGATGGTGGGCCTCTTGTTTTCTCCGACTTTGGTTGCACAGCCGGATGGCCGTCCGGGTGGTGTGGACCGCGAGGCGCTCCGCGAACGCATGGAGGTCATGGCGGTGGGCTTCCTCACCGAGGAGCTGGAGCTGGATGCCGAGTCGGCTCAGGTTTTTTGGCCGATTTACAATGCCCACAAGGAGGAGCTGGACCGCGCCACTCGTGACCTGAAAAAAGTTCAGGAAGCCTTGAACGGCTTCGAGGGTGGGTCAGACGATGAATTCTACGGTCTTCTCGACCGTCTCGAGGCAGCAGAAGTCGGGCTTCCCGGTTTGCGCGCACAATTCCTGCGGGATGTGGCCGCGGAATTCGGGCCGGATTTCGCGGTTCGGTGCATCGCGGCCCAGAAGAAGTTCAAGG
>JBMYZR010000017.1:23977-38564 GCA_049610565.1 Flavobacteriales bacterium | reverse complement strand
GTTCGAAGGCACCACACTGGTCGTGCACGGCGAGGATGACCCGGCCGTCAACGTGGACCACGCCCACCGCCTCGCACAATGGGGACGCCACACCACACTTTGCCTTGTCGAAGAGGCCGGGCACACCTTCGGTGCCAAGGAGCCTTGGACCGAGCCCCACCTGCCCGGTGCCCTCGAGGCCACAACGCAAACGACCCTGCACTTCCTGGAGGAAGGCAGGGCCGTTCAACGTTGATTGGAGACTGCGTCAGCGGCGGACCACCAACTTGCGCAGGTTCTGCTGGTCGTCGGTGCCGATCAGGTAGACACCATCCGGAAGGTCGAGCTCCACGGTCTGCTGACCGGCTTCGATCGTTTCCATCAGCACCTCACGGCCCATCAGGTCCAGGACCACCACGTTCATCTGGGACTGAACACCTTCGAGCGTCAGCTTGCCTTGTGTCGGGTTGGGGTGGAAGCCAAAGGCCTGGGCCACCGGCTCGGCCACGCTGAGCACCTCATCGCTCTCCTCCAAGGTGAAGGAGTCGAGGTAGTAGAGACCCAGCGTCTCTCCGTCACCCAACGCGTAGAAATTGATGCTGCTGAAATTGCCGTTGTAGGCGGCCACAAAGACCTCCTCACCGTCGAGCCACATCTTGAACAGATCCTGGTCAAGGTCCACGACGAACCGCACATTGAACCACTCGTCATGCGGAACCGCCGTCGGCTCGGCCACGCCCCAAGGACCATCCGCCAGGGCTGTACCATCGGTGTTGGCGAAGAAGTTGCACTGCCAGCTGTCCGTTCCGGCACCGGCCACGTCCGTGCCCTGCACATTGAAGTAGGCAGAGTATCCGGTCGGGATGAACATCTCCCAATCCAGGCTCCAATTGCCTTCGGTCTTGCCGACGTTGAGCAGGATGTCCATCGGACCTCCGGTCACGTTCTGGGCCTCGATCTTCAGGGAATTGACGCCTTCATGGGCGAGGGAGTCACTGACTTGCGAATCCCATTCGCTTCCCTCGGTTCCACCGGGCCAAATGTCAAACAGGTCGCTTTGTACGCAGATGAAATCACCAGCGGTGTAGTCCTCAAAGCCCTCTTCGTATTGGGCAAATGCCCCGGTACACGTCAGACAGGCAGCAAAGAGTAGAAGTTTCTTCATGTCTTGATTTGATTTGCTGAAAAATACGCGCGTCCTCGATATCCCCCGATGCACATGCAAGGAGAAGGCAACATCCGGAAGTTGAAAGGCCACCTCGGCCCCGATGACCTCGTCGGCTACTCGTGGTCCGAAGCGGACATCCTCGACCCTTTGCCCGGGGCGGACATGGCGTCATGGATAGGGCAGACGCTCCGCATTGAATCCACGGGCGCCATCCATTGCACCGTCACGGGAAAACGCATCCGCAAGACCTATGGCGACGGCATGTCCTTTGACGCATTCCAGAATTCGCCCCTGGCCGTGGAAAGCATCATCCACCCGGAGCTGAGCCGGATCCATGAAGGCATTGCACTGCGCGACAAGGAATGGGAGGAAAAGCACCACAACCAGCCGCACATCGTCTACCTCAGCTACACCAGCGGCATCAAGGTCGGGGTCACCCGAGACACCAACATGCCCTACCGCTGGATCGACCAGGGGGCCGCGGGCGCCACCGTCCTGGCCAACACGCCCTACCGCCAGCTGGCCGGTTTGATCGAGGTGGCCCTCAAGGACGAATTCGCCGACAAGACCCAATGGCGGAAGATGCTGACGTCCGGCAACCCCGAGGCCGATGCCGTCGCGGATGCACTGCTGGAGGCCAAGGAGGATGCCTACGAATCGTGTCCGGCCGACTACGAGGACTTTCTCGACGAAGGGGAAGACATCACCCGCCTGGCCTATCCCGGGGAGGCGTTCCCCGACAAGGTCACCTCCCTCAACCTGGACAAGACGTCCGTCGTCGAAGGTCGACTCGACGCCATCAAGGGTCAATACCTCATCCTGGAGGGAGGCAGGGTATTCAATGTCAGGCGGCACTCCGGATACCGGGTTCGCTGGACGGTGTCCTGATCAGACGGCAGGCCCGTCAGTTGAGGGAAGGGTCAGACGGCCACGTCGCGACCCGCTCGAAGCCACCGCCTTTCTCGCGAAGCATGTCGCCCCACAGGTCACCGGGGTTCGCATCGAGGACCGTCCGCACCGTTTTGGCGACTGGCGCACTGTGCACATACCAACTGCGTTGGCGCATTTCCCCAGCCAACTGGCCGGCACCCCATCCCGAATAGCCCGCAAAAAACCGCACGTCACCCGGCTTCGCTCCCCCTGAGTCCAAGGCCACGGCGAGGTCCTCGTACTCTCCGCCCAACCACAGTCCGGGCAGAACAGGGATCGAATTCTGCACCCGGTCGCCAAGCCGGTGGAGGTAGAACAGGCTGTCCGCATGAACCGGCCCTCCCCGGTGAACCTCATGGTCGATCGGCCAGCGCTCCGCATCGGGGAGGAGGGCATTCAGGTTGCGCCCCATGCCATGGTTCAGCACGAACCCCATCGTCCCCTCCTCATCGTGGTCGCAGAGGAACACCACCTTGCGTCCAAACCAGCGGTCATTCAGGAACGGCTCCGACAACAGGAATTGCCCCCCTTTCGGCCGAACATCCTGTGGTGGCATCCAATCCATGCTGCAATTTCCCACTTTTGGGCCCGATGACCCTGACCTGCATCCACTTCCTCTCGACGAGTTGCCCACGGCCTTCCGTCAACGGGCTGCTGACCCACATCCTGGCCTCTGTCCTCGGCATCGTCTGCATCCTGAACGCGGCAGCCCAAGACGCTCCCTTGGGCCAGACGCCAAGCTGGTCCGAAGCGGTGGAGGCGTTCGCCGCCCTGCACGAGCAGCACCCCGCCCGGACCACATTTGAGGAGTTCGGCGTTTCCGACGTGGGGCGCCCCCTTCATCTCTTCACAATGGGGCCGGACAGCGCCACGCTCAAAATGCTGGTCAACAATGCCATCCACCCCGGCGAACCCTGCGGCGTGAACGCCAGCATCCAGTGGGCGACCGAGCTCCTCGAATCGGAGAGTCTTCCCCAGGGCGTCTGCATCGGCATCGTACCGCTCTACAACGTCGGAGGCGGACTGCGCCGGAACTGTTGCACCCGCGCCAACCAGCTGGGGCCGGAGGAATACGGGTTCCGGGGCAATGCACGCAACCTGGACCTCAACCGGGATTTCATCAAATGCGACAGCCGCAACGCACTCTCCTTCAATGCGATGTTCACCGCATTCGACCCCGACCTCTTCGTCGACACGCACACGTCGAATGGCGCCGACTACCAGGCCACCATGACGCTCATCGCCACCCAGCCCGACAAACTCGGAGGCCCCCTTGGCGCCTGGCTCGAACGCGAGCTGTTGCCGGAACTCTACGCCGACATGGCCGCACGGGGCACGGACATGACCCCGTACGTCTACAGCTTGGGCGCCACACCCGATGAAGGGATTCAGGACTTCCTCGAAACCCCGCGGTTTTCGACCGGATACGCAGCCCTTCACCACACCGTGGGGTTCACCACCGAGGCCCACATGCTGAAACCCTTCGCGGACCGGGTCGCGGCCACCCGTCAATTCCTCAGCGTGCTGCTGGATGCCGGCATTCGGCACGCAGACGAACTTCAGGCACTCCGCCAGGCTCAGGACCACGCCTACCGCAACACCTCCCGGCATCCTGTCGACTGGACGCTCGACACCACGGCCGTCGACTCGCTCCCGTTCAATGGCTATGAAGCCCGGTACGAGTGGAGCGCCATCACCGGCTCCAAACGGCTCCGGTATGACCATGACGCTCCCTGGACCCGAAACATTGCGCATCTGCACACCTTTCAGTCCGCACAGGAGGAGGACATCCCGGCCGCCTTCATCGTTCCGCAAGCCTGGCGGCACGTCACCGAGCGGCTTGACGCCAATGGCGTTCATTGGCTCCCCATCCAACGGGACACCGTCCTCCTTCTTTCGGTATCCCGCATCACCGACCATTCTGCGTCCTCCCGCCCGTACGAGGGACATCACCTGAGGACGGTGGCCGCGATGACGGCGGCCATGGAAGAGGTCCAGGTGTTTGCTGGAGACCGCATCATTCCGTTCGACCAACCCGCGGCGCGTTATCTGCTCGAGACGCTCAGCCCACGGGGAGTGGATTCGTTTTTCCGCTGGAACTTCTTTGACAGTGTGCTCCAACAGAAAGAGTACTTCTCCTCGTATGTGTTCGAGGAGACGGCTGCGGAACTCCTCGCCTCGAACCCCACATTGAAAGCCGCCCTCGATTCGGCCAAGACGAAACAAAAGGAGGGAAGCCTCTCCGCCCGGGCCCAACTCGATTTCATCTACCAGCGATCACCGCACAGCGAGGGCACCGCCGGGCGCTATCCCATTTATCGAATTCCCGCAGGACAACCCCTTCCGTGCGATGAGTGACCTTCTCCATCAGTTTATCGCCGGGTACCACCAAGCCGTCCGGACCCTGCGCAAGGAGGTCCTCGACGCCTCACCCAGTCAATGGAGGCTTGCCGCGGACACCGTGGCCCGGCTCTACATCCAGCCCCGGGACCTCCTCGTCGAGCACCATGTCCGCAACGGCATTCCAGGCCAACGCGTTCGCCGTTCATCCACCCCGAGCGACGCCCCCGACATCGTGTGGATCCACGGCGGCGGCTTCGTCTTTGGCTCACCGCGCACGCACCGCGCGGCAGCGGCCGCCTTGTCCAAAGCCACCGGCCGGCCGGTCTGGCTCCCCGATTACCCACTCGCGCCGGAACACCCGTATCCCCAAGCATTGGACACCCTGTCCACGCTGCAACACGACGGCCCACTGGACATCATTGGCGACTCGGCCGGCGGCAACCTTGCCTTGTCCTGGGCCTTGCGCCGAAGAGCGGGGGACAGGCTCATCCTGCTTTCCCCTTGGCTGGACCTCAGGGTGGACAGCCCCACCGCCCGAGAGAATGCAGCGCGCCGCAGCGTGTTCGACCGGGAGGACCTCCGCGAATACGCCGCACTGTACCTGTCCGGCGTGACCCCGACTTCGCCGGATTGCAGCCCCCTCCTGGCTGAAGTGGATGCGCTGCGCGCTGTGGGCCCGGTCATGCTGGAATACGCGGACGATGAACTCCTTCGCGGAGATGCCCTCGCATTCGCCAAAGCCTGCCAGTTGGCCGAAGTCGAGCTTACCGTCTCGGTAGAGCCTGAAGCCCCACACGGATGGCAGCTGTTTCCAGACCTTTTGCCGGAGGCCAAGCGCAGCATCGTTCGAATGCACGATTTCCTCTCACAGCCTTGACGGAGTTCTCGCTTTGCCTTGACATGCAGGCAACACACCGCCGCCAACTTGCGGCCATCAAGACGTAGAGGTTTTGATTTCAGGTTCTCGCTCGTGAGGCAACCCGTTGCTTCATGATCCCAAGGCAAAGCCACCTCCGAACGCGGGGGTGGCTTTTTTCATTCCTGAACCTCGTCGAGCGAGTCAAGCAACAGTTCCAGCGCCCTGTCCAGCTCCTGCGCAGGGGCATTCAGAGGAGGGGCGAGCCTGAATCCCTGCGGGCGGCTGAGGAACCAGAACAGCACCAATCCCCGCCGCCGCGCAGCCGAAACCAAGGCCGCAACCCGGTCCGGACCATCGAGGTCGACCCCGAGAAAGTGACCCATGCCCCGCACCTCAACCACCGCAGGATGAGCCGACAAGGCCGATGTCCAAGCATCGCCAGTGGCCCGAATCTGCTCAAGGTCCAGCTTCCCCAACTCCGTCAGGAAGGCCGCGCTGGCTGCACAGGCCATGGGGTGTCCGCCAAACGTAGTGATGTGCCCGAGCTTGGGGGCTTCCCGCAAGGCTGACATCCGGTCCTTTGACGACACGAACGCCCCAATCGGCATGCCGCCACCCAGCGCCTTGCCCAGCACAAGGACATCGGGCACGACATCGGTGCGTTGGAACGCATGGAGGTGGCCGGTCCGGCCGAGTCCGCATTGGATCTCATCCAACACGAGAAGTGCACCGACCTCCTGGCATCGCGCCTTCAATGCCTTCAGGTGCGCTGCGGGAACCGGCCGAATGCCGGCGTCTCCCTGCACCGTCTCCACGAAAACCGCGGCCGTCCGGTGGGTGATCCGCTCCAAAGCGTCAGGGGATGCAAAGGGCATGTGCGCAACATCGGGCAACAGCGGCATGAACGCATTCCGTCGATGGGACGGCGTAGACAGGCTCAATGCCCCAAACGTGGCGCCGTGATATCCGCCCTCCACACCGAGAATCTCGGTTCTCCCGGTGCACCGGCGCACCAGCTTCATCGCCCCCTCGATGGCTTCCGTCCCGCTGTTCACAAAGTAGACGGCATCCAATCCGGTTCCGGTCAACCCTTCTCGCAGACAATCCGCCGCTCGGTCCTGCGCCTCCTGGGCATACTCTCCGTACACCATGACGTGCAAATGCCGGTCCAGCTGTTCCCGCAGGGCGGCTGCGATGGCCGGGTGGCCGTGTCCCAGCGAGCTCACGCCGATTCCGCTCACCATGTCAAACAACCGCTCTCCGGAGGCCGTCTCCATCCAGCACCCCTCGGCACGCACGATGCGCTCTCCAAGAGGGTGGGGGGTGGTCATCGCGAGGCCCCGGTCCAGAAAGTCACCGTGTTCGCTCATTCCACCGGTTCCACGTCGAATTCGAATTCATCGGCGAACACCCACGTCGGATTCCATCGCCCGAGGTGCCACTCCGGAATTTCCCCGCCATTGAATTGGCTCAATTCGAGCCGCAGGTATCGAGCGAGGCGATCGCCCTGGAATTCAATCCGCTCCGTCATGGGCGTGTAGTCCTCGGGATCCATCCTGGACGCCCGGTTCCCGTAGATCTCGAAATCCGACAGGTCCATGGCCGTTCGGCAGGTCACACTCGCTGGCGCCCAAATCCATGATTTGACATCCTGCAGGACCCCAACGCCCATTCCGCGCACCCGGTGCACACCGCCGAGGTCGACGGTGATGACGGCGTCATGGCCATAGTAGCCCTGCCAGTCCCCAGTGCGGAAATCAGCCCCTTCACCACGGATGCCATCAATCAGCGCACGGTCTCCACCTGCCGCATACTGGTTGGCATAGGGATCCTGGATGCTCACCCCGTAATCCGGGTTCACACGGGCAATCCGTCCCGACACCACGGCACTGCGCTTCCCATCGCGCTCAGCCACCAGCTGGATGACCTGCGTTCCCTCCACGGCAATCGGCCCGTCCACAGGAACAAAATCGCCTCGGCCGTCCTCCGCGGAATCGACCACCCGGTACAGGACCTCCGCGTCGTCATCGATGCTCCCCACCGGCACGTCCAATCGGTCTCCAGCGTAGCTCCGCGGCGCATGGATGAAGGGCGCAGCCACAAAGGCCTCATCTCCGAGCGTCCAATCCGACACGGGCCAGTCCTCAGGGTTTCGCCCAAATCCGCCCTCCGGGGCAGGCTCATCCCGCACATCGAATGCCCAGCGACCGCCGGCCATCAATTCTGCATGGCGAACCCAGCTCCTTCCAATCGCTTCCCCATTGAGGGTCAAGCCGTGGATGTACTTTGAATCCGGGGATTCCCGCTGGACGACCAGATTCAGCACAGTCCCTCCGGGCAAGGTCCAGGTCACATCATCAAACCGGGGCGTTCCGAGGACATAGACATCCGATCCAGGCGTCACCGGATACATGCCCAACGCACTCCACACGTACCAGCTGCTCATCTGACCGCAGTCCTCATTGCCGCTCAGGCCATCCGGCTCCGGGGTGTACAGCACATCGCAAATGCTGTCCACCAGGGACTGCGTTCGTTCGGGGTGTCCCGCATAGGAGGGGAGGTAAGCCATGTGGTGGGACGGCTCATTGCCATGCGCATACTGACCGATCAAGCCGGTGATGTCGCTCTGGTGGCGCCCGGACATGCGGCTGGATCCGGTGAACATCTCGTCCAGCATGTCGGCGTAGCCTTGCGGTCCACCCAGGAGTGCCATGTGGCCCGACACGTCGTGCGGCACGAAGAAATTGTACTGCCAGCCGTTGGCCTCCGTGTATTCAAACGTGACCTCCGTCGGGTCGAACCCCTCCCGCCATGCAGCGCCATATCGCGGCTGCAGGAATCCGTTGTCCGGGTTGAACAGGTTTCGCCATCCTTGGGCCCGGAGCCCGAACCGCTCCGCCACCTCCGTCTTTCCCATGTCCGCTGCCATGCGGGCGATACAAGCGTCATCAAAGGCATACTCCAGCGTTTTGGACACGCTCTCGCTTTCCTTTTCGAGCGGGAGATATCCCAAGCTGTCCCAGACGGGTTTGGCCAGCTCATCGGCCGTGGCTTCAGCCACCATCGCCTCCAACGCCTTGTCCGCATCGAAATTCCGGAGTCCCTTGACCCACGCGTCCGCAATCACCGGAACCGCATGGTAGCCGATCATGCAACCGGTGTAGTTGCCCGCAAGCTCCCACATCGGCAAGGAACCGCCTTCTTCGTGCATGCCGATGAAATTCCGGATGAACTGTTCCGTCCGTTCGGGCTCGAGCACATTGAGCAGGGGGTGGGTCGCCCGGAAGGTGTCCCACAAGGAGTACACGGTGTAACGGGGAGATGAGACATCGCCCTCGTGGACCTGCAAGTCCGTTCCCCGGTACCGACCGTCCACGTCAGAAGCCAAATTGGGCACCGTCAGGCTGTGGTACATGGCCGTGTAGAAGACCGTCCGCTCATCCGGATCCTTCGCCCCGATTTGAATCGTATTCAACGCAGCATCCCAAGCGGCCTCCGCCTGCCTGCGGGCGGCATCAAAACCGTCCGCCACAGGGGCCTCAGCATCGAGGTTGGCCACGGCTCCCTCAATGTCCACGAAGCTCAAAGCAACGCGCGACTCAACCGACTCTACATCCTTGAAAATCAAAGCAAATATTGGAACATAGGTCAACTCCTGATTGAGCACGCCATCTGCCCCGGTTTCCACGCTGAGTTCCGCCATTTGATCGAGCCATTCGAAAGGCCGATTGAACCGCATCGCGAAGTAGACATGCTGCTCTTCCGCCCAATTGTCGGAGACCCTCAACCCCACCAAGGTGGAGTCGTCGAGCGGATACATCCCATAACTGATCAGGTCGTCCCGATGGGCCAAATCCACAACCAGCTGCAGCGTGTCGGGACGCTCCAAAGTCCAGCGATGAAAACCCACGCGCTCGCTGGCCGTCAACTCCACCTCGACGCCACTCCTCTCCAACTCACAACGGTAATACCCCGCATGCGCCTCCTGGCTGCCGGGCACAAAACGGTCGCGATAGCGCTCGTTCCACACCGCCCCGGTGTCCATGGGCCCCACAGTCGGCATCAACAGGACGTCTCCATAATCGCTCACGCCCGTTCCCTGCAAGTGGGTGTGGCTGAAGCCGTACACCTCGGAATCGGTGATGTGAAAGCCCCCACAACCATCCCATCCTTCCAAACGTGTATCCGGGCTCAACTGCACCATGCCGAACGGCACGGTAGCCCCAGGGTACGTGTGCCCATGACCACCCGTCCCGATGAACGGGTCCACCTCGCGGCACAGGGAACCGCTTTGCGGAGCACAGGAAGACAGCATCATGCCCCCCGCCACACAGGCACTCAGGGCAAAACTCAGAGGTCGGTCAAACAACATGTCAGCGTCAATTTTTCTTCAGGGTGGGGGCCGGGATGCCCGGTGGCACATCCAGCGCACCAGGATCCTTGCAGACCAGGCACTTCATGCGGTCGTGAAATCCGAAATGCTGGATGGACGGTTTCGGCGGAGACAGAATGCTGTCCAAGGCCAAGCGCTCAAACGGGGAGAGAAATCCCCCCACGAATGCATTGCGGTCATCGCGCACCACGCGCAACTCCTTGCGCAACGCCCCCACCTGAACCAGCAACTCCGCTTCATCCATCCCGCTGCGCTCCAGCGAGTCCACCTCGAGGCGAATGCCCTCCATCCTCGTGGCGGCCGATTCGAAGGCCCCGATCCAGATTCGCTCCACCGATGGCAGAGGCTGAAACCGATCCAGCAAAGCATCGAGCATCCTGGACTCCGCTCCAGACAGGGCGGACTGGGCATCCTGCGCGACTCCATCACAGGGGATGAACAGCATCAAGCAACACCCGACCCACCACCATCGTGGAGACGTCGAGCTTTTCTCCAAACCAAAACCGGAGGGGATGCGCATGCCCTGCAAATTACCGCGCTTGTTCGAGGTCGGCAGACAGCAACCAAAGAACTGCCCTGTTCCACTCGGCGCCGGCCGAATCACACCCCGCATCATCCGGAAGAGCGAATGGAGCAGAGGGAGCGCTGCCCAACTTGGTCTGCCTTTTGGGAATCAAGACTTCGATGCCGGAACCTGGGAGCAACACGGGCTCCGGATTGCCCGAGCACCCTCCGTGCAAACCCAATGGTGCACAACCGAACACACCCGCCCCGACACTGTGCTCAAGCGCGTCGGCCAGCAGGAGGGAGGCACTGAAGGACAATCCATCCAACATCACGGCCACAGGCGCGTCGATCACCCTGCGAACGCGTGCAATCGGCATGGCCGGAACAACATCGAAACGCCCAGCCATCGACCATGCCCCTTCACGCTCCTCAGGCCACGCAGACGGAGAGGCAAACACCCCCAATATGGCGTGTCGCCGAGTGCGGTAGCCCCCAAGGTTTCCCCTCAAGTCGACCATGACGGGCAAGCCCGCCCGACGGAGACGCCGCACGCAACGCCGGAAACTCCGGACGAACTGCCGGTCGCTGCCCGAACCAAAACTGGGAATGACCCAACGCTGGAAGGCCCCGTGATCTTCGATGGTCATGCCCGAGGACACCGCCTGCACTGAAGGGGCTACGTCTGCCTCCTCGCCATTGGCCCCCAAGACCCCAACCCAGGACCAGGTGCGCGCCAACCACGCTGCCCGGGCAGAAGGCGCCACGGATTCGCCTGGCCCAAATCGGGACCAAAGCCCCTCCGGGTCCAACAATTCCAGCGGGTCCGGCGCCGGCACGTCGGTGCGCGCCGCAGTGAACCGGTCAAACGGCACCCGCATGTGGGCATCCCCGGCCGCACGAAGCCATCCATGAACAGCCAGCGCCCATTCCAAACATTGGACGTCACCCGCCTTCAGCATCATCTCCACCAGGGCATTGCGCGCAGCCAATCCAGCCGCGTCCTGAATGGACGCCGTCATTCGCGGCCCCAACAGCGAATCGAGAAAGGCCACATCCGCCTTCCGAGCCTCCGCGCCGACCGCATCGTCAGGGCCCGTTTGCGCAACAGAATGTGCCGCCCCCATCAGGAACAGCACCATGGCGCCCCATGCGCAAATGGCCCGGAAATCAGGCATCGCGCCCTTCTCCAGACGCTTCGGGCTGATCCCGGTTCTTCACCATCGTCAGGATGGTCGCAATGGCCACCGTTTCCCCCGTTTCATCGGTCACGTCCACCTTGAACTTCACAATGCCCTTGAGCACGTCGTCCTCACCGCGCTTTTCCTGCTGGACCTTTTCCTCCACCGTCAACTTCACGCCAATGGTCATGCCCGGGTACACGGGCTTGGTGAACCGGCAGGACTCCAAGCCATAATTGAGCAGGACAGGCCCTTTGTGCGGCTCAACGAACATGCCCGCCGCCTTGGACAACACCCAATATCCGTGGGCCACCCTACGCTCGAAGATGGTGCCATCCAGCGCCGTCTCATCGACATGCGCGTAGAAATGGTCGCCGCTGACGTTGGCGAAGTTGACGATGTCCGCCTCCGTCACCGTGTGACGGTGAGTCGTGTAGGTCATGCCGACCTCAAGCTCCTCAAAGTGCTGACGGAAGGGATGCACCGAAGCCTCAGGACGGGCGGCACCGGGCTGATGACGCCCCGTGATGGCCGTGATGGTGTCGGGATGGCCCTGGATGGCGGTGCGTTGCAAATAATGGTGCAAGCCCCTCAGCCCCCCCATCTCTTCACCTCCGCCTGCACGGCCAGGGCCACCGTGGACCAACTGCGGCATCGGACTGCCATGACCGGTGCTCTCCTTGGCACAGGCTGCATCGAGAACGAGGATGCGCCCGTGGTGCGTCGCCGCCTCCACAACAAACTTCCTGGCCACGGCAGAGTCACCTGTAGCAATGCTGCAACACAGCGAACCTTTCCCCCTGTGAACCAATGAAATTGCATCATCCAAAGACCCGTACGGAAGGAGGGTCGTGACCGGCCCGAACGGCTCCACTTCATGGACCCGTTCAGCCGTGAGCGGAGAAGATTGGGCCAACAATCGCGGGGCGTAAAAAGCCCCCTTGTCCGCATCCGCCCCCACCCAAACCGGAGCGTCCACCGTGTACAGAAGTTCCGCCTCCTGCATCAGCTTGGCCACTGCAGATTCCACCTCCGTTCTCTGATCCAATCCAGCCAAGGCCCCCATTCTCACGCCTTCTACCGCCGGGTCTCCGATGGACACCCGGTCCAATTGCGCCTTCAGGGCATCGCGAACCGCCTCCACCCGGTTCTCCGGCACCATGGCCCGGCGAACCGCCGTACAACGCTGACCGCATTTGATCGTCAGCTCCTTGCGCAGCTCCTTGACAAACAGGTCGAATTCCGGCGTTCCCGGCTCGGCATCCGGCCCCAGCACCATGCTGTTCAGGGAATCCGCCTCCAGGTTGAAGGGCACATTGTGTTCCAGCAACCGAGGGTGCGACTTGAGCTTCAGCCCGGTAGCAGCGGATCCGGTGAACGTGACGACATCCTGAAAGTCCACGTGGTCCAGCAGATCGCGCGCCGACCCGCAGACCAATTGAAGCGCCCCATCCGGCAAAATGCCCGACGCATGAATCTCCTTGACCATGGCATGCGCTACATAAGATGTCAGCGATGCCGGCTTCACAATGGCCGGCACGCCCGCGAGGAGGTTCACACCGACCTTCTCCAGCATACCCCAGATGGGAAAGTTGTAGGCATTGATGTGCACGGCCACGCCGCGCTTGGGCACCCCGATGTGATGGCCAATGAACGTCCCCTCACGAGACAGCATGGCTGGATCCCCGTCCACGAGATAGGGGAGGTCAGGCAATTGCTTCCGCAAACTGGCATAGGCAAACAGGGTTCCAATGCCACCCTCGATGTCAATCCAGGAGTCCGCACGGGTCGCCCCGGTCCGGGCACTCCAACCATAGAACTTCTCCTTGTTCTCCATCAAGTGGAGCGCCAAGGCCTTCAACATGCGCCCGCGCTCCTGAAAGGTCATCCTCCTCAGGTTGTCGCACCCCACAGACCTCCCATAGGCATACGCTGAAGCCAGGTCCACGTTGGACGCGTCCAATGCGGCGACAGGAGTACCGTGCACGGCATCGAGAAGGGGAGAGGGGTTGGGGCCAGCCGGGACCCATTGCCCGGCGATCAGGTTGTCCAGTACCATCATGAATGACAAAGAAAAGCGGTCCTGCCATGAAGAAATCATCAATTCGTCGACAGAATCCTTTCGTAGAGAGGGAAATTCGGCTATCTTGGTAAGGATTTGTTTTGCCTCTCTCTAGTCTTTTGAATCATTAACCCACTGAACATGAAGAATTTGTTCGCACTTACTGCCGCTGTGCTGTTCGGCTTTTCTGCCGCTGCCAGCAACGTCCAGCTTGTTGTCCAAGCTGTTGACAACGGGGATGCCGTTCCCGGCAACACCTACCGTGTCTACGCTGAGCTGCCCTCAAACCAGCACAGCCTCCACGCCATCTTTGCCGACGGCGAGCACCTTCTCAACGTGACCACCACCGGTTCTTTCTACCAGAACCAACTCGGCGGCGCCACGAGCTATGACGTCAATGATGCCATCATCGGCATGGACGAGTCCCTCGCTTTTGACAGCTGGGTGACGGTCGGCGCTGAAAACAGCACCAACAACAACCTCTGGAACATCGGCATCGATTTCGCCTCCTTCAACGAAGGTGGAGCCATCGAAGTCGTGGACGGAGCTTGGTTCGTGGTTCCCACGGATGTCCGCGCTGCTGCTGACGCCCGCAACCTGGTGCTGCTCATGCAGATCACCACGGATGGCACCGCCACCGGAACGCTGAACATGCAAGGTTGGACGCCGGACGGCGAGACCTGGCGCGACTACGACGTGACCTTCACGACGGACGACGCCCAAGTCTTTGGCTGCACGAATCCGGATGCCTCCAACTACAACATGGAAGCCAGCTACGAGAACGGCTCCTGCGAGTTCGCCACGGACAACGGCCCGATGGCCGACCTGTTCGACCTGGAGGACAGCAACTGGAACGTGTTCCCGAACCCCGTGTTCGAGGGCCACTTCAGCATCCAGTTCGACAAGGAAGTCAACCTCGGTTCCGAGAACATCATTGTTGAAGTGACCGACATGTCCGGCAAGACGGCCATCTCCCAGGAGGTGACCTCCGGCGACGTCATCGGTGGCAACCGCATCATGGTGAAGCACGGCCTCGCTGCCGGCGCCTACACCCTGAGCGTCACCCACAAGGACTTCTCTGCCGCTCAGAACCTGATCGTCAAGAAGTAATCCTTCGACTCAACCCATTCGGAAAGCCGGTCCTCAAGGGCCGGCTTTCTTTTTGACT
>JBMYZR010000017.1:0-23880 GCA_049610565.1 Flavobacteriales bacterium | reverse complement strand
CTTGCCTGTTACATTATGTCAAGTAGGATTAAGGAACTCCAATACATGGGGTAGAAGTCCCTGAGAAAGCGCCCTGGCCGCAAAACCGGCACGCTCATCCCGCCTCACCATCATGAGGCCTCTGAAGCTCACTGTATGAAGGCCAGCACACAGAGCCCTCCACAGAAGGAACACATCTGCAGGATCAATGCCCGGCTTTTTCAATTTTTCCAGAATTCAAGGCCATTGTCCAGCAGCGCGACGAATTCGCGAAAAAATTGACTGGGCATTCTGCGATGAAGATGATCCCCAAGAACAACAAGCACGCTGGTGAACCACATGTTCCCAAGCGACGCTGAATTCTTGACCGACAGCCTTTGAACAACATCGGGGTGCTCAATCGGACATTCAGCACGCTGTCATCAGCGAAGAGGCTTCATATCACATCACACTCATCGAACGGCAACACAAGTCGTCAGGTCACTTCATCAAGAGATCACCGCCGGAGACGGAATCAAACCAGACGCAGGGCTCACAATCCAACTTGATTCCAATCGCCCCTCTTGAATGATAATTTACATTATGTAAAGCAGACCCGATAAAGAAATGGGGACCGTAGTCCCCAGTTCTTCCATCCGTGTGAATGTGATTATTCGAGCGTCTTCAGCTTCGCGCTGACCTCCAGCATCTTTTCGTCCATCCCCACCCGAGCGTAGATGTCCCGCAAGCTGCGAAGCGTCTCCCGGTCATTGGGCTCGACCTCGAGTGCCTTTTCGAGATATGGCAACGCCGTCGAGAACATGGCCTTTCCGCCTTCTTCGAGGTCCTTTTGCTTGGCGGCCTCATCCTTGCTCATGCGCGGCTTCCACATGTCGTTGGCCTCATTGACCATCTGCACGGCCTTGTTGAAGTACAACGCGCCCAGGTTGTAGTTGGCGTCGAAGTAGTCCGCTTTGATGCCCAAGCTCTTGGAATAAGCATCCACAGCCTCATCCTGCATGCCGAGGTTGTCGTACACACTGCCAAGGGAGAACCAAAGAATCTCGTTCGTCGGATCCTGTTCTGCCGCCAGCATCAGGTTCTCCTTGGCCAGCTCGAACTGTCCCGCGATCAGGTAGATGTTCAATTCCTCGATGATGAGCGCCTGCTCCCGCGGGAAATCCGCACGGGCATTCTGCAGGGTCGTCAGCGCACTCGCGGTGTCCCCTTCCATCTTCTGGATGTTGGCTGCAAACAGGAAAACGTCCGGGACCTGGTACCCATATCCTCCACACATCATGTACTGGTCCACTGCGCGGTCGTACATCGAGGCCTTTTCGAAACACAGGGCGCTGTTGAAGATGGCCATGGTGTCCACAGCTCCGAGGAGCTGGGTCATTTCCGACGCAGTCACAAACAGCTCCCCTGCTCTCCCGTACACCCCGGCGTTGAAGTAGCTGATCCCGGAATTCCCGGCAATGGTCGCCCCCCGGGCTATGTCGGCCAAGCGCTCAGAATTGTAACGCTGCTTGACATCGAGCTCGTCCGCCTTGGCAAAGCTGGCCACAGCCTTCTCCAGCGCATCCGGCACCTGAGCATACAACGCACTGTCTGCTGCCAGGTTCGTGTAGATGTTGCCGCGGTAGCGCCACGTCTTTTCCTTGATGTTGGCCTTCGCATCGAGGATGGCCTGATCAATGAACTCGGCGGCCTTCAGGTAATCGCCGTCTTGGTTGGCGTTGTAGGCACTGACAACATCTTTCTGGGCGAAAAGACCCAGAGGCAACATGGCCATCACGGCCACGGTGGACTTGAAATTGAGCATGGAATCGACTTGAATCGGATGCAAATCTAGCACAAGCCGTGCCAGACTTTCAGGGCCTCTTCAGTCTCACTCCTCTCCTTCCGGAGCGGGCGCATCCTCTGGTGCTCCCCCCTCGGTCGCAGCTCCACCTTCGGCTCCGTCAACTCCATCAGCAGCCACGGCGCCTTCGATGCCGTCCACCTCCATGGGCTCCTCTTCGGACTTCGGCGTTCGGCACACAGCTGCGATCTCATCGTTCTTCCGGAGATTGATGAGCCGCACACCCTGTGTGGCACGGCCCATGGTCCGCAGCTCGTCGGCTCCCGTCCGGATGGTGATGCCACTCTTGTTGATGACCATCAGGTCGTCTTCGTCGGTGACGCCAAGGATGGCCACGAGGTTGCCGGTCTTCTCAGTCACGCTGAGGGTCTTGACGCCCTTTCCGCCCCGGTTGGTGATGCGGTAATCCTCGACCGCGGAACGCTTGCCATATCCGCGCTCGCTGACCACGAGCACATCCTTGGAGCCGTCCACGATGATGACCATGCCGACGACTTCATCCTGCTCGTCGGCCAGGGTCACCCCCTTCACACCTTGCGCCGTGCGGCCCACGGCACGCACCTTCTCTTCGGGAAAACGGATGGCCTTGCCTGAGCGGAGGCCCATCAGAATTTCGTTTTCGCCCGTGGTGAGCTTCGCCTGAAGCAGCTCATCTCCTTCCCGCACCGTGATGGCATTGATGCCGTTGGTCCGCGGACGGGAGTAGGCCTCGAGCGTGGTCTTCTTGATCACCCCCTTCTTCGTGCACATCACCACATTGTGGGCATTGACATATTCCGGATCCTTGATGTCCTGGACGGGGATGTACGCCATCACCTTGTCATCGGACTCAATGTTGATCAGGTTCTGGATGGCCCGCCCCTTGGACGTCCGGGAGCCTTCCGGCACCTCGAAGATGCGCATCCAGAAACAGCGGCCCTTCTGCGTGAAGATGAGCAACCAATTGTGGTTGGTCGCAGAGAAGATCTCCTCGATGAAATCCTGATCACGGGTGATGGCCCCCTTGGACCCCACCCCACCACGGGACTGTTCCTTGTATTCGTTGAGGCGGGTCCTCTTGATGTAGCCGGCGTGGCTGATGGTGATCACCACCTGCTCGTCCGGAATCATGTCCTCGATGCTCAACTCGGCGCTGGAGAACTCAATGCGGGAACGGCGCTCGTCGCCAAACTTCTCCTTGACCTCGAGCAGCTCGTCCTTGATGATGGACATCCGCAACCCCTTGTCCTCGAGAATGGCCTTCAGTCGACCAATCAGCTCCATCAGTTCATCGTACTCTGCACGGAGCTTGTCCCGCTCGAGTCCGGTCAACTTCTGGAGGCGCATGTCGAGAATGGCCCGCGCCTGCAGCTCGCTCAGCTCGAACTTCTCCATCAAGCCGTTGCGGGCTTCTTCCGGCGTCTGGCTGCCACGGATGAGCGCGATGACTTCATCGAGGTTGTCAATGGCGATGATCAGGCCCTGCAGGATGTGGGCGCGCTCTTCGGCCTTCCGCAGCTCAAACTGCGTGCGGCGGACCACAACATCATGGCGGTGCTCGATGTAATGGAAGATCATCTCCCGCAGGTTCAAGAGCTGCGGACGGCCCTTGACCAGGGCGATGTTGTTGACCGAGAAGCTGGTCTGGAGCTGCGTGTACTTGTAGAGCTTGTTGAGCACCACGTTGGGAATCGCGTCGCGCTTCAGGTCGAACACGACCCGCAGCCCCTTCCGGTCAGACTCATCGCGGATTTCGCTGATGCCCTCAATCTTCTTCTCATTGACGAGGTCCGCCGCCTTGCGCACCATGTCCGCCTTGTTGACCTGGTAGGGAATCTCCTCGATGATGATCTGCTCCTTTCCGGTCCGGGTCTCTTCGAAACGCGCCTTGCCGCGCATGATCACGCGACCGCGGCCGGTCTCATAGGCATCCTTGACGCCTTCCACTCCGTAGATGACTCCGCCGGTGGGGAAGTCGGGCGCCTTGACGTATTGCATGAGCCCCTCCACCGAAATGTTGGGGTCGTCGATCATGGCGACGCAACCTTCCACCACCTCAGTGAGGTTGTGCGGCGGCATGTTGGTGGCCATGCCGACCGCGATACCGGCGGCTCCATTGACGAGCAGGTTGGGAATCTTGGACGGGAGCACCGTGGGCTCCTGCAGGCTGTCGTCAAAGTTGTTGGCGAGGTCAACGGTCTCCTTGTCGAGGTCGGCGAGCATTTCCTCGGCGATCTTCCGGAGACGGGCCTCGGTGTATCGCATGGCGGCGGGGTTGTCCCCGTCGATGGAACCGAAGTTTCCCTGACCATCCACCATCGGATAGCGCATGGACCAGTCCTGAGCAAGGCGGACCATGGTGTCGTACACGGAGCTGTCTCCGTGCGGATGGTACTTACCGAGCACCTCCCCCACGATACGGGCGGATTTCTTGTAAGCCCTGTTGGACAGGACGCCCAGTTCGAGCATGCCGAACAGCACACGCCGGTGAACCGGCTTCAATCCATCCCTCACATCGGGGAGGGCACGTGATACGATGACCGACATCGAGTAATCGATGTAGGCCGACTTCATCTCATCCTCAATCGAAATCGGAATGATCTTCTCTCCTTCTGCCATGTTGTCATTGCCCTGCAGGCCGCGGTTTGCGGACCCAAATGGGCGTCAAGCGAAAATACCACCTGACACTCCCCTACGGTATCAAGAATGGCCCGTATTTTGAACAAGGCACACGGTCGCATGTGGAAAATCCAACGTCCACAAAATCCCTGTTCCGCAGGGCAACAATAGTTTTGAATCTGGGGAATCTTTCCCCTTTACTCTGAGACATGGACGCAAAATTCTCACCCCGGGTGAAGGATGTCATCACCTACAGCCGTGAAGAGGCCCTTCGCTTGGGCCACAACTACATCGGCGTGGAGCATTTGCTCCTCGGCATCATCCGCGAAGGAGAAGGCACCGCCATCCGCATTCTGGAAGGGTTGAACGTCGACCTCCCCCGGTTGCGGAAGATGGTCGAGGGCAGCATTACCCCCGCCAGTGTCTCCGGAGGAAATCCGGGCAACATCCCCTTGGTCAAACAGGCAGAGAAAATCCTGAAGATCACCTACCTCGAGGCCAAGACCTTCAAGAGCCCCGTCATCGGAACCGAACACCTTCTCCTCTCCATTTTGAAAGACGAAAACAACGTGGCCACCAAGGCCCTGCTCGCGCTCAACGTCGACTACGACGAGGCCAAACAGGAATTTGAAAGCATCCTCTCCGACGGGGAAGGCAATCCCGGCCCTCGTGCCGAATTTCCCGGCATGGCCGACGACGAGGATGACCGCAGCCCCGGAGCCGGCGGTCCCGGCCGAGGCAGCGCCTCCAAGACCGACAGCAAAAGCAAGACGCCGGTCCTCGACAATTTCGGCCGTGACCTGACCGCACTCGCAGAAGAAGGAAAGCTCGACGCCATCGTCGGCCGCGAAAAGGAAATCGAGCGGGTCAGCCAAGTCCTGGCACGCCGCAAGAAGAACAACCCCATCCTCATCGGTGAGCCGGGCGTCGGAAAAAGCGCCATCGCTGAAGGACTGGCCATCCGCATCGTGGAGAAGAAGGTCTCCCGCGTGCTGTTCGGCAAGCGAATCGTCACCTTGGATGTCGCCTCACTGGTGGCCGGCACCAAGTACCGCGGACAATTCGAGGAGCGGATGAAGGCCGTGATGAACGAGCTCGAAAAGAGCCTCGACGTCATCCTCTTCATTGACGAAATCCACACCATTGTCGGCGCTGGCGGCGCGAGCGGTTCGCTCGATGCATCCAACATGTTCAAGCCGGCCCTCGCCCGTGGCGAGATCCAATGCATCGGGGCCACCACCCTCGACGAATACCGTCAGCACATCGAAAAGGATGGCGCACTCGAACGCCGCTTCCAAAAGGTGCTGGTGGAGCCGACCAGTGTGGACGAGACCATTCAGATCCTGAACAACATCAAGGACAAGTACGAAGAGCACCACTCCGTGAACTACACGGACGACGCCATTCGCAGCTGTGTCGCCCTCACCTCGCGCTACATCACGGACCGTCACCTGCCCGACAAGGCCATCGACGCTTTGGATGAAGTCGGCAGTCGGGTCCACCTCAACAACATCAACGTCCCGCAGGAGATCATCGACATCGAACAGGAGATCGAGCAGGTCAAGGAAGAGAAAAACCGGGTGGTCCGCAGCCAGAAGTATGAGGAAGCGGCCCGACTCCGCGACTCCGAGCGCCAGCTCTCCGAAAAGCTCGCGGCAGCCAAGAAAAAATGGGAAGAGGACACCAAGACCCACCGGGTCACCGTGACCGAGGACCACGTGGAGGAAGTCGTCGCCATGATGACCGGCATCCCGGTCCAGCGCATCGCCGAGAAGGAGAGCGGCAAGCTCTCCCGCATGGAGGACGACATGGCCGATAAGGTCATCGGCCAACCCGCCGCTGTGCGGCAGGTCGTCCGCGCCATCAAGCGGAACCGGGCAGGTCTGAAGGACCCCAACAAGCCCGTGGGCAGCTTCATTTTCCTCGGCCCGACCGGTGTCGGAAAGACCCAGCTCGCCAAGGAACTCGCCAAGAACCTGTTCGATTCGGAAGAGGCCCTCATCCGAATTGACATGTCCGAGTACATGGAGAAGTTCGCCGTCAGCCGATTGGTCGGAGCGCCTCCAGGCTACGTGGGGTACGAGGAAGGCGGACAGCTCACCGAAAAGGTGCGCCGCAAGCCCTACTCCATTGTCCTGCTCGACGAGATCGAGAAGGCCCACCCGGATGTCTTCAACCTGCTGCTCCAAGCCCTGGACGACGGACGACTGACGGACAGTCTCGGTCGCCGGATTGATTTCCGGAACACCATCATCATCATGACGTCCAACATCGGTGCCCGTCAACTCCAGGACTTCGGCACCGGCGTCGGCTTCTCAACGGGGGCGAAGCAATCCAAGGAGAACGATGACCGTCGGGGCGTGATCCAAAATGCGCTCAAGCGGGCATTCGCCCCGGAGTTCCTGAACCGGATCGACGACGTCATCGTCTTCAACAGCTTGAAGCGGGAGGACATCCACCGCATCATCGACCTCGAATTGAGCAAGCTGTTCGGACGCATCGAAAGCCTCGGCTACGGCATCAGCCTGACCGATTCCGCCAAGGACTTCCTTGTGGAAAAGGGATACGACGAACAATTCGGAGCCCGTCCGTTGCGCCGCGCACTCCAGAAATACCTGGAGGATCCGCTGGCTGAGGAAATCATCAATGCACAACTCCAGGAAGGAGACCGCATCGAAGGAGACGCGATGGAAGGCCAAGATGAATTGGCCATCCGCATCATCAAGGGAGAAGGCACCGACAACGACGCAGAGCCCCCCGTGGATGGCGACACCGAACCTCCTGTGGATGAGCCGGCTCCAGAGACGGCGGACGACGCAGAAACCGAAGAGGACAAGGGCTGATGCGCGACCGCTTCCTCGACATGGTGGACCGGTTGCGCGATGCCAACCGGTATGCTGTCGCGTCTGGCTTGTTCCTCCTGTGGATGCTGACGCTGGCTGATGTCGATTTGATTCGGATGGTCCGCACCCATCAGGAACGGACCCGAATCGAATCCCGAATGGCCGAGCACCGCCTCACCATCGCCAAGTTGGAAACGGAATTGGAACGGATGTCCTCCCATCCCGATGCCAAGGAGCGCCACGCCCGCGAGGCATACTACATGCACAAGCCGGGCGAAGACGTTTTCGTCTTTCGTTGATCGTCAACGGCGCCGAACCTCTGTGATTCGGCCTCTTGCTCAGCTGCTGTGGTCACGCACGATGACCCAGTCACCCTCGCGCTTCTGCCAAACGAGGCTGAACCACCCGGACAGGGTGTCGAGGCCGCCCGTGCGGTCCAAGCGCCAACTGCCCAGCATCAGGGCGTGATCCTGACCCGCAAAGGAGAGCTCTTCCACCCCGAAGGTCAGGGTTCCCATGGACGTCCGGTCCGGATAGGAGCTCCGGTAGTTGGACAATGTGGTGGCCCATCCTCGAGATGGCCCTCGGCTGCCCACGAACAGCAGACTGTCCGATTGCCAATACGCCGCCATGAAGCCCTCGAGGTCTCCCGCGTTCCAAGCCGCCTCTTGGGCCTCCATTCGGTCGAGGATTCGGGCCCGGTCTGCTTCACCGGGGACTTGAACCGCTCCAGGTTCGGTGGTGCAGGCCGTCATCCACGCGCTCAACAGAAGCGCGCCAATGCAACCCACGAAAAACCGGTGGTGATGGGCCATCAGACGTTGAAGCGGAAGTGCATGATGTCCCCGTCTTCCACGATGTACTCCTTCCCTTCGATGCTCAATTTGCCGGCCTCCTTGACGGCCTGCTCGCTGCCGAGCTCCACAAAGTCAGCGTACTTCATGACCTCCGCCCGGATGAAGCCCTTTTCGAAATCCGTGTGGATGACCCCTGCGGCCTGAGGCGCCGTGCTCCCTGCCCGCACGGTCCACGCCCGCACTTCTTTCTCCCCTGCGGTGAAATAGGTCTGTAGATCGAGCAACGCGTAAGCCGACCGGATCAACTTCGCCACACCGGGCTCCTCGAGCCCGAGGTCCGCCAGGAACATGTCGCGCTCCTCCTGGTCCTCCAGCTCGGCGATGTCCGCCTCGATGGCAGCACCAATCAGCAACGTTCCCGCCCCTTCCGACGCCGCCATTTCCTTGACCCGTTCCACGTGGGCATTGCCCTCCACGACAGCCCCCTCCTCGACATTGCAGACGTACAGGATGGGTTTGCCCGTGAGGAGCTGCATTTCCTGGAAAAGGGCTTCCTCGCTGTCCTCGCGCTCCACGGCACGTGCGGAGATGCCCTGCTCCAGCGCCGCCTTCACGCGCTCGTACAAGTCGAGTTGCTTCCGTGCATCCTTGTCGCCAATGGACGCCTGCTTGGCCACCTTCTGCATGCGCGTCTCGACCGTTTCCAGATCCTTGAGCTGCAATTCGGTGTCAATCACCTCCTTGTCCCGGATGGGGTCCACCGATCCATCGACATGGACGATGTTGTCGTCCTCGAAGCACCGCAACACGTGGAGGATGGCGTGTGTCTCGCGGATGTTGGCCAGAAACTTGTTCCCGAGCCCCTCTCCCTTGCTCGCCCCCTTCACAAGGCCGGCAATGTCCACGATCTCGACCGTGGTCGGCACGGTATTCTGGGGCTGGACCATCTCGACCAACTTCTCCAGGCGCTCATCGGGGACGTTGATGACCCCGAGGTTGGGTTCAATCGTGCAGAAGGGAAAGTTCGCGCTTTGCGCCTTCGCGTTGGACAGACAGTTGAACAGGGTGGACTTGCCCACGTTGGGCAGTCCCACGATGCCACATTTCAGGGCCATGGTTGGGGTGGATTGGGCGGCAAAGATAACGCCGGTGTCGGCCTGCCGATTTTCCTGCATTTGTCCACAGACAGACGGCGACACACCGGGCTGGCAGTACTTTCAACCCCGAATTCACGTTATCCCCGCATGTCCCCCTCTCCTTCCCTCTCCGACGTCTGCACGCAGGTGCGCCGCGACATCGTCCGCATGGTCCATGGTGCCAGTTCCGGTCACCCCGGCGGATCGCTCGGCTGCACCGATTTTCTCGTGAAACTGTACTTCGAGGAGATGAACATTGACCCGGCCAACTGGTCCATGGACGGCCGGGGAGAAGACCTTTTCTTTCTGTCCAATGGGCACATCAGCCCGGTCTGGTACAGCGTGCTGTCCCGCCGCGGATACTTCCCCGTCGAGGAGCTGGCCACCTTCCGGAAACTTGACAGCCGCCTGCAAGGGCACCCCGCCACCGAAGAAGGGCTGCCTGGCATCCGGGTCGCGAGTGGATCCCTCGGCCAGGGGCTCAGCGTCGCGTGCGGTGCTGCCCAAGCCAAGAAGTTGAACGGCGAAGACACTTGGGTTTACAGCCTTCACGGGGACGGTGAGCTCCAGGAGGGCCAGATCTGGGAAGCCGCCCTTTATGCCGCGCACCACAAGGTGGACAACCTGATCAGCTTCGTGGACTACAACGGCCAGCAAATCGATGGTTCCGTGGAGGACGTCATGTCCCTCGGCGACCTCGGTGCGAAATGGGCGGCCTTCGGATGGACCGTGCTCGAATGCAACGGCCATGATCTCGGCGACCTCGACCGCATCTTCAAGGAGGCCCGCTCCGCAGCCGGTCAAGGGAAGCCTGTGGTCGTCCTGATGCGCACCGACATGGGACGGGGCGTGGACTTCATGGAAGGCACGCACAAATGGCACGGGGTCGCACCCAACGACGAGCAGTTGGCCAGCGCTTTGGACCAACTGACCACGACCCTCGCCGACTATTGATGCTCCACCTCCGGCATGCCGCTCTTCTTCTGACCCTGTTGTTGTCCGCCGAATGGTCCGGTCAGGGCGAGTTGCAGGCGCAGACAGACCGGAACTCCGAGGAGGTCACGCGCCTTCTTTTCGTGTTCGATGCGTCGAACTCGATGAACGCCTATTGGGGCCGTCGCCGCAAATGGGACGTCGCCCGTGAATTGCTGTCCACCTCCGTGGACAGCCTCTATGGAATCGAGGGGCTTGAGGTCGGATTGCGTGTTTATGGCCACGGCACGAAGCACGTTCCCGGTCAACAGGACTGCGACGACACCGAATTGGTCGTGCCCATCAGCCGAGGCGGAAACCTGCTCATCCAACAGGAACTCAAAAAGCTGCGGGCGCAAGGGACCACACCCATTGCCCGCTCGCTGTTGCGGGCAGCGGATGATTTCGCAGACAAGACAGGACCGGGTCGAAATGTCATCCTCCTCATCACCGACGGCATCGAGGCCTGTGACGAGGACCCCTGTGCAGTCTCCCGCGCCCTCCAAGCGCAAGGCGTCATCATCAAGCCGTTCATCATCGGCATTGGTCTCGAGGAGAAATACAAGGACACCTTCCAATGTGTCGGGCGGTATTTCGACGCCTCCGATCCGGAGAGCTTCGGGGACGTCCTCGACATCGTGATCGACCAGGCCATCCACCGCACCACCGCCCAAGTCAACCTGCTCGATGGTGAGGGCAAGGCCACGGGCACCAACCTTCCCTTCGAACTCATCGAGCGCCATTCCGGACAGCCCGTTCTGCAAGCCGTCCACACCCTCAACGATGCGGGGGCGCCAGACACCCTCTTGCTCAATCCCGTCCCGGAATATGACCTGGTCGTGCACTCCCTCCCTGCGGTCCGCAAAGAAGGATTGAGCCTGGAACCCAGGACGCACAACCACCTGTCCATCAGCGTGCCTACGGGCTTCATCGACCTCAGCCCAAGCCGGGAACGGAGCGCCTTGCGGGGCGTACCCGTGACCGTCAGCCGGCAGGACGACGGCCCCTGCGAAACGGTCAACATCCAAAACGTCGGGACGCGCCAACGGTATCTCGCTGGGACCTACTCTCTTGAATTCGCCACCACACCACCCATCCGCGTCGACAACGTCCGCTTGGGCGACAAGCGCATCGTCCCCGTCACCATTCCCGAACCGGGCATCCTCAATCTCAAGACCGGCACGTCCGGATACGGCGGCATCTTCCAGCGCACCGAATTCGGACTCGACCTCGTGGTCCCCTTCTCGGGCGATGACCCCTCCGGACGGTTGACCCTCCAGCCGGGTCGGTATGTGGTGATGTTCCGTGCAAAACACGCGTCCCGAACCGACCTCTCCCTGACCCGCTCTGTGGATATTCGCCCCGGAGGAAACCATTCTCTTGAATTCTGACCATGCTCGACTTCCTTACCGCTTCCCAGACTGAACTGGACGCCCTCGACCGCAAAGACACCCGAAGCGGCTTCGGCCAGGGACTGCTCGAAGTCGGTCAATCCCAAGACAACGTGGTCGCCCTCTGCGCCGACCTGACGGGGTCCTTGAAGATGAATGCCTTCCGGGATGCCTTTCCAGACCGCTTCAAGCAAGCCGGCATCGCCGAAGCCAACATGATCGGGGTGGCCGCGGGCATGACCATTGGGGGGCTCATCCCCTTCACCGGCACCTTCGCCAATTTCTCCACCGGCCGGGTCTATGACCAGATCCGCCAGAGCGTGGCCTACAGCGACAAGAACGTCAAGATCTGTGCGTCCCATTGCGGATTGACGCTGGGCGAAGACGGTGCCACGCACCAGATCCTCGAAGACGTCGGCATGATGAAGATGCTGCCCAACATGACGGTCATCCACACCTGCGATTTCGAGCAGACCCGGAATGCCACGCACGCCGTGGCTGCCCATCATGGCCCCGTCTACTTCCGCTTCGGCCGGCCCAAGGTGCCCGTGATCACCGCCGCAGACGAGCCGTTCGTCATCGGCAAGGCCCGCCGGGTCATGACGGGAAGCGATGTCACCCTCGTGACCAATGGCCACATCGTCTGGAACTCCATCCTCGCCGCCCGCATGCTGGCAGCGGACGGCATTTCCGTCGACCTGATCGACATGCACACCATCAAGCCCCTCGACGAACCGGCCCTGATTGAGAGTGTGTCGCGCACCGGATGTGTGGTGAGCGCCGAGGAGCACCAGCGCTTCGGCGGTCTCGGTGAGAGCGTTGCCGGCTGCCTCGCAGCCCATCATCCGACCCCCCAGCGCTTTGTGGCCGTGGAGGACAGCTTCGGCGAATCGGGAACCCCGGCTCAGCTTCTCGAGAAGTACGGACTCGGGCCGGCAGCCATTGCGCAGGCCTGCCGCGAAGTGATCGGCGTCAAGCAGGGTCTGCCCGCCTGACGGTCCCCGTCGACTTCAGCCAAGGGCTGTCCTTGGCAGCTTTTCTCTTGGCCGGCTCAGGCGTCGGACGACGGGATGGGGCGATTCGGCACGGCATCCATGTCGGCCATGGCCTTGTAGAGGACCTTGCGGTGGGCGTCTGAGGCTGGCATCAACGGCAAACGCGGCGACGGGCCGCACAAACCGAGCAGGTCGCAAACGGCCTTGATGCCGGTGGGATTCCCCTCGGCAAACAGCACGTCCATCAGGGAGCGGTGGGCCGCCAAATGCTGCTCTGCTTCCTTGACCGATCCGAACAAGGCCAGGTCCATGGCCTCCGCCCAAACATCAGGATAGGCATTGCCAATCACGCTGATCAGGCCCTCTCCTCCGAGTGCCATCATGGGAATGGCGTTGGCATCATCTCCCGACAGCATCACAAAGGACTCGGGGGCTTCCCGACGAATGCGACGGAAATCCATCAGGTTGTCGTCGGCCTGCTTCAGCGCAACGACCTGAGGACAACTCTGTGCAATCTCCACGATGGTGTCCGGCGACATGCCCACCCCCGTTCGGGAGGGGACGTTGTACAGGATGATGGGCAGAGGCGATGCGGCATCCAAAGCCTTGAAATGAGCCACAATCCCTTCCTGACCGGGCTTGATGTACGCGGGGGCACTCATCAACAGGCCATCGAGTCCCGTGGTGTCCAAAGCCCGCAAACGGGCCACAGCTGCCGCCGTGCCCCCTGAGGTATCGAATCCCGCGACGATGGGCAGCCTTCCATGGTTCACTTCCTGAACGAAGTCCAAGACCCGGCGGTGCTCTTCTGCATCCATCAACTGGGCCTCGCCGGTGCTTCCCAGCACCACAAGAAAGTGGGCCTTGCTGCCCGCAACATGGTGCACCATCCGCTCCAAGCCTGGAAAGTCGATCGCCCCCTTGTCCGTGAACGGTGTGATGAGGGCCACACCGAGCCCCGTGAATCGCTTGGTCATTTCAAGTCGAGTGTTTTCAGGTAATGGAACGCCAATTGAACAAAGGATGACATGTCGCCGCCTTCGGGCCAGGTCAACATGAAATCCAGTGCATCCACGTCCGACCTCGAAGGTCCGACCTTGAACGCGACTTTCGACCGCTTTAACAAAGCGTTCAGAACAAGGCTGTCCGGAATTCCATCCAAATGGATCAGCACATCGGACGTGGCGAGTGAATCCGGCAATTCAACCGGCAACCCTTTCGAATCCACATCATCTCGCCAACACAGGTGCACAGCGGCATGCTGTGGAAACTCCGGTGGCAGGGTCTGTGATTCTTCGAGCCGCTTGATGCGCTGGGCTCGCGCCTTGGCATGGGCTTTTCTGCTCATGCCCGTGTCCACCACCAGCGACCAACTCCCGATGTCCGGATGCCCGTCCACGCCGTCCACCAGATCAAACAACTGGGCGCGCAATGAGGGCGTGTGGCCAGGCGCCAGAAACACCACCCTCGTGGAGTCATCCAATCTCCGGCCCTTTCGGGTCCTCTCGGCTGGAGCTTCCCTTCGGAGAGCGGCCCTCCCCCATCGTGTCTGCAAACGGCGAAACATCTTTTGGTGACACGAAGGTAAATCCGAGCCTACCCGAAGCGCAGACCATCCCGAAGGCCACTCGGGCAGTTGCCAACAGCGTCACCACTGCATGGGCACCTCGATGAGGAGAAGCTGACAATCCTGCGAAGCGAGAATGTCCATGCTTTCCACCTCCCAGACCCCGATGGCATCCCGCCGCCCCAGCGTCTGCCCCAAAATCTCGGCCTCTCCTTCCACGACCATGGCATACACCCCCTGTCCCTTGCCATGCAGGGCATAGGACGTCTGGTGGCCTGCGCTGAAGTTGCCCAACTGGAACCACGCATTCTGATGGATGCGCACCCCGGCACTGCCGTCCGGGGTGACGAGGGTCGTGAACCCATTGTCCGCCGCGCCCACGTCATACTTCTGCTGGTCATACCGCGGAGTCAGATCCCGCGCATTGGGGTAAATCCACACCTGAAAGAACCGAACCGCCTCGCTCCCACTGTGGTTGAACTCACTGTGCCGGATGCCGGTGCCCGCCGTCATGGCCTGCACATCGCCCGTTCGAATCACCGAGCTGTTCCCCATGCTGTCCTTGTGTTCCAATGCCCCCGAGGTGGGAATCGTGACGATTTCCATGTTGTCGTGCGGATGCGTTCCAAAGCCCCCACCGCCTGCGACATCGTCGTCATTCAGCACTCGAAGCGCACCGAAATGCATCTTCTTCGGGTCGTGCCACCCGGCAAAACTGAAGCTGTGGTGGGTGTCCAACCACCCATGGTTGGCATGGCCGCGCTCGGAAGCACGGTGAAGAACGAATTGGGTTTGGGTATCCGTCGGGCTGTTCATGGAGCTTGGGTTTTCTGGAAACAGGAAGAGAACGGCCACTATGGCGGCCTTTGGAAATAGGGGAAATGCGGGGGACATCATGGGAATGACAAATCAAGCTTCGGAGAGTTCGGTTCCAAAAGGTTGTGCCACCACATGAATGGGTAACCGTGACCAGGCACGGTCTTGGTCTTTGGCGATCAGGTCATCCTCGCCATCCAACCGTTGGCGTCCAACGGCCATGATGAAGTAAGGGGTATACCCAGGTGCCAGCGCCTTGTCAGCCAATTCACTCGCATCAAAGCCGCTCAATGGATGCACATGCAGCCCCATGGAGGTCGCCTGGGTCATCAGATTCTGCGAAGCAAAGCCGACTTCCAGTTGAGCCAAAGGATTCGGTGCGTCATTGTAGGCATATCGGTCCCGGCCGAGGGCCACAATCAACACCCCGGCATCCGCTGTCCACATTTGGTTCCACTCGATCATCGTGGCCCGAATGGCCTCGAACTCCGGGGTGCCCCTGTGGGCTGTCAGGAAGCGTGCGCTTTGGTTGTTGAAAGCACTCGGAGCGCGCCTTGCCGCATCCACCAATACGTCCATCTCCTGCTGCGACACCGCACTCCCATCAAATGCATAGGGACTCCAACGCTGTTCAATGGCGCTCAAAACGCCGCCTTCATTTTCAATGTCCATACAACAAATGTACATACATTAATTAGTCCAGAAAAGAGAAGAGAGGCCATTTGACCTCCCTTCACAAAACCTGATCGATTTGAAGCCAATCAGAGATCAATCGTGTAGACCTCACCACCAATGGTCAATGTGGCGGACCCATCGCATGCTCCTTCGCCGAAATCCATGACCCCATTCTCCAGAACGGGCCGCTCAATCTCTACAACACCGGCAATGACCTCCCCACAGGTACGGTCTAGAATCAACTCCTCGATGACTGTCCGCGACCGGGTCATGCCGCTTCGCGTGTGACTGCCCGTTCCCGTCAAGCCCCACACCTGGTCCGCCTCCGGGTCCCCTTCTCCGGCAATCCAACGCCGAATGCCTTCAAAATCACGCAACACGGTGAAGTCAGGGTGCGTCAGTACAGTGTTGATGGTCCGCGTCCAACGTGACTCTCCTTCCTCTCCCGGCTCAAGACGCTCCAATTGACGAACCCCCTCCACCCCGATGGCCACCGTCTGGAATGGCCGGGTCACGGTGAAGTCTTCGAACGTGACCTCGCGAAGGCTGCCCACTTCCGTCCAAGGCGCCGACATGGAGAGGTGCATCAATCCGGTCCGGGTTCTGCCCAATGCATCGGTGCATCCTTCACCGAAATCGAGGGTCACCAATCGGGGGTAGACATCGGCACCACTGTCGGTGATCACCACACACTCAGGCAAAGAAACCTCGTCAGAGTCGGAACGAAAGACGATGGCATCCGCCAAGGTTTCGACACCGGCATCCACAGAGCGGGACACCTCGTCATTCTGGGCAATGGAACCCTGCCCGCCTTCGTCACGCTCCTTGGAGCACGAAGCGAGCAGAACGAGCCCCATCAGGGCAAGAGAGAAAAAGGGGAATTTCTTCATGTTGAACTGTTTTCTCCTTTGAAACGACCTCCAATCCCTTGGGATTAATCCAATCAGGGGCTTTAACGTGACTTGGCGAAAAGCCGATCAGTGGGCGGACTTCAACTTGTCGGCGAACAGCGCCTTGAACTTCTTGACCTTGGGGCCGACCACCGCCACGCAGTATCCTTGGTCGGGGTTGTTGGCGAAGTAATCCTGGTGGTAGTCCTCCGCCACATAAAACGGCGCCAACGATTCGATGGACGTGACGATGGGGTCGTCCCACAAACCGGCTTCTTCCGCGGCAGCCAGTGAAGCGCGAGCCACCCGCTCCTGCTCCTCATCCAGGGGGAAGATGGCCGAACGGTACTGCGTGCCAACGTCGGCCCCCTGACGGTTGAGCGTCGTCGGGTCATGGGTTCTCCAGAACACTTCGAGGAGTTCCCCGAAAGTCACCACGGAAGGGTCGAATGTGATGCGAACCGCCTCAGCGTGTCCGGTGCGACCCGTGCAGATCTCACGGTAGCCGGGATTCTTGATGTGGCCGCCTGTGTACCCGCTTTCCACCTTGTCGACGCCTTGCATCTCAGCATAGATGGCCTCGGTGCACCAGAAGCATCCCCCGGCGAGGATGGCAAAGGACTTGCCCTCAGGGGGCAGAACGGTTTGATCGGTGATCATGGAATGGGGTTGAAAAGGTTCAGACTCGGGCTCCTGACACCCCGCCAAGGCGGTGGTGACGAGGGTGAACAGCAAAGTCAGAGGGCGGGAAAAGAGATGAATCGTGTTCATGAGAGAAGGATGAATGGGTTCACCTTTCCCCATTCAAATCCTGTGCCGAACCGATTGTTCGCGTGAGGCTCCACCCCCATCCCCAGCGTCGCTCAGGGGCCACCCATCCGAACAGGTCATCCGTGGCGAGGCCAAACTGGGTGGGGCGGTCTTTCCGGTTCCAGATCAGGGCAATCGGCCACCGCACGGCTCCGCCTTCTCTCCAGCGCATGCCTCCCATCGCCATCAGCGGGCCAAGACGGGATTGTCCCCCGACGCCGAATTCAGCAGGCTGCCGAAGCAAGGCGTCATTCAGTGGGGCACCGATTTCAATGCCGATCATCTGGCTTTGACCAATGCGCATGCCGCCATTGACGGTGACCCTTGTCGGCATGTCCACCACCCTGCGCTCCGGAGTCGCTTCGAGGAACAAGGCAGAAGGTGCCAGCCCCTGGTTCAGGATGTCGAAAACACCGCCCCCTTGAGCACTCCAGTCCTCGAAGGAAGACACGGGGTTGTTCAGGCTGTAGCGTTCGCCCTGCCAGTCCATGCTCCCGATGTCCGTGATGGCCACAGAGGCAAACCACAACCCGGCTACATCCACACGGGCGGCCAAATCGAGGGCGAGTCCAAATCCGGCTGGACGCAGTGCACTGCCCAGCGTGGCGTCGGGCGCCACCAACTCGGCACCAAAGCCACGGTTGAAGGCCGCAAAGGCCCACTGCTCCTCCGAGTTGATTTCGTAATACCCCGTCCCCCTCAAGTACCGGGCGGACGCACCCGCAGACAAGGACAGCGCCTTGGTGTCCAACAGTTTGACACCGAATCCAGCGCCATAAGACCGCACGTGCTGGACAGCGAGAGAACTGCCGTCCAAGAGTTCGAGGGCCAGCAGGCTGCCCTCCGCACGAAGGCCGGTTTCCACCATGCCGAACTGCTCGTTGGTCAGGGTGTCCACACCGACCAGCGTCCCGTCCGTCAACACCACCTGGTCGTAGAGGGAGGATGCCGGTCCGAGCATCACGAATTCGGAGAGGTTGGCACTCGGATTCACCGATGCCGAATACCGATCTTCAACCGTCCAGCCCCAGCCGCCCCGGCGACCGTGCCGGGACCAACCGACCCACCGAAGCGAGGCCGTGGCATCCGTCGGGGCCATGGCCAATTGATCGGCCACCGCCCGGCGCTCCTCCAAGGTCCACTCCGTCTTGCCTTGCGCCCAATCAACCAGGGACGTACCATCCAGCAACGGGGTCTCCGCAACGACTGCACCCTCGAATCCACTGAAGAACCGAAGCCGATCCTGACGGCGCAAAGCGCGTCGCGCCCTCCGATCCAAGGAGTCAGGAATGCTCAGCTTGCCGTGGCGTCGGGAGAAGGGCCGGTCCGTGGCCAACAGGGCCGGGTTCACCCCGATGGCGTGATGTCCCATGGCAGTGATCCCGGGAATCGGGCTGCCCAAAAGGTCAACCCCCGCCTGCTGAGCGTGAAGCGAACCAAAAGAGAGCAAGAAAACAAATGCAGCCCCCCGGAGGACAGCCGAATGACGTGTGATCAGCAGTGGCCGGGTCAAAGCACGAGTCTCCATCCGAACGGGTCTTCCACCGTGCCTCGGCGAATGCCATCGAGCATGCCCGCCAATTGCGGCATGATGGACCAGGATGACACGTCAGGCAATTCCACATCGCCATCGTGGAATCCGATGGCCTCGATGGGCGTCATCGTGGCGGCTGTGCCCACGCCGAACGCCTCGGACAATGCGCCACTCTCGGCAGCCGCCTTCAGCTCAGCCACAGCAATGCGCCGCTCTTCCACTTCGATTCCGAGATGCCGTCCCAGATTGAGCACGCTGTTGCGGGTGACGCCGTTCAGCACCGTATCCCCAAGCGAGGGAGACACCAATTTGCCGTCAAGCACAAAGACGGCATTCATGGTCCCGCTTTCCTCAATGTACTTGTGCTCGACCGCGTCGGTCCACAAAATCTGCTGATACCCGGCCGCCTTCGCCAATTCAGTCGGCTTCAAGGAAGCGGCGTAGTTGCCTGCCGCCTTGGCATATCCAGTGCCACCGGGTGCGGCACGGGTGTACTCGGTTTCCACCTTCACCCTCACACTTCCCTTGTAATAAGATCCCACAGGGCACGTGAAGATGATGAAGCGGTATTCGGCACTGGGCCGGACCCCCACATGCACCTCCGTGGCAAACATGAAGGGCCGGATGTACAGGGAGCTGCCCTCACCAGAAGGCACCCAACCGGCGTCCAACTTGACCAACTCCACCAACGCCTCGTGAAACAGCGCCGGATCCACCGCAGGCATGCACATTCTTTCCGCACTCACATTGAAGCGGGCGATGTTGGCGTCGGGACGGAACAGCGCCACGTCTCCGTTCGGCTGGCGAAATGCCTTCATGCCTTCGAAAATGGCTTGCCCATAGTGCAACGCCATCGCTGCCGGGCTGAGCGTCATGGCGCCGTATGATTGGATGACCCCGGTTTGCCAGCGACCCTCCTTGTAATCCATTACAAACATGTGATCAGAGAAAACGCTTCCAAACGGAAGGTCCTGCAGGTCCACTTTCCCGAGACGGGATTCGTTGGTGGGATGGATGTCAAAAAGGGTCGTCGTCATCATGGGCCTGTCATTAAGGTCACTCTCAATCGCTCTGCAAAAATAGGGGGAAGCCAAGCGTCCCAATCGCCTGTAAATCAGGCCTCGCGTGCGAACAGGAACTTGTTGGGGCTCACCAAACCGGCCTGCACGGCGTACATGACGACCGCAGCAGTGTTGTTCACCCCCAGCTTTTGCAGGATGTTGCGGCGGTGCGTGGTCACGGTATGCGGACTCACGAACAGCTTCTCCGAAATCTGAGGATTGGTGAAGCCTTCCGCAATCAATCGAATGACCTCCAGTTCCCGCTTGCTGAGGCTGATGCCCGCGCAATCCGGTTCGATCACATCGAGCGATTCCAGATTGATCCCCTCCTTCTTGATGGTCTCCAGGATCTGGGAGCAGAAGAACTTGCGGCCGCAGTGGGTCTCGCGAACAGCCTCGACGATCTCCTGCAAATCACAGTCCTTCTTGACATATCCGTCGACGCCAGCGCGAAGTGCATTCACCAGCGTAGCCCCCCGCTGCGCATCCGTCAGGGCAAGGACGCGAATTCTGCCCATCGCCTTGAGGCGAACGATCGAGTCCACCGAAAAGCCCTTGGACACAAAATCCAGAATGACCACTTCCGGGGAAAAGTGCCGAATCAACTCCGTCATCTCTGCCTCCGTCCGGGCCTGACCGACCACCTCGTCGAGCCCATGCGAACGCAAAGTGGCCTGTAGACCACAGGCTACGAGTTGGTTGCTGTCGGCGATGAGGATGCGGGGCATGTCTTATTGAGACTCAATCCAGATAGCAAAGGTAGCTCACCCTTCCAGCCGCTGGTCACTTCCCCTCAAGCAGGGTCACCAAATTCTTCACAAGACTCCACATCCACCTGCATGCCGTCCTCCGCCATGACGGTTCGCGGAAATTCAGAACGCGCTTCAGCCAGCAAATCGTCAAAGTCGGTGTACCGCGCTGAGATGTGCCCGATGATCAGTTTCCCCGCTCCTGCTTTGGCCGCAATCCGCCCGGCCTGTGCCGCCGTGCTGTGGAACGTCTTCTCAGCCCGCTGTCTCATCGCTTGCCCAAACGTCGCCTCGTGGTAGAGAACATCCACCCCTTTCACAAACTCCGCAACCGATTCCCAATACCGCGTGTCCGCCGCAAACGCATAACTCCTGGGCTTCGGCACAGGGTGACAGGCCCCGGCGAATGGAATGACCGTACCGTCCTCTCGAACCACATCCTCTCCCCTCTTCAAGGTCAGGATTTCAGATGGAATCAAATCGTGACGCTTGACCCAATCGCGCTTCACTCCTGGCTCCTTGGGCTTCTCCCGAAGCAGAAATCCGGTGGTGGGGATGCGATGGCGGACCGGAAAGCTCTCGAGACAAACGGAAGCATCCTCGAACAGGATCTTCGGCCCTTCCGTGGACGTTGCATGAACGTGCAGCGGAAAATCCAACCGGCCTTCGCCGGCCTCCTGATGCAGGTCCAGAATGGCCTTCAACTTGGGCGGTCCGTAAACGTGCAGGGGCCGGGTCCGACCGAGCAAATTGAACGTGGACACCAAACCGGGAAGCCCCAGGTAATGGTCGCCGTGCAGGTGGGAGATGCAGATGTGGTCAATCCGCATCATGCGGATCCGTTTGTTCCGCAAGGCAATCTGCGTCCCCTCTCCGCAATCGAAGAGGAACTGCTTTTCGTGGAGGTTGATGTGCTGCGCAGTCGGGTTCCTTCCCGGCAGGGGAAGGGCCGCACCACAACCGAGGATGTGGACCTCGAAGCGCAAGCGCGTCAGCGCTGGACCAGGACCCGACGGACCTCGACGCCCTCGCCCCGCTGGATGTGGAGGAAGTACAAACCGTTGGCCAAGCCGTCACAGGTCAGGTTTTCGCGGGCCGACACCTCCTTCCACTCACGGAGCAGGTCGCCCTGTGCACTCACCATTCGGACTTGCGCTCCCTCTGCACCCGACAGGGTGAAGGCCTCTGTAGCAGGATTGGGATAGACACTCAATTGGGCCAAGGCCAGCGCTTCCACCGAGTTGGTGGGGTCCAGGATGGGGAACGGGAATCCGTCAAAGCTGAACGGCGTCGCCAGCGGGAAACCAAACACGGTCGCCCACACACTGACCTCCAGACTCAAGATGTAGTTGCCGGTGATCACCGGGACTCCACTGAAGTCAGCGCAGTATTGCTCTCCGCCGAGAAAGGTGCAGGGGTCCACACAATCCCCATTGTTGTTGCAGGTGTACTGAAGGCCTGCTTCTTCGAAGGTCAGCGTGTCACCAGCCAGCGTATCGACGAGCACGACGCCTTCGATCACCACGGAGTCGATTTCCGCATTGAGGGGGGTGTCGGGAACAACGTCGATGGCGAACGAAGGAACGAGGAGGTGCACCTCATCCGCGTAGTCGAGGCCGACATATGCCGTGTCGAAGAACGTCGTCTCGGCATCGGGACTCAGGCCCCAGGATTCCTCGCCGAAATCGACGGATTGGGGATCACACTGGGCGTGCACGGAGGCAGCGGCGAACAGCACCGCGGCGGATGCAGCAAGACGGAAACAGGTCATGGTTTGAAAATCAGAGATCGCGTTCCACTTCCTCCATGTACACGAAGTCGATGGCTTCCTGGGGGGTGGGAACAATCTTGAGAACGTTGTCGAGCTGGCTGATGGTCACCAGCTTGGCGACTGCAGGTTGCAGTCCGCAAAGGACGAAGCTGCCTCCTGCATCGCGGCAACCGCGGTGTCCAATGAGGACCGCGCTCAATCCGCTGGAGTCGATGTACCGGGTCTCGCTCAGGTCGAGGACCATGTTGCGGTGTCCCTCCTTGTTGGCCAGGACGAGCTCTCCCTTGAGTTCCGGTGCGCAGAGCGCATCAAGCTTCTCCACTTTGGCGGTCACGACGACCACCTTCTCCTGCTTGTCGACTTCGAATTTCATGTCGCGAATCTGTATCGGTCGAAAATAGGTCAATCCTCCGACCCGCCCAATCGACCCGCCAGGAGATAGAGGATGGCCATGCGCACCGCCACTCCGTTCTCCACCTGGTCGAGGATGACCGCATGGTCCCCATCGGCCACATCGCTGCCAATCTCGACACCCCGGTTCATGGGACCGGGATGCAAAATGACCGGCGGTTCTGCCAATCGACCGAGACGTTCCCCCGTGATGCCGAACTGCGCATGGTATTCTTCCAGGCTAGGGAAATACGGCACTTCCGTCCCCTGACGCTCCAATTGAATCCGGAGGACGTTGGCCACGTCGCACCACTCGAGGGCCTCGTCGACGTCATGTCCAACGTGGACACCGAGGCTCCCGAAATGCTTTGGAATCAAGGTCGTCGGACCGCAGACCATCACGTCAGCGCCCAGCAACTGAAGGCACAGGACATTGGACAGGGCCACCCGACTGTGACGAATGTCCCCGAAGATGCACACCTTCTTTCCCTCGAGCGACCCCAGCTTTTCGGTCAGGGTAAAGCTGTCCAACAGCGCCTGTGTCGGGTGCTCATGGGTGCCGTCGCCGGCATTGATGATGGGCACACCAATCTTCTCGGCGAGGTAATGCGGCGCACCGGGGTGAGGATGGCGCATGACCACCATGTCCACCTTCATCGCCAGGATGTTGTTGACCGTGTCAGCGAGGGTCTCCCCTTTCTTGACACTGGAGGACGCGGCGGAGAAATTGACGACATCCGCAGAAAGCCGCTTTTCCGCCAATTCGAAACTGAGCCGGGTGCGGGTGCTGTTTTCAAAGAACAGATTGGCCACGGTCAAGTCACGCAGGCTGGGCACCTTCTTGATCGGCCGGTTGATCACATCCTTGAATTCCCTGGCGGTCTCGAAAACGGCCTCGATGTCCGAGCGGGTCAGTCCGCGGATGCCGAGCAAGTGACGCGAGGAGAATTCAGCCATGGTCTTCCGAGGGGTTGATGAGTTCGACCCGGTCCTCTCCGCCATCCTCTTCGGACCAGATCACCTTGACGCGTTGGCTGTCGAGGCTGTCGACACTGCGTCCCAC
>JBMYZR010000016.1:0-40043 GCA_049610565.1 Flavobacteriales bacterium | reverse complement strand
TGCCGTCGCTCCGGCCGAACAGGACGAATTCCCGCCCATCCTTGGACCACCCCCAGCAGTCGTTCCCATTGCCCGGCGGCACGCCGCCCATCTCCTCGAAGGACCGCACGCACATGAGGTCAAGTCCATCGCAGGGATACTGGCCTGCGACACCATCGACACACGGCACCTGCGCCAGGAGGAGTCCTCCCCACAGGCACGTCACCGACAGGACGAGGCATCGGACACCGAGGCCGGACATTGGCCTGTTACCAGTCGGCAGCACGCTGTTCAAAGGTCGAGAGGGGCAGGTATTCATTGTGTTCCACGTCTTGCAGGGTATGACGCAGGCGGTCGAGGAACCGTTGCTTCAACACCGGGGTTCCCGACGGCCGGTACCCGATGATCAACTGGCGGGCGCGGGCGGATTCCCGCACGTCGTCCACTGCCTTTTCCAAGGCTTGCAGATCGTCATGGTTGTCCACCTCCAGAATGCTCTGGACGAGGGCCAACTTCCTCTGTGCCATGCTCATCGCGCCGACCGATCAGTTGACCCGCGGAAGGTGGCCGTGGGCTTCGCCGTACTGGAGCATCTGGTCCGTGAAGTTGTCGGGGTAGGTCAACTTCACGTCGACCAGGTTGCCCGACGCGTCGAGGGTCGGAACGAGCTCCGGATTGATGAAGCCTCCGTAGGGTGCAATGCCCAGCGCTTCCGCACGGTCGAGCACCTGCTGGTGGATGACGGGGTCCACCTTCACACCGTAGCCCTCCACGAGGGCCTTGGCCGCATCGTAGTCTCCTTGGGACTTGATGCGCTGCACTTCCCGGAGCAACTCGCCGAACAGCTCCCGCACGCGGTCGTAGTCCACGATGTTGTAGTACGTCTTGCCGTCCTGGTTGATCTCCTCGATGCAGTTGTCCTCGGCCGCGCGCTCCACGACCCAGTGGCTGACCCAAGCGCGGTTCCGCATGTGGGCTTCCTCGATGTCGTCACCGACCGCGAGCCGGCGCAGTTGCATCAGCATGCCGTTGCGGATGTAGCTGTCGTATTCGCAGCGGCCCGTCTCCAGGTTCTTGACGAGCCCCAGCTCGATCAGCTTCTCGTCGAGCATGAAGTAGAGGGCAACGAGATCAGCCCGTCCCTCCTCGAGGGTGCTCGCGTATTCCTTGATGGTGCTGGCGGGTTCTGCGACGCCGGGCTCCAGCTGGCCGCTGGCGTGGCCGATGACTTCGTGGAAGGCCGTGTGGATCTTGCCGGCGAGGGTGCCGTGGGACTTGGCCCGGCCCTTCTCGGCGTCGTCGAAGGCAAACTCATCCGTAAGGCCACCGCCACCGGCGTTGTCGTAGGCGTCGATGATGTTGCCGAGGCTCACGCTCTTGGATCCGTGGAGGGTGCGGATCCAGTTGGCGTTGGGCAGGTTGACCCCGATCGGAGTACTCGGGGAGGCATCTCCCGCTTCACCCACGACGTTGACCACGTTGTAGGTGATGCCGACCACTTCCTTCTTCTTGTGCTCGTCCATGAAGGGCATGTGGTCCTCGAACCACTGGGCGTTGTCCATCATCACGGCCATGCGCTCGGAGGCTTCGAAATCCTTGATCTGGACAATGGTCTCATAGCTGCCCGTGTAGCCGAGCGGGTCGTTGTACACCTCCACGAAGCCGTTGATGTAATCGATGTCGCCCTCGGTGTCCTTCACCCAATTGATGTTGTAGAGGCTCCACTTCTCGAGGTCACCCGTGCGGTAGTAGTCCACGAGGTGACGCAAGGCCGCGGCCTGCTTGTCGTTCTCGGCATACTGCTGGGCCTGCTCGAGCCAGTAGCAGACCTGCTCCAGCGCCGGACCGTACAGACCGCCCACCTTGTAGGTCTCCTCCACGATGGAGCCGTCGTCGGCCTTGACCAAGCGGCTGTTCAGGCCTTTTTCCACCGGATTGTTGCGGTTGAGCGCATAGGCGTCGAAATAGGCCTGGGCCTCCGCCGTGGTCACGCCGGGTCCGTAGAAGTTGACCGCGCTGGCCTCGACCAAACCCTTTTCGGCATCCAGCTCCACCTTCTTCGCCTCCCGGGCGGGGTCGTACAGGGCGTCGAGGGCCTCCATGAGGTCAGCCTCGAGGACCACTCCGCTTTCGGTGACCACGTGCTCGAAATAAGCACGGCTGCATTCCGGGGTGATCTTGGCATTCGAGTAGTGGTGGTGGATTCCGTTGGAGAACCACACGCGCTTTGCGAATGTGTGGAACCGCTCCCACCCCTGGGTGCTCCGGTCGCCGGCAAAATTGCGGTGCGCCTCATCGATCATGTGCCGCACGCGCAGGTTGTAGCGGTTGTTCTGGTCGTACATCATGTCGCGGCCACTCAGTCCGGCCTGCGTCAGGCAGTAGGCCAGTTTGCGTTGGTCCTGGCTCAACTTGTTCCAACCCGGCACCTGGTACCGGATCATTTTCAGGTCGGCGAATTGCTCCGTCTTCCAGACAAATCCATTGGCATCGGGCTCACCTGCCGTGCTCTCGGTTGCCTCTGCGGGCATGCTGTCGTCGCCGAAGTCAGAACCGGGAGATGCACAACTGAACAGAAGGGCGGTGAACAGGAAAAAGGGAAGGATTCGGGCAAAAAAGGCACCCGGGATGTGGGAATTGTTGTGCATGTCGTCTCGGTTCGGGGCCGAAAAATAGACAATCTTGCACCCTGCCCGTGATGTTCGGGCTGAGTCTGCGCCAAGTGAAACGCACCACCCGATTGCTGCTCCGGTCCTTCGTCGGCCCGTTCGTCATCACCTTCCTTGTGGCGCTGTTCTTCCTCGACATGCAATTCCTGTGGGTCTATGCCGATGAGATGATCGGGAAGGGCCTGAGCATTGTCGTGGTGCTCGAGCTCCTGCTCTACGCCTCTGCCCGTCTGGTCAATCTGGCCCTGCCACTGGCCATCCTCATGAGCAGCATCATGACCCTGGGAAGCCTCGCGGAACACGAGGAGCTCACTGCCCTGAAGTCGTCGGGCATGCGGCTGGGCCGCATCCTGCGCCCCCTGCTCGTGACGATGGTGCTGGTGGCCGGTGGCGCCCTGCTGTTTGCCAACCATGCCTGGCCCGTGGCCAACCTCAAATTCCGCACGCTCCTCTACAGCGTGACCCGCAAGAAGCCCACGCTCAACCTCGAGGATGGGGTCTTCTACAACGGCATCGAAGGCCATGCCATCCGGGCGGCCAAGGTGGACAAGGAAACCGGCCGACTCGAAGACGTCCTCATCCACCAGCACGGTGGCGGTCGGGATGGAGCCGGACTGGTCATCCGGGCCGAGGAGGGCACGATGAAAACCTCCCGCACCGGGCGGTTCCTGCACTTCGACCTCGAGCGGGGATCCAGTCACGAGGAGCGCCTGGAGCCCGGGGTTCGACAACGGGACCGCGAGTTTCCCCACCTGTTGACCCGCTTCGACCGGCAGCGCATGCGGATCGACCTCAGCAGCCTGGATTTCGCCAAGGCGGACGAAGCCCTGTTCAAACGGGCCTACGAGATGATGAGCCTCGGCCAGTTGTCGGCGGCCATCGACTCCATCGAAGGACAGCGGGACCATGCATCGGAGGCCATGCGCGATTTCGGCCGGCGCAACCTCAACAAAGCGAGCCTCGACGCCCTCCCCGTCTTCGAGGCGGACACGGGAACCGTTCACCGCCATTGGTTCGCCAGCCTCGGCCCATCCGCCGAACGGCGGGTGTTCGATGCCGCCAAGGACATGCTGCGCAACACGGCGCAGACCGCGCGCAACCAGATTGACGAGCGGCATGCCAAGCGCACGTTGGCCGACCGCCATGCCATCGAATGGCACCGCAAGCTGTTCCTCGCCTTCGCCTGCATCCTGCTGTTCCTCATCGGGGCGCCATTGGGCGCCATCATCCGCAAGGGCGGATTGGGCCTGCCCACCGTGCTGGCCATCCTTTTGTTCGTCCTGTACTACGTGGTCACCATCATGGGAGAGCGGATGGTCCGCAGCGGTGCCCTCTCCCCCGCCCTCGGCATGTGGATGGGCACCCTTCTGATGGTGCCGGCCGCAATCCTGCTCAACCTCCGCGCCGCCCGGGAACGGGTGTGGCGCCCCTTTGCCCGAAGGAGGGCCCAATCCTGACGGCCGCCATGCGCATTCTCCAACTGTGCCACAAACCCCCTCGCCCAGCCCTCGATGGCGGTTGCCTGGCGATGGATGCCATGACGATGGGGTTTCTGGAGAACGGCGCCCAGGTCAAGGTCATCACAGCCTCCACCCACACCCACCCCATCCGGATGGACGAGGTGGACCCGGCTTATCTCGATGCCACGGACCTTGAGGCCGTTCGCATCGAAACGGAATTGGACATTCGGGACGCCTATGTGGCCCTGATGAACCGGGACTCTTACACCATCTCCCGGTTCTATGCCCATCACCATGCGATGGTCATCAAGCAGGCCCTGTCCCGGCGGCGCTATGATGTGGTCCAATTGGAGAGCCTGTACACCACGCCCTACATCGACATCATCCGGCGACACGCCCCCAATGCCCTCATTTCGCTCCGGAGCCACAACCACGAGTACCAGGTTCTCGAACAGCGGTGGGAAGCCATGAAGAACCCGTTCAAACGCGCCTTCCTGCGGCTCGCGTCCAACAGCCTCGAGCGCTACGAAAAAGACGTGCTGGACAAGGTGGATGTCGTCGTGGCCATCAGCGAAGGCGAAGCCGACGGATACCGCACCTGGGGGTATTCGGGGCCCCTGCATGTGTCCAGCTATGGAGTGGACACCACCTCGCCTGGGCTGAAGCCATCCGCGCCCCCCAACCCGGGACGTCCCCTCCGGCTGTTTCATGTCGGCGCCATGAATTGGCTGCCCAACCGCGAGGGGATCGATTGGTTCATCGCCTCCGTCTGGCCGACCCTGCGGACCCGTCATCCGGACCTGGAATTTCACATCGCAGGCAAGGGCCTCCACCCCCTGCGCCATGCCGAGGTGTCGGGTGTGGTCAACCATGGAGAGGTGCCGGACTCCGACGCGTTCGCCACCGAGCGGGATCTTCTGGTCGTCCCCCTCCTCCGGGGTGCCGGCATTCGGGTGAAGATCGTCCAGGCGATGGCCAATGGCATTCCGGTGGCCACCACCACCAAAGGCGGACACGGTCTCGGATTGGCCAATGGGGAGGGCATTGCCCTGGACAGTCCCGATGCATTTGCCGATTGCATCAGCGAGATCGTCCGCCATCCCGATCGACTCGCGCAATTGGGCGATCAGGGCATGACCGTCGCCCGGACCCGGTTTGACAGGCGGGTCATCGCCCAAAATCTGATGGGATTCTACAGCAGTTACATCCAGCCCTGACCGCAGGGCCAGCAGGTCCCCCCTCCCGCTTCACCTGTCCTTCGTCGAGAAGCATGTGGATGGAAACCGACGAATGAAACCCAAAGCACCTTCGCGAAGGATGTCGGCTCCTACTTTTGTGCCATGGAGAAGACCATTCCCCTGTTGGATGCCGCCCGGTTCGTGTCGGGATCGCAGGAAGACCGCATCGGTTTCGCCCAAGACCTTAGACGGGCCTTTGAGCGCTACGGGTTCATCACCCTCGAGAACCACGGCCTGGATCAGGCGCTGATCGACCGGACTTATTCCGAAGCTGAGCGGTTCTTTGCCCTACCGGAGGACAAAAAGCGGGAGGCCAGCATTCCCGGTGTCGGCGGCAACTTCGGGTACACCCCGTTCGGGCGGGAGCATGCCAAGGACGAGACCCGGGCCGACCTCAAGGAGTTCTACCACTTCGCCCAAGCCCACTACGACCAGCCGAATTGCGAGGATGTGCCCGATTTCGTGACGTCCGGAAAGGCACTCTACGGCCGGATGGAAGCCCTCGCAGGAGAACTGCTCAAAGCCGTCGCCATGTCCCTCGATCTCGAGGACGATTACTTCACCGAGCACATCCATGGCGGCAACAGCATCCTGCGCGTCCTGCACTACCCTCCTGCCCCTGACGCCCCTGCTGATGCGCCGAGGGCGGGCAGCCATGAGGACATCAATCTGATCACCCTGCTGGTCGGCAGTTCGGCCGACGGACTTGAAGTGCTGGACATGGACGGCGATTGGATTCCGGTCAAAGCGCACAGCCAACACCTCACGGTCAATGTGGGCGACATGCTCCAGAACCTCACCGGGGGGTTGCTGCGGTCGACCACCCACCGCGTCGTTCTTCCTGAGGGAGCGGGCCGGGACACGTCGCGCTTCAGCCTTCCCTTCTTCCTCCACCCTCAAGGTGCCATGCCCCTCGATCCCATCATGGGCGACAAGGAGGCTCACCCGTGCTGGACAGCGGCCGCTTTCCTCGACCACCGACTCAACGAAATCGGCCTGAAGTAAATGATGCAGCTCAGCCCTTGGCCCTGGTACGTGGTGGGCCCCTTGATTGTTCTCACCATGGCGGCCCTGTTGTTGTCCGGACGTCGCTTTGGCATGAGCTCCAACCTGCGCACGATGTGCACGGTCGCCGGGGCAGGGACCTTGGCGGAGTACTTCCGTTTTGACTGGCGCACCCAGCGATGGAACCTCGTTTTTGTGCTCGGCACGGTGTGCGGCGGCGCCATCGCCCGATTTGTCCTGTTGGCTCCGGACCCCGTGGCGCTGAACCCCGCCACTGTGGCGTCCTTGCGGGCACAGGGGATCACCGACGCCGGATCGGCGTTTGCGCCTGCTGCCCTCTTCGGCCCGGAAGCCTGGTCCAACCCCCTCGCCGTCCTGACCCTTCTCCTTGGCGGACTCCTCGTCGGCTTCGGCACACGGTGGGCCAACGGGTGCACCAGCGGACACGCCATCAGTGGCCTCAGCTCCCTCCAATGGCCCAGCTTGATCGCGGTCATCGGCTTCTTCATCGGAGGTCTCACGGTCACCCACCTTGTGCTCCCCCACCTCTTGCCCATCCTCTGACATGGCACGCTTTTTCCTCCTCGGCATCCTCTTCGGCATCACGCTCACCATGGGAGAGGTGATCAGCTGGTTCCGCATTCACGAAATGTTCCGGTTTGAATCCTTCCACATGTACGGCGTCATTGGAAGCGCCGTCGTGTTGGGTGCCGCTTTCCACCTGCTGGCCAAACGGCGGACATGGCTCGCCCAAGGTGGCCAGCCCCTCGACATCTATCGCTATGGCGCCGACCGTTGGAGATCCTACCTCCTGGGCGGAACCGTCTTCGGCATGGGCTGGGCTGTGACGGGAGCCTGCCCGGGCCCCCTCTTCATCACGCTGGGGGCAGGCTATTGGCCGATTGTCGTCGCCATCCTGGGCGCACTTCTGGGTACACTCCTCTACGGCATGTTGCGGTCCCAGCTTCCGCATTGACCGGCCCCTTCCGGGATAGCATTTCTTGGGAGCCTCCGCCGAACGGAAGCGAATCAGCTGGCGTTATTTCCCCACACGCACAACAGCTGAATGGTCCACAAAACGATTTTCCTCTCCCTTTTTTCCGCCATCCTGGGCGGAATCATCGTTCTCCAATTCCAACCCGGCGCACCGACCGAGCAGGACAGCCTTTCGATCCAACAGGCCCATTGGACCGCGGACGTCCACCACGGCGTGGTCTCCCGCGACCGGCTTGCTTCGTCACACGGAACTGAAGCCTCTCCCGCGCACCATTCCGACGCCACCGTGCCGCCGCGAGTCGGATTCAATGACGCCGCCGAAGAAGCCTTGGATGCGGTTGTGCATGTCCGCACGGCCCAGACGGTGGCTGCCCCGGGAGGGTGGTCCGGATTTTTCGCTCCTCCTGCCCAGCCGCGCGTCCAGCGAGGGTCCGGCAGTGGGGTCATCCTGTCCTCGGACGGCCTCATCGTGACCAACCACCACGTCATCGAGGGCGCGGACGCCATCGAAATCGGGCTCAACGACAACCGGACGTTCCCCGCTGAATTGATCGGGAGCGACCCGGCCACGGACATCGCCGTCCTGCGCATTGACGCCGACGGACTGGCTGCGTTGTCCTGGGGAAACAGCGATGACGTGCGCGTCGGGGATTGGGTGCTCGCCGTGGGCAACCCGTTCGACCTCACGAGCACCGTCACGGCCGGCATCGTGTCGGCCAAGGCCCGCGACATCCAATTGCTCAGGCCGAACACCGCCCGCGACGTCTTTCCCGTGGAAAGCTTCATCCAGACCGATGCCGCGGTCAACCCGGGCAATTCAGGAGGCGCCCTCGTGGACGCGCAAGGAAGGCTGATCGGCATCAACACGGCCATCGCCTCCCGGACGGGCAGCTATTCGGGCTACTCCTTTGCCGTTCCGGCCAACCTCGCGGCCAAGGTGTCCCGGGACCTCATCGAATTCGGGGAAGTACAACGCGCCTTCCTCGGCGTCCACATCCGTCCCGTGGACGAAGGCCTGGCCCGAGACCTCGGCCTGCCCGACGTCTCTGGCGTCATGGTGACCGGCCTCACCGAGGACGGAGGTGCGGCCGAAGCCGGCCTGCAGGAAGGCGATGTCATCCTCGCGGTGGATGGCGCCCCCACCCCGTCCCTGCCCGTGCTCCTGGAACGGGTCAACCGCCATCGCCCCGGCGAGGACAGCGACATCGAGGTTTGGCGGGATGGCCAGACCCGGCGCTTCACCGTCGAGTTGAAGGACCGGTTCGGCAGCGCTGACCTGGCCACCGCGGACGACAACACGGGACTGCCCACGATTCTCGGGGCGGCTGTGGCCGATGGACAGGAAGACCCCGGCGTTCTGGTGCTCGATGCAGGAACGGGGGCCATGGGCCGCGCTGGAATTCCGGATGGCACACGGATCGAGTCCGTGGACGGACGACAGGTTCGGGACGTGGCAGAGCTCCAGCAGGCACTCGTCGAGGCGAAGGAGGCGGGCCGGAAGGCCGCCCTTCTGGAGGGCCTCGGACCCGATGGAAACCCGATGTGGTTCGGGGTTGGCCTCCGCTGAGGAAGTCTGCCCGATTCCCCGTAAATTGTTGAGATGGCGCGCTCGGCATTCCACATCCCCCTCTTCCCCCTCGGGGTGTTCCTGTTGCCGGGAGAGCGCACTGGGCTCCACATCTTCGAGCCCCGATACCGCCAGCTGGTCGGCGAACTCGAGGACGCCATTCGGGAAGGACGGGAACAGGACAACCGGTTCGGCATTCCCTTCCACCATGAGGACGTCACGGCGTCCACCGGGTGTCTGGCGCGGCTAGTCGAGGTCAAGAAAGTCCACCCGGGCGGTCGGAAGGACATCGTGGTCGAGTGTGTCGGCCATTTCGAGACCCGTCGGTTCGAATCCGTTTCCAGCCCCAAGCTCTACCCCGCCGGGCAGGTCATCGCGCGGGACATGCGCCTCGATGACGAACTGGAGACCCGACACATCGCCCTGGTCATGCGGATCAAGGAAATTCTGGCGGAACGCGACATTGATGTCGCGGAACTGCCCAGCACGACCATCTCGGATTTGACCACGTGGCTGGGGCTGCCTCCCGCGCACAAGCACCGGCTCCTGACCGGCAACGAGGCCGAACGCTCCGACTTCCTCCAGAGTGTACTGCGGTGGACCCTGTCCATCCTCCAGCAGGAATCCAAGATTGACAAGGGATTCTTTCCGAATTGATGGCGCACGGTGGGGTTGCACCGGAAGTATCTTTGGTGCATGACCCAGTCCTGGATTCAGACTTTCGGTTCCATTGTCCTGTCCTCAGCCGTGGCGGCCACTGTGTGGGTCGGCTGCACGACGCCCGGCGCGAATGCGGACACCGCTGTCGAACGGGAACAACAGCAGGTTCCCGTCTACGATGAGGCGTACCTCGACCCCACGGGACCGACCTACATGACCGGCCCCACCCGGGTTCACTACTGTGGCCCGGAGGACATTCACCTGTCCGACGCGGAATTCGAGGCCTTCCAGGGCCAGCTCCAAGGCTTCCTCGAAACCAACAACGCCGGCGAATTCCGGCGGCACTTCACCGACTTCTACATCCCGGAAACCTTTGCGACGGACTCGTTGCTCGACCTCTATGAGACGATGTACTTCCGGTGGGACAGCATTGGCGTGACCAACCGGTTCGACCATTGGTGGGTGCGTTACGTCTCCCCGTTCGCCGAGGGTGAGACCTATGACGTCGCCCTGGCCGAAGTCCGCATGCGGCACCACCAGGTTTTCCAGAAGCGGTGGACCGGCAATTACCGCAACTTCGGGCGCACCCTCAGCCAGCGTTACCCGGGCGCAACCATCGAGTACATGGACACCACCTTCGTGGAGGCCAACGGAGACACCGCCTTGCACCGGCTGATTTCCGTGGAAGCGGACCGCATGATCTACCTCGTCCGCGGCCATGGCACCGACTCCATCCACGACACGCGCATCCGGCTGCTCAACGACGGTTGGCAATTGAGCCCCGAGATGTCCCTGCTCATGGACTCCACAGCCATCGCCTTCGTCGAGGATCACCAGCGCCAATTCGGACGGCTCGAAGACCGTCCCATCGTCACAGGCCGTTGATGAAGTTGCACCCTGTCCACTTGGTTGGCTCCATGGCCATCGTGCTCTTGGGGTTGGGCTGCTCGCCCGGCGCCCCGGTTTCTGAGGACCGGGAGGCCACCGCCGTGGACAGCTTGAGGACCGAATGGGACATGAAGGCTTATCAATTCGTGACCCTGACCCGGAATCCCGACCGACCGGACCTGGACTCGGCTGTCCTGGCTGACGTCATGACGGGACACCTCGCCCACCTCGACTCCCTGTATGCCGCCGGCATCATTCGCCTAGTCGGCCCATTTGGAGACGATCGCAACACGCGCGGCTTGGCCCTGCTCGACGTTCCCGACTCGGCCACCGCTGTGGCGCACATGTCGGTCGATCCTTCGGTTCAGGCCGGCATCTTCATTCTGGACAGCCGTCCCTGGTGGGGACCGGCTTCCATTGACCTCTCCGGGTCAGCCCCAAATGCCCCCGCGCCATGACGATCCGAATCGACAACGAATGGGGCACGCTCCAGCGGGTCATCGTCGGTGACGGCCATGAGATGGGGCCGCCCACGACGGCGGACACGGCATTTGACCCCACCTCCTATTCCCACCTCAAAGCAGGAACGTATCCCGACCCCGACAGGGTGGCCGTCCAGTTGGCCCACCTCTTCGACATCCTCGCCGATGAGGGTGTCGAGGTCATGAACCCTGACCACATTCCCGGCTTGGAGCAGGTCTTCGCCCGCGATGTGGGACTGGTCATCGAGGACCGGTTCTACCGCTCGGTGATGATCGGCGAACGCCAGCGGGAATGGGAAGGCGTGAAGGGGCTGGTCGAGGGCGTGGACATCCGCCTGATTCCCGCCGACGCCCGCATGGAAGGCGGTGACGTCCTCGTTCTGCAGGATGCCCTCGCTGTGGGGGTGACCCGGGATGAGGGGCTCGCGCACCTGAAGACTGCCCGGACCAACCCGTCTGCAGTGGACTTCCTTTCCGCCGAGTTCCCCCACCGTGACGTCCTCTCCCTGGAGCTTCACAAGCACGACCGGGATCCCCTGCGGTGCGCGCTCCACCTGGACTGTGCCTTCATGCCGCTTGGACACGGTGAAGCCATCGTGTGCCGCGACGCCTTCCTCAAGGAGGACCAACTCAACGCCCTGTTGTCCCGCTTTTCCCACGTCATCGACATCAGCGTGCAAGAGGCGGCAGAGTTGCAATCCAACCTGCTCCACCTCGACCCCGACACCCTGCTCATCGACCCGCGGTTCAAGCGGTTGTCGGGCATTCTGTCCGACCGGGGCTACCGATTGCTTCAGGTCCAAATGGACCAGGTCGGCAAAATGGGTGGCCTGTTCCGCTGTACGACCCTTCCCCTCCTGCGCACTTGATCCATGACGGACTCCGACACCCCGCGCCACCAGAGCGCTGACCTCTTGCTGATGATCCGGCCGGCCTCCTTCCGCATGAACGAGGAGACCGCGGTCAACAACGCCTACCAGACCGCGGCCGAGGACGGCATGGATGCCGTCGCCACGGCCCAGGCCGAATTCGACGGGCTCGTCCGGGTCCTTCGGGATCAAGGCATCACCGTGTGCGTTCAGGAAGACGATCCTGACGCCGACACGCCCGACGCCCTCTTCCCCAACAACTGGGTCAGCTTCCACAGCGACGGCCGCGTGGGCCTCTATCCGATGTTCGCCGTCAACCGGCGGAGGGAGCGCCGGGAAGATGTGCTGATGCGCCTGTCCACCGACCATGGCTGCGTTCTGGAGGAAATCGTGGACTTCACCGAATTCGAAGCGCACGACGTGTTCCTCGAAGGCACCGGAAGCCTCATCCTCGACCGCCTCAACCGTGTGGCTTACGCGTCCCTCGGGCCGCGGACGGACGAGCAGGCCACCCACCACTTCTGCGAGGCCTTTGGATATGACCTGGTCGCCTTCACCGCCAGCCAGACGGCAGGCGACACCACCGCGCCCATTTACCACACCAATGTGATGCTGGCCATCGGAAGCGAGTGGGCCGTGGTCTGCGACGAGATCATCCGCGATGAGGACGAGCGGCATGCCGTTCTCCAGGCCCTCGCCGACTCCGGACGGACCGTCGTCCGCATCACGGGCGAACAGGTCAACGGATTCGCGGGCAACGTGCTGGAAGTGCGCAATGCGCGCGGCGAACGGTTCATCGCCATGTCCAGTGCCGCCCATTCCGCCTTCACCCCGGAGCAGCGCGAGACCCTGTCCGGGTTGGCCACGCTCGTTCACGCCCCCATTCCCACCATCGAGAAGCTCGGTGGCGGCTCCGTCCGCTGCATGCTCGCCGAGGTGTTCCTTCCCCAAGCCCAAGACTGACCATGCGCCTGGACGCCCAACTCCAACAGCTCGCCGCCCGCGCCTTTGAATCCTGTTTCGGCACGGCCCTCGACGCGGATCAATTCGCCGTGCAGAAAACCCGCAGCGAGTTCCCGGGAGACCGCACCATCGTGTGCTTTCCCCTCGCCCGGTTCAGCAAGGCCGCGCCGGATGCCACAGCGGAATCGCTCGGTACGGCCTTGGTGGCCGCAGAGGGCCCCGTCGTGGGACACAACGTGGTCAAAGGCTTTCTCAACCTGGAACTCGACCCGGACTACTGGACGCAGTGGCTGCTCACTGACGCGGCCAATGCAGCCTACGGGGTGGAGCCCGAAGGCAGCCGTCCGCACATCATGGTGGAGTACAGCTCGCCCAACACCAACAAACCGCTCCACCTCGGACACCTCCGCAACAATTTCCTCGGCCACTCCGTGAGCCGCATCATGGAGAACCGCGGGCACCGGGTCACCAAGGTGCAGATCATCAACGACCGGGGCATCCACATCTGCAAGTCCATGGTCGCGTGGAGCCGGTTCGGAAACGGGGAAACCCCCGAGTCGAGCGGGCTCAAGGGCGACAAGCTCGTCGGCAAGTACTATGTCGCCTTTGACCAGGCGTACAAAGCGGAAGTGCAATCCCTCATCGAGGGGGGCATCGCCCAGGAGGAAGCGGAAAAGAACGCCCCCCTCCTGCTCGCTGCGCAGGACACGCTGCGGCTCTGGGAGGCGGGCGACGCCGACACCGTGGACCTGTGGAAGACCATGAATGGCTGGGTCTATGCCGGATTCGAGGACACCTATCGCACGATGGGCGTCGAATTCGACACCCTCTACTACGAGAGTGACACCTACCTCGTGGGCCGAGACCGCGTGCTCGAAGGCGTCGAACGTGGCGTGTTCCAACAGCGGGAGGATGGATCCGTCTGGGTGGACCTGACCGACGACGGGCTCGACGAAAAGCTGCTGCTCAGAAAGGACGGTACGGCCGTGTACATGACGCAGGACATCGGCACCGCCTTGCTGCGCTTCCAGGATTGTCCCGATCTCGACCGCCAGGTCTACACCGTCGGCAACGAGCAGGAATACCACTTCAAGGTCCTGTTCCTCGTGCTCGCCAAGCTGGGATTCGAGCAGGCCACGCGGTGCCACCACCTGAGCTATGGCATGGTGGAATTGCCCGAGGGCAAGATGAAGTCCCGCGAGGGAACCGTGGTGGACGCCGACGACATCATGTCCGAGATGTTCGGCATCGCAGGGGACATTGCCCAAGAGGCCGGCAAGCTCGACGGGTTGTCCGAGGCCGAGCAGCGGGAGGTCTTCGAGCGCGTGGGACTCAGCGCCCTCAAGTACTTCCTGCTCAAGGTGGACCCGAAGAAGAACATGATGTTCGACCCGAAGGCGTCCATCGATTTCTATGGCAACACGGGGCCGTTCATCCTCTTCAACTACGTCCGCGGCCGCAGCGTGCTCCGCAAGATGGACGCAGAAGGCATCGCCCTGCCCTCAGCAGGATTGGCTGCTCCGACCGGAGACGAAATGGACCTCATCGGGCTGATCCACGATTTGCCGGACATCCTCGACGAATCAGCGGACACCTACAATCCGTCGCTCGTCGCCAATTGGTGCTACGACCTGACCAAGGCCTACAGCAGCTACTACCAGGACCACCCGATCCTGACGGCCGACACCGAGGCGGACCGCAACCTGCGGCTGGTGTTGACGGAGCGGTTCACCCGCAGCCTGAAGCTGGGCATGCACCTGCTGGGCATCGCCCTGCCTGAGCGCATGTGATCAGGCCTCGAGCCGGCGGACCACCTGCTGGTTTCCGAAATCGAATTGAATCCGGTCGGGCTTCGGCCCCGGAATCGCGAACTCCACCGTCTGCTCTCCCTGTGACAGGGTGAGCTGAACGGGGTCACCCCCCTCCCACCGGACGTGACAGGTGGCCTCAGCGGGCACATCCACACGCACGGCCACCTGGTCCCCCTCGGCGCGTTTGCACCAGACGATGCGCGCGTAGTCGCCGGTGATGCGCCCTTTCATGAGCATGGCCACAAAGCGGCGGTACAGCACGTAGAGGAACATCGCCATCAGGGCGACGAACAAGACTTGGGAGAGCAGATCCAACGTGGACATGGGTGGAATTCAGAGTGCGAAGATGCCCCCAATCCGTCCGACCGCCTCATAGCGTTCGAACACCGCATCCGCAGACGACATCACCTCCCGGATGGTGAGCGAGACATACTTGCCCCCGCCACTGGATTTCCGGACGACCTGGACGTCATCGGGAAAGACCGCGAGCACGGCGCCGATGCGGTCCGCCTGGTTGGGTGCAATGAACTTGAACATGTACTCCGACGGCCATTCGTGGTGGGCGTCCAATTGGGCCCTGAGTCCTGACTTCTTGTCCTCGTCCATGGTGCGAAGGTACCGGCGGGAAATGGAAAGGGGCGCCCGATGGGCACCCCTTTCGCTTTGGTTCTCGTGAGAAGGATGTGGTGTCCTTCAGGCGAGCATCACTGCTGACAATCCGATCCGTAGATCTGGAAGAAGTCGAGCAGGTCATTGATGTTGATCGTGCCGTCTCCATTGAGGTCACCCGGGCACGGCGGCGTGTACTCGCAGCTGCCGTCGTTGGTGTTGGCGAGCGGGTTGTAGTTCTCAGCCTGCGGGTCCGTGCAGCCTTCCAGCGGCAGGATGCAGCCGGCGTCGAAGTTGGCGGCCGGGTCGTAGTTGAGGGCCGTCGGGTCGGTGCAGCCCGGGAAGAGGCAGGATCCGTCGTCGATCAGGGCATTCGCGTCGTAGTTGACCGCTGCCGCATTCGTACACCCTTCAGCCGGGTAGGCGCAGAAGCCCGCCACGTTGGCATTCGGATCGTAGTTGTCGGCGTCCGGGTCCATGCAACCGAGGAACAGGCAGGAACCGTCGTCCACCAGCGCTGTGTTGTCGTAGTTGATGGCCTCGGCGTCCATGCAGCCCTCCATCGGGTAGGTGCACTCGCCTTCGACGTTGGCGTTCTCGTCGTAGTTGTCCGCAGCCGGATCCATGCAACCGAGGAACAGGCAGGAACCATCGTCCACCAGGGCGCTGTCGTCGTAGTTGACGGCACCGGCGTCGGTACAGCCCTCCAAGAGGTAGGTGCATTCTCCGTCCACGTTGGCGGTTGCATCGTAGTTGTCCGCAGCCGGGTCCGTGCAGCCAAGGAGCTGGCAGGAACCGTCCTCGTCCGTCGCAGAGGCGTCATAGTTGAGGGCATTCGGGTTGGTACACCCGGCCACCTCCAGCTCGTCGCAGATGCCGTCCGCGTCAGCGTCGTTGATGCAGGTCTCGCCGTCACACTCGTACAGGTCCGTGTAGGTGCAGCTTCCGTCGTCGAAGGCGGCGCCGTCCACGTAGTTGCACGCCGTGGCGTCCGTGCATCCGCAACCGGGGTTGCCGATCGGGAAGGTCATCACGAGGTCGTTCTCACCGTCACCCTCCGGGAACACCTGCAGGCTGATCTGGCCGCTGAGCGTTCCTCCCGTGGTGAACTGGCCGAGCAGGACCCGAAGGTCGTCTCCCGCCTGGGCGTTGGTGGCTCCATTCAGGGTGAACCAAGCACCGCCGAAGTCGCCATCGATGGTGATGTTGCCTCCATCTTCGAAGGGCTGGATCCAGTTGGCCCCCTCACTCTGGACCGCGGTCACCTCGATTTCACCGGCCAGGGGATCCGGCGCACCGGTCAGGCCGATCGTCACATAGCTGTCGTACTCGAGGTCGGGCTGGATGCCGAACAGGATCGGGTTGATCGTCTGTCCCAGTGCACTGCCGAACGGATCCTGATAGAAGGACGTGCTCGTGTTGATGTACGTCTCGAACCCATTCTCACCGACGACACTGGACAACACGTCGGTCGGGTTGACCATCGTCGCATAGAGGCGGTAGGTCGTCATGCCGGGGATGGCATCCTCCGCCACGGTCTCCAGCTCGATGCTGTATCCGTCGATGACGGGCGCATTGATGCAGCTGCAGTAGTCGCAGGATCCATCGTCCACGTTGGCGGCCTCGAAGTAGTTGCAGGCACTGGCGTCCATGCAGCCCTCGATGTCGGCCACGAGGCAGGAACCGTCGTCCTCATCGGCGAGCGGGTTGTAGTTCAGGGCGTCCGGGTTGGTGCAACCGGCATAGAGGCAGGAACCGTCACCGGCCATCGCCTCAGGGTCGAAGTTCAGGGCCGCCGGATCGTCACACCCAAGGGCGAAGGTCACCGTGATCTCCTGGTCCACCTGGGTGCTGTTGCCGCAGTCGTCACTGACCGTGAAGGAACGCGTGGCCGTGTAGCCTCCGAGTCCCTGTGCGGTGCACACGTCGACGAAGGTGATGTCCACCGAGCCGCAGGCGTCCGTCGCCTCGGGCAGGTCCACCGGAATGGTCTGACCGGCCACCACCTGGTAGGCCGTGTCGGCAGGCGCCGCGGTCACGACCGGAGCCGTGGTGTCGGTGAAGACGATGCTTTGGACATGCGTGGTGCTGTTGCCACAGCCGTCCTCGGCCGTGAAGGTGCGCAAGACGGTGAAGTTGCCGCTGCAGTCGCCCGCGACGGTCTCGTCGCTGTAGGTGACCGTGACGGATCCACAATCGTCGCTGGCCGTGGCCTCGGTGACGGGGAGGTCATCGCTGCACTCCAGGGCGAGGTCCTCGGGCGTAGCGGTGAAGACCGGCGCCGTGGTGTCGAGGTAGGAAATCGTCTGGACGTGCGTGCTGATGTTGCCGCATCCGTCCACCGCAGTGAAGGTGCGCTCGATCACGCGGCTGCCGTCACACGGGAAGCTCTCGCTGTCGGCGTGGGTCACGGCGACGCCGGAACAGGCATCGGTGGCGGTGGCCATCTCGAGGGTGTACTCGGCGTTGCAGTCGAGCGTCTGGTCTTCCGGCACGAAGTCGAACACCGGGGCCGTCATGTCCTCCAGCGTGATGACCTGGTCGGCGCTGCTGCTGTTGCCGCAGGCATCGGTCACGGTCCACGTCCGGGTGATTACGTTCTGGGCAATGCAATTCGATGCGCCCAATGCCGTGGCGGCGGCCGTCCCTCCATCGGTGATGGACATCATGGCATCCTCCACTTCCGTCCAGCTCAGGATGATCTCCTCGCTGCTGACGGCGGCGTTGAACTCCGCTGCGGCCGCGTCGACGAAGAGCCCATTGGCATCCAGCGTCGCGCCCACCAGGCCCGCACCGGAGAGGTTGCTGATGCGGACTTCGATGTAGTCCCAGCTTTCGGACCCGATCACGTCGAGGACGGACAGGCCGATCTGGTTGCCGGCGATGTCGACGCTCAATGCGCCGCGCAGGTTGATCGGGTTGGACACCTGATCGTCGAGATCGAGCTCCACGCCGTCTCCGATGGTCACGCCGGTGGCTTCCAGGACGCGCGGGAACGCGGCGAGGTTGTCCAGGCGGAGCTCCACACGGATGTCTGCCGTCAGGCCGTCGAGCGTGAACGCGCCGTCGGTCACCACATCGGTGTAGCTCACCGTCGGTGCGGCGTCACAGCCGTCGGCCGCGTCGGTCACATCGCCGGCTGCTGCCGGGGTCGTGTCGGCGGAACAATCCAGGGTCACATCGGCCGGGACCGTGAAGGTCGGATCGGTCGTGTCCTCGAACAGCAGGGTCCAATCGTGGGTGGACGTGTTGCCGCAGGCATCCGTGGCGGAGAAGGTCCGCACGATCTGGTAGGAACACGCGTCCAGCGTCGTCTCCACATCCGTGAACGTGACGTCCACAGCACCGGAACACAGGTCGTCAGCCGTCACGTCGGTGACCGGAATGGCGTCACCGCACTCGAGGGTGGCATCAGCGGGCAGACCGGTGAAGGCCGGGGCCGTCTCATCGATCACCGTGACCGCCTGGATGGCCTGGCTGAAGTTGCCACACGCATCGATGGCCGTGAAGGTCCGGATGAGCGTGTACTCGTTGGCACACGTGCCCTCCTGCGTGGTGAGCTCCTCGGTGAGCTCGACCGTGCCGCAGGCGTCGCTGGCCGTCGGCATGGGGAAGTCATAGTCGTCCTCACAGCTCAAGGTCACATCGGCGGGCACGCCGTCGATGGTCGGGCTGGTGGTGTCCACGATGGTGTAGGTCGTCGTGGCCGTGCTGGCATTGCCGCAGGCGTCCTCTGCCGTCCACGTCCGGACGAGCGTGCCCGTAGCACCGCAGCCGGTTTCGGTCATGTCGTCCACGTAGGTGACGGTCACGCCGTTGCAGTTGTCCAGCGCCACGGCCGTGTTGGTCGGCAGCGGATCGCCGCATTCCAGCGTGGCGTCGGCCGGGACGTTCGTGAAGACCGGAGCCTGGTCGTCCACCACGTGGATCACATGGCTCACCGTGTCAGCGTAGCCGAAGTTGTCGGTCACGACGTAGGAACGGACGATGTCATAGGTTTCTCCGCACGGACCGTCGAGGATCTCGTCGAAGTAGGAGAACTCGAGGTCGGTGTCGCAGTTGTCCGTCGCGGCCGGGTAGACCACGTCGGCATCGGCTGCACTGCAGCTGATCTCCATGTCCTCGGGCGTCTCGGTGAACTCGGGTGCCTCGCTGTCGAACAGGCAGACGTCATCGCAGTCGTAGCCGAACTGCGGGTAGTAGCAGCTCTCGTCATCGATGACGGCGCTCGGCGAGTAGTTGCAGGCCGTCTGGTCGGTACAGCCGCACTGGCTGCCGCCGAAGGTCAGCGTCACGCGCTCCTGCATCAGGTTGTCGCCCTCGGGGAAGACCTGCACATAGAACTGTCCGCTGAGCTCTCCGTTGGTGGTGAGCTGGGCGAGCAGGACCCGCTGGTCGTCGCCGGCGATGCCGTTGGTCACGTCGGGGTTGACGAACCAACCGGAACCGATGATGTCGTCGATGGTGAACCCGGAACCGCTTTCGAACGGAGCACTCCACGGATCGGGTTCGGGCAGTCCTTGGATGCTGCCCTGACCGAGGCCGGACTGGGGAACCGCGTCAATGCCGATGGTGAACCAGCTGTCGTACTGGATCTCCGGGAAGAAGTCATAGAGAATGGGGTTGATGCCATTCGGGAACACACCGCCGTTGGGGTGCTGGTAGAAATCACCCGTCGTCTCCACGTACAGCGGATTCTCCGTCTGGCCGGTCACGGCGCTCACCTTGTCGGTGGCGTTCGGCGTGGTGATGTAGACGCGGTAGGTCGTGTAGCCGGGGATGCCGTTGAGGGCATACTCCTCGATTTGCACGCCGTACTCGGGCTGGTCGGTGGTGTAACCGGCACAGCTGCAGAAGTCGCAGGACCCGTCATCCGAATCGGCCAGCGGTTCGTAGTTGCACGCCAGGGGATCCATGCAACCATCGAAGTTGCCATCGAAGGCATCACAGACGCCGTCTCCATCGCTGTCCACGAGGCAGTTGCCCTCGCAGTCGTACTCCGGCTCGGGATACGTGCAGGATCCGTCGCTCGCCGTGGCGTCCGCATCATAGTTGCAGGCCGTGGCGTCGGTGCAGCCGAGGCAGCTCGTGAAGTCGCAGCTGCCATCGTTGAGGGTCGCCGTCGCATCGAAGTTGCAGGCACTGGACACCGTGCATCCCGCGCAGCTCGCGCTCTCGCAGCTGCCATCGTCAAACGTTGCATCGATGTCGAAGTTGCAGGCATTCAGGTCCGTGCAACCCAGCGTCTCCTGCTCGTCGCAGATGCCGTTGGCATTGCTGTCGTTGTTGCAGTCGCCGTTGCAGTCGACCAGGGCGCTCGGCGGGAAGGTGCATCCACCGTCGTCGCTGGTGGCCGTTGCATCGTAGTTGCAGGCCGTCGGGTCGGTACATCCGCTGCAGGACGTGTAGTCACAGGAGCCATCGTTGAAGCTCGCCGTGGCGTCGTAGTTGCACGCGGCAGCATCGGTACATCCGGCGCAGCTGGTCGTGTCGCAGGAGCCGTCGTCGAACGTGGCACCATTCACGTAGTTGCAGGCCAGCGGGTTGGAGCAACCGGTAATCTCGGTTTCGTCACAGAGCCCATTGGCATTCGCATCGTTCAGACAGTCGCCGGCGCAATCCACATAGTCCACGCCGAAGAAGTCCTCGGGGTACAGACAGGTGATGGAAATGGTGGCGCCTTCGAGGTACGTACACGCAGCCGGATCAGTACAGCCTGCGCAGGTCGTGAATTCGCAGGGGTTCTCGGTGTCGCCGAAGTTGCAGGCGAACGGAAGTTCACACCCCGTGAATTCGATGCTCGGAGCCGAACCGCCATAGATGCACCCATAGGTGAGCAGATCGGACACGCCAGCCTCATAGTTGTCCGCGGCGGGATCGCCACAGCAGGAGGTGAAATCACAGGCGGCATCGTCCTGGATGGTGGCCGTCGGGTCGTAGTTGCAGGCGAACGTCACCATGCACCCGGCACAGCTCGTGAACTCACAGGAGCCGTCGTCCACGTTGGCATCAATGAAGAAGTTGCAGGCCAATGGGTTGGTGCAGCCGCCGTATTCACAGGAGGCGTCGCCGAAGTCCACCGTGGCGTCGTAGTTGTCCGCGGCGGGGTCCAGGCATCCACCAAACAAGCAGGAGCCGTTGTCGACGGTGGCCGTCTCGTCATAGTTGAAGGCGTCGGCATCGGTACACCCGCGGCAGCTGTCGAACTCACAGGAGCCGTCGCTGAGCGTGGCCGTCGGGTCGTAGTTGCAGGCGATGTCGTACGTACAACCGGCACAGCTGGTCGTGTCGCAGGAGCCATCGTCCACATTGGCCCCCACCGTGAAGTTGCAGGCCGACGGGTTGGTACAACCGGGGTATTGGCAGCTGCCATCGTTGAAGTCCGCGCTGGCCGAGTAGTTGGCTGCGGCATCGTCCGTACACCCTCCGAATTGGCAGGAGCCGTCGTCGAGCAGGGCGTCGGCCTCGTAGTTGTCCGCCGTGGCGTCCGTGCATCCGTAGCAATCGTAGGTGCAGGAGCCGTCGTTTTCGGTGGCTGCCGGATCGAAGTTGCAGGCGTTGGACTGGTTGCAGCCCTCCAATTCGTTGAGGTCGCAGATGCCGTCGAAGTCTTCGTCGCTGATGCAGGTTCCGTCACACTCGTAGCCATATTCGGCGTACCAGCAGGTGCTGTTGTCGTCCGTGGCGTCGGCGCTGTAGTTGCACGCGGTCTCGTCCATGCAGCCGGGGATCTCGTCCTCGTCGCACACCCCATCGCTGTCGGTGTCGTTCAGGCACGTGCCCTCGCAGTCCACGTTGTCCGCACCGAAGAGGTCTTCGGGGAACAGGCAGTTGTCGTTGTCGGTGTAGGCCGTGGTCGGGTCGTAGTTGCAGGCCGTCTCCAGCTGGCAACCGCACTGCGGCTCGCCCCAGCGGAGGGTCTGGAACTGCATGTTGTCGCCGTCGCCGTTCGGGAAGACCTGAACGTACATCTGGCCGCTGAACACACCGTCGGTGGTGAACTGACCGAGCAGGACGCGAAGGTCATCTCCAGCGAGGCCGTTGGAGGACCCGTTCAGGGAGAACCAGCCACCGCCGTAGTCGCCGCCGAGTTCGATGTTGCCGCCGGCTTCGAAGGCCGCGATCCAGGGCTCACCCTCGACGAGGGTCACCTCCCCTTCTCCAGCAGCAGCGTCGGCCGCGCTGGTCAGGCCCACCGTCACCCAGCTGTCGTAGGCCACCTGCGGGAAAGCGTCGATGACCATGGCGTTGATGGCGTGGGCGTTGGCCGCACCGAGCGGATCCTGATGGAAGGCCGTGCTGGTGCGGATGAAGGTCGGGTTGGCCGCATCGCCGGTCACGGCGCTGAGGAAGTCTCCGGCATTTTCGAGCGTGACGTACACCTGATAGGTGGTCATGCCGTCCACGCCGCCTTCGATCGTGTCGATGTCCAGGGCGTAGGGTCCCGTGGCGGGGTATACGCCGTCACAGGAGCAGAAGTCGCAGGAACCATCGTCCGCCGTGGCCTGGTCGTTGTAGTTGCACGCGAGTGCATCCGTGCAACCGAGCGTCTCAAGGACGGTGATGGTCTGCGTGGCCGTGGCGGCATTGCCGCAGGCGTCCACTGCAGTGAAGGTCCGGGTCACGGTCTGGAAGTCGTTGGCCGACGCGTCGGTGGCGTCTTGGCTCAGCACCGTGGCGGCGCTGCAGTTGTCCGCAGCTTCCGCCATCGCGTCGGGCAAGGCGTCGTACACGCTGATGGTGACATCGGCAGGCACGCTCGTGAACACCGGGGCCACCGTGTCGACAACCTGAATGGTCTGGACATGCTGGGTGGTGTTGCCACAGGGGTCGGCCGCAGTGAAGGTGCGGACCAGGGTGGATTCCCCTGCGCATTCGCCTTCCTGGGTTTCCTCGGTCATCGTGATGGTCACGTCGCCGCAATCGTCCGTCGCCTCGATGGTGGAGGTCGGGAGGGTGGCGTCGCACGACACGGTGGTGTCCGCCGGGGCGGAAGTGATGGTCGGCGCAGCGAGGTCGGACACGGTGATCACTTGGATGCCGACGGACTCATTGCCGCAGGCGTCTGCCACGCGCCACGTGCGGGCGATGTTCTCGCCCACGCAGGGGTCCATGTTGAAGAGCTGGGCGTCGTTGTAAGTCACCGTGTAGTCGTCGCAATCCTCGGCGACGGTCACGTCACCCGTTGAAGCCGGGCTGAGGTCCGAGCCGCATCCGACCGTCAGGTTGGCGGGCGTCTCGAACACCGGGGCGTCGTCGTCAATGACGGTCAAGGTCCAGGCCGCCGTGGTGGCATTGCCCGCGGCGTCGGTCACGGTGTAGGTCCGCGTGATCACCGTGGTGCACGCGTCACCGGAGGTGGTCTCCTCGAGGGCAATGGTGAAGTCGGAACATCCGTCTTCCGCCGTAACGTCCGTGCTGGGGAGCTCGTCCTCGCAGCCGAGGGTCAAGTCTGCCGGGAAGTCCACAAACGTGGGCGCCGTGGTGTCCACATGGGGACCGAAGGTGAGCATCACCAGGTCACCGAGGCCCTCGGCCTCGCCATTGGGGAACACCTGCACGTAGAATTGGCCGCTCGGCTCACCGTCCGTGGTGAGCTGGGCGAGGAGGACACGCTGGTCGTCTCCGGCCACCCCGTTGGTGTTGTCGCTGGTCACGTACCAGGCTCCACCGAAGAATCCATCGATGGCGAAGTTCTGACCAGCTTCGAATCCAGCGGACCAGCTTTCGCCGGGCGCCTCAGCCAGTCCCACACTGGCCTCGCCAGCGGACAGGTCGGGCTGCTGGTCGATGCCGATGGTCAGCCAGCTGTCGTACTCGAGGGACGGGAACGTCTCGAAGAGCACCGGGTTGATGGTGTTGGGGAACAAGCCGCCCAGGTCGTCCTGATAGAACGTTCCGGTCGTGCTGAGGCTCGTGGGTGCCTCGGAATCGCCGCTCACGGCACTCACGACATCGGTCGCGTTGGGCGTCGTGATGTAGTAGCGGTAGGTCGTCATGCCGGGGATGCCGTCGACGGCCACGATCTCCTGGACGAGGGCGTAATCCGCATCGCTGGAGGTGACGTCGGCACAGCAGTACGTGCAGGAACCGTTGTCATCGGTTGCGCCGGTGCTGTAATTGCACGCGGTGGCGTCGGTGCAGCCCGGCACTTCCTGGCTGTCGCAGATGCCATCGCTGTCGGTGTCGGCGAGGCAGTTGCCGGCACAATCGACGTGCTCATTGGCCGGGTACGTGCAGCTCGCATTGTCGGCCTCCGTGGCAGACGCGTTGAAGTTGCAGGCCGTCTGGTCGGTGCAGCCGAGGATTTCGTCCACGTCGCACACGCCGTCGCTGTCCACATCGGCGGCGCAATCGCCACCACAGACATTCAATGCGTCGAGTTGGTTGCCATTGCAGTCGCAGTCGCCGGCCGGAATGCCGGAACACCCGCAGTCGAGAACGGCACCGGGGCCGTTGCACACACCGCACGCGTCCAGGGCGCCCACACAATCGTCCACATCGTCGCAAATGCCATCCGCATCAGCGTCAGCACTGCAGGTTCCGCCACACACGCCGAGGGCGTCAAGCTGGTTGCCGTCGCAGTCGCAGTCGCCGGCAGGGATGCCGGAACAACCGCAGTCAAGAACGGCACCGGGGCCGTTGCACACACCGCATGCGTCCAGGGCGCCCACGCAATCGTCCTGATCGTCACAGGTGCCATCGCCGTCGGCGTCTGCCGTGCAGGTTCCCCCGCACACGCCGAGGGCGTCGAGCTGGTTCCCGTTGCAGTCACAGTCGCCGGCGGGAATGCCGTTTCCACCGCACACACCGCATTCGTCGAGCTGATTGCCATTGCAGTCGCAGTCGCCGGCCGGGATTCCGTTGCCGCCGCACACTCCGCATTCGTCCAACTGGTTGCCTGCACAATCGCAATCCCCCTCAGGAATGCCATTGCCGCCGCAGACTCCACATGCATCGAGCTGCTGGCAGGACCCGTCGTCCACGGTGGCCTGGTCGTCGTAATTGCACGCGGTAGCGTCGGTGCAACCGGGCGTGCCGCAGGCGCTGGCCGCAAACGAGAACGTGTTCTCGATCAACTGGGACTGGTCGCCGTTGGGGAAAATCTGGATGAAGAACTGCCCGCTCAGGTCGCCGTCCGTGGTGGCTTGGGCGATGAGGACTTTCTGGTCGTCTCCGGAAATGCCGTTGGCGCTGCTCGGCAGGATGTACCAACCGCCACCGATGGGTGAACTGATGTCCAGGTTGCCCCCCGACGCGAAGTCGATTTCCCACGACGGGATGTTCGGGTCCACGAGGATGGCGACGTCGGTCTCTCCCGCACTGAGGTCGGGCGCCTGATCAATGCCGATCGTCAACCACGTGTCGTAGACGATGTCACTCAATGAGGGCATCTCCAGGAACGCGGGGTTGACGGCTTGCGCCATGTTTCCACCAATGGGATGCTGGTAGAAATCCGTGGTCGTGTTGAGGAACAAGGGATCCGTCGCATCACCAATCACAGCCGACACGAAGTCATCCGTGGACGGTGTGGAGAGGTACACCCGGTAGGTCGTCTGACCACCGAGGACGTCGGTGGCCACGGTCTCCACCGAGAGCGAGAATCCTGCGATGTCTCCAGAGGTCTGGAAGCATGCATTCTGAGCAGTTGCCGTGCCCAGGAAGGACACCAGCAAACAAGCGAGGGAGTACAGTTGAAAGCGCATGTTCATGCAGTTAAGCGCATCTAAGATAGCTCATTAATCCAATACTTATGCAGTTTCGTCTAAGTTTTTTTCTATTTCATCGTCATTTTGGCCGTTTACAGACAGCGCGGACGGCTCGCATTTCCCCGGATTACCTTTGCCGTCCCCATGTTCGAGAACCTCAGCGACCGCTTCGAAAAGGCCTTCCAGCGCATCAAGGGAGAGTCCACCATCACCGAAGCCAACATTGCCGAAACCACCAAGGAAATCCGCCGGGCCCTCGTGGACGCGGACGTGAACTACAGCGTGGCGAAACGCTTCGCCAACCAGGTGAAGGACAAGGCCATTGGCCAGGAGGTCCTCTCTTCGGTCCGTCCGGGACAGCTTCTCGTCAAGATCACGCAGGAGGAGCTCGCCACCTTCATGGGCGGACAACACGCTGGCCTGAACCTCAAAGGCAAGCCAGGCGTCATTCTGATGAGTGGCCTTCAGGGGAGCGGAAAGACCACGCACACCTCCAAGCTCGCCCTGCACCTCAAATCGAAGCACGGCAAGCGCCCCCTGCTGGTCGCCTGTGACGTGTACCGCCCTGCCGCCATCGACCAGCTCGAGGTGATGGGCAAACGGGTCGGTGCGGATGTCTTCACCCAACGCGAGGAGAAGGACCCCGTGGCCATTGCCGAGGCCGCCCTGCGGCATGCCCGCAGTCACGGCAACGATGTCGTCATCATCGACACGGCGGGCCGCCTCGCTGTGGACGAGGCCATGATGGACGAGATCGCGCGCATCAAGGACGCCGTCCAACCGAGCGAAACCCTGTTCGTGGTCGACGCCATGACCGGACAGGATGCCGTGCGCACGGCCCAGGCCTTCCACGACCGCATCGCCTTTGACGGGGTCATCCTCACCAAGATGGACGGCGACACCCGCGGTGGTGCAGCCCTCTCCATCCGGGAAGAGACCGGCAAGCCGATCAAGTTCGTGGGAACCGGAGAGAAGCCGGACGCACTCGAGCCTTTCCACCCCGACCGGATGGCCCAGCGCATCCTCGGCATGGGCGATGTCGTGACCCTCGTCGAAAAGGCCCAGGAACAATTCGACGAGGCGCAGGCCAAGAAGCTCGAGAAGAAGATCCGGAAGAACAGCTTCGACTTTGAAGACTTCCTCGAGCAGGTTCAGCAAATCAAGAAGATGGGCAACGTCAAGGACCTCCTCGCCATGGTGCCAGGCATGGGCAAGGCGCTCCGCGGGGTCGACATCGACGACGATGCCTTCAAGCACATCGAGGCCATCATCCGCTCCATGACGCCCGATGAGCGTCAACATCCGGACAAGCTGAATGGCAGCCGGAAGACCCGCATCGCCAAGGGCAGTGGCACCTCGGTGCAGGAGGTGAACCAATTGCTGAAGCAGTTCGGGGAGATGAAGAAGATGATGAAAATGATGAACGCCGGCGGAGGTCGGCGTCGCGGACTCGGCGGCATGATGGGGCGTGGCGCCATGCCCGGCGGAATGCGGATGCCCCGATGACCGGATTGACCATGGACAACACGCAGATTCTCGACGGCAAGGGCCTGTCCGAGTCCATCAAGGAGGAAATTGCGGTGGAGGTTCGGGAGTGGGTGGCCGCTGGCCACCCGGCGCCCCACCTGGCCGCCGTGCTCGTGGGAGAGGACGGTGCCAGCCGCACCTATGTGGACCACAAGGTCCGGAGCTGCGCCAAGGTGGGATTCGAGAGCACGCTCATCCAGCGTCCCGCCGACATCACACAGGAGGAGCTGATCGGCATTGTCCACAGCCTCAATGACGACCCGTCCATCGACGGCTTCATCGTCCAGCTGCCCCTCCCCGACCACCTCGATGCGCAGGCGGTCATCGAGGCCGTCGATCCGGCCAAGGACGTCGACGGCTTCCACCCGGTCAACATGGGCAACCTCGCCCTGGGCCTGCCGGGCTTCGTCCCCGCCACGCCGGCGGGCATCATGACGATGCTCGAACGGTCCGGCATCGAGACCGAAGGCAAGCACGCCGTGGTCATCGGCCGGTCCAGCATCGTCGGCACCCCCATGTCCCTGCTGCTGAGCCGTTCCGGACAACCCGGCAATTGCACGGTGACCCTGTGCCACAGCCGAACCCGCGACCTTCGCTTGCATTGTCTCGAAGCCGACATTCTCGTGGCCGCCGTGGGCCGCCCGGAGATGGTCACGGCCGACATGGTCAAGGAAGGCGCGGTGGTCATCGACGTGGGGATCACCCGGGTCGAAGACCCGACTGCGAAGCGCGGCTACCGCCTCAAAGGCGACGTCCACTATGCGGATGTGGCACCCAAGTGCAGCTGGATCACCCCCGTTCCGGGAGGCGTCGGCCCCATGACCATCGTGAGCCTGCTCCGCAACACCCTCACGGCCGCCCGGGCCAAGCACTCCGCCTGACCATGGCCGAGGTCACCCCCCGGGACCGGGAATGGATGGCCACGGCCCTGGCACTCGCCCGTCGCGGTGTCATCGGCACGGCGCCCAACCCGCGCGTGGGCTGTGTCCTGGTCCGCGATGGCCGCATGCTCTCTTCGGGTTGGCATGCCGCCGTCGGTGGCCCCCATGCCGAGGCGGCTGCCTTGCAAGCACTCCCCAGCAAACACGACGCCCGCGGCGCCACAGCCTATGTGACGCTTGAACCCTGCAGCCACCATGGCCGCACTCCACCCTGTTCGGATGCGCTCATCGCGTCGGGCATCGTCCGGTGCGTGGTCGGCATGGTCGACCCCAACCCCAAGGTGTCCGGGCAGGGCATCGAGCGCATGCGCGACGTGGGCATCGAGGTCGCCGTTCTGGACGCGTTTGCGGAAGGCCGTTGGCTCAACCGCCGATTCCTCAGCGCCATGGAGCGCGGCCGGCCCTGGGTCGTGCTCAAATGCGCCGTCAGTGCCGATGGGTTCATGGACCCGCCTCGGGCTCCCGGAGAAACGGGCAGCAAGGCCATCACCTCGCCTGCCCTGCGCCGATTGACGCACCAATGGCGCGCGGAGGAAGGGGCCATTCTGGTCGGCGCTGGCACCGTGGCCACCGATGACCCCCGGCTGGATGTTCGAAATGCACAGGGCCCATCGCCGCTTCGTGTGGTGCTCGACCCCAGTGGGCGCACGTCATCCCAAGCCCAGGTCTACCAAGCGCCCGGCAACACACTCGTGTTGGGTGGCCCGGATGGCCTGCCCCCGACCGTGGACCGGTTGCCGGCTACCCCGGAAGGAGCCATCCCCGCCATGCTCGAGGCCCTTCACCAACGGGACATCCGGTCCGTGCTCGTGGAGGGGGGTGCCGACACCCTCCGACGGTTCATCGAAGGAGGCTTCTGGGACGAATTGAGGATCTGCCGCTCTGCCGAGCACCTGGGAGATGGCCTGAAGGCGCCCGACTGGCCAGCCGCGAAGGGTGCACCCATACGGGGGATGCACCCGTTCGGAACGGACCGTGTCGAGTACCGCGTCCACCCGGACAGCGCCCGCTGGGCCGGGACGTGTCCGCCCCCCACCCTCTCGGTCGCCTTTCCATGATCGCACTCGGCCTCAGCATCGTCGTCTCGACCCTCCTGTTCAGCTGCTTTCGGCTGTTCCCCCGGTTCAACGTGCGCCTGGAAGACGCCGTGGTCATCAACTACATCGTCGCCGGCACCCTCGCCGTCCTGATGGCGGGTCCCTCCCATGCGCTGGGCCGCGTGCCCGAGCCGAGCTCCTTGGCCGGGGTGGTCATGGGATTGTCGTTTCTGTACATGTTCAACAAGATCGGGCAGTGCACGCAGCAGCTGGGTCTCGGGGTGGTGGCCATCGCGACCAAGATGTCGATGGTGTTGCCTATGAGCGTGTTCATGCTGCTCGACCCGACCGATCCGTTCACCTGGCAGAAGGCCACCGCCGTGGTCTTGGCCTTCCCGGCCGTCTGGCTCGCGAGCAGCCCAGGGCGGAGCGCGGACGATCCGGTCATCGATGCCGCGGATGACCGGCTCGATGTGACGTGGACCCTGCCCGCCATTGTGTTCTTCGGTTCCGGACTCATCGACCTCGGATTTGGCTGGTTCTCCTCCGAGGCGCACATGTCCTGCGACGCGGACCGCTTGACCTTCGCCGCCGTCCCCTTCACGGTCGCCGCCGTCATCGGGCTGTCGCGCTGGGCCTTCGTGCCCTCTGCCAAGCCCGTCCTCAGCCGCGCCACCATCCTCGGCGGGATCATCCTGGGCATCATCAATGTGGGCTCCCTCTTCTTCCTCCTGTCCGCCTACGAAAGCATGCCCTTCCCCCGGTCGGCCATCGTCCCGTCCAACAACCTCGGCATCGTCCTCGCCACCTCCCTAGCCGGCATTGCCTTCTTTCAAGAGCGCCCCGATGGCCGCAACATCCTCGGCTGGGGTTTGGCCACGACCGCACTCGTGCTCCTCCTCCTGCCGAACTGAGGATTTCGTCGTTGATTGTCGGTGTGATTCACCGCACCCTCCACTTCGCCCTGCTGGCGGCCCTGTGCTTGGCTTCCTGCATCATCGAGCCGAATCCTGACCCCACCCTGCCACCGGTCCAACCCGTGGCCGCTCCGGCCGACTCGACGGATGCGCCAACGGGCCTCGCCCCGGACACGGTCCGCTACCTGGCGCTCGGGGACAGCTACACCATCGGGGAGAGCGTGCCCGACATCGGGGATTGGCCGAATCAACTCGTGGACTCCCTCGCGCTGCGCCTGCCCGACACCCACCTGGAGCCGGCCCACATCCTCGCCACCACGGGCTGGACGACGGCCAACCTCAGCAACGCCATGGACGCGCAGCAGATCGATACGGCCACCTTCGATCTCGTCTCCCTGCTCATCGGGGTCAACAACCAATACCAGGGGCTGCCCCTGGACGCGTACGAAGTGGAATTCCAGGCCCTGCTCGAGCGGGCCGTGGATTTGGCGGATGGTCGGGAAGACCGCGTGTTCGTCGTGAGCATTCCGGACTACGGCTACACGCCCTTCGGTCAAGGCAACCAGCCCACCATTTCCATGGAGTTGGCCCAGTTCAATGCGGCCTGTTCCACCCTGACGGTCCAGGCAGGCATCGCCCACCACGACATCACCGGAATCAGCCAACAATGGAATCCGATGTGGGTGGCGCCGGACGGGCTGCACCCGAGCGGCGCCCAATACGCCGCATGGGTTGCGTCCTTCGTGAACGACGTCGAGCAGCAGCTCCGGTATTGACCCTCAGGGATGGTCGATGATCTCCCCGGTGGCATCCGGGCCGATCACGATGTCGCGCTGGTCGCTGTCGCCATACAGGTGGACCTGCCCTGCACCGCTGAGCTCGAGATAGAGGTAGGATTCCGGCCGCAGCCGCATCGCCCCGACGCCGGCGTGATGAGCCAGCACGCGGTCGGCGTCCAGTCCGGTGGCATCGAGGTCTCCGAATCCGGAGCGGAACGTCGAAAAGCGAAGGGCACTTCCCTCCACGGAGGCGTGGCCGATTCCGTTGGGGAGGCGCAACTTCAGGCTGTCCCCCGTGAAATGCAGATGGAGGTGTCCCGACATCTCATCGCCTTCGACAAACAGATCTCCCTCTGAATAGGCAGACTCCATCACGAAGTCGGCGTGGGACTCGAGCCACACCTCGGACGGTGCGATGCCGTGCAAGTCCACCCTCGGGACGGCGTCCAATCGACGAACCCACCCACACGTGTTCCGGTCTTCGATGCGAAACACGCCATCGCCCTCGGTGATGGACAGTCCGTCCAGCGTGCCCAGCCATGCATGACGGACCGCCAAGGCGGCCGAATCCGACGGCCACCAATGGACCTCCACGCGGTCCATCACCTCCAACCGGTCCGGGAGGACGGTGATCGCCACGGTGTCCGCGCTCCGCTCACCGAGGGCATCCAAGCAACCCGCGCCCTCTGCAGCACAACCGGCCACCATTCCCCAGACGACGACGCAACCGGCTCCCTGCAGCATCCGCCATGCCGCCTTGCGCCTGCGGTCAGGCCACGTGCGGGAAAACCGCATCATTGGCCCAGCTCGGCTTTGGCCGCATCCCAGTGCCGGTCCATCTCCTCCAGCGGCATCTCCGCGAGGTCCAATCCGGCTTCTTCGATCCGTCGCTCCATCGCTTCGAACCGGGCCTTGAACCGCCGGTTGGTCCGCTCGAGCGCTTCATCGGGATTGACGTCCAGAAAGCGGGCGTAGTTGATCAGGGCAAACAGCACGTCTCCGAACTCATCGGCCACGCGGTCGCTCTTGCGCTCCACCTCGTCCTGCAACTCCCCCAGTTCCTCCTGCACCTTGTCCCAGACCTGTCCAGCATGGTCCCAATCGAAGCCCACGCCGCGCACCTTTTCCTGAATGCGCTGGGCCTTGACCAGGGAGGGCAGTCCCGACGGCACACCCTGAAGCACGCTTTGACGCGCTTCTCCCTTTTCCTTGAGCTTGATCTTTTCCCAATTGGCCTTGACCTCGTCTTCGGTGGCGGCCTCGACATCTCCGTAGATGTGGGGATGCCGCGTGACCAGCTTGTCACAGATGCCGTGCAGGACATCCGCCGCATCGAAGGCGCCGGCCTCGGAACCGAGGCGGCTGTAGAACACCATGTGGAGCATGAGGTCGCCGACCTCCTTGCCCACTTCCTCCAGGTCGCCCTCGAGGATGGCCTCCCCGAGCTCGTAAGTCTCCTCGATGGTCAGGTGCCTGAGGGATTCGAACGATTGCTTCATGTCCCAGGGGCAACCTTCCCGCAAGTCGTCCATGATGTCGAGCAACCGGCCGAAGGCAGCCAGTTTCTCCGCTCGGGTGTGCTGGCCCTTGGGTGAATCCAGGGCTGGACGATCGATGGCGTCTGTGTGCGGCATGCTCCAAAATTAAGGTCACCTTTGGCCCATGTGGCGAACCGTCCGCGAGCACATTGTCCTGGCCCCAGCCCTCCTGACCACACTCCTGTGTGGGATGTGCAGTTGTGCGCTGGCCCAGCAGTCTCCGGCGGACGACCGGGATCGCGTACGGGAGGATCAATGGGAAATCGCCGTCGGGGGCGGCTTCCTCATGCCGCACCGGGCCTCCATCCGGTCCATGGTCCACCGACACGCCCACATGGCGCATGTGCACTGGAGCACGGCCGCTGGTGGCCTCTGGTCCTGCAGCCGGGAAAACGCCCGCTGGGGAGCCACCCTCCGCACGGGCACCACCGGCGCGCCCGACCACATCGGAACCCAGGTCGCCCTGCTCGGAACGGCGGATTTGCGACTGTCCGCAGGCTGGCAGATCCGGCTCGGTGGCGGATGGGGGTGGACCTCGAAGGTGTGGGGCGTGGACTCGGCGAATGAACGCCAGCGGGTGGTCATCGGATCCCCCATCAACGCCGCCATCCAACTCGGCGTGCACCGTCCTGCCCGGCAGGGCGCCGGTGTGCCCTGGCACCAGCGTGTGGGGGTGCATCTCACGCTCGACCACCAGAGCAACGCCTCGTTTACCCAGCCTAACCTCGGGACCAACGTCGTGTCCCTCGCTGCGTCCATCGGCTGGCCCCGCACGGTGCGCCGCCCCCTCCGCTCGGAGGACACCCTCGCCGTGATCGCCGTGCTGCCTGCCCCGGTAGAAGGGGTTCGACTCCACGCCGCCACCGGAAGGCGGCAACCTGCTCCGCTCGCCTCACGGGAAACGGTGGCTGAGGTGGGGGTGGATTGGCGGTTCGGAGGCCGGCTGAGGATGGGCTATGTCGCAGGCTCCTTGGTGTTCGTGCGGCCGGATGCCACCGGCATCGGGACCCATGCCGGATTCCAGATCCGCTTCACACGCGTACACATCGACCTCGTCCACGGTCGGTACCTGCGCCGTTGGCAACCGGAAGAAGGGCACTACAACCGGGTGGTCCTCCACGCCCATTGGCGCGACGGATGGTGGTTCAACCTCGGTTTGCTCACCCATGGATTCCGGGCGCACCACCCCGCATTGGGCCTGGGATATGTGCCTGGCGGCCGTCACCCCTACGGACGACGCCACCGCTGAGTCAAGGGCGGCGGAATCAGCCGCAGGTCGCCCCGAAGAGCGACAGGACCTCGAGGAGGTCGTTCACACCGGTGGTGCCGTCGCCGTCCACGTCCGTGACGCAGTTCGAGCTGCCCGCGAAACCCAAGCAGCTGCCATCGTCGCGGACGGCATTCGGGTCGTAGTTGGCGGCTTCCTCGTAAATGCATCCCGCACACGTCAGGATGTCACAAGAACCGTCGTCGACGTTGGCCGATGCATTGTAGTTGCACGCGAAGTCATAGGTGCATCCGGGAATGTCGCCCGGATAGAACAGCCCCATCTCGTCGAGGTAGGTACCGGCGAGCCAGTTTTCTCCTCCGGGCTCGAACGCCCCGACGTAGTTCACCGGGTCAAAGAAGGTCCCCACGGGCTGGTGCATGGCGGGTACGCTGTCGGCCACGGTCGGGAACGGGTCCACCCCGCTCGTGATGAACCCGGCCAGCGCCTCGAAGGTGTCGTCCAGGCCGAGGTCGGACCCCACGTTGTGGTTGGCCTCGAAGTGGTTCTGGATCTGCATGTTGCCGTTCCACACCGGGCCATCGTACAGGATCATGGTGTCCAGGGCGAGCGAGTCGCCGATGTTCCAGAACCGGTTGTTGTGGATCTCCAGCTGACCAAACAGGAAGAGCTCGTACGCATCGCAGGGATCGAAGTCCTCCAGGTCGATGCCGAATCCGAAATTCTGGAAAATGCCATTGTACAGGCGTCCCCCTCCCCCGTTGTGCCAACGGACTGCATCCGCCTCGGAGTGGCCGATGGAAGTGAAGTTGGCAATCTGGGGATTGGTGTAGGGCAAAAAGCTCAGGGTCACGTCCTGGAATTCGAAGTCGTCTCCCTCCAGGTCCCAACCGAAGCTGGCGGACGGATCACCCTGGTCCATCATGGAGAAGAAATACTGCATGTCGCCTACCCAGCCCTGGTCGTATTCGAGGTTGTCCTCGGTGGAAAAGGCCACGGCCACGTAGCGGAGATTGGCGGCGCCGCCCATGATCTGCAAGCCATCGTCCAGGGTGGAGACGATTTCGATGTGCTCCAGGGTGGTGCCCGCGCCCACTCCGTTCAAGCTGAGTCCATTGGTCTCGTCACCGTTGATGATGTTCTGGAAGTTCACCGGCGGATTCGGCATCTCGCTTCCGCCATGGCGGATCGACACGTGCCGGAGCACACCGCTCGACTCGGCATTGTCGAAGAAATCGTTGTCGCCGTCCCCATTGGAGTCGGCTGCTCCGTAGACATCGCGGTCCTGGCCCGAGGCGTCCGTGATGCCCTCGGCGCGGTCATCGCCATCGTAGGTGTTGAGCTCTCCGTGCCCGTTGATCACCACCCCGCCCCAGAGACCACTCGTGTTGTAGGGGGTGGAGCCGTTCATGGGGTCTCCTTCGTAGGTGAAGACGATGGGGCAGTCTGCCGTGCCATCGGCGACGATTTGTCCGCCGCGAGCCACGATCAAGCAGCTCGCCGCCTCGCCTTGACCGGGCTTGGCCTGGATGACCGTGCCGGGATTGACCGTCAGCACATCGCCTGCATTGACGTACACGAACCCGTTGAGCACGTAAGTCGAATCGCAGGTCAGCGTCCGGGTTCCCACACCCTGTCCCCCGTTGTCCGTGAGGTTGGCCACAGGACGTGCGGCGAAGTCGGGGCAGCCACACTCTTGGGCATCAGACTGTTGGGACAACAAGAGACACAAGGCAAGCAACACGCTCGCATGAATCGGGTGCTTCATGGAGAAGGGCATCAGATGGATAAAAAGGTTCCTGAAGATACGATTTTTCGACGAATCCCATTTGTGACCTAACGAACACATCATTTACCCCTACGGAAAAGGATCGGAAATGTTCACACGCTGGTGGCCCGTCGCCCCCGTTCTTCAGCGCTTCGCTCTACCTTTGGACCATGGCCTATGAGACCCTTCTCCTCACCATCGGATTGCTGGCCCTCGGCTTTGCCGGCATCGCCATCAAGATTTTGGTCAAGAAGGATGGGGAGTTCGCCGGAACCTGTTCCAGCAACAACCCGCTGCTCGACAACGAGGACGGCTCCTGCTCCATCTGCGGCGCCAGCCGCGGCGAGCGCTGCCAGCAAGAGGAATTGCCGGAAGGCGCCTGATCAGAGCGGCTGGGACACTGCCTCGAATCCGGGCGTGGCCCAGACGGCGTAGCCCCCTTTTCCGTCGTCGGACATCAGCAACACGTCCAGTCCGAGGTCCGGATAGGCCGCGAGGAACCCTTGGGTCTGCTCCACACCGAGCACCATGAAGGCGGTCGCCAGGGCGTCGGCATAGGCCGCAGTCGGCGCCAGAACCGTTGCGCTCAGCAAGCCATTCTCCGCCGGCCAACCGGTGGCCGGGTCAATGGTGTGGCTGAACCGGCGCCCATCGCGCTCGTAGAACTTGCGGTAGCTGCCGCTGGTGCAGATGGCACGGTCCTGCACGGCGACCACCGTCTCCAGCACCCGATCGCCGGCGCCACTGCCCATGACTGGACGGTCCACGGCGATTCTCCACGGCATACCCTGGACGTTGACACCCCGGCACGCGACCTCCCCGCCAAGCTCGACCATCGCGTTGTCGATGCCCCGCTCACGGAGTGCCTCGAGCAAGAGGTCGACGGTATAGCCCTGGGCCACCGCGTTGAAGTCCAGTGCCGCCCGGGCATCGCCCTTGCGCACCCACGTGGCCACGTAGTATCCGTCGGCCTCCTCCTCATTCATGTCGAAGCGCTCCGGTCGCATGCCTGTGAATGCGAGCACGCTGTCCACGTCAGCCTCCGTCACCTCCCCGCGCTTGGACAGGCCGAACCCCCAGAGCTCGACCAGCGGGCTCACCGTGGGATCGAAGGCGCCTCGCGTGAGCTCGTACAGCTCTTCGGACAAGGCCCACAGCGGACCGATGATGTGGGTGCTGTCCACGAAACCAAACAGGGAATCCGTACGGTCCCATGCATTGATGGCGTTGAGGGTGCTCTCCGGCCGCCAGAGGTTTGCGGCTTGATCCATCGCCTCGAGCAAGCCCTCGAAAACGGCGTCCTCCACCCGTTCGTCGCTCAGATATTTGATGCTGTACGTCGTGCCCTGGGCCGCGCCCTGGTGGAACTGGACCGTCGGGGCCGGATCGCCCGCGTCGCCGGCCACCTCCTTCGCCGGTCCTTGGTCCCCGCATCCGGCGAGGAACACGGCCATGGCCACAAACGGAACCGCCAGCACGAGGCTGGCGGAATCCCATGGGGTCTTGCGCAAACGCATCATCCTCCGAAGTCGTCGAAGGCCACGTTTTCCGGCGGCACGCCCCAGTCGTCGCACATCTTGAGGACGGCCTGGTTCATGAGCGGCGGACCGCAGAAGTAGAACTCGATGTCCTCCGGCGCCTCGTGTGGCTTGAGGTGATGCTCGATCACCGCATTGTGCACGAAACCGAGGAAACCATCGCCCTCGTCGTCAACGCTCTTTTTTTCGTTCCAGTTGTCCTCCTCCGTCGGGTCGCTCAGGACCACGTGGAAGCGGAAGTTGGGGAACTCCGCCTCAATCTTGCGGAAGTCCTCGAGGTAGAACAGCTCACGGCGGGAGCGGCCTCCGTAGTAGAAGGTCACTTTGCGGCCGGTCTTCACCGTGTGGAACAGGTGGAAGAGGTGGCTGCGCATGGGGGCCATGCCGGCACCACCGCCGATGTAGACCATCTCGGCGTCGGTCTCCTTGATGAAGAACTCCCCGTACGGTCCGCTGATGGTGCACTTGTCACCGGGCTTGCAGCCGAACACGTAGCTGGAGCAGATGCCGGGGTTGACGTTCATCCACGCGTTGCGGGCGCGGTCCCACGGCGGGGTGGCAATCCGGATGTTGAGCATCACGATGTTGCCCTCGGCCGGGTGGTTGGCCATGGAGTAGGCGCGGACGATGGGCTCGTCGTTGACCATCTTGAGGTCCCACAGGCCAAACTTGTCCCACTCGCTCTGGAAGGTGTTCGGGTCCTTGTGGTGCTCCGGGTGGGCGGTGATGTCGATGTCCTTGTACTCCACGGTCGTGGTCGGCACGTCCACCTGGATGTAGCCGCCGGCCTCGAAGTCGAGGGTCTCGCCTTCCGGCAAGCGGACGACGAACTCCTTGATGAAGCTGGCCACGTTGTAGTTGGAGACGACTTCGCATTCCCACTTCTTGATGCCGAAGACCTCTTCGGGGACCTGGATTTCCATGTCCTCCTTGACCTTCACCTGGCAGCCGAGGCGCCAGTGGTCGGCGATCTCCTTTCGGGAGAAGTGGGGCTCCTCCGTCGGGAGGATGGTGCCGCCACCGGCCGGAACCTGGCAACGGCACTGCACGCAGGTGCCACCGCCACCGCAGGCGGACGGGAGGAACACGCCGGCGTTGCCGAGCGTGGTGAGCAGGGTGCTGCCGCCCTCCACCTCGAGGGTGCGCTCGCCGTTGATCACGAGCTTGAGCTTGCCGCTCGGGGACAGACGGGACTTCGCGAACAGAAGCAGGCTGACCAACAGCAGGATGACGGCCAGGAAGAACGCGATGGTGAGAAGAATCGTGGTGGTCATGATTGCTTGCTCAGATTTCGATGCCCATGAAGGCCATGAAGGCCATGCCCATGAGGCCGGTCAGGATGAAGGTGATGCCGAGGCCCTTGAGTGGGTCGGGGATGTTGGAGTAGCGGATCTTCTCGCGGATGGCGGCGATGGCCACGATGGCCAGGAGCCAGCCCACACCGGAACCGAGACCGAAGACGGTGGCCTCGCCGATGCTCGGATACTGGCGCTCCTGCATGAAGAGGGCGCCACCGAGGATGGAGCAGTTCACGGCGATGAGCGGCAGGAAGATGCCCAAGGCACCGTACAGGGCCGGGGCGAACTTCTCGACGATCATCTCGACGAGCTGCACCATGGACGCGATGACCGCGATGAACATGATGAAGCTGAGGAAGCTGAGGTCGACGTTGGCGTAGTCGGCGCTGAGCCAGGTGAGCGCGCCTTCCTTGAGGACGAAGTTCTCGAGGAGGTAGTTGATCGGGACGGTGATGCCGAGAACGAAGATCACGGCGAATCCGAGGCCGACGGCCGTCTTCACCGTCTTGGAGACGGCGAGGTACGAGCACATGCCCAGGAAGTACGCGAAGATCATGTTCTCCACGAAGATGCCCTTGACGAAAATGCTGAGGTATTCCATGTCAGTTCAGGTCTGGGGTTCAGTTTTCCTCGATGAGGCTGCGGTTGCGGGCACGTTGGATCCAGATGATCACCCCCACGGTGATGAGCGCCATCGGCGGCAGGATCATCAGGTTGTTGTTCTCATAGAAACCGCCGTTGGCGTAGAACCAGCCCTCGGGCAGGAACTTCACCTGGCCGACCCCCGGGAAGCTGATGGCGCCGCTGCCGAACACCTCGCGGACGAGGGCCACGGCAAGCAGGATCCACGCGTAGCCCATGGCGTTGCCGATGGCGTCCAGCATGGAGGGGCGGGCTTGTTGCCGAGGGCGAAGGCCTCGAGGCGGCCCATGATGATGCAGTTCGTGATGATGAGGCCCACGAAGACGGACAGCTTCTCGGAGATGTCCGGGCTGTACGCCTTCAGGACCTCGTCCACGATGATCACCAGCGAGGCGATCACCACGAGCTGCACGATGATGCGGATGCGGTCCGGGATGATGTTGCGCATCAAGGACACGATGACGTTGCCGCCGATCATCACGAAGAGCACGGCGAGGGACATGATGACGGCCTGCTGCACCTGCACCGTGATGGCGAGGGCGGAACAGATGCCGAGTACCTGCACCGTGATGGGGTTGCTGTCGTCGAGCGGATCGGTCAGGAGCTTGCGGTTCTTCTTTGAGAACAGCGACTCCTTCTTCTCGACTGCGGTGGTCGTTTCGGTGCTCATCACTTCTGTGCTTTCGGAGCGGATTGGAAATACTTGAGGTAGATGCCCATGGTCCGGTCGACCATCTCACCCACCCCCTTGGAGGTGATCGTGCCGCCGGTGATGCCGTCCACGCTGTAGTCGGTGGTCGGCGCACCGCCCTTCACCACGGCGAAGTGGGGAGCGACCTTGTTGATCTTCTTGCCCTTGAACGGCGCCTGGAAGAAGCCTTCCTTGATTTCGGCACCGAGACCCGGGGTCTCCGTCTTGTGGTCG
>JBMYZR010000015.1:0-40133 GCA_049610565.1 Flavobacteriales bacterium | reverse complement strand
TCGCGTTGGTCGAAGCACCGCAACGGTTGCGGGATGGCGCCGCTTTTGCGCCATTCGGACTGCAACAGTCGGAGTTCCGCGGCCGTTTCAGCGCGTTGTCCCAGGACCTCCAGCAACCGGCTCAAGCCCGCAGGCCACCGCCGATCGGCAAAGGGCTCCGACGGCGTCCGCACGCCAAACCCATCCCGGGCCAACCGCATCAACAGCCAGACCTCGGTCTTGGCGGGGTCGGCCCCACCCCACCAGTTGGCGGTGGTCGACACCAGCGCATCGAAGTCCCCCTGGTCCAACGCCTTGTTGTGGCGTTGCACCAAGGTGTCCGGCCACGTGTCCTCGGTGGCAAAACGCAGCACACCTTCCGCAAACCGGAGAGCCGCGGACTGAGAGGAGACATCCGGTGCAACCAGCGACTGCCATTCCAGGCGCGCAGCATCCATGTCCGTTCCCGGCAAATCCAAGGTGGTCCGCCAGCGCAAGGCTTCGATGTAGGCCACCACCGATTCCGCGGCTCCGAGGGCGGCCACGCTGTGCAAGGAGTCCAAACGGCGCCCGATCCCAATGGTCTCCATTGGCATGGCATCCCCACTGTTTTCACTTTCGCCGATCCGGCCACCCAGCACCTCGGCTTCACCGCCCCGTGCCGCATCGCCCATCAGCCACTGACGCTGCCATTCCACAGCCGCATCGGACTCCACTTCCTCCATCGCCGATTCAAAAGCGGCCAAGCGTTGCACTGTGCGGTCACCCTGACCGTCACCCAGCTGAATCGCCCCGGGCCGTCTGGCAAACGGAGCGCGTCCGGGAGGGGCCGGCACCAACTGAGTCCCCGCAGGCCACGCCTCCACCACCGGCACCGTCCAGGTCGACCCAGCACAGTCCACCCGCAACAATCGCAGGGCCCCATCCGCTGGCCAACTGAGTGCCATGCGGCCATCCAATCCAACCGCCCCCTCCTTGATTTCCCGACGGGCCCCGGTCAGGGGCTGGATGTCCCAAACCACGAAAGGCCGGCCTTCCAATCCGGGCAGGAGCAGCGCCGTGCGCACCGAATCCGATGACAGGGCTACGACCCTGAGCGGCGACGTGGCGGCGGCCAGTGACAGCACCGCGAGCAGGAGTGCCCGACAGCGGAGACCGGCGCATCCAGCAGACATCATGGAATCAGGAGGGAGACTTCCCCGGCGACAAATCGATGGCATCGGGAACGAAACGGGAAACATCGCCACCGTGGTGCACGATGTCCCGCACGACACTGCTCGAAATCGGCGCGTGCTCGGGATCAGTGAACAGGATGAGCGTCTCCAAACCAGCGTCGAGGTACTTGGTCATCTGGGCGATGGTGCGCTCGTATTCGAAATCTCCCCCATTGCGCACACCGCGGATGAGCCAGCCCGCGCCAATGCGGCGACAGTAGTCCGCGGTCAGGCCTTCGAAGCAGTCGACCCGCACATGGGGCAGGTCGGCAAACGTGGCTTCGCACCACGCCACGCGCTGGTCGAGCGGGAACATGCTCTTCTTGTCCTGGTTGACCCCAATGGCGATGACCACCTCGTCAAACAGGCCGGCCGCCCGCCGCAGGATGTTTTCGTGTCCCCGGGTGATGGGGTCGAACGAACCGGGGAACACCGCCCGTTTCACGCCGTCAGGTTTCGCTTCCATGGAAATCAAAGAAACTGAAATGGACGTGACCGTACTTCCTCATCTCGACGAAACCCTCGCATTCCGAAAAATCCCGCCGGTCTCCGTGCTCGAGCACGAAGAGCCCCCCCTTGGCGACCAGTCCCGCCTCCCGAACCAAATCCGGCAAGGTCTCCAAACGGGGGTCGGTGTACGGGGGATCGGCAAACACGAGCTCGTACTGGGTCATGGCCCGGCCGAGAAACGCAAAGGCATCACCACGGACGACGCGGATGCCGTCCAGACCGAAGTCGCGGGCCTGATGCTGGATGTAGCGGCATGCGCCGGAATCCTGCTCGATGGCCGTCACGCTGACCGCACCCCGGCTCGCCAATTCGTAGGACACCGCTCCCGATCCGGCGAACAGGTCGAGGGCCTCGAGGCCGTCGAGGTCAAGCCGCGAGCGCAGCAGATTGAACAGGCCTTCACGGCCGAAGTCCGTGGTCGGCCGTCCCTTGAAATGGCGGGGTGGCGAGAACCGCCGGCCCTTGAGGCTGCCTCCGATTATGCGCACCGGATCAACTGGATGAGGGGCAGGAACTGTTGGCGGTGGAGGCCGGTCACATCACCCAAAGCGGGGATGAAGCGGCCGTAGTGGAGGTCCACCTTGTCGAAGTGCCGCTGGAAGGCCTTGTGCGCCTCGCCCATGGGCTTGACCATTCCGCTCAATTGCACGGCCACCTGGTCGTCGAAGCCCATGGCGTGCAACAAATGGACGGCGCGATAGACCGCGTCCGACGTGGCGCTCGTTTCGTGGTGAACGGACGCCACGAGCGCGTCGGATTCCACGAGCACCAGGTCGACGCACCCAGCCCCCAGATGGACGGCCAAAGCCCGCCGGTCGCGCCCCCGCTCCTCGCGGAGGAATCCTTCGGCGAGAACGGCCCGGGGATGCCGGAAGACGACCCTCGGCGACACCGCGGAAATCGCTTGCCGCATGCCGTGATCCGGCGCGACAACCACCACATACGGAGAGCCCACCACGGTTTCGGCATCCGTTCCCAGATGGCGCAAGCCGGTCTCGGCCTCCAACCAATCCGCATCGCCGGCTTTGTTACGCAGGGGCTCCGGAACGAGCGTCGCAGCTCCATCGCTCATCCAGGTCACCGCTTCGGTAGAGGCCGCATGCAACCGCTCGGAAAGCCATTCGGTGCGTTCCTCCCGCTTGGCGGCTTCGGTCACCGCCGACCACATTTGGCACCCGGCCTCCACCAAGGCCGAACGGTCTTCAGTGGTGCGGAGCCAGCGCACGGCGTGGCCTTCATCAAAAATCCAAAGGGGGTGGTCGCCGGGCGGAAGATCCTGCTTCCCATCCAGCGCCGTCAACATGAAGTTGGTCTGGCCGTTACTGGCGCCAGTTGCCATCCGTGTGGGCTTCGACGAGGGAGCCGAACTTCAACGTGTCCTTCTTGACGTTGGGACGGCCAAACGGCGTCGGGTCCTGCACCTTGATGGCGCTGATCAGCAATCCACTCTGCTCGACGTAGGTCGTGTCTATGGCGAACCGCTCGCCCGATGTCGGGCTGAACGTCAAGGAATCCAGGTTGACCGCCGGCAGCTTCTTGTCTGCCCGCTTCTCATCGGCGAAGTTCTCCGCGAAGAAGGTGGTGTACAGGGTGTCCCGCACCTTGTAGCTCACGGCGTCTGCGGTGATGCTGTCCAGAAGCGCCTGGTCCGTCCAGCCCATTTCCGCGGCGATGCCCGGGACGTCAGAGCGCTTGATCACGTAGCCCTCCTCATAGCTCTGCGCTTCCGGCAGGGTGTCGTGGAAGGAGCCGATTGAAAAGTTGAGCGGAACCAACGGCGCGTTGATGAACGCCAGCAGGGTGTCGAAGCTGTTGGTGAATTCTCCCTTGACCTCGCGGTACGCCAACTCGGCGTCGCGGATGTCAGTGAGACGTTGGATGGTCATGGCGTTGAACCGGGCCCGGTCGGCCTGGAACTGCTCCTCATCGAGGACGCTGTTGGTGGCGGCCATGAAGAAATAGCCCGCACCGAGGATGCCCACGGCCATGAGACCGCGGAACGCCGCTTGGGGAATGCGGTCCAACACAGCGGGCATCGCCACGATGGCACTGATGATGAGCGCGAGGCCCGCGAACAGCATGTCGGTCGGCTGGCTGAGGTCCGCCGTGTCGGTGGACGCCATCACGGAGCGGATGTACATGGTGGTCCATGCCAAGCCGGCTGCGAGGAGGATCAGGCTGAAGCTGTGGCTCCGGACCAGGTAGAGCAGGTTCCGGAATTTGTCGTTCGAATCGTTCATGCTGCGGTGCGCGAAAGGGTGCGAATCAAGCGGGACGAAGCTAAGGAATCCCTGCCGGACGGCCGAGGCTCAAATCGGGGGCTGCTCGGACCTCCATTGCGCCTCGGTACACCACCCAAATCCGGTCCAAGTCCACCCAACTCCACAGCCCCCTCACTGCCCGATTCGACAGGGGCGTGTAATGCAATGCCCAAAAAAGCAAACGTCACCATGTCCTGACAATCCGAAGGCAAAATTGAAGGGCTATATAAAAAAACCAAAAGACAATATGTGTATACGAAAACAAATAAATGAACGCCGTGTCGAGACACGTTATGATGCCTAAACCACAGACCGACAATCGGAGATAATACACCACCCCTTCAGAAATCGGCACACTACATTGTAAGAGCTATCCTACCCTTCATTTCAGGAGGGGAAGGCGGCCTTGACCAAATGCTTCACCCTGCTCTCCGACGCGCGCGTCGTTTCGCGCTCTGTCTGGCCCTGATGCCCCTGTTGGCACTGGGGCAGTTCACCTGTGACAGCACGGAGACTGCGTTTGGACATCCCGGCGCCATCTGCGGACCTTCCCTGATCACCGGACAGACCTTCACTGCAGAAAGCACAGGCTGGCTCCATCACCTCTCGGTAGCCCGGTGCCTCGCCTCCACCACCCAAATCGCAATCCGACTGAATCCCACAGGCGAGGACGAATGGAACGAAGGCATCCTGCTCGGGGTGTCCAGCCCACTTCTGGGCACGACCGGACTGATTTCAGACTGTCTGCCCACTGAAACGACCGCATCGGCATACTCGTACGCCCAGTTCGACCTCACCGGAATCGGCGTGCAGGAAGGCAAGCAGTACACACTCGAATTCCTGGAAGGCTACGGAAAGGCTGGATGCAGCGGAAACGACTACCCGGGAGGACACGCTTTCTTCTCCTACACGAGCGGCCCCAGTCTCGACTTGTTGTTCGAGGCCTCCGTGTGTGCGGCGGACATTGTGTTTGGCTGCACGGACGAAACAGCGTGCAACTTCAACCCGCTGGCAGAGGCAGAAGATGGGACATGCACCACCATCGACTGTGCCGGCGATTGCGGAGGTTCTGCCTACATCTTGTCTGGTTGCACCTGCATTGGGGGATCCACAGGGCTCACAGCCGCCGACTGCTATGGATGCACCGACCCTACCGCGTGCAATTATGACTCCATCCCCTTGGTGGAGGGGTGGTTCCACCCCATGATCGATGACGGCTCGTGCGCGACAGAGGACTGCGCCAACGTATGTGGCGGTTCGGCCATCGCCACCGTCGAGTGTGGCTGCATCGGTGGAAACACCGGTATTCCAGCTGGCTTGTGCATCGACGGTTGCGTTACCCAGAATCTGGGCGGCGACCGCACGGCATGCTCTCCGTATTTAATGAAAGGGCAAAGCTTCACAGTGCCCGAATTCTGCCAACTGAAACAGGCCACCATCGCGGCGTGCTGCTCGTCCCCCATCCAGTTCAACATCCGCAAGGCCCCACCCGGATTGGAATGCGATGCGGGCAATTGGAACACAGGTGACATAGTCTACTCGAGCAGTTCCATCGCCAACATCTGCCAGATCAATGAGAATTGCGGCACACCCTCCGGATACAAAAACCGGTATTGGCAACCAGAATCCCTCCTGCTGTTCCCAGACGAAACCTATGTCCTCGAGCTCATCCAAGGATATTCTGTCGGTGCTTGTTCAAGCGGCTTGCTCCCCGGCACCGGATTCACGGATTATGGCGAGACCGCTTCAAGCATGTTGTTCGAATTGGACATCTGCACGGATTTCACGGATTGGGGGTGCGGTGACCCAGAAGCCACCAATTGGGACTGGACGGCCACCGAGCACCATCCTTCCTTCTGCACCTATACCGATTGCCAAGGAACAGACGGCGGCCAAGCCCTCGTGATCGACGGATGTGGATGTGTGGACCCCGCTCAGCCAGAACAATTCATCCAGTGTCCGAACGGCCCCAACGCCAGCCTCATTGCCAATGGCGACAATCCCTGTACATCTCGATTGCAAGGCCAAACCTGGACCGCACCGGAGAATGGATACTTGACCGGCTTTCAATGCACGGCCGACAGCACGGTGGAACTGGGCCTCCAATTGGTGGTCCACGATGGGCACCTCGCCGATTCCGTCCTGTACTCGACCTCCCTGCCCCCCTCCGAATCCGTGAGCTGCAGCGAAGACAATGACACGTGGCGCACCTTCCATTTCGACAGCATCCCCCTCCAACAAGGCCGTCAATACCGGTTCGAATTCACCCAAGGAGATGCCGTCGCCCAATGCGGAAACGGCTACCCCGATGGCCATGGTCTCGGCATCGGCTTCAGCACGTCCAACCGAGACCTGCTCTTCCACATTGCCTACCAACCCGATCCCCTGGGGCAAATGAACTGGGCGTGCGTGGACCCCACGGCCTGCAACTTTGACCCGACAGCGACCCATGACGGAGGAGAGTGTCATGTCCTCGACTGCAATGGTGACTGCAACGGATCGGCCATCCTCGTGGAGGGGTGCGGATGCAGGGAAGGCAACACGGGCATCCCGGCCGAGAGCTGCATCGGGTGCACGGATGCTTCAGCCTGCAACTACAACCCCGTCGTCGCCGATGGAATTACCTACCCCCCGCTGGAAGACGACGGGAGCTGCGTCTTCGCCGACTGCAATGGCGATTGCGGAGGGTTTGCTTTTGAATCCCCGACCTGCGGCTGCATTGGCGGAGAAACACAAATCGATCCCGGGGGGTGCATGGAGCTGTGCCAGTCGACCATCAGCATCTCCGAATTCGGCCAAGCCCCTTATTACGGCTCGATTGCAGGACCCAACAGCCTTCAAAGCTTCACCCTGTCCGACGAGCTGTACGTCACGGGAATTCGATTGGTCCAGTTGTTTGCCCAAACCGAAGCATTCACCATCCGAATCTGGCAAGGTGACAATGCCTTCGACCCCACCACAGCCACCATCCTTGACGAATTCGATTCGCCGAGCTGGACACAAGCGCAGCACTTTGGCCTGACTGCCTATCAGCTCTTCTTCGCCTTGGACATCCCCGTGGATGTTCAGCCCGGGAAAGCGCTTTTCATTCAGCTCCTCGACGGAAACTGGGCCAGCCCAAAGAATCCATTTGACTCGTATCCGTTTGGCTCTTCTTTCTTCAATCAAAATTCGACGTCATCCCATAATGACATAGCCTTTGAAATCATCACGTGCACAGAAATCTATGGGTGCACAGATGAAGATGCGTGCAATTACGAACCGTGGGCCACGGAGCTCGAAGAAGGAAGTTGCACCGGGTACTGCACGGACAATCGCGCCTCCAACTACACGCCGATTGACGAAGCGGACCTCAGCTGTATTGCCAACCAATACTGTGATTTCCACATTGGCTGCATGGACACGGAGGCCTGCAACTACGATGCCGCAGCCATCATGGAGGTGCACGCTTTCGACTCCAATCAGGCCGCAGTTTGTGTTTACCCCACTCCCGGAACATGCGAAGTCTGCACGGGAGAATCAGACGGCACCGGAACCACGTCTTCAGGGGACATCGACGGAGACGGCGTCTGCGATGTCGATGAAATTCCAGGATGTCTCGTAGAAGAAGCCTGCAATTACAACGCGGACGCCACCGATCCGGGAGAGTGCGTTTTCCCCAATGCCTGTGTCACCTGTGTGGAGCCTTCAGAAAACGAAGTGGGGTATGCGCTCACTGCTCCGGACTCTGACGGGGACGGCCTGTGTGACGAACTGGACGTGTGTTCGGACCCGCTGGCCTTCAATTTCGAAGCCAACCCATCCGAACCCTGTGTGTTCCGGTGCGACGATCTCGAGAATCCTCTGGTCTTCCACGGCATCCAGCTCCTCCAGATTCCAGAAGGACCAGACAATCCGGAAGGACAGATCGAACTGCTGTACGAAGGGGGCACCGGCGATTCCTTGACCTGGATGGTCACCCTCATTGACCTCATGCCCCCGTATACAGAACTGCACCAACCCCTCGCCTCCGTTGTGGGGTCGCTCAGCGCTTCGATGTATTCCATCCACATCACGGATGGATATGGCTGCAGGGGCACACTTGGTGAAGAGCCCGCCGGCGGCGCCTACGACGACATCAACCGGCCTTCTGCACCGGACGCCATCCCCGAGCATTTCGGGGTCATACAACGATCACAACCCACGCAAATTCGATTTGCAATTCCGCACACCATCTGCGACTAATACAAACACCATGTATCGCTCCCTCCTCCTCCTCTCCTCCCTTTTCCCCTGCTTGCTGCAGGCCCACACCGCGGCTTCCAGCACCGAAATCCCCTCTTCAGCGTATGTCCTCGATTACGCCAGTGAATTCACTGAAGACCAAGATTCGGGAGGCTCCCTGACCTTGACCACACCCGGCGACTGGAATACGGCTACGGCCCGCATCGAAAACGGAGATTCGACCCTGACCGGATCGGTTGTGCTGAGCACCGGAGCACCTGGAGAAATCCTGTGGGTGTACACCCATGAGCCCCACCACTTCGGTGCGGACGGTTTCTCCATCACCGTGGACGATACCAACGGACAGCCCCACCACGTCGACATCGCCTTCACGCAGCAGGCCACCAATGACCCCATGACCGTCACTTTTGGAGGAGAGTGCACGGCCACGGCCTTGGCGACGATGGAGAACCAGTCCTACACGCTGACCCCGTGCATCCTGGAGGAGGATGGCCCGGCGTTGGCTTTCCAGCTGACAGCATCAGACGAGCTGGACGGAGTGGGTGCCACGCCGTTCAGCATCAGCCAGATGCCGGCCCACGGAGGCTTGACCACGGTGAGCGCCTTCGACTACACCTATGATTCCGATGACAATTACTACGGTCCGGACACCATCAAATTCGAGGTCACGGATGCGTCCGGTTTTGTCATCGTATTGGTGATTCCCTTCGAAATCGAAAGTGTGGATGACGGTCCCACCACCGCCTCTGCCCAGCCCGCTTCCGCAACGGAACAGGAAGCCGGACAGACCACATATGTGACCCGCTCGGTCACCTTCACCGACCCGGACGGGTTGGGCACGGACGATGTACAACTCGTGCATGCCGACAACGCCCACCTCCCCTCCATCCTCGACGAAACGGTCGGTGGCGACGGGGCACTGACCGTGTCCTTCAGCTATGCCGCTTTGGACGACTTCTTTGGAACGGACCTGATTGAGTTCAGCATCATCGACCTCGAGGGGAACATGACCAGCCTGAACGTCCCCATCGAAGTCGAGGGCACCGCAGACCCCACCATCATCCTGTCCAACGAATATGCCGCTTCCATCCTTGAGGAAACCAGCTTGTCCGGCTCTTTCTCCCTCAGCGATTTGGACGGCTATTCTTCCGGCTTCCTGACCCTCGATGAATCCCCCTTGGGCGGATCGCTGACGTACACGGAAACCGCGCTGGGACAGGCCAGCTGGAACTACACCCCCAACGAAAACTTCTGCGGGGACGAAGCGTTCTCCCTCATCGCCACGGACGATTTCGACCAATCGCAGGTCATCACCATCCAGTTCACCGTGGAAGACGTGAATGACCCCTTGACGGCGACCATCCTGGATGGCGACGGAAACGCCCTGCTCGACAATGAGACCTTCACCGAGGAGGACGCCGTTTGGACCGCCCCTGTCCTCGACCTCGACGAGGGCACAGACCTCGTCTTGTCGGTGTCCATCTCCGACAGCGGGGACGGATTCACGCCGGCCACCGGACTCATCCATTCTCCGGTTACCCTCGCCTCGCTCTCCATTTCGAGCGACGGCACGACGTGGACCATCAGTGCACTGGACAACGTGGATGGTCCCGAAACCATCACGGTCGACGTCGTGGACGACAAGGACAACACCATCACCTGGATTTTCCCCCTCAACATCGTGGCCGTCAATGACGGCGACCTCAGCCTTGATCCGCAACAGGCCGATGTTCTCGAGGACGAATCCAACACGTTCAGCTTCCTGTTCAAGGATCCCGACGGCATCGCCTTTGACGGTTCCAACACCCCGCTGAACCTGACGAGCAGCACCGCCAAGGGAAATTCCACCATCAGCTTCGGCACCCCCTACCTCGAGGGTGGGATGTTCATTCACCCCGCCACCGTCGACTACGTGTCTCCTTCCGACTTCTTCGGATTGGACACCATTCGGTTCTCCTTGACCGACGACCAGGGATTCGCCTCGCTGGCGGAACTGGAACTCAACGTGCAGAACACGCAGGATCCGACCACATTCACCCTGACCGTGCCGGACGCTCCCCACTTCGAGGACGAGACCCTGTCCGGCAGCCTCGACTTTTCCGACGCCGACGGATTGGCCTCACCCGCCATCGACTTGACCCAGAGCACGTTGCCCAATCACGGCACCCTCATCGTCAACGAAACTGCAGAAGGACAGGCCACGTGGAGCTACACCCCGGCCAATCACTACTTCGGTGCCGACGCCTTCAGCATCGCCATCGTGGACGCCTTCGGAGAGGTGACGTTCGCCACGGTCACGCTCGACCTCATCGAAGTGGATGACCCCCTCAACTTCACGGTGTTGCAGGATGGAGCCACGGTCGGACAAGGAACCGACGTCGCCGCGAACACCACGGTGATGATTCCTGAAGTGCAGGGCTACGAGGACACGGAATTGACCCTGCAGTTGGACCTCGACGATGACGCGGACGGCCTCTCCCTGCCCCCAAGCATCACAGACCCGGTCGACCACGGCTCTGCCAACCTCTCCGCGGACGGAACCCTGACCCTCGATCCGCAGGACAACTGGAATGGCCAGGACAGCCTGACGGTCACCGTGGAAGACGACAACGGCCACCTCGTCCACATCCGCATTCCCATCCTCTGGTCTCCAATGGATGACGGGCCAGCCCTGGCCGATCCGGCCACGGCCACCGTCCTCGAAGAGGAAGTGACCACACTGAACTTCCTGTTCTCTGACCCGGACGGCCTGAACGCCAACTCGGTGGAGTATCTCATGCTCGGCACCAACGGCGTCGGCGGATACATCGACGGCGGCCTCAACGGGGAGGGCCAGTATGCCTGCTCCGTGCAATACACAGGCGCTCAGGACTTCTTTGGCGCAGATCAGTTCCAATTCAAGATCACCGACAACCAAGGATTCGAAACCACCGTGAACATTGCCTTGACCGTGGAAAACGTCCAGGACGACATGGTCTACGCCGACAGCCAAGCCCTGGCCCGAAACACCGACGAGGAAGTCGCCATCACGGGAACGGTGACGGCCTCGGATGCGGATGGCGACGTTACCGCCGCCTTTGATTCCCCGACCACCGCCCTCGGCTCGCTCGAATGGACCGCAAATGGCAATGGAAATTTCCAATGGCGATACGTGCCAAGCCTTGACTTGTATGGGGCCGACTCCTTCAGCATCGTGCTCAGCGACGGCATGGGAGAGACCCGTACGCTGGATTACACGGTCGATGTGGCGCCGGTCAATGACGACATCCACGTCGTCCTGCAGACCATCACGAACCCCGACGAGGCCGCCGCCTCCTGGCAATATGAAGCCTTCCACAGCCACGACGACACACAAGCCACACACACCTCGGCCCAACTCACGGTGGCCGAGAACGGGGCCGCTCACCTCAAGGTGACCGCATCGGATCCCGCAGATGGAATCGACATCCAAGCGTCTCCCGCCCTGACCCCTCCGGCCATCGCATTCAGCACCCCTTCCTACGGATCCCTGCAATGGACCGCGGCCGACGGACACCTGCAATACACCCCCTCCCCCGAATACCACGGACAGGATGAATTCACCATCACGTTCACGGACGAAAGCGGATTCACTTCGGTGCTGACCCTCCCCGTGCTCGTCTCCGGTCCCACGAACAATGCCACGACCATTGTCTCGCAGACCAACTTCACCGCCACGGAGGAAGTGGCCACCACACTCGATTTCGAGTTGACGGACCCCGATGGACTGACGGCCACGGCCATCGTCCACCTCAGCTCCGAACACGGAACCGTCTCCTTCACGTCCGACATTCCTGGACTCGAGGGCGCCTACGCCCCAGGCAACTGGAGCAGTTCGAGCACCGGTGACGCTTCGGTCGCCATCGACGAAACGGTGGTCCTCACCGGAGGCAGCGGCGAATTCCTCAGCCAGACCGAAGTGCAATTGACCGCCGATGGCTGGTTTGCCTTCAGCACCGAATTCACCGAGGCGGAATCCACCCCGGGGCTCGTGACCTCCACCATCGACATCAATGGCGACGCCGTGACCATCACATCCACCAATGGCGTGGACATGGTCTACGGCCATGCCGGTGACGTTCTCCGGTTCACACTGAGCGGTTCTGCCGGAAGCGGCACCGGGAGCAGCCTGACCGTCCGTGACTTTACGCCCCCTTCCTCCTCGGGCAACTTCAGCGTCAGCTTCCTTCCAATGCTCGACTTCTATGGACAAGCCAGCATCGGATTCTGCGTCCGGGACCTGCACAATTTCGAGTTGGACGCCACCCTCACGGTCGACGTCGCCAATGTCCAGGACCCGACGGTCGTCTACGAAAACACCTACCCTGCCACCCCCGATGAAGACGAAACCTTCTCCGGGCAATTCAAGGCCAGCGACGCCGACTTGCTGGCCACCAGCAACCCCATCACGGCCAGTACACCGTCACACGGCACCCTCACGCCCAGCGCTGACAACGCGGGCGAACACTTCGATTGGACCTACACGCCCAACGCCCATTACCATGGCGCTGAATCGTTCACCATCACCGTCACCGATGCCTTCGGTGTCGAGCACGAGGAGACCATCAGCTTCGACATCCAGTCGCTCAATGACCCCTTCGTGCTGACCCTCGCCAGTTCCGCCCACACCAACACGCTCGACATCGCCGGCTACAGCATGGACTCCGACGGCGAGTCCCTCACCACCACAGAACTGATGGTGAATGAGGACGACATCATCGAGCTCACGCTGTCCGGCCAAGACCATGACGGACTGAACGCGGACTATCTCATCCTCACCACCGGTCCCGCCAATGGATCCCAGACCACCATCGCGACATCCAACGCACTCGAGTACCGGACCACCTTCACCCCCACCCCCGAATACACCGGACAGGACGCCCTCCTCTACACCATGACGGATGTCGACGGGCACACCGTCACGGTCGAGGTGCCGATCAATTTCGCCAAGGTCGACGACGAGGTGACCAACGCATCCCACCTGCAGGGCAATGCCTATGAGGGCCTCATCTTCACCGACACCCTCACCATCTCGGATGCCGATGGGCTGCCCCTCACCTTGACCGATGCAGACTGTCTCGGAACAGCATCCATCTTGATCTCAGACGATGTCGATCACGGCACCCTCGCCGTGGAGCAAAGCGCAATCGACGACACGCACATCCAGCTCATCCTGCACTACCGGTCCAATGCGGGCTCTTCACAGAACGACCAATTCACCTTGTCCTACACGGACAACCAGTGCTTTACGCACTCCGAGACCTACTCCATCCAGGTCACGGCCCTGCCCGACATGACCACCTTTGGAGGAACCGCCCAACACGTGATCAAAGAGGAAGAGACCGTGTCGAAGGTCTTGACCTACTCCGACGGGGATGGCCTCATTCAATCCATTGAACTGCTCGGCACCTGCCCGGCCGATTACGCTGCACCAACCGGCTTCTCCATCATCGGTCAATCCGACACCTCGATCTACTGTCTCTCCGACAATGCGGTCAGCTACTATCAGGCTCGAATTGATGCCGCGAGTGCCAATGGATACCTCGCCACCTATCACTCTTCTGCTGAATTGGACCTGTTCAAGGCCAGCGCCGGAGAAGCCTGGATTGGCGCGTCCCGCCAGCCGGACCAGGCGTGGACCTGGACAACCGGGCAAACGGCTTCCACGCTGACTGCCGACCTCGTTGCCGCCGATGCGGCGCACAGCGAGGTGCTCGATGCGTCCACGAAATTTGACCAGTTTGCCCACCTCGACGCCACGGGTGCACCGGCCTACAACAGCACCTCGGCCCAGAACACCACCCGCAGGTTCGTCCTCGAAATCAGCAAGCAGCACTGCTACCCCCACGGCCGATTCACCTACACGGAAAGTGGCCAAACCATCCAATGGACCTACACGCCGGACATCAACTTCGTGGGAACGGACCGGGCGACGTTTGCTTTCACCGATTACCAGAATCACGTGGCGTACCGCACCCTCTCCTTCACCATGACGGATGTGGAGGACCGGCCGATCTACGGCGTGAACCAGACCCGCGACGATTATCAATACGAAACCACAACCACCGAAGTCTACGGCCTCGACCTGGATGCCCCCGGAACGGCTTCCATCCAAGCGGAATTGGGCGATGACGACTCCAACATCCTGACTGCCGCTTTGACGTCCGCAACGGACTACGAAGGGTACTACCCGACCGAAGGCGCCGTTGCCCGGTTCAGCTTTGACAACGGCAGCCTGACCTCCTCCATCGGCTCAGGGATCACGCTGACCCCCCTCAGCGGCCAGCCGTCCATGACGTCCGATCGTTTTGCCACGGTGGACAAGGCACTCCGCATCACGGATGCCCCCATGTCGGTCCCCGCCGCACTGTTGCCTTCTTCCTTGAGCGACTTCTCTGTCGCCCTGTGGTTCAGCCTGGACGGGCCGGACGCCACGCGGCACACGCTCCTCTCCAACGCCACAGCCGGGCAACCCAATGTCCAAATGTGGGTCGAGAACAACCACCTGTTCGCCCAGATCGGCAACGAAACGATGAGCCTGCCCTTCAACGAGAACATCCCCGCGTCGGTCGGTGATTGGCACCTCGCCGTCCTCTCCTTTGCCAGCGATGCTTATGCAGGAACAACGGCCGACCAGATCACCAACCAGGCCCGGCTCTCGCTGGATGGTCAGATGATTCAGGAGACCATCAGTTCAGATTATCTGTTGACATCGGGGACCATCTACATCGGGTGCAACGAGGACCAATCCCAACCTTGGAGCGGCCTTCTGGACGAATTGTCCTTCTGGCTTCGCCCCCTGTCAAAGCGGGAAATGGCCCAGCTCCACATGCAGGTCGGTCACACCTTCACCGTTGCCCTGAACAATGACACCCAAACCCCCAAAAGAGAGCTGTCCATTCGCGATGCCAAATGGTCCGAACGTTATGAATCCCAGAGTGCAGGAGGCAGCGCCTATGTGGACGAAGACGGGCAGGAGGTTGAGGTCGACGGAGATGCTGTGGAGAGCTATGACGAAGTCGGTGTCTTCGAACCCTACTGGAGAAAAACCAAAGACGGCTACGTCCAATTCAACTCCGACACGTCCAAGTCCAAGGAGGGGTACATCACCGTGGACCTCAGCATCACCCAGATTGATCTGGTGGGATGCACGGACCCCGATGCATGCAACTTCGATGGAGCGCATGCCCCCCAACCCGGCATCTCGGAAACAGAAAGCAACGCCCAACTCTGCCACTACCCTGACGCCAATGCCCACTCCAACCGGTGCTGGACAGAAGACGCCGATGCCCTTCAAAATGGAGCTATGAGCCTGGCTGTGGACTTGAACAGCGATGGCGATGCCTTCCCGGAATACGATCTGAATGAGGGCAAACTCTCCCCTGAACGCAATGGCTGTCAGGATCCGACTGCCTGCAATTTCGATGACCATGCCACGGATGATTATCCGATGTTCACTGGTTGGGACCACCTCGGCGTCTCCGGGGACTCTCGGTTCTTCATCACACGCGACGCCATGGCCCGAGACGAAGCCATTGCCCTCGCCACTGAGCACGGATGCACTCTGGCTCAATTGGACGACGAGAATGAGGCCCTGATGGTCGGATTCAAATCCAACTGGACGGAAGCGTGGACCGACATTCCCCTCACCCTCGACATCGAAGGGGTCGGGTTCACTTTGCTCGGCTCAGTGTCCGGCAAGTCCTATTACTACAGCACGGCGGCCAACAATCCCCGGACGCTGGAGCACACCCGCCACCAAAGTTGGAACCGAATCCGCCGCCATCTCGTTCAGATTGAATCGAGCACGGAGAACAGCGAAATCCTGGGCCTTCTCCAATCCGCCCAGAACGCTCCTGAACGGCTTTGGCTGGGCATCACGGACCGCCCCGATGCAGCCTTCGGTGAAGGCCAGTGGAACCACATGCGCGATGACTCCGGGCTGGCTGCAGACGCCTATTTGAATTGGGTCATCGATCCCAACACCCTCAGCACCCCACAACATGTGATCCCGTGGAACGTGGATGACCTCCACGAGATCTACGACTACGGCCAGATGGTCAACAACACGACCACCACTTTTGCCGACCTGAACGAACTGGATGACCTCACGGTTTCCGCGGTCACGCTGGCGCCTGGACAGTGGCTGCCCGTCGACCAATACGGAGGCCACTTCACCCGGTCCGGTGCATTCCGGGAATACAAGTCCGGCGCACAGAATCCCGCACACCTTCTCCTCGAATTTGACTACTCCGAGGTGTCACCAGGCTACTTGAACGGGGCCAGCGCCAACGGGTACACGGCCGCTTCCGGTGCGGACACGCTGCCCGCCATCATGGAGATGCCCGCCAACCTCGAGGCCGAATGTGGGTATCCCGCCCCCTTGTGCCTGGACTGTGACCCTTGCACCTACTGCGCCGACACCACTGAAGCCGGCATGGAGTTGGAACGCATCCATTTCAACTACCTCGGCGAGACGGAGACCAGCCACTATTACGTGTCCAGCATCCAGACCACGTTCGAGGAGCTGCGCTCGGAATGGTCTTTGGATTGGAGCACGTTTGCCTCCCACCTCATCCACATCGACAACGCGACGGAAAACGACTCCATCCTGACCCTGATGGAGAGCCAGAATGTCGACCGCATCTGGCTCGGCATCACCGACGACGAAAACTACCTGACCCAAGCAGAAGACAACGCCGATGCCGACGCTGTCGCCAGTGTCGACGACGAGTTGACCGACGCAGCATCGGAAGCGGCAGGAACGGACGTGGCCGATGGAGCGGATGTCGATGCTGATGCGGCAGAATCACTCGACCTTCCCACCATTGTGGACGGGACGTGGGTGTCCATCACCGACTTCCTCCCCATCGCCTACGAAAATTGGGACCATGATGAGGACCTCAGTGGCACGGATCATCAGTTTGCGAATTGCGATGAGGTCGATTATGCGAGCTATGACTATGCGCAACTCTGGCGGACGAATCAAGACCGCAGATGGCACCTGAACGCCGGATGCGACATGTCCACCTCCATGGACATTGCGAGCCCACGCGGTGCCGGAAAGTGGATCCCCATGCCCGATCACGGCACGCTCATCTCAGGGGCCTACCTTGCCCACCTCGTCCTCGAGTACCCGAAGTCGGAACTCTCGCTGATGAGCGGCAATGACACGGACGGAAACGGAATCTGCAATCACCAGGAAAGCCGGCAATGCCTGCCCTCCGTCATCGAAACGGCGTTTGAAACGGACACGGTACAGGACGTCCTCTACATCGACCTCAACGGGCAGGCTACCCAATCCCTCGACTCCACGGTCTACCTGGTGGGCACGGGCATCTACAAGCTTCTCAACGTGCCCTCCAACCGGGCCTTGAGGATGGAAACGAACTCCCCGTTCATCCAAATCTTCAGCTCCACCACGCAGCATCACGACGAAGACGGGTTCACCTATCACTCCGGCACTGTCGAGATCGCCGTGACCGGCGACTTTGGCACCAATGGATTCCAATCCTTCAATGGTGAAACCCTCGCCTCCTCAGGCAAGCTCCATTTCCACTACCCCACCGACAGCTACAATTGTGCGGGCATCTGTGAGCTGGACGCCAACTTCAACAACATCTGTGATGAATTGGAGGGCTGCATGGAAGAGGACGCCTGCAATTACAACCCCACCGCCGTCTTCCCCGGAATCTGTGTCGACGCTGAGCAGTGCACGGGATGCATGCAACCCACGGCCTGCAACTACGACATCAATGCGACCAAAGCAGACGATGCGTCCTGTCTGTACGAAGACCCCGACAACTGCATTTTCTGCGAAGACATTCTCGATGGGTCTGGCCAAGCGGAATCCCAAGACATCGACGGAGATGGATATTGTGACCGCTTCGAAGGCTGCACGGACCCCACGGCTTGCAACTACAAGCTGACAGCTGAAGACGACATCGACCCCATCACCCTGGAGAACAAGAACGATTATCAGTTCCCCAACAACCCCCACCTGAACAATCCAGACGCCGTCAACGGCTGCATTTATGTCGATTACACCTCCACCCCCTGTGGCTTCTGCAGCCCCAGTGAAAATGGCTTCGGCTTCGTCATCAATGGGGACATCGACGAAGACGGCCTCTGCGATGTGTTCGATTCCGACCGCAGGATCCCCTTGCGCATGGTCTACCACGCTGGCGGTCTCGGAGGAGACTCCGTGGTCTTCACCGGTCCCTACAGCAATCTCGCGTTCATTCCCTTTGACATGGCGCGAGAGGAGTATGGTGCCCGTACCACCTACTCACGATTCTCCAATCTGCAATTCGGTCAGCCTTTCGACATCACCATTCAGGATGCTGGCACCTTCGACAAGACGTTCATGGGGATGATGGGCGGATCCGGCAACACGGCAGCCTCAGCCGATGCCATCTCCACCAACGCCTATGCCCCCACATCCGTGGAAGATGTGATCCAATCCTCATCCGAAGTCCTGTCGGACAGCTGGTCCAAGTTCTCAGCAGATGATGTTGGATTCACCCGCACGACCACCGAAGGCTTCACCCCGGCCATGCAAGGCGAGTTCCAAGCGCTCTCCGTGGACGACAGCGGCGTCATCATCCTCTCCAATCTGGCCTATGACCACTCGGATTTGACCGATGAATCCAACTACTCCAACATCAGCTTGAAAGTGGCTGCCACAGGAACGGACGCCCATTACGGCTCAAGCTCCTTGACACCCTGCGTCGACACCACAGGCTACTCTTTCTGGTCGACCCAACTGCCCTCGTCTACGGTCCGCCCGGCCTTCTGTCAGGAATTCAACACGCTCAACACCCAGCTCGGCACAATCACCGCCAACCTGTCTCGGGCTGAGAGCACAACTGCACACCCGGTGTTCCGATCCGCCACGTTCATCAGCGGCAATGACAACAACCGGGACTATTACACCTTGAATGCAAAAGCCAATGGTCAAAAGTTGACCTGGCAAGAAGCCCATGATTACGACTACGACCTGTTCACAGGCGGCACGTTGTCCTCCGGTGCTGCAGAACTATCTGCGCTGAGTGATGGGGAAATCAACGACATCAGCCTGCTCAACAATTCCGACGAAGCGTGGCTCGACGCCTCCCTCTCGGTCACAGCGGGAATCGTCGCCTCTGACAATGCCAGCAACGGACTTCTGTGGAAATGGAAGAACACCACCGTGGAAAATGCATTCCCAACCGGGCATGTCCAATCTCCCCTCCTCGGAATAGACAGCAAAGGTCCCGGAACCACCTCGAATTTCCCGCTTCTGAACGGATCCTCCAGTCGGAATGGTGTCGCGTATGAAGACCTTCGAATCAACAATGGCCGCGCGTATGTGAGGTCCACCAGCCGGCAGAACTTCAGCAAATTCAACGCCGAGTCCACGTTCGGCTTCATTGCCTCGACCTCGTCCGAGCAAACCTGGGTCAAGGATTATGTGCCGGGCGCAGACCGAATCTGGAACTACATCACCCGAAATACAGCGGGAACCTGGAGCTGCAAAACCACTGGAGAATCCACCTTCTATCAAGACTGGGTGGCCGGCACTCCGCCCACCGGACATGTCAATGGCGTGTTCAAATTCCACAACATCGACTATTGCCAGCTGGTTTCGGACCTGAACAGCTATCCAAAAATTGTATCCGGCGCCAGCAACGGCCGGCAAAAGGTCACCATTCCGTCCAGCTCCATCAAAATGGTTCCCGTTGGCCGAGACGGACGTCTGTATGACATCCACATCGTCGGCAACATCTTCGGGCGTTGGCAGGAAACGGGGTATTATCTCTTCAACCGCAGAACACTGGGAGCCAACCAGGATGTGAGCTTCAAGTATGAGCTGCCCAGCTTCTCCGCAGCCTCTGGCGGCTCACAACCGAGCAATGCAGCCTTTGAGGACCTGGACGTGATGGGGACAGTGTACTTTTTCCTCTGGACTGCAGACAAGCACACCTACAGCTGGTATTACAACAAACTCCGCGAATGGGGAGTTTCGCCGGGCACGTTTGGAAACAACAGCAGCATGGAACAATACGTAGTCGGAGATTACGATTGGACCTGGGGAGACATGTGGTCTGGCATGCGAACCCAGTATGCCTCGGAAGGCAGTGCTATTCAATTGAACATGGACGGCTCTGGCGCACGCACCAATACCTACACGCGCTGGAATGGGGGCGAGCCCAACAACAAAGGACAGGAGATCAACATCGAGTATTGGCGCAAGGGCGGAACATCCTTCCGCTGGAACAACGAATGGAGCAGCCGAGAAAACCATGGAATGGTGGGCGAATCCTCCATTCTGGGCGGATTGTCTCAAGCCACCATGGTGTTGGAAACCGTAGCGCCTGCTGACAACCAATGGCACCTTGTGGCACAGAGCACCCAATTCAAGGCGCTGGAAGAAACCGGATCCAACCGGAGAAAGGCCCTGTTCGACAAGCCGACGGAGCGCCTCGTGAATCCAGCCACAGTGACCTCCTCCTTGACGGGAACCACCATCGATTGGACCCCGCTTTACGAGACCGAAGACAACTGGTATTATTTCTCGAACACCAACATGACCTTTGCCCAAGCTGAGCGGGCGGCAGCCATTGTGGGCGGCGGACTTTTCTGCAACCGTGACGCAGAGCCTGGCATCTTGAACACCCTGGGCTCTTTGATTCCAGCGGCATGTTGGGTCGGCCTCGAACAGCAGCCTGTCAATGGAGCCTATGCCGAACCCGGCGGAGGATGGCAATGGCACAACAATGGCTCAGGAACCCCCTCGTGGGACCCCAATACTCCAGGGTACCCGAATGATGCAGGAGGAAATGCCAACTATGGCCTTCTCCAACTGAACGGGTATCTTGTGGACAAGCCCAACGGGGCCCAGCACAAAGCACTCATTCAGATTTCCAAGGAAGCCAAGGCCGAAGTGGCCGCCACCCTGACCGCAACGGTCGACTCGGAAAATGGCGCCACCTATCTCGAGCTGAATCCGGTCAATGGCGAGTCGAGCGACAGCGAGCCCATCGCAGACCTGAACAACAGCATCGAGGGAACGCAGATGAAGTACGCTCAGGTGACCATCGATGCATCCGCATCCTCCAACCAAGCCGACCTCTTCCTCGAATACAATGCAGGCACGGCCGACAGCATCCTCATGATCCTGTATCAAGGAATTCCGCTCAATGCAGGCCAGAACACCATTCGCTTCTATGAGTCGTTCACAGAAGACCCCAACAATGCGACCGTGCTGGCCAACCTGGGCGTAGATGCGGTATACATCCTGGCGGATGACAATGACTTCTCCACCCATTTTGGCACCAAGGAATCCCTGGTAGACTGGAGGCTCCACATCGTGGACCGCACCCCCACCATCACGCACGCCATGCAGGACTTCAAGATTCGCTTCGAGAAGTCCGCCATCCTGAACATCAACGCGGTAGACTCCTTGCAGATGAACCCTGCTCACGGTGTGTATCTGACCGACATCGCCGTCACCCTCAGCAATGACACCAACCCCTCATTCGACCCAAGGACCTTGGCGTATGAGTTGACCGCACCGCAAAAGCCGGGCGCCGTCGAAGCCAACATTTACCCCTTCTCCTTCGACGCCTTCTCGTCGCTGACCGAGGCTTTGGCAACCAATGGCGAATTGCTGAACGGAGAGTGGACCTTGAGCGTGGCCAATCCTGACGCCTGCGAAGACTGCGCCGTGGTCCAATTTGGACTGACGATGATTACGCCGCCGGCCATCAAGACCGGTCCGGTTCGCGTCAACACAGGCGATTTCCTCCTTCAGCAGGTTCAAGTGGCCGGCTCTTCAGCACCCATTGCCACAACACCCCACGTGGACATCGAGAGTTTTGAGGATGACATCATCACCACCCTCATTCCCGACAACGCCGGAAACGACCCCAGCTTGACCGAAGTGCAGGTGTCCTATCACCACACGGCCGCCTTGCTTCCTGACCACCCTGACCTGATCAGCATCACCCAGGAAATCACCACGGACAACAGCATCTACAACCTCATCCAGAGCGTGGACGGCAGGCTCATCTATCTCTCCGAGACGCCGATGACCTTCGAACAAGCGCAACAGGACGCCTTCCTCAACGGAGGAAAACTGATCACCTTGACCGACTCAGACCTTCTGGACACCCTGTCTTCCATGAATTGCCATGGATGGCTCGGACACAAAACCACAGAACCCAACCTGACAGATTGGGCGCCCATCCTCGCCGCCCCCTCCATGCAGTGGTCCGGCTTTGGCAGCGCCATTTCCAATCCCGCTTCAGCAGGCCGATTCGTCTACCTGAATGAGGCCGGCGCACTTGTCAGAACCGATGGAACGGCCTCCATCCATGGCCTGTTCGAACTCCCCACCATTGGCACACCCGCTCTTCGCATCACACCGATGACCGAAGACAACCTGCTCTTCAACATCTACGATCTGGCAGACGACAAAGCGTACGTCGGCGCCCTGCTGGGTGACAGGAACGACGACACCTCGCTGGAAGGCCTTCAAGGGTATCTGCGCAAGTATGGTAAAACCTCAGACCTCATGCGCTTCGCCCACGAAACACAAACCGGCCCCGACATCGGAGCCCTCAACGATGTGCCATCGGGCTGGAGTCAAATCGGACCCGCTCCGGACTCCGTTGGCTATTTCGTGTCGTCCGCACTCTTCTCATCGTGGGAAGCGGCCAATCAGGCGGCCAAACTGGCCGGCGGCCGGCTGGCCACAGCGGAAACGCAAGCTGAAATCGACATTCTCGCCAACAGTGGCTCCGACGTCTACTTCGGACTCCGGCGCCATCCCCAATCGGGACCGTGGACCTGGGTGACCGGCGCCGCCCTCGACTTGGACGGACTGTCACCGTGGGCGTCAACAGCCACGCCGGACGACGCGACCACCCCGTATGCCGTCGCCGGAAGCACGGGATGGCGCAACGTCTCCGGTTCCGGCGCATTCCGCGCCGTGATGGAGAAAACCTACTCCCCCGACCTCACGGGAACGGACGTGTACATGGTGCCGACGAGCTCGGATGTCATCGGCATTCGCTATTCGAGCGATGGTGCTCATTCCATTCCCACAGTGGCCTTGCTCGAGCAGAGCCACTTCGCAACCCTTCGGGACAACACGCCCTACCCAACTCCGGGGTGGACGGCGCTCTCCAGCACATCCCAAAGCGTAGCCAACTGGAATGTGCCCCTCCTCATCGCACCAGACCCCACACAGGGTGAGGACCTGATGAACCCCCAACACGGACGCTACTTCGCCCAGCAAAGCCTCGCTGCATCCGGTCCGACCTCCATCGACCTCATTTCGGGCACCAACCACCTCGGCAATGTCGACCTGGGCGCCCTGTGGACCTCCGATGACGCGGGCAACACACTGGCCGACGGCCTGAAATCCGCGCTCACTGGAACCCCCATCGCGGGCATGAACTCAGGCGACGTGAACATCGAATACCACAGCATGCAGGACGGTCATGGCCTCTGGAACGACGGCGCTGACGTGGCCACGTTCCATGTGAACAACATGGTGACCGATCTCGAGCTTGTCATCGGCGGCGAATACGATGACCACATCCTCAAGTTCGAGCTGCCCATCACAGCGCCGATGTTCACGTCCACGATTGCCGAAGATGTCGCATTCAACGGCCACGAAGCCGCTGAACTCGGCCTGCCCTTCTGGGGCGTACCCAACGGAAGTTCGGCGCACGCCATGTTCCACATCCACATCACAAAGGATGGAGACAATGCGCCCGTCTGGGACAAGACATTCTCCGTGACGGACTACCCCCTGGTTCTGAAGAACTGCCCGAACCTGATGGAGGACGTGATGGCCATCGAGTTCCCGGTCTCCGACTTGAATGTCGGCACCGAGGCGGACTTCCTTGGAGGAGACAACCTCGTCATCAGTGCAGCAGCCCTGTGGATCACACCCGCACGGCGCACGATGGTCTGGTCTCATGAGAACAATGTTGTGCCGTTGTGCACCACACCCAATGAGGATTTCGCCATGAAGGAGCTCGTCGTCTCCGACACCACCTCAACGGCCAATTGGACCAATGTCGATGGCACGCCTTTGGCTTACGCTCCCGTGGACACCCTGACCAACTCGGTCCAACTGACGTGGAACCACAACGCCGACCTCGCGAGCAGTGGAGGACGGGTGTATTTGCAACGGAGAAACGAATCCCAAGCCGCCTTCGGACCAGAAGCGGGATGGGAATACATCATGGACATTGGCCACATCCTGGCAGACAACACCATCGCCGAACCCTGGGCCGATGCCACCCTCTTCTCCGTGGATGCGGCGACCCTGCCGGACAACGAAAAGGATGAATTCGGACACCCGATTCATGCGAAATACTGGGTCAACCGGGACGACAGCCCGAGCGACGGCATCGTGGACATGGTCCAGTACACGGACAGCACCCTCTTCAGCTCCCTGTGGGGCTGCGAGACCGTCCAATACCGGGCAGTGCAGCAAATCTGCGAATACCCGGCCTTTGCCACGGACCCTGTGACCTTGAGCATCCTCGGAACCATTGAGAACCCGTGGAAGCAAACCGGTCCGTTCGAAGAAGGGGTGTTCGTCTCTGAGGGACGCTACCCTTACAAAGTCCGCATCGAGTGGGACAATGCCCTCGACCTCGACGGCAACATTGACCAATTCCGGCTCTACCGCCGGCTGTATGAGCCGGCCAATCCTGATGAAGACGCCTGGGAGCAGATTTTCTCCTCGGAGGACATTACCTGGTTCATCGACCAGGACCTCGCCGCCGGCGTCCTGTATGAATACCGTGTGGGTGCCTTTGTCGACTGTGGCGGAAACAACTACCAGGAGTTCTTCAATCCGACTCCCTATCCGGTTGGCTGGCGCTCCGCCTTTGGCGGAACGACCGGCATCGTCAAGTACGAGGTCGGAACTGCCGTGGACAGCGCCTACATCGAAGTCGAGGCACAGGGCGATTACACGGCCCGAAACGCCCTGATGCTCGAAGAGAACGAGTGGGTCCGGCTGGACCTCCGCCACCATGCACAAATGGATGGGGGAACCCTGGATCACTTCCCGGACATCCACAAAACCGATGAAGGTGAAGTGTTCACCCTCAGCCAGTGGATGAGGCTCGCCAAGGCCACCGTCACCAACAGCCCGGATGGCAAGGTGCCGCTGTTCAGCATGCAGTACATCGATCCGACGGACAACCGCGAGAAGGAGTTCATCAGCCTGTGGGCAGAATCGTCGCCCAACAACCCCAACAAGTACCGGTTCACAGCCCGTCAAGCCGGTCGGTACACCCCGCTCTGGGACCAGGTGGGCCTGTACACGGAGAACGTCGAGGTGGAGTACGGCAACTTCAACCACCTCACCTTCACGCTGCTCAACGGGACCCCGAATTCAGGATCGAGCACCGCTCCGATGATCCTCGAAATCCGGACACACGCCGATGATGCCATTGTGGAAGACGTGCAACCCTTGACAGGGTACGTCCTCCGCGGCGCCGATGACGACATCGCCAACTACCGCTCGGAAATGAGCGCCTGGCTGTGGAATGCCGCGGCCCAAGGATCCGTGGCTTGCCCCGATCCCAACGCCGTCAACTTCGAGCCGATGGAGTTCAATGGCGAGCTCCGTTATTGCGATTACGCCCTCCCCAGCGGATGCACGGACCCCTTCCTCGAGTACGTGAACTACTTGCCCTACGCCGTGTACGATGCAGGCGGAGGCGAGCTGGCCTGCAACTACGCCTACTTCGGACCGGGTGAAATGGTCTACGTGGACTGGTTCACGGATGACACCTCCCTGCCCCTCGAATACCCCGTCATGCAACGCAAGACGGCGGATGGAAGCTATGAGGATGTCCACAGTTTCCGGTCAGACCTGACCACCTACAGCGACCGCCTCGCCGCCCAGGGAGAGGCCTACCCCTACTCCATGGTCACCATGCGTCTGGACCTCCCTTCGGGGGACTACCGCGTGATTGTGCGGGACGACACGGACCCGACCAATCTGGAAGCCGACGCAGAGGACTTCACAGGCAACTTCGCGGTCCGCTCACACCGGCAAGGCACCGACACGTACTTGACGTGTCTCCAGTACCTGTCCAGTGAAGTGGAACAGGGAACCTATGACTTCTCCATCAGCGCAAGCCACCCTGTGGCCCAAGGCACCGGAGGAATCAACGAGGTGATGACGGACCTGTCCGACGCCTACTCGGTCCAATTCCGGAACAACAAGAACATCATCCTTCCGGTGAATGAACCCAACGATCCCCTCCAGGGACTCCATGGGGACTTCAGCATCGAATGGTGGTTCCGAACCCACTCGCCCAAGTCGGGAGATGCGTTCAACCACGGCAGTGTGCTCAAGCTGACGCAAAACGCGGGCAGTGACCTGACCTTCCTCCTCAGCGGGGACGACACGCCGAGCAACCTGAACGACCTCCGCTGGCGCGTGCAGGGATCCGCGGAATTGAACCGGGTTCCCTCCGATGCCACACGCAACGAGTATGCCCTCGACCACGACCGCTGGTACCACGCCATGCTGGCCATCCGGTCAGGCCATGGCGACGGCACCGACGCGATGCGCCTCATCCTGAGGAATCAAGCGGAAGACACCACGGACACGTTCGTGTGGAATGACCCCGTCGAATTCTATTGGACGGAAAGCGATCTGGATTCCGACATCATCTCTCCCATCGACCTCACCTCCGAGGTCCAAGTGAAGAGCATCATCCTCGGAGGGGCGGATGTTCTGATTCACCGGGTGTCCATCTGGAATGAATTCCTGTCTCGGGAAGATTCTCATCTGCTGGCCGAGGGAGACGAACTCTCGAGAGAGTCCCTCACGCCTCGCGACGAGAACGAAATGCCCACCACTCCGGGACAGTGGCGAGACAACCTGCTCAGCCGCCACCCATTGCCATTGGCCTCATTGGAGTCGGTTCTCATCCCGGACAATGCTGGTCGATTCGTCGATCAGATGACACAACGACAGGGCCATGAAAGCAGTGAGACCTTCTCCGTCAACAACCTCTTCTTCGACGGCGCCATGACCTCCGACAGCATGATGGTCATCGACGGTGAACTTCTCGGTAACGCAGACACCCTGTCCTATCTCGCGCTGCCCACCGTGAACCGGCGTTCTGTGCGACGTGCCCCCATGGGCGAATCCAACCCAGGCTGCAGTCGCGTCTACAACGCCTGCAACTTCAATCCTTTCGCCAACATCTTCTTCGACTGCGACCTTTCCTGTGCTGGTGAAAACACCACCACGCAAGAAATGGCTGCATACCGGATGGACATCGACGAAATCCGCGGCTGGGAGCCGGCCATCGCATGGGATGCCTACCAGGAACCGATCCGGTACATCCAGAACATCCCCGACCCCACCGATCCGACCAACACCATCAACAACCCATTGCACGAAACGGCGTACAAGGGCCACGAAGCAGCCAAACTCTTCTTCCAGAAATACCCGAATCCGGAATTGGAGGGCATGTTCCTCATGTACGATGCAGACGAGGGACTCGGCAGCATCCTCTATGACCGCTCCCGTTATGCAGCCGACCTCGAGAGCTGGAGGGAGCACCACGCCCGCCTGTACAAGCAGACCTTGACACAGGTTGGCACGGAAATTCAGTACGCCAACTCGTCGGATCCTGCAGTGAATTACCACGGACCGGACGAGACCGGCGTCTACTCCAAAGTCTCCTCCTTGAAGAACTATGCCTACTCGAATTCTACTGCGGAAGGAGCCTACGCCATCACCAACATCAAATACGATGGCACGGGGTACTTCTTCGACCTGAAACCGAAAAAGAGCACGGGCAACTTCGAGCACATCTTTGAACCAGCCCAACGCACAATTCTGGTGGGAGATGCATTGCAGTACAGCGAGAACCAAGACTTCACTGACAAAAGCGCCTTTGCAGTGGATGTTGACGTCACGTACCTCGCTTTGAATACACAAGGTGATTATCAACTTGAGGATGGAAATGTCATTGGATCAGATTGCCCAGTGAAAGGCGTTCGTTTCAAAGTGGATGGCAACATTGCGAAAGACACAGCCAACCAGGATGTGGTATCCGACGCTTTGGGTCACGCCACGTTGTATCTGTCCAAAGGTCCCCACAAAATCATCCCGGTTCTTGAGGACATTCAAGACGGGCAAACCGAAGATGACCACACTTTCAGGTGGGCTCAGGACCCGGAAAATGCGATCCCCAGTCTGGGTGTTAGCGTGGAGGTTGACGGCGCGACGTTGAGAGACCCTGTAACCAACAAAGCGGAAGACACTTTCACCTTCATCGATGTCACAACACGCCGTTTCATCGGACAAGTCATTGGCGGATTTGAAATGGCGTCAAAAGCTTGGAATGACACAGACAGAAAGAACACCCTTGGAAAGACAACATTCCAGATGGTCTCTGAGGAGCATGATGAGGAAAACAACACCTACTACTTGAACCCGACCTGTCAAGCCGCGAAAATCACCACTGACCCTCTCGGACAATTTGATGTTCACCTGCTCCCGAAATTCTGGAGGTTGGCCATCCATCAGGACACCCAGCAGCTGTCCGGACATGAAGGTTCACCAGACCTGTTTGCTTCTTCAGGAGGATTCAATTCGTTCGACGTGGAGGGCTGGCTCTTGCCCACCATCAACAAGCCGCAAAACTGGTCTGGCAGCCCTTGGGTTGGTGCATTCAGTGAGCACTTCAAAGTCAACGGAAGCCTCTCGGATGTCGATTACAACTCACTGGACTACTACCGCCTCGACTTGACCGCTCTGAAAAACAATTGGGATCAAAGCGCTGAGTATCCAGGCATCACCATCACCGGCTCGGCATATCCAAGTGATGACGACACTGACCCTGTCTATGCTCGTAAAGACTTCATTTACACCGTGGAACCCACAATCTCTGTGGCTCAACTCGTCCCTCAACAAAGCCAGACTACAATTGACAACGGCAACAGCCTGATCAACGATTGCAGTGCTGGAGACGCTGACCAGGACGGAATATGTGACAACAAGGACACGTGCATCGATGTAGACCGAGATGGCATTTGCGAAACGGGCGACAATTCTACGGGTACAGACCGGTGTAGCGACCTCACCGCGTGCAACTACAATGCCACAGGAAACCCCATTTGCATCTACGACGGTGACTGTGGGGCCTACAAGAACAACAACGTGGTCGCCATCGGTGGTTCCTGTTCTGACCCATTGAACAATCCTGTTTACGCCATTGATGCTGACGTTCATCAATTGAAAAACAATTTTGTCGGTCAGCTTGATTTGATCACCACCGCTACTGAAGCCGTCACTGCATCTGATGGCTCATCAAGCCTTGAGCAACACAAATATTGGATTGGGACGCTGCCCCTTTATTTGGCTCAAGCCATTGGAAACAATCCTGCCCTGTTCGAAGAGGAAATTGAAGCAACACTGCAACATGAACTTGGCAGCGATGACCCAGAGGCGTCGTCAACGACAGAGGAGGTGATCAATAAATTGGTCCAGCAGCCTCCATTTCCACTCGGTTATCCCGTGATGCATCAGAACACGGATTACTGCTTGGCGCTGAGTGCCACTGAACGGTACCACGCGCAGTACGAAACGTTGGAAGCCGTAGACATTGTGAGACCAAGCATTGGCAATTACAGTGCAAAAATCATCAGCGGTATGGATGTGTCAGGGGCAGAAAAAACCATCAACATGAGCGATGGCAAAACCTACACATATCGCTTCACCACACCAGCCTTGTCGCGAGGAGATTATTTGAATCTTCAGCCCAAGAGGTCCATGAGCATTTTCCTCTACGAAGGCAATGAAGAAATCGCCGTATGGAAACCGTTCGAATTTGCATTCGGCTCGGCTCCGTATGACAACGTTCCCGGCATCGCCAAGGACGACATCGGCAACAGTTTGATTGGAGAGAATCAATTTACCGCCATGATGATGGGGCAAGTGAACATTGGAGACGCTGTGCCCACTTCAGGAGGTGCAGTTCTCGACTTCATTCTTCGAGACCCTCCGGGAGACAACTCCTTCTGTTCGATTGAACAGGGCAGCTCTTTTGCCTTTGAAAAAGAAATCGTTACCGACAAGGAACGCGCGAGGGGATACAACCAGAATTATGGCGCCGGTCTCGCCTTTGGGTCAAGTGATGGATGGATCATCGCCCCGATGGGAATTGGTCAAGGCAACGAATTCAATGCTGAGGCAGCATTTGAAAACGATTTTGAAGTGGACCGGTCGTCTACAAGTACGCAAAGTGATGGCCTGACATTGGGTGAAGAAATCACCTGCAATGAAACGGTGAGCACTTCAGACCTGCCTTTGTCCTTCTTCTATGGAACAAACCAGGATGTTTTCTATGGACGCACTGAAAACTCCATCATGCAAGTGCAGAGCACGCTCCTTCTGAGACCCACTGGAGAAGCGATAAATGCGTCTATGGCAGAATTTGACGCGTTGTTCTACAATGATGTCCTGTCGGGAGCCAGCTGCAACGATTGCACTGCGGATGCAGACAATGATGGGATTTGCGACGCTGTAGACACTTGCGTGGACAAGGATTCGGATGGATTCTGCTATTGTGCTGACACTGATGCTTGCAATTACAATGTCAAAGGAGATGTAGCAGGCGTCGATCCATGCCAATACAATGACGCATTGAACGTGTGCGGCGGAACATGCACCACAGACTCAGATGGAGATGGAATTTGTGACGATGCAGGCGCCGACAATTGCACGGACACAGCCTATTGCAATTACAACGACCCGGGCAATGCTGAATGCAGCGGAACGGATACGGATGGAGATGGAACATGCGACGATGTGGACACGTGCGTCGACGTTGACGGCGATGGCATTTGCGAAGCGGGCGACAGTTCTGCAGATACAGACCAGTGTAGTGACCTCACCGCGTGCAACTACTCCGATGTCGCAAACCTGGTCTGCACCTATCCAGATGCAACCGGAACTTGCGGAGGAACCTGCATTCAAGATGAGGACGAGGATGGTTTGTGCGATGATCTTTTCGCGAGTGACCGCGATCTGTGCTTCGATTCGAATGCTTGCAACTGGAATCAGAACTCCTATGCGAATCACGAATGCATCTATCTCTCCGGAGACTTTGACAATTGTGCTTCACAAATGCTGGCTTATGGCAATTGCTTCGACCTCGACAATCCAGAAGCCAATTCTGGAGAGGATGACACACCCGTGACGGGATGCATGGATCCATATGCATGCAATTATGATTCAGAAGCCAACGTGAGCGCCACCTGTGATTACAGTTCTTGCACCTCATCGGCAACAGTAAACAACGTATCTGTCTCGTCTGGCGGAGGTTGTTCATACTACCCGCGCGGACTGTGGAACGCCTATGGACCAAATGGAGCCTTGGCCCATCTGCCCATGTACAAGCTCAACAACGATGCAGCGACAGGTGAATTCCAGATGACTGAAGTCAGAACCTTCAATCTGACGTGGGACAACAATGTGGTCGTCGCTCCTACTCAAGCCTCCTACTTCGTCAAAACTCAGTACACCATTGAAAACGTGGACATTAAGCTGCTGGAAGAGGCCAGACTCGATGAGTTCAAGTCCAATCCAAACCTCTATCAATGGCCCGATGGACGCGCCTCGAACTTGCCACAAGACACCGCAAGCTGGAAATACCCCGAAGGCATGTTCCTGGCCAACAATGACGACCAACGGTGGTACAACTTCCACAGCAACTGGGTCACAGAAGCGGTCGGTGACGGTCACATCTTGAATCCGATTCCGGGCATTACCCGATCCTACGATACAGGAACCGAGGCAGGGGTAACGGGCGGTGTCAATTCCGTCAACTACGGTGGGACCATCAATACAGCCAATTATGAGGTGTTCTCCGTGATTGAACTCACTGACGATGATGCGTCCACCACAGATACATTCAAGGATTTGAATGTTTCAGAAGGCAACTTCATCACCATCGCGAATTCCAGCATCAACGTCAGCATGGAAGCCACAGTGGCCATCAAGCGCAATGGGTTCCTGTCTGCTCGCATCCGCAGCATCTCAGGTTCAGGCAACGCAACAGGTGGTTGGATTGTCACCGTTGGCACGACCGGTGCGTCCCAGACTCCGACAAACACCTTGAACGGTCTCGCTGCAGCGCAAACCGGTTTGAAGGGAGACCGTGTGGGTCCTGGTTATATTTTCTTAGGAAATGACATTACCCAAGACAAGGTCCGTCAGCTGAACAATGAAATCAACTCATGGAAACGAATCCTCGCTCAAAATGAGTTTGATAAAATCGCAGCACGGAAATTTGTGACGAACTCGTCCTACCTCAATGTATCCGGTGGAATCGAAGACCTATCTGATTGGGAGGAAGACATGGAAGAGAGCTTTTATGCAGCCAACAACTACACGCTCGACGACTTCCAGGAGCTGACCAGCACTACACCCGGCATGCTGGAAGACGAGAACATCTGGGATGATGCAGACTTCGAACCCTTCTTCATCTCCTTCAGTGGGGGAGGACTTGGGTACACTTCGACCATCCAAAAAACCAACATCACCTCCCGTTCGACACAGAAGACCATCAGCGCTACGGAAAATGTGTCGAACACGACAGGGGTGAGCGTGCACGATGGTGTCATGGGCACCTCGCTCTCCGAAAGCTGGGAGCATACTTATACAGAAACCCGAAAAAACAGCTCTACAAAAGAGACATCCGTCACCTACAGTTACACACTGAAAGACGATGATGAGCAGGATTTTTATCTGGTTGGTGTCATTCCAGGAAGAGGGTTGGACGGGCCGATTTTCATCACCTTGGGGGGAGCGACTTCATGCCCTTATGACCCCGGAGAGACGGCCAAATACACCGAGTTCTTCCCTGATCTTTTCCCGGGAATGGAGCCTCTGACCGAGAACACGCTGACCACGTTACAAAGTGATACCAGCAACAGCGTGTTACAAGAGGAACCCGTCTGGGCTTTGACAATGCCTCAACCTACCACGATGCAATACAACACTTCGGGAAGTGTTGCACCTACATGTGCATCTGGAAGCTCGACCAACGGCTCGAATTGGCTGAGCGACAACAACGACAATTGGAAAAACTCCGGCGTTGAGGGCGCCATTGCTGGCCTGTCCATTTTGGGCGTAGCGAATGTGGCTACGAATGCCGTCATTTCTGCAGCGAAAGGAAACTTCCAAGGAACCGGCATCCTCGTCGCCTCCATGGCTGCAATGGGCACAATCAACATCGCGGCCGGTGCCCGAGGCGTTACGTGGCAAAGTGACATCGCGCAAAACTCAACGTTCAATTTCAGTGGGTGCGACGACCCCCCTGTCAGCATAAGCAACAAGCTCAGAAGCAATAGGATTTTCATGCCGACGGACATGAGCGCCAATCTGTTCGAACAAGACGCCGCCCTTCGCATTCAAAGCATTGGCCAAGTCCAGCCCCTCCTGTCGCAACTCGAAAAACCAAAATTGAGTGCGTCGCACACGTTCTCGAATGGAGTGACCGTCCTCGATGAGCCCATCAAGCTTCCCATCGCAAGTGGCCCGATGGATACACCACTCGGTTTCACGCTCCACATGAAAAACGAAGCGCCTTACCCGTATGGAGGGCCATCAATCTTCATGGCAGAATTGAATCCTGAACAAGCCACCATCAATGCCATAGCCTCACTTGGTGGATCCAGCGCAACACCCGAATACCTCATCTTCCCCACCTGGTCGAACCAAGTACCGTCGGGAGGATTGGTCGAAGGCGACTATGAAATCCCCTTGGTGATTACGCATTCGGGAACCATTGACACCAGCTCCATGACGGGAAGCATCGTGCTTTCCATGGCCTCCGTATGCGAACCACTGCGGGTCTACGATGAAGTCGAAATCCCAGTGGAATTCCTGCCGGCTTGTTCCGATGTCGCTCTTGGTGCACCGCTCGACGGTTGGACAGCCAACATTGACGAGTTCATCAGCGGTCCGGACAACCACCCCACCGACGTTCAGATTGAGGTGGAAGTGGCCAACAAGGATTTCACCAACTGGACCCAGGATCCCCTCAAGGACCCGGTCGAAGTGGAGATGCGCATGGGCAACGGAGACTGGACCAAGATTTCCAATGTCCCAGGGTACACGGACAATGCCGTGGTGCTCTGCGCCAACAACACGTTCCTGACCGACCCGAAGTTCGGATGGAACCCGAGGACCCAACCCGCGGTCTGCAACGGCAACTTCCCCGACGGATGCATGGGGTATGAAGGACCGATCATGCTGCGCGCCAAGTCGCAATGCACGACTCCTGAGATTGCAGAAAACGAATACTCCCCCATCGTGGTGGGATACGTCGACTATGTGAGACCAGAGAAATTCGGAGCGGTCCTTCCCCTCGATCAGTCTTACGACATCGGGGATGAGATGAAGTTGCGCTGGAGTGAGCCCATGGAGACCTCCGACATGACGCGCTCCCTCTCGCCGGATGAGGTGGGCATCCGCGCCAAGCAGAATGTCGACTACGCCCTCAACAGCGGCGGCGTCCTCATGCCTGCGGAAGGCTACGTCTCGGTGCCGCAAGGCCCGCCGTTCGACGCCTATATGACTGGACTCGAAGCCGGCCTGCCCGGCTGGGCGGCGAGCTGCCGCCTCTGGGGCGGTGACCAGACCAACCTCGGAAGCCACCCGACAGGGGTCATCCTGACCCAGGGTTCCACCGAGAGCGGCGCCATCCAGTTTGAGTTTGTCGATGCCACCACATTGCGCGTGAGCGCCATCAGCGGTGGCACGGTCTTCAGCAGTGACGACCTCATCATGGGAACGTCCCCGCAGTGGAACACCCAATGGAACAACGTCCTGATTGAATTCCGCCCAGGTGGAACAGGCGGTGTGTTCGACGTCACGGCCTCGGTCAACGGATTCGAGAATTACGGGACGGTCCAACTGGTCGATGATGACGGCAATGAGCTGGTCATCGCGTCCCGCCGGACCACGCTCGGCAACACCTGGCCGGCCACCGCAGCAGGAAGCCTCACTTGGCCGGTGCAGGACTTCAAGATGTGGAGCAGCCAGCGCGAAACGATGCTGTCCGATCTGCCCGGCATGAACCTGACGGGCAACGAACTCGGCCTCCAGATCTGGCTGCCCTTCAACGAATTGGAGGGAGACCCCATGGACCACGCCCGCAACCGGGCCGTGGACATGGCCGCTGAGTGGTACGATTCGGACCGCGGCGGCTCCATGGACTTTGCCGACCTGCACGCCAACTCCTTGGCAGTGCCCACCTTGGTGGGGCTCAATTGGACGCCCATCGGCACCCGCAATACGACCCTCGAGTTCTGGGTCAAACGCGGGGACTCCGACACCCAGGAGTCCGTCATGGCCATCAACGGCACCTATGACCCTGCCAACGACATCAACCACGTCGGTTGGGGTGTGGAAATCGATGGTGATGGCCACCTCTACGTCTACAACGGCGAACAAGAGAACGGCATTGAAGGTGTGGGTGCGCCAGACGACACCCCCATCCAAACCGACACCCCAGCTGAGGACCAGGCGAGCTTCCTGAAGACGCCGCAGGCCCTCGGCATGGGCTGGCACCATGTCGCCATCGTGCGGACCTTGGACGGCACCGTCCTGCTCCACCTCGACGGCGAGAATGTGGCCTCCAGTGCCGCCCATGCCCACGGAAAACTCATCCCTGCGGTGATTTCCCTCGGCGCCAAGAGCGATTACTCCGGCGGCATTCTGCCGTGTACCGATCTGGGCATCAAGGGCGCCGTCGAGGCGGAGTCCATCCTGTGGGACATGACGGACAACGACGGTGAAGCGCTGCCCCTGCAGGACGCCTATCCCGGCATTGCCCTGCCTGTAGCCGTCCACAGAATCGTCAGCGACAGCACCTGCATGCTGGACACGATCGGATTCGCCATGGTCAACAACGAGCCCCGGTATGTGGCCGGTTGTGGAGACTGGATTCACGAGTTCGTGGACTACTCCGAAGCCGTTTCCGACGCCAGCCTCGCCGGACCGAGCTATGCCGATGAGTTTGGCGCCATGCAATCCTGCCCGGCACCGCCTCAATTGCCGCAGTGCACCAATGTGGCCGAATACGTGGACGTCGCAGGTGGACTGCAGACCATCACCATCACGCAGTCCATACTCGATGCCCATCCGAACCTCAACCTCGGCATTGCAGAACGTGTGCCCAGCATTGAATTGAGCAGCTACCTCGATGCAACCGACCGGACCGTGACCCTCACGACGGAGCTCATCGAGAGCAACCCGGGCCTGAATGAAGACGTCCAACTGGCGCAAACCCTGGGCTTTGCCACTGCAGCGAATGAATGGACCGCGGGAGAGACCTTGACGGTCCGAACCATCCAATCCTCCCCCACCTGCACCGCGCCGGACCACTTCGCCTACGGACAGGTCAACGGCGTCGCACAGTGGATTGGAGGTTGCGGCTCACTCGAGTACACCGATTCCAGCACGGGAGACGTGGCGGACCTCGCCGACTCCACGGTCGCCAACGGCCTCTGGGTACCGGCCATGATCGAGGCTGGAGACGACATCCTGGCCTACGTGATTGCCAACCAGGCAGACGTGACCATCCCTGATCCGAATGACGCGAATGCCACCATCCAGCAACCGTGCACCACACTGGATCACCTCACCTATGGCGTGGTCAATGGAACGGGTGCTTGGATCGCCGGGTGCAACTCATTGGTGCACCTCGACCCGGTCACGACGCTGGAGGTCGACCTCGCTTCGACCACCTTCAACAATGCACTCGCCCAGTACGAGAACTGCAACCCGAGCCCGTCTACCCCGCCAGGCTTCACGAGCTGGTTCTCCGGAAAGCTGGACGAACTGCGCGTCTGGAACACGGCCTTCCCGGTGGAGGTCATCCGCCAGCGGATGCGCGAAGGCGTCTATGGCTACGACAACCTCGTGTTGCACATGCCGTTCGAGCAGCAGACGCGGGTGACCAGCACGGGGGAGACCCTCACCCTCGTGGAGAAGAACCAGGCGTACAGCTATGCAGCGTGGGACGGCACGAGCCAAGTCGGATCCGGCGGCATGACCTCCGGCAACGACGACAGCTCGCTCGACCAGCCCAACACGTTCTCCGCCATCGCCCTCGTCCCGCGGGGACAGACCGGCACCGTGGTGGAGCAGAACATCCTGAATGCCATCCAGACCGACGATGCACCGCTCATCCAGCGCAAGGCACAGCAGGTGCCCGGCAGCTCGGACCTCATCGCGGACATCGACTGGAACGCGATGCAGGACGAGTGCATCATCGAGCTGAACGAGGCCGAGCTGTACAAGTACGAGGACCAGATTGTCCAGTTCACCTTGCCCGAAAAGCAGGTGAGGGATGACAATGGCAACCACATCGAAGGCGACGAAGTCTTCCAGATGCAGATCAACCGGAACCCGCTCGTGTGGACGGAGAACTCCGCCGCCATTGCAGCGGAACTGGGCGAAGAGCTCGTGTACACCACGTTCATCCAGAACGAGGGCGCACTGCCCAAGTACTTCGAGATCGACGGCGCGCCGTCGTGGATGACGGTGAGCCCGACCAGCGGATCCATCGCCGGCGGCGAACAGATCGCCATCACGCTGGAGGTCACGGAAGACATCCAGATCGGCGAGTACAGCGTGGACTTCTATCTGAAGGGCGGCATCCCCTGTGGTGCAGGCGCTTACGAAGGCTTCTGCTACGGAGAGCGGTTCACCCTCGACGTGGAAACGTCGGTGGCCCCGCCGATCCTCGAGTTCGACCCCTCGGCCTTCGAGGAGAACATGTCCGTCGTGGCGAAATTCTACGTCAACGACATGGCGAGCTACGACGATGAGGACATCGTCGCCGCCTATGTCGGCACGGAACTCCGCGGATACGCCAAGATCGAGCACAATGTCGCCGGCCAGCAATTGGCCTTCCTGACCGTGTTCTATCACACATCTGAAACCACCACATCACCCGCCACCACGGTGGAGTTCAAGGTGTGGGATGCCTCCAAGGGCGTGATGCGCGCCCTGGTGTCCACGCGGTGGCCGACGATGGACGACGTCATCGCCACGCCGGTGGACCCGATGGGCTATGGCAACCTCTTCCAGCCGTTGCTCCTGCGGGCCACGGAGAACATCGAGGTCAGCACCGTCTTGACGCCGGGATGGAACTGGGTCAGCCTCAATGTGAAGAACGACGACGCCCCGATCAGTGTGGAAGCGATGTTCCAACAGATTCCGGACGCCATGATCGAAGAGGTGAAGAACCACGACGAAGGCACGTTCTTCACCAGCGACACCTGGGTCAGCGGTTCCACCGTGAGCAACGTGAACACGCACTACGAGGTCAAGGTCAAGGACGACCCCGCTCAAGAGGGAGAAACCTGGACCATCCGCAATTCCGGCGCACCGGCCAACCCGCTCGAAACGGCCAACCAGAAAATGCTGAAGCGCGGCTGGAACCGATTGGGCTATGTCCCACAACAGGCCCTGCCGGTGGATGACGCTTTGCGCCACCTGTCCGACATGGAATGGGCGCAGGCCGATGAAATCTACACGGTCAAGAGCCGGTATGACGGATTTGCCATGTATGCCGGCAACGGACACTGGATCGGGTCGCTCGACCACATGTACCCAGGACAGGGCTACCGCCTCTACATGCACGCGACGCTCCAGGATGTCGGATCCGACATCGGACAATTCGAATGGCCGCTCACGGGCAGCTTCCTCGAAGCAGGAACCCGAAGCGACGCGGATGGCGCCGATGGAGAGTTGAGCCTCGAGGAGAACGCCTGGTACATGAATGTGCAGTCCATGCCGCATTCGATGACCAGCATCCTCCGCCTCGAAGCGGACGCTCCGCAGGCTCAATCCCTCGGTGACGAACTCGGCGCCTTCATCCGCCGCGACGGTCAGGAGATCTGCGTCGGCCACGCCCGCCCGATCGACACCGATCACGGCCTCCTGTACTTCCTGACGCTGTACGGCGATGCGGCACCGCAAGGACCGATCCACTTCAAGTGGTTCTCGCACACCACGCAGTGGTCCTACCCGGCCCTCGAAACGATCGAGTTCGATGCCAACGCCATGCTCGGCAAGCTGGGTGAACCCTTCATCCTGCACTTCGAGAAGGGCGTCGAGGCCGACGTGATCGGAGACGGTGGCCTGGTGGCCTACCCGAACCCGTTCCGGGACGAGTTGACCATCCACTGGCACGGTACCGAGCAAGTCGTCGAGCTCCGCATCGAGGACGCCAGCGGAAGGTTGATCGACATCCTCGACTGCGACCACCTTGGCGCCGGCCCCTGCCGCTGGAACGCCACGGCGGCAGAAAGCGGCATGTACGTCATCCACGCGATCACCGAAGACCGGAGTTACTCGGTCCGCGTCATCAAGTGATCCTTTGATTCGACCACACTTGGAAAGCCCCGGCCCTCCGCCGGGGCTTTCTGTTTGACGCCCATGCCCCCTGCCGGACGGCCACCCTGCAGGCCCGTACTTTGCCCACGTCCGGCAAGACTTTGCCGACGCCCTTGAATCCCGCCGTGTCCAGCCACCACCCGGAAGAAGTCGAAGAACGCCTGCGCGCCGCCTTCCCGCACGCCCCCACGGCGAGCCAGGAGGCGCTGCTGCATGCGCTGGGCCGCTTCCTGGTCAGCCCCCAGCCCCGGTGTTGCCTGGTCGTCCGCGGCTACGCCGGAACGGGAAAGACCACCACGATGGCCGCCCTCGTGCAGGTCCTGCGCGACCTCCGTCGCCCCGTCGAACTCCTCGCCCCCACCGGCCGCGCCGCCCAGGTCATGGGCCGTTATGCCGGCCTTCAGGCGAGCACCATCCACCGGCGCATCTACCTCCGAAAGGCCACCCCCGACGGCGGCACCTCGG
>JBMYZR010000014.1:41114-41334 GCA_049610565.1 Flavobacteriales bacterium | reverse complement strand
ACGTGGGGAGCCACACCTATGCGGGGGCCTGCCTGCCGCCCGTGGTGGGCTGCATGGTCCCGGTGGCGTGCAACTACGATCCCGCCGCCAATGAGAGCGACCTCGACGCCTGCGACTACGACAGCTGTGCCGGCTGCACGTATCCCGGCGCCTGCAACTTCGACCCGGACGCCCTCACGGACGACGCGTCGTGCTTTTTTCTGCCCGGCGAATTCTCGGG
>JBMYZR010000014.1:0-41097 GCA_049610565.1 Flavobacteriales bacterium | reverse complement strand
AATCGTCGGCGCAGCCGATGTGCTGGCGATGTTGAACGCGTATGGTTCCTCCTGCGATTGATGCGCTTCACTTGACCAAAAGGAAAGGCCGCCAACGGGCGGCCTTTCTCATTCCCGGGAAGGCCGGGAAGGTTGGGAATCGGGGAATCGGGGAGTCGAGGGACCGGGAAAGCGGTCCGCCCGGCGCCGGCTCAGTACTGCGGCTCGAAGTCCATGGCGTTGAGCATGAAGGCCCACTTGTCGGCCTGCTCGTCGAGGATCTTGCCGGTCGGCTTGCCCGCGCCGTGGCCGGCGTTGGTCTCGATGCGGATCAGGACCGGGTCGACGCCGGCGTGGGCGGCCTGGAGGCGCGCGGCGAACTTGAAGCTGTGTGCCGGGACCACGCGGTCGTCGTGGTCGGCCGTGGTGACCATCGTGGCGGGGTAGGCCGTGCCGTCCTTGAGGTTGTGGAGCGGGGAGTAGCCGTAGAGGTTGTCGAAGTGGACCTTGGAGCTGTCGGAGCAGCCGTACTCCGGGATCCAGCCCCAGCCGATCGTGAACTTGTGGTAGCGGAGCATGTCCATCACGCCCACCGCCGGGAAGGCCACCTTGGCCAGGTCGGGGCGCTGGGTCATGGTGGCGCCGACCAGCAGGCCGCCGTTGGAGCCGCCGGCGATGGCCAGGCGGTCGTGGCTGGTGTAGCCCTCGCTGATGAGGTATTCGCCCGCGGCGATGAAGTCGTCGAAGACGTTCTGCTTCTGCAGCATGCCGCCCTCGTGCCAATCCTCACCGAACTCGCCGCCACCGCGCAGGTTGGGCATGGCGTAGACGCCGCCCTGCTCGAGCAGCACGATGTTGGAGGTGGAGAAGCTCGGGGTGAGGGAGATGTTGAACCCGCCGTAGGCATAGAGCATCGTGGGGCGCTGTCCGTCGAGCTCGAGGCCCTTCTTGTGGACGATGAACATCGGGACCATCGTGCCGTCCTTGGAGGGGTAGAAGACCTGCTTGCTCTCGTATCCGGCCGGATCGAAGTCGACCTCGGGGATGTAGAACGGCGTGCTCTCGCCCGTGGCCATGTCGTAGCGGAAGATGCTCGTCGGGTAGGTGAACGAAGTGAACGCGTAGAAGAGTTCGGTGGCGTCCGCCTTGCCGCCGAAGCCGCCGGTGGAGCCGGTCGCGTTGGGCAGGTCGACTCCGCGCGGATTGGATCCATCGGCATTGAAACGGGTGACGGCGTTGCAGGCGTTCATCAGGTGGGTGGCGAAGATGTCGCCGCCGGCTGTGCTGGCGCCCTCGAGGAGGTGCTTGCTCTCGGGGATGATGTCGACCCACGCGTCGCGGTCTGCCGGATTGGCCGGATCGGCGCCGACGAGGCGGTACTTCGGGGCGTCGATGTCGGTCAGGATGAGCAGCTTGCCGTCGAGGTGGTCGACGATGCTGGAGCGGGTGTCGAAGCCGTCGACCACGACCTGCCAGTCGGCATTCGGGTCGGAGAGGTCCTTGATGTGGAGGCTGTTGCCGTCCGTGCCGGTGCTGGTGTTGAGGATGAGATAGCGGTTGTCCTCGGTGGCGTAGGCAAAGTGGTAGCGGTTGGGCTCGTCGTCGTTGCGGAAGACCAGCTCGTCCTCGCTTTGTGGTTGTCCGAGCTTGTGATAATACACGCTGTGGAATGTATTCTCTGCGCTGAACTCGCTGCCGTCGGGGGCCGGGTAGCGGCTGTAGTAGAAGCCGTCGCCGACCCAGCTGGCGCCGGAGAACTTGACCCACTCGAGGACGTCGCCGGTCTCCTCGCCGGTTTCGAGGTCCATCACGCGGATCTCCTGCCAGTCGCTGCCGGCCACGTTGCGCATCACGACCACATACTTGTCGTCATCGGAGGCGCTGGAGAGGCTGGCGGTCACGGTGCCGTCCTCGCTCAAGGTGTTGGGGTCGAGGAAGACGCGGTCCTCGCCGTCGAGGCCGTCGCGCACGTACCAGACGCTCTGGTTCTGCAGGCCGTCGTTCTTGCTGATGTAGTAGCGGTCGCCAATCTTCCGCGGCGCGCCGACCTTCTCGTAGTTGAAGATCTGTTCATAGCGGTCGCGGATGGCGTTGCGGAACGGGATGGCGTCGAGGTGGCCGCGGGTGACGGCGTTCTGGGCCTCGACCCATGCGCCGGTCTCCTCGCTGCGGTCGTCCTCCAGCCAGCGGTAGGGGTCGGCGACCTCGGTGCCGAAGTAGGTGTCGGTGACGTCTTCGGTGCGGGTGTCCGGGTAATCGAAGGAGCTCATGTCGGCGGTCGGGGTGGTGGCGCAGGCGGCCCAGAGGAGGGCGGCGGCCAGGGGGAAATACAGGTTGCGCATGTCGTGAATGGGGCGGCAAATTAGTCGACATGATGAACAGCCACGAAATCGACTACCGCATCCACGGTGATGACCTCCAGACGGTGGAGGTCGAATTGGACCCCCAGGAGACCGTCATCGCCGAGGCCGGCGCCATGAATTGGATGGAGGAGGACATCACGTTCGAGGCCCGGATGGGCGACGGGACCGAGCCGAATTCGGGCTTCATGGGCAAGCTCTTCGGCGCCGGAAAGCGCATGCTGACGGGCGAAAGCCTCTTCATGACGCACTTCACCAACCGCGGGGCGATGAAGCGCCACGTGGCCTTCGCCGCGCCGTATCCGGGCAAGATTGTGCCGGTCGATCTGGCGGCCCTCGGGGGCGACCTGATTTGCCAGAAGGACGCCTTCCTCTGCGCGGCCATGGGCACCCGGGTGAGCATCGCCTTCAACAAGAAGCTCGGCGCCGGATTCTTCGGTGGAGAGGGCTTCATCCTGCAGAAGCTGCAGGGCGACGGCAACGCCTTCCTGCACGCCGGCGGCACCGTCGTCAAGAAGGAGTTGCGTGGCGAAACGCTGCGGGTGGACACCGGTTGCATCGTGGCCTTTGACGGCACCGTCGACTACGACATTGAGATGGTGGGGAGCTTGAAGAGCATGTTCTTCGGCGGCGAGGGGTTGTTCCTGGCGACCCTGCGGGGGCATGGCACGGTGTGGCTGCAGAGCCTGCCGTTCAGCCGCCTGGCGGACCGGATCCTGATGAACGCGCCCATGCAGGGCGGGCAATCCAAAGGGGAGGGGAGCGTCCTCGGCGGGCTCGGCCGGATGATGGACGGCATCTGACCGCGCGGGGGGTGAATCCGGGTTTGTGACCGGATGAATGGCCGGAAAAGTTCGGTCTGGGTGCATTTTGTTGAGACGAATTATGGTATTTCGTCGATAAGTGGGTATATTTATGGTTGCCCAACCCAGATTGTGCTCACATGAACCGTCTGACTGCCCTCCTCTTTTGCCTGTCCGCAATGGCCATGAGCCATGCGCAGGTCACCAGCTACGGATTGTCCGTAGATGTCCTTGCTGAACATGAATCCGGCGTGCTCGCCGGCATGACCACCTATCGGGTCTACATGGAATGCGTCAACGCCGATGACATCGTGTCCTCGGTGAGTGGCGATGCCGTGTTCCCGTTGGACCTCAGCACGACGACCTCCTTCTACCAGGATGCCCTCGGCAATGCCACGCCGAACTCCATCAATCCGATGCTCTTCGGTTTCTTCCCGGATCTCGAGTACGATTCGTGGGTGACGATCGGCATCAGCCAACAGGCAGACGGCGGCGCCTCCGAGGGCGACGTGAGCGTCGTGGAAAGCCCAGGGCAGAATTGGGTGCTCGGATTCGAGAACGGAGGCAACATCGTCATGGACGACCCCACGGGCGGGGCGTGGTTCGTGACCCAGAACTACAGCAACGGTCTGGCGGGCGACGACCACAAAGTGCTGTTGGCGCAATTGACGACGGACGGTGACATTTCGGGCACCCTGCTCGTGCAGGTCTTCGAGCACGGCGTGGGCGAAAGCGACCTGCGTTTCCACTTGAGCTTTGACGGCACCAATGGCTCGGGCGCCGGCGGCTGCATCGATCCCGAAGCCGACAACTACAACAGCGGAGCCGCGGTCGATGACGGGTCCTGCCTCTACGGCGGCTGCATCGATTCCGCAGCCTGCAACTTCGATCCCGATGCCAACGATGACGATGGCAGCTGCATTTTCGCCGACCCCTACCGCGATTGCGACGGGAACTGCCTGATCGACTCCGATGGAGACGGCACCTGTGATGAGGAGGAAGTCTCCGGATGCACGGACGATACGGCCTGGAACTACGACCCCGCCGCCACCGAAGAGGATGGCGGTTGCGTGTATTTCAACGCCTGTGACCTCGAGGCCGATGCGGTGGTCGAGGCCAGCTCCTTTGATTTCGACCCGGGCATCCTCACCCTCGATGTCGGCGCCACCGTGGTGTGGGTCAACGTGGGCGGACTGCACAATGTCAACGCCACCACCAACCAGCTGACGGGTCTGCCCTTCGACAACCCCCAGCCGTTCAACATTCCGGCCGTGCTCGGTTCGCCCGCAGGCACCTGCCTCGGCTCCTTCACCTTCACGGTGCCGGGTGTCTACAACTACAACTCTTCCGTGTCCAACCAGGCCCAGCTGGGCATGATCGGCACCATCATCATCGGCAACGGAGGCTGCACGGACGACGACGCCACCAACTACGATGCGGCCGCTGAATTCGACGACGGATCCTGCGTCTACTCCGGCTGTCTCGATGCCCTGGCGAGCAACTACGATCCTCTGGCCACCATCGACGACGGGTCCTGCCTCTACCCGGGGTGCACCAACCCCGATGCGGCCAACTACGACGCCGGCGCCAACGACGACGACGGATCCTGTTTGCTGCCGGGTTGTACGGATTCGAGCGCCGACAATTACGACGCCGACGCCAATACCGATGACGGCACCTGCACCTACTCCGGATGCACGGACCCGGCGGCCTGCAACTACGACGCGGACGCCGACACCGACGACGGATCCTGCCAGGACGCCCTGGCCACCTGGGGCCTCGACTACGTCGACTGCTCCGGCGCCTGCCTCAACGACAGCGATGGCGACGGGGTCTGTGACGAGGCCGAGCTGGCCGGCTGCACGGACATGACCGCCTGCAACTACGACGCCGATGCCTCCGATGACGACGGCAGCTGCGAGTACTGCTCCTGCGCCGGCGGAGGCGGCACGGTCACCGTGCCGGGGGACACGCTCACCCGCGTCACCTTCACCGACGACACCATGGGCTACGCCCTCGATGTGGACTGGGTCACGACCCACACGTCCGGCGACCTCGAAGGCCAGTCCACCTATCGCCTGTACGCCGTGCTCAACGATCCGTCGGACCTGTTGAGCAGCTGCTTCGGCAATGCGGCCAACCCCATGGCCATTTCGTCCACGACGGGCTTCCACCAGGACGCCCTCGGCAACACCTTCGGCACGGGCATCAACCCGCTGCTGTTCGGGGTCTTCCCCGACCTGGCCTACGACTCCTGGGTGACCATCGGCCTCGACCAGACCGCGGGCCCGGGATACAGCGCCATCCAGAGTGCACAGAGTCCCAACCAGAACTGGATTGCCGGTTTCGACGCCGGTGGTGAACTCCGCATGGACGACATCGTGGGCGGTGCCTGGTTTGTGACCTCCTCCAACCTCAACGGCGTACCCGATGCCGACCTGCGCGTGCTCGTGGCCCAGTTCACGACCGCGGGTGTGGTCAGCGGCACCTTGCCCGTCCAGGTCTTCCCGCTGGGGGATGGGGCCAATGAGGAGCGCGCGGCCTTCACGTTCACCACGGAAGGTCTTGGCCAGCCCGCGCTCACCGAGGTGGTGGGCACCGGAGGCGACAACGCCTGTGGCTGCACGGACGCCGAAGCGGACAACTACGACGCCGACGCCGACTACGAGGATGGCTCCTGTGAATTCATTGGGTGCACCAACCCGGCAGCCCTGAACTACGACGCCGGCGCCAACGTCGACGATGGCACCTGCATCGTGGCCGGTTGCACCAACCCCGCAGCCGACAACTACGACCCGACGGCCAACCAGAACGACGGCTCGTGCATCCTCAGCGGCTGCACCTATTCCGACGCCGCGAACTACGACCCGACGGCCAACACCGACGACGGCTCCTGCATTTACTACGGATGCACGGATCCCGGTGCCGACAACTTCGACCCGACGGCCAACACCGACGATGGGGGCTGCATGTTCCTCGGGTGCACCGACCCGGAGGCCGACAACTACGATGCCGGCGCCAACATGAACGACGGCACCTGTGAATACTTCGGATGCACGGTCCCGGTGGCCTCCAACTTCGACCCGGACGCCAACGTGGACGACGGCAGCTGCATCTTCCCCGGTTGCACCGATGAGGATGCGGTCAACTTCGACCCGACGGCCAACGCCGACGACGGCTCCTGCATTTTGGAGGGCTGCCTGGACGACACCGCCGCCAACTACGACCCCACGGCCAACGCCGACGACGGGTCCTGTGAGTACCCCGGTTGTGACGATCCTGCGGCCACCAACTACGACGCCACGGCCAACGTCAACGACGGCACGTGTCTCTACAACGGCTGTCTCGACTCCGACGCGGTCAACTACGACGCCCAGGCCAACGTTGACGACGGGTCCTGCCTCTATGGGGGCTGCGTGGACACCGGCGCGTCCAACTTCGACGCCGACGCCGATGTGGACGACGGCTCCTGCCTCTATCCGGGCTGCACCGACAGCGCCGCGGACAATTTCGATGCCGGTGCCAACGACGACGACGGTTCCTGCATCTACTCCGGGTGCACGGACCCGACGGCCCTGAACTTCGAGGTGTTCGCGTCCGTGGACGACGGCACCTGCCTCTACGCCGGATGCATGGACCCCACGGCGTGCAACTACGACGCCGACGCCGACGTGGAGGACGGATCCTGCACGTATCCCGCCGCCTCCAACGTGGATTGCGACGGCACCTGTTTCAACGATGCCGACGGAGATGGCGTCTGCGACGAGGATGAATTCAGCGGGTGCACCGACCCGACGGCCTGCAACTACAACCCGGCCATGACCGAGGACGACGGCAGCTGCGATTACTGCTCCTGCGGTCTGGCCGGCGATGCCGGACTGTCCACGTTCAGCTATGGATCCAATGTCGACGGATACGGCCTCCGCATGGAGCGCGTCCAGGACCACACGTCCGGTGCCCTCGCCGGGCAGACCACGTGGCGCCTGCTGGCCACCGTCGCCAATGCGGCGGACATGCTGTCCAGCGTTTACGGCAACGAGACCCTGCCGCTGTCCATCACCACCACGACCGCCTTCCATCAGGACGTCCTGGGATCCACGTTTGCCAGCGGCGTCAACCCGCTGCTTTTCGGGGCCTTCCCGGACCTGGTCTATGACAGCTGGGTGACCGTCGGCATCGAGGGCACACCCGACGCCAGTGCAGGGGAGGGGGCCGTGCAGAACGCATTGAGTCCTGGCCAGAACTGGATCATCGGCTTCGAGGCCGGAGGCGACATCGTCATGGACGACCCCACGGGTGGGGCCTGGTTCGTGACCAATGTCTACACCAACGGCATCGCCGGCGATGACCTCGAGGTGCTCCTCGCCCAGTTCACCACGGACGGCGAGCTGTCCGGCACACTCAACTACCAGGTCTTCATCAACGGCGACGGGGCCAATGACGTCCGCGTCACCGCGTCCTTCTCCTCGGCGGACCTCGCCGGCACGGCGGCGCCGGCCTGCGGCTGTACCGACCCGGCCGCGGACAACTACGATGCGACGGCCCAGTACGACGACGGCAGCTGCTCCATCGCGGGCTGCACCGACAGTGCGGCTGACAACTTCAACGCAGCGGCCACCGACGAAGACGGGTCCTGCCTGTATTCCGGTTGCACCGATCCGGAGGCCTTCAACTACGACCCCACGGCCAACGACGACGACGGGTCCTGCATCCTCTTCGGCTGCACCAACCCGGAGGCCGCGAACTTCGACCCCGAGGCCAACTTCGAGGACGGCACCTGCATCCTCTACGGCTGCACGATTTCCGGCGCCGAGAACTTCGATCCTGAGGCCACCGACAACGACGGCTCCTGCATTTTCGCGGGCTGCACGAACCCGTCGGCGACCAACTACGACCCGCTGGCGACCATCGACGACGACAGCTGCGTGATTCCCGGCTGCACGGACGAATCGGCGTCCAACTACAATGCCGACGCGACCTTCAACAACGGCAGCTGCGAATACCTGGGCTGCACCGATGCGGAGGCCTGCAACTTCGATCCCATTGCCGTGACCGACGACGGGACGTGCACGTATCCTGAGGACATTTACTTCTCCACGGAGTACGACTGCAATGGCGACTGCGTCATCGACACCGACGGCGACGGCATCTGCGACGCCTTCGAGGTGCTGGGGTGCACGGACGTCATGGCCTGCAACTACTTCGGCGCCACCGATGACGATGGATCCTGTGAGTACCTGACGTGCGCGGGCTGCAGCGATGCCGAAGCCGACAACTACGAGCCGGGCGCGCTCATCCCCAACGACGACCTCTGCGAATACCTCGGCTGCACCAATGCGGCGGCCGACAACTTCGACGCGGGCGCCAACGTCGACGACGGAAGCTGCCTGTTCAGCGGCTGCACGGATCCGGAGGCCGACAACTACGACCCCCAGGCCAATGTGGACACCAACTGCATCTACCTCGGCTGCACGAACCCGGCCGCCGACAACTACGACGCGACGGCCAACACCAACGACGGCAGCTGCCTGTTCAGCGGCTGCACGGATCCGGAGGCGGACAACTACGATCCCCAGGCCAACGCCGACTCGAACTGCATCTACCTCGGCTGCCTCGACCCGGCGGCGAGCAACTACGACGCCACGGCCAACACCGACGACGGGTCCTGTGCCTACCTCGGCTGCACGGATGCCGGCGCCTGCAACTTCGACGCCGACGCCAACACCGACGATGGCTCCTGCAGCTACCCGGCTTCGGCCAGCGTGGACTGCGACGGCAACTGCCTGCTCGACACCGACGGCGACGGCGTGTGCAACCCCGACGAGATCGCCGGCTGCCTCGTGCCCGGTGCGTGCAACTACAATCCGGACGCCACCGACGGCGGCGTGGTCTGCGACTACACCTCCTGCGCGGGCTGCACGGATCCGACGGCCGACAACTACGACGCCAGTGCGACGCTCCCCAGCGGCGACTGCGAATACCTCGGCTGCACCGACGCGGCGGCCGACAACTTCTCGCCCGGTGCCAACGTCGACGACGGCAGCTGTTCCTTCGGGGGCTGTACGGACTCCGAGGCGTACAACTACGACGCGGGCGCTTCTGCCGACGACGGCTCCTGTCTCTACGCCGGTTGCGTGGACGCCGAGGCGTGCAACTTCGATGCGCAAGCCGACACCGACGACGGCACCTGCCAGTACCCGGCGACCGGCTACGATTGCCTGGGTTACTGCCTGATGGACTACGACGGAGACGGTGTCTGTGACGAGTTCGAGATCTCGGGCTGCACCGCGCCGACGGCGTGCAACTACGACGCGTCCGCCACGGAGAACAACGGCACCTGCGAATGGAGCTCCTGTGTGGGCTGTACGGATGCCGCGGCCGACAACTTCAACCCGGATGCGGTCATCGACGATGGCACGTGCGCCTTCGGTGGGTGCACCGACCCGGTGGCCGTGAACTTCGAGACCCAGGCCAACTTCAACGACGGCACCTGCCTGTATGGGGGCTGCCTGGACACGGAGGCCTGCAACTTCACGCCGGGCGCCAACTACAGCGACGGCAGCTGCGAGTACACGAGCTGTGCGGGCTGCATGATTCTGATTGCGTGCAACTACGACGCCACGGCCACCGTGCTCGACGCGTCCGCCTGCGACTTCAGCACATGCTGTGGAGACCCGGCGGCCGACAACTACGACGGCGCGAGCGAATTCCTGGTGGACGGGTGCGATTACGGTGACGGTGCGCCGGCCGTGGAGGCCACGGGGTGCGACCTTCCGTTTGCCTGCAACTTCGGCGCCACGGACGAGCCCTGTGAGTTCGAATCCTGCGCCGGGTGCACCGAGGAGACGGCCTGCAACTACGACGCCGACGCCACATTGCCCATCACGTGCCTCTATCCCGAGGACGAGTTCGGCGTGGACTTCGTCGACTGTGACGGCGCCTGTTTGAACGACACCAACGGCAACGGCCTCTGCGACGAGATCGAGCCGACCGGCTGCACCGACCCGATGGCGTGCAACCTCGATTCCGAGGCGTCCTTCGACGACGGAAGCTGCGAGTACGCCAGCTGTGGGGGATGCATCCTTGAGGGGGCGTGCAACTACGATGCCGCTGCCACGATCCACGACGGATCCTGCGAGTACCTGACCTGTTCCGGCTGCATGGACGCCACCGCGTGCAACTACGACGAGACGGCAACCGTCGAGAACGGCACCTGCATTTTTGCCCAGCCCGAATACGACTGCGACGGCAACTGCCTCGAGGACACCGACGGCGACGGCATTTGCAACGCGTTCGATGAGCCGGTCTTCGGCTGTCTTGATGCGACCGCGTGCAACTTCGATCCGCTGGTGACCGATGACGACGGCAGCTGCGACTTCTGTTCCTGCTTCATCGCCACCTCGGATGAGCCCGGCTACGGGGTCGAGGTCGAGGTGCATGCCGAGAACGGCATCCCCGGCTTCACCACCTACCGCCTCTACGCGACCGTGGCGTCTGCGGATGACTTCGTGAGCGCCGTGACCGGCCTGGCCGGCACCGAGCTCGAGGTGAGCACCACCGGCACGTTCTACCAGAACGCCATCGGCGGGGCGACCCCGTCCGTCGTGACCGACGTGTTGCTCGGCTTCGTGCCCGACCTGGCCTACGACAGCTGGGTGACGGTGGGCCTCGACAGGAAGGCCAGTGCCGCGATGGGAGAGGAGGACGTCGCCGTGGTGTCCGGTGTCTTCCCGAGCTGGACCGTGCCCTTCGAGAATGGAGGAAACATCCTGATCAACGACGGCACCGGCGGGGGTTGGTATGTGCTGAATTCCGCCGCCAACGGCTTGGCCGGCGACGACCAGCGCGTGCTGCTCGGCCAGTTCACGACCGATGGCGACCTGAGCGGTTCCATGCGGATCCAGGTCTTCCCGGGGGGTGACCTCAATGCGGACCTTCGCTACGTGGCCAGCTTCGGCGCGCCGAATTGCGGCTGCACGGACCCCGACGCCCTCAACCCGGACGCGGACGCCGCCTACGACGACGGCTCCTGCCAATACCCCGGCTGCACGGACGCGACCGCGGACAACTTCGACGCCGACGCCGACGTGGACGACGGAAGCTGTGTCTACAGCGGCTGTACCGATCCGGCGGCCGACAATTACGACCCGCAGGCCACCATCTTCGACGGCACCTGCCTGTTCTACGGCTGCACGGACCCGCTGGCCGGCAACTACGACCCGCTGGCCAACGCCAACGACGGCTCCTGTGACTACGCGGGCTGCACGTCGCCCTCCGCCGCGAACTACAATCCGACGGCCACGGTGGACGACGGCTCCTGCCTGTTCGAAGGCTGCACGGACCCGACGGCGGCCAACTACGAGCCCGGCGCCAACAGCGACGATGGCTCCTGTCTGTTCCCCGGCTGCACGAACCCGGCTGCGGACAACTTCGACAACGGCGCCAACCTCGACAACGGAAGCTGTGTGATCTCCGGCTGCACCGACTCCGGCGCGGACAACTACGACGCCGCGGCCAACAACGAGGACGGCAGCTGCGTCTACCTCGGTTGCACGGACTCTGAGGCCGACAACTATGACGCCGGCGCCAACAGCGACGATGGCAGCTGCCTCTTCGGAGGCTGCACCCAGATGGGCGCGTGCAACTACGACCCGATGGCCAACGACGACGACGGCTCCTGTTCCTTCCCGGTCGACGAGTACGGGGTGGACAATGTGGACTGCACCGGCGCCTGCCTCAACGACGCCGACGCCGACGGCGTGTGTGACGAGGATGAGGTGGCGGGCTGCACCGATGAGTCGGCCTGCAACTACGACGCCAGCGCCACCGACGACGATGCGTCCTGCGAGACGACGTCCTGCTCCGGCTGCACGGATCCGGACGCCGACAACTACGACGCCTCCGCGACCCTCGACGACGGGTCCTGCGTCATCGCGGGCTGCACGTACCCGACGGCCGCGAACTACAACCCGGACGCCACCATCGAGAACGGCACCTGCACGTTCGGTGGCTGCACCAACCCGCTGGCCATCAACTACAGCCCCCTGGCCGATGTCGACGACGGCTCCTGCATCCTGCTCGGTTGTACGGACCCGGCGGCCGTGAACTACAACCCGAACGCCACGCTCGACGACAACACCTGCCAGGTTTACGGCTGCACCAACCCGCTGGCCATCAACTTCGCGGCCAACGCGGTCATCGACGATGGCAGCTGCATCATCGCGGGCTGCACCAACCCGTTGGCCATCAACTACGCGGCCACGGCGACCATCGACAACGGCACCTGCCTGGTGCTCGGTTGCACCAACCCGACCGCTGACAACTACAACCCGGACGCCAACATCAACGACGGATCCTGCGCCACCGGAGGCTGCACGCTGCCGTTTGCGGCCAACTACAACCCGGCGGCGACCTATGACGACGGCAGCTGCATGATCCCGGGCTGTACCGATCCGATGGCGTTGAACTACAACTTCTTCGCCACCGTGGACAACGGCACCTGCCTCTTCGCAGGCTGTCAGGATCCGGCGGCGGACAACTACAACCCGGACGCCGCCTTCGACAACGGAGACTGCCTGTACCTCGGCTGCACCGATCCCATCGCCTCGAACTATGACGCGACGGCCAACGCCGACGACGGGTCCTGCGACTACCCGGGCTGCACGGATCCGGAGGCCGACAACTTCCAGGACTTCGCGACCGTGGACGACGGCTCCTGCCTCTACCTCGGGTGCATGGACGAGACGGCGTGCAACTTCGACGCCACGGCCACCGTGGACGACGGGTCCTGCGACCTCACGTCCTGCCTCGGCTGCACGGCTGCCGACGCCTGCAACTTCGACGCCGACGCCACCCAGGACGATGGGTCCTGTGAGTACCCGGTGGATCTGCATGGCGTGGACTACGTGGATTGTGCGGGAGACTGCCTCCACGACCTGGACGGCGACGGGGTGTGTGACGAGGCCGAGGTGCCCGGTTGCACCAACCCGCTGGCCACCAACTACAGCGCCGAGGCGACCGACGAGGACGGTTCCTGCCTGATCGAGGGCTGCACGGACGCTGAGGCCGACAACTTCGATGCCACGGCGGGTGCCAACGTCGACGACGGGTCCTGCCTGTACTTCGGCTGCACGGACGTCGAGGCGGACAACTTCGACGCCGGGGCAAACTCCGACGACGGGTCCTGCCTGTACTTCGGCTGCACGGACGCCGAGGCCGACAACTTCGATGCCGGGGCGAACTCCGACGACGGGTCCTGCCTGTACTTCGGCTGCACGGACGCCGAGGCCGACAACTATGACGCCGGGGCCAACTTCGAGGACGGCACCTGCGAGTACTTCGGTTGTACGGATTCCGCGGCGTCCAACTACGACGCCCAGGCCAACGTCGAAGACGGCACCTGTACCTACCCGGGCTGCACGGATCCGTTTGCCGACAACTACGACGCCGACGCCAACCTCGAGGACGGCTCCTGCCAGTACCTCGGTTGCACGGACGCCACGGCCATCAACTTCGATGACTTCGCCAATGTCGACGACGGCTCCTGTCTCTTCCTGGGCTGCACCGATCCGACGGCGGACAACTTCGACCCGCAGGCCAACTTCGACAGCGGCGCCTGCGAATACGAGGGCTGCATGGATCCGGAAGCGGACAACTACGATGCGGACGCCAACGTGGACAACGGCTTCTGCGTCTACAGCGGCTGTACGGATGCCGACGCGGCCAACTACGACCCGCAGGCCAACACCAACAATGGCTCCTGCCTGTACGGCGGCTGCCTCGATCCGGCCTACCTCGAGTATGACGCGACCGCGGATGTGGACGACGGTTCCTGCGTGACCCTCATCGTCGAGGGGTGCACGGATGCGGACTTCACGGAGTACGATTCCGCGGCCAACGTGGACGATGGCTCCTGCGCCACGCCGGTGGTTCTGGGCTGCACCGATCCGAACTTCATCGAATTCGACCCCGCGGCCAACACGTACGATGGCTCCTGCGCGACGCCGGTCATCGACGGCTGCACGGATCCGGCGTACACCGAGTACTTCCCGGAGGCCAACACCGACGACGGCTCCTGCGCCACGCTGGTCGAGGAGGGCTGTACCGATCCGGCATATCTCGAGTACAATGCGTTCGCCAACACCGACGACGGCTCCTGCGCGACCCTCATCGTGGTGGGTTGTCAGGAGGCCGAGGCCTGCAACTACGATTCGGAGGCCAACACGGCCGGACCGTGTGAGTACCCCGTCGACCTCTACGGCGTGGACTACGTGGACTGCGCGGGCGATTGCCTGCTGGACGGCGACAGCGACGGCGTGTGCGACGAGGCCGAGGTGCCCGGTTGCACGGATGCCACGGCGGTGAACTTCTCCGAGGCGGCCACCGACGAGGACGGTTCCTGCCTCTACGGCGGGTGCATTGACCCGGCCTACATCGAGTTCGACCCGTCCGCGGATGTCGACGATGGCAGCTGCGCGACCCTCGTGGTGCTCGGTTGTACGGATGCCGATTACCTCGAATACAATCCAGACGCCAACGTGGACGACGGTTCCTGTGACGAGCCCGTGGTCCTCGGCTGCACCGACCCGGTGGCCTGCAACTACAGCGGAGGCTACAACGTCGACGACGGCAGCTGCATCTATGCCGCGGACATCTTCGGCGACGACAACGTGGACTGCTTCGGCGACTGCCTCAACGACGCCGACGGTGACGGGGTGTGCGACGAGGATGAGTTGGCGGGGTGTACCGATCCTGCGGCCTGCAACTACAGTTTCCTGGTGACCGAGGACGACGGCAGCTGCGAGTTCTGCTCCTGCTACGAGCCGGAGGAGGTGCCCGGTCCGGACACGCTGGTGTTTGCCAGTGACAGTGCCGGCTATGGGGCCAAGCTGGTCCGCGTGGTCCAGCACGAGGGCGGTGACCTCGACGGCATGACGACCTATCGCCTGTACATCACGGCCCAGACGCCGGACGACAAGCTGTCGAGCGTCTTTGGAAATGGACAGCTTCCGCTCAACCTGAACACGTCGACGAGCTGGTACCAGGATCCGATCGGGTCCAACTACGGCTCGGCCATCAACCCGCTTCTGTACGGGGTGATCCCCAGCCTCCAGTGGGACAGCTGGGTCACCATCGGCATCGATCAGGTGCCCAACAGCGCCCTCGGTGAGGGCGAGGTGCAGGGTGTGGCCAGCCCCGGCCAGAACTGGCTCGCGGCCTTCTCTGCCGGCGGTGGCATCGACATCGACGACGCCACGGGCGGCGCCTGGTTCGTGACCAACGAGCTGACCAATGGCATCGCCGGGGACGACCTCGACATCCTGATTGGCCAGTTCACGACCGACGGCGTGATCACCGGCACGGTGAACTTCCAGCTCTTCCTCAACGGCGATCCGGAAACGGACATCCGCCCGACGGTGAGCTTCTCCTCCGGAGGCATGGAGTCCACCCTGGTGTCCCTCTGCGGGTGCACCAACCCGGGATCGGGCAACTACGATCCGGACGCCATTTACGACGACGGATCCTGCGGCGCTGCCCCGGGGTGCACGTACCCCACGGCCATCAACTATGACCCGACGGCCAGCGGCGACGATGGGTCCTGTGAATTCTCCGGATGCACGGTCGACTACTACCGCAACTACACCACGTATGCGACGGTGGACGACGGCAACTGCACGGATGCACCGCCCTGCCCGGACTCCAACGGAGACGGCGCCATCGGTGCACTGGAGATCACGGACCTGCTCGTGTACTACAACACCGATGGTGGTGGATGCGGCGTCCTGAATCCGCTGTCCCCGGTCGAGCTCGGCGTGGCGCCCTGCGACCTGCCGGGTGTCGATTGCGGGGACGAGGGCTGCACGTACCCCAACGCGCTCAACTTCGACCCGGGTGCAACCACGGACGACGGTTCCTGCTTCTGGACCGGCTGCACGGACCCGACGATGCAGAACTACCAGCCACTGGCCAACCTCGACGACGGCACGTGCGTGGCGCCCATTTGCTGGGACTTCGATTTCAATGGATCGGTGGGCATCCAGGACCTCCTGGACCTGCTTCTCCTCTACAACTCATCCTGCGGAGCGGAATAACCAAAACCGCCAACTTGCTTCGCTTGCGAGGGCGCTCCTGCGGGGGCGCCCTTTCTATTTGGCCCCATTGGGATCTGGACCCTCATTGGTCACCGTTGACCTTGTTGGCCCTCCTTTGAGCGGGGTCAATTCGACCCGATGGGCGTCGCCCCCGAGAAGTTGGGAGACCAAATGGCCCCGAAGGCCCAGCCTCCGGTGGCCGGGGAGGGGTGACCGACGTCGAGTCCTGGTCCGGTCCAGACGCGGAGTTCGGCATGGGTCCAGCTGAACGGGACGCGGACGCGGCCGTCGGAGCGCCAGAGCAGGCCGATGTCCAGCCGGTGGCCGAGGGTGTTGCGGGTGTGGCGCGAGGCGTTGCCAAAGGTCCAGCCCGCGGAGCTGCCGATTTCGATGAGGTGGCTCGGGCCTTGCACGGCACCGCGCACCCAGGCGGTCCACGTGAGCCGCTTGACGCCGAGGTCATCTTCGACCTCGAACCAGGCCGACACGGTCCGGCGCACGGTGTCTCCGGCCATGGGCTGGAACGTCGCGGCCGGCACGCTGAGGACGTGGTGGAGGCTGGCGGCGCCCCGAAGGAGGGGGCCTTGTCCGCCTCGTGGCGAACGCTGTGCCGCCACGCCGAGGCTGACTTCCGGTTCGACCCCTGCGCCGCCCACCAGCCCGTCCGGCTCTCCGGTCGGAGCGGTGGGGTCGTAGCCTCCCGGGCCATATTGGGAATCCCACGACCAGGTCCGGCCATCGAGGATCCAGGCCCGGGCGCCCAGCCCGAGACCGGCACTGCCGGTCCACCCGTTGTCGAGCGGCACCCGCAGGGCCGCGTGGAGGGCATGGCGGGATTCGCGCCATCGGCTTCCGGCCTGCACCGTGCTGTGCGCCGTGCCGAAGGCCCAGCGGTCCAGTCCGGACCCCGACCATCCGGTGCGGTTGCCGGTCGGGTTCCAGCCGGCGCCGAACCATTGGTCCGCGAGGGTTTCCTCGCCCGCGGCCCAGCGCGTGGCATGCTGAAGCCCGAAGGACCACGTGTCGTCCTGCAGGGCCCACGCGGCCGGGTGTTCCGTGCCCGGCATGCCGCCGATCCACGGAGGCAGCGCCTCCTGGGCGCGGAGGGCGGCCGGGTGGATGCTGACGATGGCGATGCCCGCCATCCAACCGATGTGTCGAAGCGGGGTCATCGGATCAGGCGAATGGGCTGTTCGAGAAGGACGGGGACGCCGCCGTCGGTGAGGGCGTCGAGGCGGACGGCATACACCCCCACGGGATGGCCCTCGCCGTCCCATCCGACGGGGAATCCTGCGTCGGTCGTGGGCTGGAGCGCGGTCCCGCTGGGCAGGCCCTGTTGGGATTCCTCCCAGACCAGCCGGCCCCATCCGTCGTGGACGGTCATGTGCCATTGGCTGACGCCGCTGCCGCGGGGGCGCAGTCGGTCGTTGGCGCCATCGGCGTTGGGCGAGAAGGCGTCGGGCAACCAGACGCTGGTTTGCGGCAGGATGCAGACGGTCTGTTCGAGGGTGTCGGCGCACCCGGCGGCCTGCGTCACGATGAGTTCAATGGACCAGGACCCGGCAGCGGGCACGGTGAGTTGGGGATTGACCCCACCTGCCCAGGCGATGGAGTCCGCTTCGGCGCCCTGCCCCTCGACCTGGAGGGGCGTCCAGCTCCACTGTCCGGATTCGGTGCCCGAGGAGAGGTCAATGAGGCCGAGCGGCTGGGCGTCCCACGCAATGCAGTCTCCGGACGGGGTCACGCTGAACGCCGCGGTCAGGGGCGGGTGGCCCGGCACGAGCAGTGCCGTGTCGAGGGTGCACCCCTGGAGGGAATCGATCAGCGTCCATTGGACCGCGGTGCCGGCCACGGCCTCCACGATCTGCGCCCCGGTGCCCAGTGCATTGCCTTCGAAGACGTGCATCAACCCCGGGGGGTCGAGGGCCTCGAGCAGCAGGGTGGTGGGGCTCCCGTGGCAGGCGGTGGGACCCGCGGTCACGGCGAGATCGAAGGGGGGCAACACGGTCAGCAGGACGCTGTCGGTGGCGGGGGTGGAGCAGCCGTCGTCGGCGGTCACCGACCACCAGGAGGTCGTGTCCGGGACGAGGGTGCGCGTGGCCAGTGGCAGCCCGCCGTCGGACCAGGAGAGGGTGGCGCCGCCCGAGGATGCGAGGCCGCCCGCAGGCGAAGCCGTGGCGGTGGTGCCGGCCCCGGGACACAGGGTGGCGTCGTCCACGCTCAGGTCGACGGTCAGGGGCGGCAAAACCTCGAGGGGCCACGCCGACGAGGTCGAGCAGGCGGTGCCCGTCCAGCTGACGGTGAGGGTGTGGGGGCCGCTGCCGAGGTCGGCCGTGGTGGTGTCCCCGGTCCAGGCGGTGCCGTCCACGAACCACAGCGGGCTGGGGGCCGCTGAGGACTGGCCGCCTGTGGTCGGCGGTGGCGGGGACACGGGCTGCTCGTTGACGCACAGCACGCTGTCGAGTGACAGGGACCACAATGGCGCAGACTCGACCTCCACGTCGACCTGGTCGGTGCAGCCCGGCGGTGACGTCCAAACGAGGGTGTGGAACCCGGCGCCGGCTTCCTGCGCACTCCACGTCCAGTCCGTTGAATCGGTGGGCGCGACGATGCCGGCCCCGGACCACGCTGCGCCCGATGGTGTCAGGGGCAGGGACAGTGGGGCATCGGACAGGCAGGACACCCACGGGGTGAGGGCGAGACTGTCGGGGTGGACGATCACCGTGAGCGTGTCGATGCAGGTGTTCACGGCATAGGTGACCGCGTGCTCGCCCAAAGGGAAGTCCGTCGCCCGGGCGGCCCAATCGCAATCGCCGAGGTCCGTCACCGTGCCGCTGCCGAGGGATGACCACCAGCCACACCACGGGCTGGCTTGGAATCCATTGGACGCCAGCAGGTTGCTCGTGTCCGACGCGCAGGCGTGGACGATGTTGGGCGCGACGGTGGTTTGCCGGTTGAACATCCACAGCGTGTCGGTGCATCCATTCGGGGCGGCGTACACGAGGGGCGCCCATTGGCCGTCGCTGAGCAGGCCGGGGTCGTACAGTCCGGTTCCGGTTTCGCCGGCGGCGATGCCGGGCCCATCCCAGGTGCCGCCTGAGGGGTAAAAGCCGGGGAAGGGGACAAACGGGTCCTGCTCCGGGCAACTGGTGGAGGTCGGGCCCGCATCAATGGGCAGGACCACCCCGAAGGCCGTGCGGTCGCAGCCCTGCATCTGGTAGGTCAACGTGACCGGGCCGGCCGGGGCCTCCTCGGGCAGGAACGCGTCCCCGTCTTCGGACAGCCCGGGCCCTGACCACCCTCCACCGGGCGGGGAGAAGGGCAGGGGAATGCCGGGCTCGGATTGACAGACCGACCCGAATTCGATGGGGGGCGCGGCCGGTTGGATGTGGACGTTGGTGGTGCGCTCGCAGCCGTTGGCGGCGAAGGTCAGCTGCACCGTGGTGTCCTGCCCCGGTGCGGCGACCGCTGCGGGATCGAAGGACCATCCGCCGCTGACGCCCGGGCCGGTCCAGGTCCCCGTGGCGGGCTGGCCGGGCAGGGTGAAGGGCGCCGATTCCGGGCAGGTGGCGATGTTGCCCGGTGCCTGGAAGGCGATGACCTCCACGACGGCATCGGAGGCGCAGGAGGCGGTCCCGAAAGCGGTGAAGGTCACGGTGTGACTGCCGATCCCGCTTTCGGACGCGTCGAAGATCCACGGAGGACCGAGGACGCCATCGCCGGACCACTCGCCCTGGATGTCCCCGGATGCCAGCGGGAGGGTCTCGCCTGGACAGAGCGTGGTGTCCTGCACCCACGCGCCGAGGTCGAGGACGGTGACGGTGACGGAGGTGCTGCCGGTGCTGCCGGATTCGGTTTCCACGGCGGTGGCGGTGTAGGTGGTGGTGGTGGCGGGACACGCTTCCCACGGACCGGGTCCGGAAAAGGTGCTGCCATCGCTGGCCGACCAGCTGATGTCGGTCGCTCCGCATCCACGGGGAACCGCTTCGAGCATCACGCATCCGCCGGTGCAGACGGTGTCGGTGTCCAACAGGATGTCCGGCTCCGCACCGCATCCTGTGGCGTCCCAGGTAGCGTCGATGGGCAGCAGCCAAACCGAATCGCAGGCGTCGCGTACCCCGACGGTCAGGGCGGCGGTGAGCGTGCAGTTGCCGTCGACCGGCGCATCGCTGGCGAGCGGCAGGGTCAGCATGTCGCTCTCGCCGCCAGGGCAGCTGATGGCCGCTGCGGAGGCCGTGTCGACGGTCCAGACGGCCCCGTTGTCGGCGGACACCGTGAGCGAGCTCCACTCGATGAGGTCGCATTCCACGGGAAAGGAGAGGTCGAGGAAGAGGGCTGTGAAGGGGCACGATCCCGGGGCGGACAGGGCGGCGACCGGCGGGTCCGGGGGCGGCGGATTCGCCGTCCAGGCGAGGTGGAAGCCTTGCGGCTGGGCGCTGGCGTCGGAGACGAAGTGAACGGTCAGGGACCCGGTGGTCGTGTAGGTGGGCGGGCTGGCGATGTTGCCATACAGCGTGTCGAGGACGGGGGAGGCGAGGTCAGGCCCGTCGTGGAGCACGAGGTAATCGAACAGCACGGCGCCACCCGGTGCGGCCGCTTCGATGTCAATGGGCCCGAGGAAGACCACCTCGAGCGGGCTTTCGGAGTCCACCGTGAAGACGAGGTTCTCGTTGTTGCCATAGGCCTCCTCCGGTCCGCCCGAATCGGTCAGCTCGCCGAAGCAGTCGGTCACGACCGTGTCCGCCATCAGGTAGGGGTCGGCTTGGGCATGCGCACTCAGGCCGCCTCCCCACACGATGGCCATCGCGGCGAAGACGGAACGCAGGGGGCGGAAAGTGGCCCGCCCCATCCTCACAGGGTGTCGGTGATGAGGATGACCGGGGATTCGACCTCGTTGGAGGGGTTGCCCGCCCGGTCGGTGATGCGGAACACGAGGCGTGTGCTCTCGTCGCCTCCGTTGCCCAGCAGAAACAGCGGAGGCAGGTTGACGATGAAGGTGCCGTCGATGTCGAGCTCCATGCCGTCCGGCGTCAGCGGCGGCACGTGATAGGTGTCGGGGTTCTCGAGGCGGGTGTCGCGCACCTCCAGCGCGTGCAGGTCCGGATCCGCCCATCCGAGGTCGCCTTGATGGTCGCGATAGGACAGGGTCACGCTCAAGGGGGTGGCCGCTGATTCGACCTCCGTGGCCGTGATGGACACGAAGGCGATCTCCGGGGCGACGGGATCGACCTCCTCTGGCGTGCACCCGATGAGGAACAGGCCCGCGAGGAGCCCGAGGGGAAAGGCAGAGCGAACGGTCATGGGGCGATGCGCAAGCGGTAGAGGAGCTGGATGTACTCCGGGCTGGTGGGCAGGGGGCTCCGGGCCTCGGCTTCTCCGTCTTCTGCGCGGAGTTGCAGGGTCAATTCCGTCCCGGGGGCATACCCGGTGAGGTCGATTTCGGCCGAGAGTCCGTAGACCTCCGTGCTGCCGGAGAACGTCGGGGCGTCAAACGTGAAGGGGGCCGGACCGAAGTCGCCCCCGGGGGCTGCGGCGTCCGCGTCGGCGGCGTCCACGCCGATGGCCCAGCTGCAGCCGAGGCTGGTCATGGGCAGCTGGTCGTCGGTGACGGCGATGAAGACCTGGATGGGGAGGGGCTCCACGAGGACGGGTTGGATGCCCATGCCCTCGGCCCGCGGGTACACCCCGGACAGGATGTCGGGCGGGAAGGCGGCGAACCCGTGGATCTGGGGCGGCAGTGACGCGCCGTTGGCCGGGGCGGTGTTGCCGTTGATGTCCGGGGCGCCCGCGTCGATCCAGGCGGCGATGGCGTCGAGGTATTCGACGCGGCGCGTGTCGTAGTCGCTCTCCTCGTCCACTTCGAGGGGCATCATCCCGGAGGTGTTGGGAATCTCCACGGTCAGGCGCTCGTAGAGGAAGGAGCTGGCGACATCGCCTGGAACGACCCGGCGGTTGAAGCTCATCGAAGCATCGTTGGCGATGACCGGGTGGTTGACCAACGTGTTCCAGGACGAGCCGACGGTCCGGAAGTCCGGTTCGAAGGTGCCGTCGTGGCACCCGCTGTTGGCGCAGGTCGGCGCAAACACCTGCTGGTGCAGCCAGGCGAAGTTGCCTTCAGGCAAGGCCGGCACCGCCAGCCCCTCCGTGGGCACTTCCGGGGGAAGGCCATCGTACGGGTTGGGCGGCGCATCGGGCGTGCAGGCGGGCCAGACGGAGGCTGTCAAGACCGCCATCAGGATCACGCTCCACCGTGGGGCCGTGCGTCGGGGGTGTTCGCGCCTGTCCATCAGATGCGGTTGAACAGGCTGTCGGTTCCCGGGTGCACCATCCCGCCGGCTTGCACCTCCGGCATCACGCCGAGGATGTCGCAGACGGTCATCATCGTGTCGGTGACCATGCCGACGGGGTTGTCTTCTCCACCGATGGTCAGGCCTTGCGGCACATTGGGGCCGGCCATCATCGTGAAGATGCGCATGCTGTTCTCGTCGCTGTGGTCGTAGGCGCGCCAATCGTTCTCGTCGAGGATGTTGTTGGGCTGCAGGTTGCGGCCGCATTCGGGCGTGAGGATGAGCGTCGTGTTGCCGGCCATCTCGGGGATGGACTGGATGTGGTTCCACAGGTGGCCCACGGCGTGGTCCGCGCGGTGCAGGGCGCCGAGGTAGGAGGAGAAATTCGAATGGCAGGCGTCCACCGCACCGAGGTTGACGAAGGTGAAGGCCGGCTTGAAGTACGACATGACCTCGCAGGCAAAGGCGACGGTGCCGGTGTCCCCGTTGTCCGTGACGGGCGGCGCCTGGATGGCGTTGTTCTCCACCTTGTCGTACATCAGCTCCATGAACTGCTTGATCTGTTCCTTCTCGTCGTCGGTGTTGTTCAATCCACCGCCAAACCCTCCGGTGCCGTCCGCCTCGAATTGCTGGTCGAGGAAGGCCTTCATCCGGCGCATCGGATCGAGCTCGTTTTCAGGGTGGTAGACGGCGGCGTCCGAGAAGGCGTAGTCGCCGGCACCCGTGAACGTGACCGTGGGCGCGAAGAAGTTGCCGGCGTACTGTGCGCCGTAATCCGGGTGCTCGCTGTGGTTGAGCAGGGGCAGGGAACCGCCGATGCCATTGCCCACGAACCACGTGTCGGTGGCTGTGTATCCGCCGTGTCGGCGCAGGTATTCAAAGAGCGTCGGCTGGAGCGGGCGCTGCTTGAGGCCCTGTCCGCCTGGCGTCCCGCCCTGGACGAGCGAATTCAATCCCCCGTAGTGGCCGGCGCTCAGGGCGGAGACCTCGGCGAAGGTGGTGCCGAACTGCTCCAGGGGCTGCGGCAGGATGGCGGGAATCGGGTTGACGCCGCCGACCCCGGTGCCGTAGACGATCTTGGCGATGGGCGCCTCCCCGGACAGGAGGTTGTACATGATGTTGCCCGGGTACGGTTCGCCTTGGCTGTCGTCGACATACCGGCGCAGGATGCTTTCCTGCTGGCGCACGCCGCCGGCAAAGGCGACCATCACCACGTGGTCGGTCATGCGCCGTCCGGAGGCGGCAAAGAGCCGGCCCGAGGGCAGGATGACCGGGGCGGCCGCGGCGCCTGCCGTGGCGAGGCCCGCCTTTTTGAGGAAGGAGCGTCTCTTCATCAGTAGTGGAGGTATTCTTCGCTCAAGGCAAACGAGGTGTACACGAGTTCGGGCGTCACGGTCGGGTTGGAGGCGAGGAAATTTCGCATCCACGTCCGCTCGGCCTCGGTGGGGTAGCGAACGAGGAACCGCACGTAGGTGTCGTCGATGAAGCCGTCGGGGTTCTGCGTGATCACACCCGGGGCCGGGAGCTGGACGCCGTCGTCCTGCATGAAGTTGGACACCAGGACGGCGCGCGCAATCTCCTGGTCCCCAACACTGGCAAAGGCCTGTTTGACCTCAAAGAGTTCAGCGCTGCCCAGCGCTTCCCCGAAGAGGTCGGCGTGCAGGATGGTGATCCACTGGTCAATGGACTTGACCCGGTCCTTCTCCGCGGCGGACGCGTTGAGTTCGAGGGGCAGGAGGCCGTAGGTGACATCCGGCTCGGCGGTGCACCCTGCGAGCAGCAACAGACCGGCCATCAAGGCCGTGAAGGGGCGGACGATGGAGGAGAGGCGCATCATTCGAAGTCGGCGTATTCGTCAGAGGAAATCAGGATGCGCTGGAGTTCCCGGACATCCACGTCGGGACCGGCCACCTCGCGCCAGGCGACCATTTCCGCCCCGGTGATGGGGCGAACGAGCAGCTTCTCGGCCCACCAGCGGACCGCGCCTTCCTCGAATTCAGGATCGGCGACCAGCACCTGCAGGTAGCTGTCCTTGTCCTGTACCACTTCGCCGAACAGCACGGAGGGGGAGCCGTATTCGACGGCCGCATACGCTTGCTCAAACTCGGCTTCGGTTGGGTACCGCCCATAGAGGTCGTCGAAGGTGGCGTTGACGAAGTTGAAGCTGTTCATGTTGATCTCGTCGTAGATGGAATTGTCACAGAACCGCCGGTTGACCTCCCGCCAGTCGATGGTGCCCGCCCGGTGTGCGTCGACCGACAGGATGACGCGCTCGAGCCGGTCGGCCAGCAGGTTGAAGAAGGGGTAGGCGATGCCGCCGGCCAGCGAATCCTGCTGGGCGAGGAAGCGCTGGAATTCCATTTCGGCGATGAGCGTCTCTTGTCCGGTGCCGTCGAGGAACCGGCCCGAGAGGTCGTCGAACACCTTGCGGTCATGGACTTCGCGGTAGGCGTCGTCGCCGCCCATCAGCCGGTCGATGAGGTCGAGCCGGGCGTCCAGGCCGAGGTCGCCTGCGCGCAGCGTGGCGCGGTCCTGTTCCATTTCCCCGGGCAGGGGCTCCCGCCCGATGAGGTCGATGTAGACCCGGGTCAGGTAGGCGTCGACCACGACCGTGGGGACCCCGTCATACGGGGGGATTGGATTGTCCTCAAACCGCACGTCATCCGGCGCACACCCGATGAGCAGGAGCAGGGCGGTGAGGAGCGGGAGGGGAGTGCGCATCATGAACGGTCTCAAAATAACAACGCTTCGTGACCCAAAGGGTTGAGTGGGCCGGACGCCGGAGTACTTTCGGGGCCTCAATTCGATACGCTTCTCCATGAAGAATGTTGCCTCACTCCGGTTCTCCGTGTTGTCTCTTCTTGGCCTGGGATTGGCCTTGCCCGCCTCTGCTCAAGGGGATCGCGCTTTCGTGCTCTGCGAAGGGGTGCAAGATTTCTACTCCGGAGAGGTGCTTGAGGCGCCGCGACTGGGCATGGTGGACCTCGATGCGGAGACGCTCGAATTCGAGACACTGCGGGTGTTTGGCGGGCACGCGTACACGACCGACATGATCCTGTCGGCGGCCGGTGACCTGTTCGTGTCGGCTGAAGACACGGTGTACCGGCTGGACGCGTCCGACGGCAGCATCCTGGCGAGCCAGCCCTTGCAGGGTGCGCGCAGCCTCTTCGAAGCGGGCGACCGGCTCTACGTCACGCGCGGGGACTACGATCCCGAAACGTTCGGTTCCGTGGCCTTTGATGCCTTCCTCGTCGCCTTGGATGCGGAAGACCTTTCCTGGCAGGCCGACTGGCAGGCTGCCGCGGGCGAGGGACCGGCCTTTGCGTCCGAGTCCATGTGCCTTGTGGGCGACATCCTGCACATCGGCATCAACAACGCCTTCGCCTACGGAGAGGAGGTCGGACTCGTGGGCAGGCTGAACCTGACCACGGGAGACTACGAGGAGGTGGACCTGGGAGAGGATGGACTGAATCCGGTGCACGTGTTGCCGTTGTCCGGGGGTGTCGTGACGGTCAATGCGCGTCAGTACGACGGCACGTCGCTCAGCCGGATCGACGCGGCCGGGGCGTCCATGACGGCGCTGGTGGCCGATGTGACCGCCGGTTGCGGGGCAGCCGCCACCCTCGGCGATGAGGTGGTCTACCAGGTCTATGGCGAGGGGGATTTCCGCAAGGCGGAAGGCGCGACGTTGGACGCCTCCGGATTCTGGCCGGGCAACGGCTTGACCGCCTATTCGATGGCGGTCCGGTCCAACGGGGACATCCTGCTCGGTCACACGGACTTCGGTACCTACGGAGAGCTCGACATCCGCGACGCGATGGGCGTGCAGGTGGCCAGCGTGGCCACGGGAATCGCACCCGGTGTCATTCGCGTGGCGTCTGAAACGTCTGCCGTCGCCGATGCGCCGATGGTGCAGGCCTTGGAGTTGGCGCGGTATGACCTGCTCGGACGTCCGCTCAGCGCGGGTGCATCGGGCCCGCAGGTGGTGGTGCTGGCCGATGGACGCGCTCGCTTGGAGTGGAAGGCCGCGGACTGAAGCCGCCAAAAGACAGCTGACCACAGCTGAACGGCTGGGTCAGCCGAAGAGGGAGTCGACGCCGTAAAAGTTGGCTGTCGTCCGAAGGATCAGGCGGTGGGCCCGGTCGTGGTCGTGGGTGCGGCCGGACGATTGGAACCGGAACCACTTTCCGAGGAAGGAACTCATGTCTTCCACGTTGGGCTTGGTGTCCTGGTGGATCAGGTGTCGGCCATTGAGGTGGGGCAGGAAACGGGCGAGGTATTCATCCAGGCCCACATCGAGCGGGTAGGTGTACTCGCGTTCGAACCAGTTGCGCTCCGGCACCCAACAATCGTCCCTCCAGCGGAGCTCCAGTTGTGGCACCCTGCTGCGGACGTGAAGCAGGTCGTTTTCCTGCCACAAGGTGTACACCGCCCCGGTCTCGGTTTCATGGCGGTAACTGATTCGCATACCGCAGGATACGATTTTTTCCCACGGAACCCCCTGCCGCTCGCGAATTGAATGCCTGAAGCGCAGGCAGTTGGCGCAGGAGCTCAAGCGCGGTGTCGAAACGACACGAAATCGGCTCCGGATCGATCAGTACGCGTCGTTGTGGACACCGCCCACAGCGCGACCGCTGGGGTCCGGGTTGGCCCGAAGGCGCTCGTCCCATTCCAGCGCCTTCTCGGTGCTGCAAGCGACGGATTTTCCGCCGGGCACCGTGGCGGCCGCTGCTGCGGTGGGGAAGTGCTCCTCGAAGAGCGTCCGGTAGAAGTAGGCCTCCTTGGTCGCCGGCGGATTGATGGGAAAGCGGACGGCAGCCCGTTCCATCTCCCCGTCGCTCACCCGGGCTTCCGCATGGTCGCGCAGTCCGTCAATCCATCCGTAGCCCACGCCATCGCTGAATTGCTCCTTCTGGCGGTTCAGGATGGGGTCGGGCAGGTACCCTTCGAAGGCCTGCCGGATGACGGCCTTCTCGATTTTGCCCTGGCCGCCCATCTTGGAGGCGGGGTCGAGGCCCATGGCGTAGTCGATGAATTCGCGGTCGAGGAAAGGCACGCGGGCTTCGATGCCCCAGGCCATCATGGACTTGTTGGCGCGCGCGCAATCGTATTGGTGGAGACCCAGCACCTTGCGGACGGTCTCCTCGTGGAATTCCCGCGCGTCCGGCGCCATGTGGAAATACAGGTAGCCGCCGAACAGCTCGTCTGCGCCTTCACCGCTCAGCACCATCTTGATGCCCATGGCCTTGATCTTGCGGGCCATCAGGTACATCGGGGTGGACGCCCGGATGGTGGTCACGTCGTAGGTCTCGATGTGGCGGATCACTTCGCTCAGGGCGTCGAGGCCTTCCTGGATGGTGAAGTTCAACGGGTGGTGCACCGTGCCGATGGCATCGGCGACCTCCTGGGCAGCAGCAAGGTCCGGAGACCCCTCCAGACCGATGGAGAAACTGTGGACGCGCGGCCACCAGGCTTCCGATTGGTCCCCATCGTCCACGCGCGTTTTGGCCAATTTCATGGCGATGGCGGCGATGACGGAGCTGTCGAGTCCTCCGGAGATGAGCAGGCCATAGGGCACGTCGCCCATCAGGTGGCTCTTCACGGCGGCGGTCAGCGCGGCGTTCAATTCTTCCGGCTGGTAGGGATGGCTCGGCAGGTCTCCCTCCATCCAATCGCGGTGATAGAAGGAGGTCGGGGCAGCTTCGCTGGACGCCCAGACCTGACCCGGCGGAAAGAGGCGCACGTCGTCGCAGGTGTCCATCAGGGCCTTCATTTCCGAGGCCACCCACAGGCGCCCCGCGTCGTCGGTTCCGTAGTAGAGGGGAATGATGCCGATCGGGTCGCGGGCGATGATCCACGTGTCGGCTGTCGGGTCGAACAGCACAAAGGCGTACATGCCGGACAGGTGCTGGACGAGGTCCCGTCCGTGTTGCCGGTACAGGGCGAGGATGACCTCGCAGTCGCTGCCGGATTGGAACGGATAGTCACCGCAGGCTCCGCTGGACTTGAGGTCCACGTGGTTGTAGATCTCCCCGTTGACGGCCAGCACGGTGCCGGAGTCCGGGTCGACGAGCGGCTGGGCACCGCTCAGCACATCGACAATGGCGAGCCGCTCATGCGAGACGATGGCCGCCGGAAACTCGCGGATGCCGGACCAATCCGGTCCCCGGTGCTGTTGGCTTCGGGAGGCATTCAAGACGGACTTCCTGTCCGCTTCCAGAGTGGTCGTGCGGTTCAGCAGGGCGGTGATGGAACACATGTCGAGAAAGGTCGCAATTCAGAGCCTGTTCAACGCAGAAAAAGCCGCAGGGTTACGGCAACCTTTTCGGGGGGGGACAGGTTTGTAATTTGCGCCATCGCACCATGCCCATGAACCGAGCCGTCGTATGCTGTTTGTCCGTCCTGTGGACTGCACTGTTCAGCCTGCCCCTGTCCGCGCAGTATGTCGTCGATTCCGTTCAGGACGGCACGGACATGGATCCCGGCGACGGGGTCTGCGCCACGGCCACCGGCGTGTGCACTTTCCGCGCTGCATTGCAGGAGGCCTCGGCCATCGGTGTCCCGGCCACGATTGACCTGCCCGAAGGCACCCACAACTGGGTGCTCGGTGAGCTTCTCATCGAGGAGGGGGACATCACGGTCAACGGAGCGGGCGCCCGGACGACCATCGTGGATGCCGCGGGCATCAGCCGCTTTCTGGAGCTCGATGGCAACACGACCTACGTGCGGTTTCGGGACATGGAATTCCGCAATGGATTCGACAACAACGACCCCGGTGGCGCCATCGAATCCGATGCTGAATTGCTGTTGGTGGAGAACGTCGTGTTCCGGGACTGCGTGACGGACGACGCCTTTGGCGGCGCCATCCACAACCGGGAAAACCTCGAAGTCTATTCGAGTGCCTTCATCAACTGCATCGCCAACGGCAACGACGGGGGCAATGGTGGTGGCGGTGGCGGTGGCAGCCTGGCCGGCGGAGGCGGCATCTGTTCGTGGTCCGGCACCAGCACGATTCTGGAGAACACCACCTTCATCGGCTGCGTGGCCGAAGGAGGCCGGGGGGGCAACGCAGGCGCCGGCGGCAACGGTGGCAATGGCGGCAACGGCATCGGTTCCTTCGGTGGCGGTGGCGATGGTGGCGATGTGTCCACCAACCCCGGCAATGTCAACGCGACCACGGCCGGCTTCGGCGGTGGCGGCGGTGGCGGTGGCATCGACACCAACGGCAGCGGCTGGCTCAACACCACCCCTGTGGCGGGCGACGGGTCCAACGGACTTGCCGTCGGTGGCAACGGTGGAGACGCCAGCACCATCACGGCTGGTGCTGGGGGTGGTGGCGGAGCCCTCGGCGGCGCCGTCTTTCTCCGCAATGGCACCCTGACGGTGCGCCACTGCACGATGAGTGGCAACTCTGCCATCGGCGGTGAAGCCGGCACCGGCGGCCAGCCCGGTCAGCCCGGTGAGGGCCGGGGCGGGGCCATCGGGTGCTACGACGGCACGGTGACGATGGACAACACCATCCTCTACGGCAACGTCGGCGGCACGACCGGCGGCAATGAGGACTTCTACCATTATCAGATGGAGGAAATCGCCGCCAGCACGGATGTGATCGAGGCCGTGGCGGGACACAACATCATCGGGGTCACGGCACCGGGAACGGAATTCAACGCCGCCATGACGGGCAACCAGCTGGGCACCGACCCCGTGTTGCTCCCCTTCGGCGATTACGGGGGACCGACGGACGCCTTCATGATCAGCGCATGCGATCCGCTCAGCCCGGCATTGGACGCGGGGGCGTCCATCGGGGTGACCGAGGACCAACGCGGAGAGCTCCGGGATGCCACACCGGACATCGGCGCCATCGAAGGGCCGGCCCCCGTGGTCCTCGACCCGGTGGCGGACCAGGTCTGTCCAGGAGAAACGGTGGAGGTGACCCTCAGCTGGCCCGATGCCACAACGACGTGGCCGGACGGGTCGGAAGGGGACACCTGGGATGCGCCGGAAGTGAGCGGCATCGCCCTCATCACCACGGCAGAGGGCTGTGAGGAGGAGATTGCCGTGGACGTCACCACCATTGCGATCGAGGCCCCCGATCTCGGGCCGGACGTGATCGTCTGTCCGGGCGAGACGGTGACGCTGGATGCCGGCAACCCCGGTGCCCAGTTCAGCTGGTCGTCCGGTGGGTTCAGCCAGGTCGAATTCGTGGCCGACTCCGGACTGGTGGAGGTCACGGTCAACGTGCAGGGGTGCACCGAAACGGCCTCCATGCAGGTCAACTGGTACGACAGTTACATTCTCGATCTCGGCGATGACGTGGTCCTGTGTCAGGGCGAGTCCGTCGAGTTGGATGCCGACAACCCGGCGTGGCAGGGCCTCCCGGCCCAGTTCCAATGGCAGGGCGGACCGGCAGACGCCGAATACGCCGTGTCGGCGGCAGGTGACTACACCGTGACGGCCACCGTCAACGGCTGTGAGTCCACGGCCTCGGTCACCGTGACCGAAAGTCCCCTCGTCGGTGTCGACCTCGGAGAGGATGAGGTCCTCTGTCCGGGTGACCCGTTCGTGCTTGATCCCGGATACCCCAACGCCATCTGCACCTGGCAGGACGGCACGGTTTCGCCGACCTACGACGTCCAATTCACGGGCATCTACAGCGTCAACGTCCAACTGGGCGAATGCATCGACAATGCCCAGGTGTACATCCAGGTGGCCACGCCCTTTGACGCCCAGCTTCCCGCGTATGCGTCCTTCTGCGACGGCGACAGTGTCCTGCTGCTCGCGGCCTTTGGGGCCGCCAACTACGAATGGCAGAACGGTGCCACGGGCAACCAACTCTGGGCGAGTGTGCCCGGTGTCTACACGGTGACCAGCACCGAGCAGGGCTGCACCTTCACGGACGACATCCTGGTTTCGGCGGAGCCCCTGCCGGCTTTCGATCTCGGCCTCGACCTCACCCTCTGTGAAGGGGAGACCGTGGTGCTGGAGCCCAATGTGGCCGGCGTGGACTACGTCGTGTTCAACGACTCCCTGACCACGCCGTCGCTGACCGTCACGGAGGCCGGGAGCTACACGGCCGAGGTGGCCTCCGGAGGCTGCGTCTTCCGCGACACGATCGAAGTGGAATTCCGTCCGGTGCCGGTCTTTGACCTGCCCGAGGATTCCGTGCTGTGCCCGGGCGATGTGCTGCGCATCGAAACCGGTTTGGAGGACGTGCTCGTCACGTGGAGTACGGGCGAAGTGGGCGCGTCGATTGACGTGAACCAGGCCGCCACCTACACGGCGACCAGCCAGGTGAGCGGTTGCTCCCACGTGGACTCGATGGCGGTGGCCATTTCCGACCCCATTTCGATTCCCCTCGCGGCGGACTACGAGCTCTGCCTGGACGATACCATGGAGCTCAGCGTGTTGCAGGGCCCCACGGTTTATCCGTCGACCTACTACTGGTACGACGGGGTGTTCACGCCAAGCCGGGTCTTCAACCGCACCGGGGTGTACACCGTGGAGGTGGCCAACGTGTGCGATACGGCATTGCACACCTTGCAGGTGCAGGAAGTCCTGTGCGGCTGTCAGGTCTACGTGCCGACGGCCTTCACGCCCAACAACGACGGCAAGAATGACGCTTGGATGCCGGTCGTGGACTGCGAGCCGTTCAGCTACAAGGTCACGGTCTGGGACCGCTGGGGCCGCCCGGTGTTCACGTCCACCGACATGGACGAAGTCTGGTACGGCCAGGTGGAGGGGACCGAAGGGTCCAAGACCCGCGAGAGCGGTAACTACTTCGCCATTGACGGCACCTACATGTGGGAAATCATCATGGAATTGCGCGACAACCGCATTCCCAAGATTGTCCGCCAGAACGGTTTCGTTCAGGTCCTTCGCTGAGCGAAGGCGCCCGCCCCATCAACGCATCGCGTAGAGCCGATCCGGATGGTCGGTGATGATGCCATCCACGCCCATCGTCATCACGGTGGTCAGGTCTTCCTCGCTGTTGACGGTCCACGGAATCACGCGGATGCCGAGGGCCTGTAGGGCGCTGACGTCCGCGGAGTCGATGCGCTGCCAGGCCGGTGAATAGATGTCAGGCTGGAAGGAGAGGCGCTCCAGTTGGGACTGAACCGGGCCCTCGGCGTCGGTGAGCCAGGCGGTGGTCATGTCCGGGGCGAGCCGGTGCACCGCCTCCATGACATCGGCCGAGAAGCTTTGGATGCAGGTCCGTTCGGCGATGCCGAGCCGGTTCACCTCGTCAAGCACGAGGGTGGCAAAGGTCTCCGGGTCCGGACAGAATTCGGGTTCCAGGTCCGGCCGGTGCTTGATCTCGAGGTTGTAGCGCAGGGTGCCGCCGTCGAGCAGCGGGACGGTTTCGGTCACCGCGACCACCTTGGCGAGGGTCGGCTTGGGGACGGGCAGGGTGCGCTGGTCCGGGAATCGGGGGTGGATGCGGGAGCCACAATCGTACTGCTCGATGTCCGCGGTGGTCATCTGGTGCAGGTTGTGGGAGCGTTCGGTGCGGCTGGTGATCTCACGGCCGTCCGGAGACAGGCAGATCTCATGGTTCATCCACGGCTCATGGCTCACGATGATGGCGCCGTCCCCGGCAATGCAGAGGTCCATTTCGAGGACGTCGGCGCCTTCGCGGATGGCAAGCACGAAGCCGGGCACGGTGTTTTCGGGCAACAGGCCGCGGGCTCCGCGGTGTCCTTGGATTTCCAGTCGGTCGGGATCGGGTTCCATGGTCGTTTCAGTGTCAGGGGCAGTGGCGGCCGCATCGTCAGTGGCCGGATCGCCCTCGGCGGGTGCAGGGGAACCGGCACAACCGGCCATCAGAAGGGCAAGGGGCAAGGCAAGGAAAGACAACGTTCGGATCATGGGCTCAAAATAGCGCGCGCCGCAGTGAGCTGTCGCCCGGATGCGGGCTAATTTGCTCCGGATGCAGCACGAAGGGGCACACCACGACGACCTGCTCAGCCGGGCGGACCTCGCGCGGTGGTCGGGCTTGCCCGAACGGCATCCGCTGGTCGGCCTGCTGCACCGGTTCGGCGCTGTCCGCCAGGTCAACGCGGAGTTCGAGGCCTTGTCGCCTTTGTCGGGGGACGCCTTCATCGACGCGGCCTTTGCCGCCTTGCGCATGTCCCTCGAGATCGCGGAGGACGACCTCCAGCGGATTCCGGAAACGGGTCCGTTCGTGGTGGTGTCCAATCACCCGTTCGGGGTGTTGGACGCGCTGGCGCTGATTCGGCACATCCGCCGTCGCAGGCCCGACTTCAAGCTCGGTGTGGACGGCATGCTCGGGGCCACCGCCCAGCTGGACGACGCTTTGATCGTGGTGTCCGAGGGCGACCCCCACGGCAGCCGGCCCAAGGTCTCCGGCTGGAAACAGGCCACGGAGCATCTCCGGTCAGGCGGTGGCTTCGGGGTCTTTCCCGCGGGGCGGGTGTCGAGCTTCCGCCGGTCGAAGCGCGTGGTGGCCGATGGCCGCTGGAGCGCCTCGGTGGCCGGTTGGGCCGTCAAGCAGGGCTGCCCGGTCGTGCCGGTCTGCATCGACGGGGCCAACAGCCCGCTCTTCCAGCTCCTCGGCCTGATCCATCCTTCCCTGCGCTCTCTGCGGGTGGCGGCCGAATTGCGCAACAAGAAGGGGTATGTTCTCCGCATGCGCATCGGGCGGCCCATCCGCCAGCGCGATGTCGAGGGCCTCGAGGGCAATGAACAGCTGGCCCGCTTCCTGCGGGCCCGAACCTATGCGCTGGGAGCGGCCTTTGAGGTGAGGCGCGAATATTTTGCCGGACTCCGCCTGCCCAAGTCGCCCATGCCCATCGAGGAACGCCAACCGCAAGAGGCCCTCACCGCCGAGGTCGCCGGCCTCGACGAGGGGATGAAGCTCTTCGACCACGGTGAGTTCGACATCTACCTGGCCCCGGCGGACCGCATCCCGTGCTTGCTGGAGGAAATCGGCCGCTGCCGCGAGGAGACCTTCCGGGCGGTGGGCGAGGGGACCAACCGGTCGCTGGACCTCGACGAATACGACCTGTACTACCAGCACCTGATCCTGTGGGACCGCGAGGCGGGAAAGTTGGCCGGCGCGTACCGCATCGGGGAAGGCTGGGTCATCATGGAGCGGTATGGGGCGCGGGGGTTCTACACCCACTCCCTGTTCCGGATGCGGACTGGGTTCTCGCCCGTGCTCGAGGCCTCCGTGGAACTCGGGCGGTCCTTCATCGTCCCGGAGTACCAGCGCCAGCGCATGCCGCTCTTCCTGCTGTGGAAGGGCATTCTGTCGGTGCTCATTCAATCGCCCCAGGCCCGCTACATCCTCGGGCCGGTGACCATCAGCAGTGACTACAAGTTGGTGTCACGCTCTCTCATCATGGAATTTGTCCGGCGCCATTACTGGGATGCGCATTGGGGCCAATTCATCCGGCCACGGAAGCGGTTTGCCTTTGAGGAAAAGCGGATGGACACCGACGCCCTGCTCGAGGCGGCCGGGGGCGATGTGAAGCGGCTCGACCGCATCCTCGCCGACATCGAGCCGAGCGAGGCGGTCATGCCGGTCCTGCTCAAGAAGTACCTGCACCAGAACGCGCGGATCCTCGGCTTCAACCGGGACCCCAAATTCAACAACGCCCTCGACGGTCTGATGCTCCTCGACGTTCAGGACCTGCCGGCCCAAACGGTCGAAAACCTCCAACGCGAGTTCGGACTCGGCTGAAGGTTTTCGGCAAAAGGGGGAGCAGACTCAGTCCTGCTTCTCGAAGCGGAGGAGGAAGTTGAAATCGAAGATCGACTCTCCGTTGAACTCGCGGAACTGGTACGCTTGGAGGTCGTCCAATTCGAGTTCGAGGATTTCCCAGTACAGGTCCAGCTCCTTCACGTCGGTCGTGTAGGACACGGTGACATCAAAGCCGAGCACTTCGTCCGTCCCATCGCAATCGAGGTCGAGTGCGTCATTGTCGGTCAGGAGGCCGAGGACCGCAGGATCGTCCGGACCGTTGGGCATTTCCTGATACCAGACGACGTCGAGGCCGCAGTTCTCATTCAAGGCGGTGAGGAGTCCCGGGTCATCCCAACCGGAGATCACGGGCTCGCTGATGGTGAGGAACTCGACGTTGGCGCCATAATCGGCCAGGGTCAGTTGAATGATCTCGGTGATGCAGTCCACGGTCAAATCGTCAGCGCATGCCTCGTCAAGGAGTTCATCATCGACGAAGCCTTCGATGTACTCGGCCATGGCGTCGTTGATGACATCGCCCGCCTGAAGGACGGCGCCGTTGTAGTTCAGGGTGCCTGAGGACAGGACCCAATTGGATCCGGTGGCCGTGAGGCTGCTGACGCAGGCCATCACCTCGTCGGTCATGACCGTGTACGTCCCCGCTGCGAGGAAAAGGGTGTCGTTGCACGCTGCCTGCCCTTGCAGGAAATCGTAGGCCTTCTGGACGAGGTCCGCACGGTCCACGGAATCCTGATCGAGGTAGAAGGGGCCGGACACTTCGTCAAAGGTCAGTTGGTCCAGATGAAGCACGGATTTGTCCTCGTTGAAGGCCCAGATGCCTTCATAGGTGATGTCCTCGTTGACGTTGACAATGACCACCGACTGGTCTTCGGAGAAGGTGGCGTCCAACAGCAAATTGCTCGAGGCCATGAAATCGGTGAGGTTGGTGTCGGCGGTGCCCACTTGGGTGACTTCCGCACTTTGCCAGTGGCCAATCAGGCGCCCTTCCGGGGTGCGCAGGTGGAGCAGGCTGCCATTCTGGTCGTATTTCTTGCATCCCCACAGGCAAAGGGTGCACAAGAAGAAGGCCGTGGTGAATCGGAGGGGGGTCATGGTCAAATGCGGTAGGACAGACTGAGGGTGTACGTGCGGCCTCGGGTGAAGCTGTTCCAATCGTAATGGACGCCGTTGTAGAGGTGGGTCTTGCGGTCACGCGGGTTCAACAGGTTGCGGGCCTTGAATCCCACCCGCAGATTGTCTCCGAGCATCTTCCCCATGCTGAAATCGAGCGTGGGGGTGGGCTGTTGCATCACATTGGGCAGGGAGCCCAGCGTCACCAGGAGCACCTTCGGACCCTGCACGTTGAAGGCGAGCGTGGCGTTGAATCCGGCGCTGTCGTTGGCGTAGGTCACCAGACCATTGAGGATGTAGGGCGCCTGTCCGAAGAGTGGGCGCGTCTCGGCCTGCAGCGGGTTTTGTGCCCGAATGGTCTCCAATTCGTTTCGCCAGATGCGGGAAGCGGAGCGGATGATGCTGATGTTGCCCGAGAGCGTCAAGTCCTTCAGGAACGGTGTCTCGGTGACGTTGCGGAGGGTCTTGCGTCCCTCGAGCTCGAATCCCCAGACATTGGCGTAGGGTAGGTTGGACCAGGTGAGCTCCGTGTTGACCGCCTCCAGAACGGTGTTCTGCTCGATGGGATCGGTGAAGCGCTTGAAGAAGAGGCTGGCGGAAACGACCTCTCCGAGGTTGGGGAAGTGCTCCAGGCGCAGGTCGAAGTTGTCGATGCGCGTCTGGTCGAGTTGGGGGTTGCCCTTGAGCACCTGCAGGGTCTCGAAGTCAAAGCTCCGGAACGGGGCCTTCTCGCGGAAGACGGGACGGGCCAGCGTGCGGCTGTAGGCGAACCTGAGGTTGGTGGTCTTGATCGGATCAATCGCCCCGAGCAGGTAGGTCATGTTCAGGGAGGGCATCAAGTCGTCCTCGCTGAGTGAGCCGCGGGTGTTCTGCAATTGGAGCGGCGTCAGGTCCGTGGTGTCGACGCCCGTCTGGATTTCCATCTCGGCCATTTCGAGCCGCAGTCCGACGTTTCCACTCAAGCGCTCGTTGACTTTGGCGTCGACCATGGCGTAGGCGCCGAAGACGTTGAGGTGTCCCTCGTCGGTGTTCTTGAGGTCTGTGGCGAGCGTGCTGTAGATGTAGTTCTGTCCGGGAATGACCACCAGGTTGGAATCATTGAAATAGCCGGTGGGGTCGCCATCCACGGCGTCGAGGGAGTTGCCCTGCTCGGCGAGGGTGAACTTGTCCTCGCTCTGGTTCCGGGTGGTCCGGACATAGCTGACGCCTGCGCTCAGCTTGCCATCCCATGCGGAGTTCTCGAAAATGGGCTTGGTGGCGTGGACCTTGATGTCGGTCTTGTTCTCCTCCAAGCTTCGCCAGTAGCGGGAAGGGGCGGGATAACGCGACGGCTGGATGGTGTAGAACCGGTCCGTCTCGGTGGGCACTTCCAACTGGCCGACAGGAAATTCGATGCCTTCCTCGGCCAGCGTCTGGAGGGTGCCGTCCACATCATTGGCCCAGTTCGTGCCGAGCACCCCGTCGGAAACCAGGCCTTGGATTTCTCCGAGGATGGCGGCTGTGGAGGTGGAATCGTAGGCCACGCCATTGTCATCGTAGAAGATGGCTTGGTCCTGCAGGACCACCTCATTGTCGATGTAGTTGTTGAAGAAGGTCCGGAGGTCGGGGGTGTTCAACTTTCCTTCCGAGCGGCTGACCGTCCAGCGGATTTCCACCTCATTGGCCGGAAGGAAATGCTCTCCCCGCGCCTGGAAGGTGTTGAGGTTGCGGGACTGATAGCGGTGGGTGCGCTGTTGCTGCACCTCGTCACCGTCCCGCGGGTTGAGGCCTTCCTGGAAGCGGGCGCTGTTGGTGCCGCTGGTGATGGCCATGCCCATCAGGGAGATCTTGTTGAACTCGTTCAGCTTGTAGCTGAGGTTCAAGAGGGCGTTCCAGCGGTGGTTCTCGTTGGTCCGCTCGTCCGTGTAGTAGTTCTGCACGTCGAGGGAGTCGGTGCCCTCGATGGACCCGGCAGCCCAACGGGCGTAGACGCCATCCTGGTAGGCCCGGGTGTTGCGGCCGTACTGGGCCCCGAAGATGTAGCCGAGTTGCCGGCCGAACAGGGTGGTCTGGTTGCCGAAGCTCAAGGAGTGCTTCATGTCCATGGCCGCCCGGCGGGTGACGTGTTCCCAGGTGTTCTGGAAGCTCTGGCCGATGTCGGTCAGCGGTTGGTTGGCCGCAATCGAGGCGGGGATGCCCGCATTGAAGTACAGCGAGTCGGAGAAGTTGGCTCCCCACTGGGCGCTGTAGCCCAGGCAATCGAGCATGCAATTGCGGTCGGTGATGCTGGCGATGTCCCCCAGGCTGCCGAGGCCGCACCCGGTCAGGCAGTCCGTGATGGTTTCGGCGGGGACACCATCCTGGTCGAGCAGGTACTGGATCTGGTCACCAAACGACACGTTCACGAGGGTGGGCCAATCGTCCACCGTCCGTCCATCCACTGCAGGCGGAATGGCACGGAAACCATCGTCGTATCCGAGCCAGTCGGTGTTGCCCCGTTCGCTGGAGATCACATCGCGCCCGGTGGTGTTGGTGTTCCAACCGAGGCTGGAGCTGTAGTTGAAGGAAAACGTTTCCGGGAAGTCCTTGGTGTCGACGGAGATGTAGGCGCCCGCCCAATCCGATGGCAGGTTGGCCGTCTGGGTCTTGACGACGACGAGGTTGTCCACGAGGTTGGTGGGGAACAGGTCCATCTCGATGGTGTTCCGCCGCGGGTCAATGGAGGGGATCTCCGCTCCGTTGAGTGTGGTCTTGAGGTAGCGGTCGGACAAGCCCCGGACGAAGACGAAGTTGCCCACCGTGGACACGCCGGTGACGCGTTGCATGGCGCTCGCGGCGTCGGAGTCTCCCGTTCGCTTGATCTGCTGGCTGGAGATGTAGTCGATGCTGGAGGCGGACTTCTTCTTGATGTTCTCCATGTAGACATCGCGGGTCCGGTCCACCTTGGCGACGACCTCTGCGGCCTGTTCGATGACGAAGGTTTCCACAAAGAGGTTGAAGTGGACGATGACCACCTCATCCCCGGTGATGGTGACGGTTTCCGTGATGGGCGTGTACCCGATGAACCGTCCTGTGATCTGGTACGTTCCCGGTGCGAGCCCTGTCAGGTTGTAGTTGCCGTCGAGGTCGGCCATGGCCCCTTTGGTGGTGCCCTCGACGAACGCATTGGCTCCAATGAGGGTTTCGCCCGTTTGGCCATCCGTGATTTTGCCTCGGACCGTGCCCTGTGCTGCGCCAATCAGGGGCATCAGTCCAAGGAAAAGGAGAATAAGCGTACGCATGTGACTCAATCAGAGTGCAAAAGGACTGAGAAAGGCCCTCTGTGGCGTTAAGTCAGTGTTATTAGAATGCGTCCTCTTGGTGACGCGGGGGAAACAGGGGGTGGAAAATGAGAAGGCCGAACCCCGAGGGGTCCGGCCTTCCATTGGGTCTGAGGCAATTGGTTTCAGCGTGCTCAGTCACACAGCGATCCGAAGACGCCCAGGAACACGAGCAAGTCAGCCGCGCCGATTTGACCGTCTTCGTTGAGGTCAGCCGGGCAGTCGTTGCCACCGCCAAATCCGGTGCAGCTTCCATCGTCGACGTTGGCCATGGCGTCGTAGTTCTCAGCATCCACATACGTGCACCCTTGGACAGGGGCTGTCGTGCAGGAGGCATCGTCTCCCATGGCGTAGGCGTTGTATTCGTTGAATCCGGGGTTGGTGCAGCCCGTGCAGGCGGCATCGGCATCGAAGCAGAACACAAACAGGTCGGAGGCCAGCGGTGCAGCGATGGCGATGGTCCGCGGGGCGATGGTCTCCGTCGTTCCGTCACTGGCGATGAAGGCCACCGTGAAGCTGCCTTCGCCCACGGTGTAGTCAAAGCTGTAGGCATTGAAGTTGGCGTAGTTCATGGAAGCCGGGGCAGCGCCGTCGAGGACGATCTCGGCTCCGTCTGAACCTTGCTCGGTCATGTCCACCACGATGCGGATGGTGTATTGGCAGGAACCGTCATCGAGGAGAACCGTTTCGTCGTAGTTCTCGGCGAGCGGATCCGTGCAGCCGCCTTGGAACTCGCACAGCGTGTTGTCGATGTTGATGGCGTCCGCATTGTAGTTGGCGGCCAAGGGGTCGCCGCAACCGGTCGGTGCACACTCGGCATTGGCTTCGCCCGGAGTTGGGGTGGCGTAGCAACCGGTGATGGCATCACCATTGATTTCACCTGGGCCATCGAAGCTCTGTCCGTAAGCAGCTTCATCCTCGGAGTAGCTCGCTATGAGCTCCACAGCCAGGACATTGCCTGCCGGGTCACCGAGGTAGACAAAGTCGCCTCCGGAGGACAGCCCGCTGCCGAAGGACATGTTGTCCTCGTAGTCGAACCAGTATCCGCCGGCTTCGATCACGGTCTCGCCGAAGGTCCAGTCCGCGAACGGCAGCTCGTCGTCCAGGGTGAATCCAGCCAGCGAGCAGGTGTTTCCGGTGTTGTGGATCTCAATGTAGTCCTCCGGCGTACCGCTGGTGTGGGCTTCGGAGACGTACACCTGACCCAGTTCGCACAGCGGAGTGCCGCCTTCGAAGGAGTCGGCGAACAGTCCGCGCTCATCGACGAAGGACCAGCCTTGGGTCCAGTCGGAACCGGATCCCTGACCGCCTTCGATGTAGAGCTTGTCGGTGGCCTGCTGTCCAGCGGCGTCGAACGCGAAGGTGTAGTCGATGGAGAGGCTGTTGTCGACCACGACGCCGTTTGCGGCGGCGTATGCGTCGAGCTGTGCATCGCCGTCGGCGA
>JBMYZR010000013.1:0-41704 GCA_049610565.1 Flavobacteriales bacterium | reverse complement strand
GTTCTTGTTGACGGTGATGTGCGCAGCACCGAGGGCCGCGTCGGCGGCCTTTCCAGTGATGTCCTTGTTGCGCAGGTCAATCAACATGAGGTGGTTGTCCGTGCCACCGCTGATGAGGTGGTACCCGCGGTCGGTGAAGGCCTTGGCCATCGCCTGGGCGTTGCGGATGACCTGCTCGGTGTAGGCTTTGTAGGCCGGCTCGAGGGCCTCGCCAAACGCGACCGCCTTGCCGGCGATGACGTGCTCGAGCGGTCCGCCCTGCATGCCCGGGAAGACCGCGCTGTCGAGCAGAGAGGACAGCTTGCGGACGACCCCTTTCGGCGTGGTCAAGCCCCACGGGTTGTCCATGTCGCGGCCCACCATGATGATGCCGCCGCGCGGACCGCGCAGGGTCTTGTGCGTGGTGGACGTCACGATGTGGCAATGCGGCATCGGATTGTTGAGCAGGCCCGTGGCAATGAGCCCGGACGGATGGCTGATGTCGGCCAAGAGCAAGGCGCCCACACTGTCGGCGATCTCCCGGAAGCGCTTGTAGTCCCAATCGCGGCTGTATGCGGACGCTCCGCAAATGAGCAGCTTCGGCTTCTCGCGCTCGGCGGTCTCGGCCACCTTGTCCATATCGATGGTGCCGGTCTCTTCTTCCACCCCGTAGAACACCGGGTCGTAGAGCTTGCCGCTGTAGTTCACCGGCGAACCGTGGGTCAAGTGCCCACCATGGGCGAGGTCGAACCCCATGATCTTGTCGCCCGGCTTCAGGCAAGCGAGCATCACGGCGCTGTTGGCGCTGGCCCCGCTGTGCGGCTGGACGTTGGCCCATTCGGCGCCAAACAATTCGCACAACCGCTGGCGGGCAATGTCCTCCACCTGATCCACCACGCCGCAACCGCCGTAGTAGCGCTTGCCGGGAAGGCCTTCGGCGTACTTGTTGGTCAGTACGGAACCCTGGGCGGCCATGACCTGGTCGCTCGCATAGTTCTCGGAGGCAATGAGCTCGACGCCATGGGTCTGGCGTTCGTGTTCCTTCTGAATGAGGTCGGAAATGACAGTGTCGCGCATGATGCTGTTCTGAAGCCTTCAAAATTAGACTTCCACCAACGCCCTTGGGCGCCTTCGTTGACAAAACGGCCATCGACGTGCATCAATCGCATTCTGCCCGACCAAGGGCCCCAACAAGGGAATCCCCCACCCCTTGGAGCAGCGCCAAGAAGCGAGGGATTCCGAAAAAGTCGGACGAAGCGGGCGTCACTCCACCTCCAAGTGGAATCCGGTGTGCATCTCCACGCCGGTGACATCGGCCGCCTCCATTTCAAGGTGATACTCCCCTTCCGCAGCATCGGCCGGTACGGCAACGTCAACGGAGAATTCAATCGTGGCCTCGCCTGCCGCATTGATTTCAGCGGACCAGACGACGGCCTCGTCGCTTTCCCGGATGAGCAGGACCTCGGCCTCGGCAACCCCGTCGGAATCGGACACCGACCCCGTGAGGTTGACCGTGCTGCCCGGTGCCCAGATCTGCTCGCCCTCCCACGTCGAAGGATCCACTCCAGCAACAGACGCGAGGCTGAATTCCGGCAGGTGGTCGTTCTCCACGTGCACCGTCGTGATCACATCCGCCGCGGCATTGCCCTCGACGTCCACGACGGACACCACGAGGTCCCAGATTCCCCTGGACGTCAGGGGCACGTCAAACATGAACTGCTCTTCGGACTTCGTGCCTTCAATCGCCCGGATTTCCAGGAGTTCCCAATCGGTGCCGGAAGCCAGGACAAATTCCTCTTCCTCCTCTCCTTCCTCGTGCTCGTGGCCTTCCGCGGAGTGCAGATCCCAGCGGACTTCGCCCAAGCCCTCGTTGTCGCAGAAGGCATCGTGGACGGTGACAGTGGTGCCCGCTTCCACTTCGATTTCATCATTGAGCACACTGGGCAGGCCCGTTAGGTTGTCGGAATCGCAGATGGTGGGGAGTTCCGTATCCGTGGTGCCACAGGATGCGAGAACGGCACTGGCCGCGAAGGCGGCGATGATGGTGTTGATTTTCATGATGGTGTATTCAGTGTGTGAGTGTGTTGTGGTGGTCAAGGATGGGCTGTCTCCCGCGTCACGTCCATCGTGACCCGCAGGGAAGCCCAACGCCCCTGGGTGACCAGTCCCAGGGTGCGGTACGCACTGACGTGGTCAAGCCACGCCGTGTTCATCAGATTGTCCACATCCAAGGCAAGCAGCAGATGCTCTCCCTGAATCTGGAAAGCGAGCCCCCACAGGCTGGCGCCTGGGGTGGCCTCTTCGTTTCGGGCGGTGAGGTTGGCCGCAGCAATGGTCCGGTGGCTCACCTCGATGAAGGCGTCCTCACCGAAGGGCCAACGGAAGGCGGTCCTCGCCTCCGCGGGCGGAGTGAACGGCAGACCGAGCCCCGTCTCCAGCGCCCATTGACCAAGCAAGGAAAAGGAAGTCGACCAGGTCCCCGGGCCCACTCTGACGCTGGCCTCGGCCTCCCCCCCGGTGCGAAACGCATCGAGAGATTGGAAGGCGTAGATCTGTCCAGCGTGGGCGATGGGGGCGAATGTTGCGGTCGGCGTCAAATGGATGAAGCCGTCGTGCAAAGCCGCGAACCCTCGAATGGACCATGTCCATCGCTTTGGCACGCCAACGGATGCAGACCCAAGGGAGAGCCGAGCCTCCATCGTCCGCTCGGGATGCAAGGCCGAGTTGCCTTGCTCGAAGCGGAAGGTGCCGTGGTGGATGCCGTTGGCCCCGAGGGCATAGCTGTCAGGCGCCCGGGTGTAGGCCGTGGCCGTCCAACTCCCCTCCACGACAGAACCGAGAAGGAAAGGCTGATGGGCGTGCAGGGCCCAACCGGTCATCCACCGGTCCATGGCCTTCGCCCGGACGTCATCCCCTTGGATGGAGCCATCCGAGGCGTACAAAGGTTCCACATGGGCTTCATGGGCCGCATGGATCCCGTCGACACGGACCCCGACCCGGCCCGAACGCCATTTCCAGTCCGCGATGGCGGACAGGCGGGTTCGACGGTGATCAGGCAACAGGAATTCCCAGCCGGAGGTCGTTCCCTCCAGGTGCTCGACCTGAAGACCGAACGCCCCATGGACTCCCTCCCACCGGCTTTCCACGAATCCGTGCACTTCCTCGAGTCGGAGGCTCAAGTCCGAATCAGGCTCAGGTCCGAATCCATGGGCATGGGCCGGAGCGGACTCCGTCCTGCGGTTATTGGAGAGGGACCAACGGACCGTGCGGTCCCACCGGCCCGGTCGAATCCACTTGCCCGCCATCTGCACACGTTGGGCGTGTTGATTGGGCAGGGCGACGGAAAACCGGTCGCCGTCCCCGGCAAGGTCACTCTGCGTCGGCACCCCGATGATGCCGGGAAACAGCCCCTGCACAACATCGGAAGCACGCAGGTCCAGCGAGAACTGGCCCAACTCGTCATCATTCCAACGGACCCCCATGACGCCATGCCCACCGTAGCCACCCGTGTTGGGCAGTCGGCCATCCTCGATGTCGAGAAGACGCCCCAGATACCGGAAGGTGGTCTGCGGCACATTGCGGTCCCCGAACCGGACAAGGGACAGGCCGGCATGCCACTGGACATCTCCCCGTCGTTCCCGGTGGAGGCCATGGATGCGGCTGCGCCCATCCCCAAAACGGTGACTGACGCCAGCCTGAATTCGACTGCCGGGATGGGCCAGCATGGACAGGGCACGAAGCCGGACTCCGCCCCCCATCGCCTGCGGTGTGAGCCACACCTGCCCGCCGCCGGGCACCCATTCTGTTCCATCGTAGAGGGCCGGATCCAACAAGACCCCATGGTCTGCCCCCCAACGGCCACCGACCTGGGGAATGCCATCCTCAAGAACGGCCACACGGGACCCGACGAGACCGCGGAGCACCGGCTGCACGAGTCCAGCGCCGAGATCGAGGCTGCGAATCCCGGCCACCCGATCCAAGGTTGTCATCAAGTCGCCCTGATCGCGAACCGGTTCTCCCTCGGGGACGTCCTCACTCGATTGCGCACTCACGGCGGCATCCCGCAGGGAGACGGCCAGTGATGTCAAGGCAATGTCGAGGTGGTCCCGGCCGTCCACCACAGCCGTCACGACGGCATGGCCGTGGGCCAACACCGTCACGGAGTCAATGCCTTCAGGGCAGAACGCCTCGAACCGGCCGTCGAGATCAGCGGTGAACGTGGAACCACAGGGCCACGCCTGGATGAGCGCGTCCCCGCAGGGAGAATGTCCTTCGGCATGGAAGACATGGCCGTCGATGGTGATCGGAACCTGACCCAACAACGCTGGACGGCCTCCAAGGAGCAAGGCTCCACAGAGGATAAATGCCAGACAGCACGGAAAGGACCAATCACACCCACACGGCATGCTCCCCGCCTCGGTGGATGGGGTCATGAAATGGAGTTGGGGGTGAAACGGAGTTCAGCTGAAGTCCGCCACCGGCGGCCCCCGCCAGCCGAGGCCGGCCCACATTGTCGCCTCTGACCAACCGGCCTGCACCGACCCCAGGGTGGGGCGGACGGGCCATGCGGGCTGGTCTCCGGAGGTGGCCGTCGACACAGAGGCCAATGCCGGCACCCCGGTCCAATCGCACAGGGGACAGTCCTCCGAGGCGTCCACCACGGGGAAGTCGGCATCCCAAGGAAGCGACGAAACCGGCTCGTGGTGGTGATGGCAATGCGTTGTATGCGCTGCGTGGGCCACATGGTGGGCGACCACGTGTTCGAGCTGCAAAGCGTGCACCCCACCCCAGAGGAGGAGGCACAACCAGGCCCCGACGTTGCGCATGCGAATCATCACCGCCGAAGGTAGGGGACGCCTTCCCTTTGCATCCGCCAAAAGGAATGAATGGCCGCCGCCCACAACATTCTCCTGACAATTCAGGCCCATCATGGCGATTCCCCGGATTCCTTGGGCGAATTTCGCGCCGTCAAATCCGACCCCTCCCCATGAGCGGACTCCGCAACGTCGCGATCATCGCACACGTCGACCACGGCAAAACCACCTTGGTCGACAAGATCATCCACCACTGCAACGTCATCGACCCCCGCAAGGCGACCGGTGACCTCATCCTCGACAACAACGACCTCGAGCGCGAGCGTGGGATCACCATCCTGTCGAAGAACGTGGCCGCCAACTACAAGGACGTCAAGATCAACCTGATCGACACCCCGGGACACGCCGACTTCGGCGGTGAAGTGGAGCGTGTCCTCAAAATGGCGGACGCCGTGCTTCTTTTGGTGGACGCCTTCGAAGGCCCCATGCCACAGACCCGCTTCGTGTTGGGCAAGGCTCTGGAACTGGGCCTCATCCCCATCGTGGTGGTCAACAAAGTGGACAAGGAGAACTGCACGCCCGACCTCGTTCAAGAGCAGGTGTTCGACCTGATGTTCAACCTCGGCGCCACCGAGGAGCAATTGGATTTCACCACGGTTTACGGTTCAGCCAAGATGGGCTGGATGGGCCCCGACTGGGAGAACCCCACGACAGACATGAGTTTCCTCATGGACACCATCCTCGACACGGTTCCGGAAGCCCCCTATGTGGAGGGCACGCCCCAGTTGCAGATCACGTCCCTCGACTACAGCCGGTTCACGGGACGGATCGCCATTGGGCGGCTGTTCCGGGGTGACCTCCACGCCAACCGCGACTACATGCTCTGCACGGCTGACGGCCAACGCAAAGTCCGCGCCAAGGAGCTCTTCGTGTTCAGCGGTCTCGGCAAGGAAAAAGTGGACCACGTCCGGTCTGGCGACCTCTGTGCCATCACCGGCATCGAGGATTTTGAAATCGGCGACACCCTGTCCGACCTCGAGCAGCCCGAAGCCATGGAGCGCATCGCCGTGGACGAGCCGACGATGAGCCTGCTCTTCACCATCAACACCTCCCCCTTCCTCGGCAAGGACGGCGACTACCTCACGAGCCGCCACATCCGCGAGCGCCTCGACAACGAGCTCCAGAAAAACCTCGCCCTCCGCGTGGAAGCCACCGACAGCGAGGACAAGTGGAACGTCTACGGCCGGGGCATTCTCCACCTCTCCGTCCTCATCGAAACCATGCGCCGAGAGGGCTATGAGCTCCAGATTGGCAAGCCGCAGGTCCTGTTCAAGGAGATCGACGGCGAACGCCACGAGCCGTTCGAGCACCTCGTGATTGACGTGCCGGAAGCCAACGCCGGCAAGGCCACCGAACTCGTCATGATGCGCAAGGGCCTGCTGCAGGTCATGGAGGCCAAGGGCGACATCCAGCACATGGAGTTCCGGATTCCGTCCCGCGGACTCATTGGCCTCCGGAATCAGGTGCTGACCGCCACGGCGGGTGAAGCCGTGATGACCCACCGCTTCGATGGATACGAGCCCTATGCCGGCGACCTCGAGACCCGCCAGGCGGGCTCCCTTGTCAGCATGGAAACCGGACAGGCCCGGGCCTATGAGATTGACCGGCTCCAGGACCGCGGCATCTTCTTCATCGATCCGGGCCAGGACATCTACGCCGGTCAGGTGGTGGGCGAATGCGCCCGCGACAAGGACATGGAGCTCAACCTCATCAAGGGAAAGAAGCTCAACAACATGCGCGCCTCCGGCAGCGACAAGGGCCTGCGCATTGCCCCGGCCCGCAAGCTGTCCCTGGAAGAATACATGGAGTGGATTGCCGACGACGAGTACCTGGAAGTGACGCCCGCCGCCCTCCGCGTGCGGAAGATTCCGGGTCCGCCGAGCCCATTTGCCAACTGACCGGCAGCGCGTCACCCACACCCTCAAGTTGACCGCTTGCGGGATTGAACGCAGAAGGTGGCCGTTGCCCCCTAACTTCGTGGGTTCATGACGCAAGCTCCCTTCGAATTGCCCACCGTCCGTTTCGGACGCGACACGACCGGCTTCGCCAAGACCCTCCGCCAGCGCGTGGACGCCTACTTCAAGGAAAATGGCATCCACAAAAAGGCCACGACGGGCATGAAATTGAAGACCGTCATCCTCTTGTCAGCCTACTTCGCTCCCCTCGCCCTGATCAGCGCCGGGGCAACCGGTGGCGGTTGGGCCTTCTGGATCGCAGAGATCACCATGGGACTCGGCCTAGCCGGCATCGGCATGGCCGTGATGCACGACGGCAACCACGGCGCCTACAGCGAAAACAAGACCATCAACAAGATCGTCGGCGGCGTGCTCGAACTCGTCGGTGGCAACAGCGAGATGTGGCAAATCCAGCACAACGTGCTGCACCACACCTTCACCAACATCGACGGCCTCGACGAGGACATCGATCCCGGTCCGGTCCTGCGCTTCTCCCCCCTGAAGCCACTCAAGCCCTGGCACCGTTTCCAGCACTACTACGCTTGGTTCTTCTATGGCCTGATGACCCTGCTGTGGGTCACGGTCAAGGACTTCATCGCCCTCAACAAGTACGAGAAGTTTGGCCTGCTCAAGCGCATGGGCAAGTCCAAGCAACAACTCCGGACCAAGATCATCCTGGCCAAGGTCCTCTACTACCCCATCGTCGTCGGCTTGCCGCTGATGTTCAGCGGACTCGGCGCCGGTCAGGTCATCGCCGGATGGCTGTTGATGCACTTCGTCGGCGGCTTGACCCTCGGCCTGGTTTTCCAGCCCGCGCACGTCATGGAGGACCACGACTACATGCCGGCTGAAAAAGGCGCTGTCATGGCGGACGACCCGATGAGCCACCAGCTCAAGACCACGTGCAACTTCGGCACCAAGAGCCGCCTGCTGAACTGGTACAGCGGAGGCCTCACCCACCAGATCGAGCACCACCTCTTCCCGCACATCTGCCACGTGCACTACCCGAAGATTTCGCACATCGTGCGCCAGACGGCCGAAGAGTACGGTCTCCCTTACCGGGCCGATACGTCATTCTGGGGTGCACTCAAGTTGCACACCGCCCAGTTGCGTGAATTGGGGCGGGCCTGAAGGTCAACCCCGACGCGACAGCCACTTCGTGACTTCCAGCCCGAACATCCGGGCAAACTCGGGTCCGTTCTGGACCCTGCGGGAGAGTTGGGGATCAAACCCCTCACCTGCCGTGCCCGAATGGCCCACACCGGCGAGCAAGGTCAGGGCCCACCCCGAGGGAGACACCCATTCAGCACCGGCAATCAGGCGGACATCGCGGCGGCTCCACTTCATGAGGCCCAACGTGCCCCATTCGGCAGCGGCATTCTTCACGAAGGTCTCCGCCGCCCATTCCATGCCGATCACCCCCCGAAAGGGCCGGCCATCGACCAGGCCGGGGTTGGCCCGAACACCCAGTGTGACCAATCCAGCACGGTCGAAAGCACCGGGACGTGGACGAAGCAAGGCGGACACGGGGGAATCGGCTGACCGCAGCACCCCCGCCCCCATTTGAATGCGAAGCTCTCGGGTCAGCGGCACGCTGACTTGGGCGTGCGTCCAACCCGACGCCCACAAAAACCCGTCCGCGCCCACACCAATCCCCGCGTCCTGCGCGGAAACTGGAGCAGACAGCAGGGCCACGAGAAGGGCCATCAGACCGCAGCGGTATGGGTTTGCCCGTAACATTACCTGTAAGTTAAGCAAATGTTACCAGACTCGATGCGAAATCCATCTATCGGCAATTAAACAACGTTTGTTTGTTATATTAAAGAGATGGTCGAAAACGGTCGACACCCAGGAAATGACCCTTTGCCGTGGATCACGCAAGGCGTTCTCGATGCCGAGTACAAGGAGTACCTCCTTCTGGCCTGGCTTCAGAAACTGAAGGCGGAATTCAGGGAAAGCCGACTCTATCCCGCCCTGTCCGACCTCATCCGAAAACACAAGGAACTCGGCCAATTGCACGCTGAACTGTTGGCCGGCAAGGAGCGGGGGTCCGCCGTGGGCCTCGACCTCAAACGGCTTCGCATCCTGCGCCAGACGGCCGGCAATCACGATGGACTGGACGAGTACCTCGAAACACTCATACAACGGGCCCTGCCCCACCTGACGCTCGCCATCGAAGAAGGAAAGTCCCTCTACGACCTGATCGAGAGCCAACTCGAATTCACCCCGGTGGGCATTCAACCCCTTCGCATGGACGAGGGCTACCTCATCCTGACCGTCGGCCGCAACCAGCGGCGCTCCCTCCGGGCGTACCGGTTTCAGAAATCACGCATCCTCCACGGTGGTGAGGCCTACCTGCAGCTGCAGCTCGAATGTGTGGAGGAACGCAGGACCTCGCGGTTCGAACCGGCGGAATCCGTGAAATGGGGACTCATTTCAAAGCACCGCGACCTGCCGCAGCCTGCGACTTTCCACGCTCACGCCGATTGGGCCGTGCCCCTTCAGCACAGCCTGCTGCCCATTGCCCGGCGCAAACTCCTCAGGGAGCTGACACGGGCGTGAGCTTTATTTGACGATGGTGACCTTGATGGCGGAGGGGCCCTTGTGGCTCTGCTCCACCTCGAAGGTGACCTTGTCGCCCTGCTCGACCTCCTCCTTCATGTTGGTGACGTGCGCAAAAATGCTCTCACCACTGTCGAGGTCGCGGATGAAGCCGAATCCCTTGTCGGGGTTGAACATGGTCACCTTGCCGCGGCGGGTCTTGTCCTCCGGCGGCATGTCTTCATCCTTGGGCACACTGATCTGGATGTCTTCCAGCTCGATCTCCTGGCGATCGGCCGGATCGGGCGGCTCGTCCACGATGCGGCCGAACTCATCCACGTAGGCAATCATGTCCGGGCTGTCCAAGGTCCGCTTGTTGGCCTTGGCTTCCTGCTTCTTCAGCTCCTTCTCCTTCTTCTTCTTGGCGCGCTTTGCTTCCCGCTCACGCTTGCCGAACGTTTCTTGTGATCGTCCCAAATCAGTGAATTTTGCGGCGAAGGTAGCGGTTCAAGGGCGGTACGGAACCCCTGTCCCGCGTGACTTTGTTCACGAAGGGCATGGAGTTGACCCGGACAGGATGGTGAGCGTGGTCAATCCACGGACTCGATGACCCATGGGCGCCCCCTGAATTCCCGCCGCTCTCCCGCCTGGCCGCCAGCCAGGGCCACGGCAATGGGAGCATTGGCCGAAATGGCCTGAACACGGCCCACATCCGGCACCTCAAACGGTCCCAGTCCCACTCCGATCAAGAGCCGCGCATCGCCGCTGACCACAATGGCTCCCGGGCCAACAACCGTCCTGGGTCTGTCCAACTCCAAGCGGGACGCCACCGTCTGCATGGCCTCACATCGCGCCAAACGATCCCCGGCCTGTTCCATTTCACGCTGGACCATGGCCCGTCCCGTTTCGTGCTTGTCTCCAGCGGTGCTCTTGGTCTCCTTGCCCAGACTCGAGGACAGCTCATCCATCGCGGCCCGGGCTTCGTCCATCGCCGTCATCAAGGCCGCTTCCAATGCGGCCACCACTGCGCTGCGGTCCATGCTCATCGCATCACCACGCGCCAGCCGTCGCCCACTTCCACCATCTCGCAGGACAGGGAGGGCAGGCTTTGGAATTCAGCGTGCACCACCAAGATGCCATCCGTCTGGTGTTCGGCCCACAGCATCGCGTCGGGCCATTCTCCAGCACGGGCTGCGGCCTGTTCGGCCCTCGACTCACGCAGGAAATCACTGCCCTTGAGAAAGGTCTCCACCTCAAGGATGTACCCTTCAAATCGTGGCAAGGCGGACGCCGCAACCCAGGCTCGCGCCAGTTCCCATTCCCGTTCCTCCACAGCCCGCATGAACGCCGTGGCCGATCGCGCCTGCTCTCCGTTGAGCATCACGTGGCGGGTTTGAACGCGCCACCCCCTGTCTGCGGAATGGACCATGTTGATGAACCTGAAAGAGCGACCATCGGGGTCGACCCGAACGCGGAAGTTCCCTTCCCCCTCGCCGACGCGCGGCTCACAGGTGCAATGACTCACGCCCAAGCGGTCTCGCTCCCGTTGCAAGTCTTCAGCATGGCGCTCCTGGAGTTCCGGGGCCATGCCCCCCAGGGTCCGCATCAGCTTCTCCTCCTTCCACAACTGCCATTCCAACCAGGCCTGCTGTTCGGCCTTGAGCAGGTGCGACGCCGCCACCTCGAAATCACGATCCAGCTTCGCCTCCAGGTGCGCCCGAACCACATCCTCCCACCCCGACGGGCAGGCGTCCACGTCCTGCGCACGAAGCGAAGCTGCCTGCATCAACAGAAGCCAACCGGTCAGGACCATGGAAATCGAAGGCGTGTGCATGATTCAAACTTCGGGCAATTCAGGCAATCGCTCCTCCACCCGACCCACAACGGTTCCCAAACCGGTCGATTGCGCCATGTCATGCTGGGCGTTGACGTCCATCATTCCAGCCCCCGATGGCGCTCAACACCTTGGTCCCAACCCATTGCTTTCCCCATGAGCCAACCCGTACCCAACGTCACCCCCGCGGCCCCCCTTTGCCCTGAGCTCGGATTCCTTCACACCCGACTAGACCGGAGAATGATCCCCGCCTTCATCAGTCCGGATGCCGTCTGTGCGCTTCAAGCGAGTTGGGACACCACCCCGGAGGACATCCTGATCTGCACACACCAGAAAGTCGGGACCCACCTCACCAAGAAGTTCATCGTCGAGATCCTGCGCGAGGCTGGCGCTCTCGAGGCCCGGCATCCTGCGGCGAACGGGGACATCGGGAAAGGGGCCGTGCCCTGGCCGGAAGTGACGGCGTCCCAACGTGGAATCGACGCCTTTCTCGAATTTCTCGAACGGACGAAAGGTCAGCCCCGGGTCTTCTACACGCACGCCAACGTTGATGAATTGCCCGTCCGCTGCCTCCACCCTGAGACCCGAATCATCATGACCTACCGAGACCCGAAGGGCGCGGCCGTCTCCCAGTTCCACTTTTACAAGAACCACCCGACCCTGGGTGTCTCGCCCGACCTCACCCTCGACCAGTTCGTCGGCCTCTTTCTCGAGGGCGACTTGTACTTCGGGGACTACCACCAACACGTGAAAGGCTTCTTTGATTCGGCCTCCAACGGCATCGCCCCGGATCAGCTGTGCATCCTCCGGTATGAAGACCTCGTGGAGAACAAGGTCGCCGCCATCCAACGGCTGGAGCAAGCCCTGTTCGGCGGGGCCGCATTGACGACAGACCAGCGGGACCGCGTCGCCGCCAGCACCGAATTCAACACCATGAAGCAGTCCATCCTGAAGAATCCCGGGACCTTCCATTTCAACGCCGAACGGTTTTTCCGCTCCGGGACGACCGACGACTGGAAAGAACAATTGACCCCACAGCAGGTGGCGGCCATCGACCGCAAAACACGGCGCGACTGGGGAAACCTGTCCGCTCCGCTCCTCGACCACATTTCATCCAGCGCTTGTCCCCATCCCACGAACTTCGCCGCATGACCCCTTCGACGCCCCCTGAACTCGAGCATCTTCGCCACATCCTCACCCGCGATCTCGCCCAAGTCGCATCCGAGGTGGAAGCGACGCCCGAGGCACACCTCTGGTCCGTCGTGCCCGGCGTGACCAATTCCGTCGGCACACTGGCCGTGCACCTGTGTGGCAATCTGCGGCATTTCATCGGCCATCACCTCGGCCACGACGGGTACACCCGCCAGCGGGAACGCGAATTCGCAGGAAACCCGATGCCCAAGGAGGACGTCCTGGCCGAAATCCAGCGCACCATCCGTGCAGTGAACACGGCCCTGTCCAACCTGGACCCCGCCACCTTGGACGCCCCGATGCCGTCGCCGCCGCCTCACCACGCGGGTCGATCAGTCCGGTTCTTCCTCCTCCAATTGAGCTGCCACCTTTCGCGCCACACAGGGCAGGCCAACTATCTGAGGCGCATCCTCACCGCCGACTGACGCCAATGCGGTCTGTCACACGCGCCCTTCGAGCGGTGGATTGAAGACAAAGCAACTTTGTGGAGCCTCCGCGGTTCTATCTTCGACACAGAACCATGAACCGCCTTTTTCTTTTCGCCCTCCTCGTTCTGGGCCTGTCTGCACAGTCGCAAGACGACTGCCTGTTTGAAGCGGAAATTTCCACCACCGTGGCCCTTTGGGGCAGCGAAGTGAGTTGGTCCCTCTCCTCCCTCGACGGGACATTGGTGGCCGCCGGCAGCGATTTCACCGAAGCCGATGCGACCGTGACCACGGCTTGCCTCGAAGATTCGTGCTACGTGCTCGAGATGTTCGACACCTTCGGCGACGGATGGAACGGGGCCGAAGTCACCATCAGCTACCCCGCCTTTGGATTGATGTACGGCCCCTTCACCCTCGAAGAAGGTGACTATGGCGCCCTGTCCGTTGGATTTGGCGGGTGCGAGGACAACGACTGGACCGGCTCAGGCGGTGGCAATGGTGGTGGCAACGGCGGAGGTGCCGTGGACACCTACGGTTGCCTGGACTCTGCAGCCTTCAACTACGACCCGACGGCCACCATCCACTGCTGCTGCCAATACGACACGGACTGCAGCAACTCCAACACGCTCACCCTGTCGCACGACGCCTTCGGTCCGGATTCCCTCTGGGCGGGCTTCTGGGTCTCCTATGTGGTCACCGGCACCAACGGGTTCAACTGGACGCCGGCGCTGAGCACCGTCAACGACGCCGGCGACTGGATCACCGAGGGATGCATCGCCGACGGATGTTACACGGTCACCATCCACAACAGCTTCGCCGTCGACGCCACTGAAGTCGAGATCCTTCTCAATGGGGACGTCGTCGAGACGGTGGTCATGGACGCCGGAGTCAGCCAACTCGTCACCTCCGTCGGAGTCAACGTAGACGACTGCGAACCCTTCGTGCTCGGGTGCACGGATGTGGAGGCGCCCAATTACAATCCTGCCGCCACACTCGACGACGGGACCTGCCTCCCCCCCTGTGATTGTCCTGACGTCTATGCCCCCGTGTGCGGCTACGATTACTACTCGGGTCAGACCCTCACGTTCAACAACCTCTGCGAACTCGAATGCGCCGGCGCCTACCTGCAGTGGGAAGGCGATTGCAACACGCCCCCCGTCTACGGGTGCATGGACCCGGAGGCCCTGAACTACGACCCGACCGCCACAGTGGACAACAACTACTGCCTGTACATCCCCGACTGCGGCGAGGACCACATCATCACCCTGTCCTCCGCGCCCAGCGCCCTGGATTCCCTGACCGGCAACATCTTCGGCGCCAGCACGTCCGGCTACTTCACCGGCATCAACGGATACGTGAACGGCTTCGTGGCCGATTACGCGGCCGATGGCAGCTACACCTCCTACGGGTGCCTTGCGGACGGCTGCTACAACTTCTACGTGCAGACCAACACGTGGACCATCGGGGGCGCCATCGAGGTGACCGTCGACGGAGGCGATCCCGAGACCTTCGTCTTGGGCCCGGACGAATACGGCGCGGTCTTCCCGTTCGGCCTGGGCGTCGACGATTGCGAAGTCTACCTCCCGGGTTGCACTGACCCGGCCGCCTCCAACTACCACCCGGAGGCCACGGTGGACGACGGATCCTGCATCTACCCCTTCTTCTGCGAGGATGGACTGATTCCCGCCGAACTGTATGTCTGCACGTTCTCCGGCGGCGACGAGGTGGCCTTGACCATCACCGACAGCCAGGGCAACGTCATTTACGACCAGCAGGGCTACCCCAACCTCACCATCGATTTCATCGAGATCTGCCTCGATCCCGAGGAGTGCTACACGGCAACCATGTCCAACATCGCCGGGGGCGATTCCTGGAACGGCGGGTACTTCTGGATTCACGCCAACGGTGGCGAGTGGGCCAATGGCTCGCTGACCGGAGCGACGTCGGAGGACATCGAATTCGGAACAGGCGAGGATTGTGCCGGCATCAGCAACCCGGATGGTGGCAATGGCAACACCGGAGGGTGCACCGACCCAGCCGCCCTCAACTACAACCCCTTCGCCACGTTCGACGACGGTTCCTGCCAGTATGAAGACAACGGTGGCGGTGTCACGGACACCTTGGATTGCGGCGACGGCCTCAACCTGGTGGCCGGCGTCTACCTCGGTGGAGACCCCTTCTTCAGCGAGGTGTCCTGGGCACTGATCGATGAAAATGGGGAGACCGTCCTCAGCGGTGACGGTGCTTCGGCCGGCAATACCGGCGGTGTGACCGCGGCCCAGGCCTGCCTGCCTGATGGGTGCTACACCCTGGAGCTCTACGACTCCTTTGGGGACGGATGGGGCGGAGGCTTGCTCATCCTCTCCACCCCGGATGCCGCCCTGACGTTCACCCTCGATGCCGAGTTCGCCTCCTACGCCTTTGATGTGGGTGAGGGCTGCGGCGAGATCCTCACGGTCACGGGCTGCACCGACGCAGGAGCAACCAACTACAACCCCGAGGCCAACGAGGACGACGGGTCGTGCGAATTCCTGTTCTGCCCGCTCGTCGAAGTGACGTTCGTGACCGTCACCTTCGGCGATGGCGACGAGGTGTCCTGGACCATGGACGGAGATTCCCTCTCCATGACCTCGGATGGATTCGGCGACAATGGCGTGCACACACACACCACCTGCATGGCCACCGGCTGTTATGGCATGACCCTGCACGACGCGGGCGCCGACGGATGGGACGGCGGCTGGCTGGAGATCTGGGTGAACGGAACCCTTCTGACCACCGCTTCCTATGAGGCAAATGGCGTCAACGCCATGGACTTCGGCGTGGGCATGACCTGCGGTGGAGACGACCCTGAAGTTGGAGGGGACATCACCAATGCCGGCATGAGCGGCTGGGGTGACCCCGTCGACTTCGCGCCCTACCCGTCCCCCACCACGGGAGAAATCGTCAACGTGCTCGGCTCCGGTTTCGACAACGAAGCCCCTGTGGTCGTTCGAATCCGCGACGGCATCGGCCGCATCGTCAAGACCCGGACGGTCCTCCCCAGCGCCGGGCCCCAAGGCTGGATTTTCAAGGTGGGCGATTGGCCAGCCGGCATCTACACCGTGGAAGGCACCCAGGGGACACGGCACGCCAGCGCACGGTTCATGGTGGCCCGCTGATCCCTTTTTTGTCAGCGTTCGCACTCCCCCGCTTCGGACCTTGGTTCGGGTCGGGGGAGTGTCTATTTTCGCCGCGCAAAGCAGGCCATCGCTTTCAACAATTGTTGAAAACGCCTGTGCGCACAGTGTTGAACACTAGAGGCTTGCAGATGCAGGCTCATTCAAATTTCTTCCCCACCCTTGTGGTGTCAGCAACGACAACCCAACGCTTCGGCAGAGGGTCCTCCTCGGAGGTTCAGGCAACTGGATGGCGTTGGTCCCAAGGGGCAACCCGAACGGATGTGATCGAAAGACCACCTGACCGGGGTCGCGAAGGCGACACCGCGCCGTCCTCGGACGAAAAGGCACCCTGAGAATGGGTGGGGCCCGGCGCCCAGAAGGACTTGTCCTGATCCGGATCGAAAGAGGCACCCCCACCACCGGCTTCGGTCGGCGTTGCTTCGGCAACATGGGAGCGTCCGTGCGAGCGGTCGCCCTCTCCCCGGAGAGTGGACGGTGTCGGAACCGGTCAAACGGAACCGAACGGAAGGCCTCCAGCTGACAGGCACAGGAGGCCGGCATTCCCCAGCCTTCGGGACAGGGAATGTGGCCGCAGGATTCAGGGAACGGCTGCCGCAAGGCAAGCGTCCCCGACAGCTTGAGGCGGACAGTTCGCTGTTCGTCTGACCCACACGGGAAACCGGGTGGACCGAGACAGCTTCGGCTGGCCGGGCGCTGGCGGGATACACGCTGGTCATCGACCAAGCCGGGATCGACATCCTGAGGTTCGGGGCGCCCTTGGTTGGGCGCAGCGCAGGGACCCCCCCGTACCCTGTGAGCAGAACACCTTCGGGTGGTTCTTGCCCGGAAGAATCCGCACAAGAAGGAAAGGGCTTCGCCTGGACTGGACGGTGCGGATTTCTTTTTTTCCCCCATTCGAAAGGGGCACACAGGAGACTGGGGCGGGGAATCAGTCGAAGACGACCGTTCTGTTGCCGTGGACGAACACCCGGTCTTCGAGGTGGAGACGAAGGCCCCGCGCGAGGGCCTCCCGTTCGCAGATGCGGCCTTTGCGCCGCAAGTCCGCCGGCGTGTCCCGATGCGAAATCCGCACCACCTCCTGGTCGATGATGGGGCCCTGGTCCAATTCAGGCGTCACGTAGTGACACGTGGCCCCCACCAGCTTCACGCCGCGGGCGTGGGCCTGCTCGTAGGGACGGGCCCCGATGAAGGAGGGCAGGAAACTGTGGTGGATGTTGATCATCCGGCCCACATGGGCTTCGGCAAAGGCATCCGGGATGATCTGCATGAACCTCGCGAGCACCGTCACATCGACCGCGTGCTCCTTCAACAGGGCCTCCACCCGGTCAAACGATGCGGCCTTGTCACCCGGCGGGAAAGGGACGTGGTGAAAAGGCACCTTGAACCAGCCTGCAAACTCCTCGATGTGCGGGTGGTTGGCCACGACACACGCGATGTCGCACGGCAACTCCCCCGTGCGCCAGCGCTGGAGAACCTCCACGAGGCAGTGGCTCGCCTTGGACGCGAGCAAGGCCACCCGAGGCCGGTGATCCGCACGGCGCACCGTCAATTGTGCGTCGGGCTGTGACAGCAGGTCGGACAAACCGTCGGCAAGCCCTCTCTCCAGCGACTCGGCCGACGCCTCCCCTGCCGCCGTCTCGACCTCGTACCGCACGAAGAAGTGGCGCAGCGCAGGGTCACTGAATTGGGCAGCAGCGGTCACATTGGCCCCTTGCCGGGCAAGCAGTCCGCTGACTTCGGCCACGATGCCCTTGCGGTCGGGGCAGGACAGCATGACGCGGAAACGGTCAGCATTCAAGGATTCCATCTCGGCGGCAAATTGGGTCAAAGACCGACTGGAAGGGTGCGCTTGGCAATGCGCTCCAGCGGGCCTGGGCAGGAGCGCATGTGACAGGCTTCACAGCCCCGCACGACGGCCTCGTACTTGGCGGCATCCGGCGCCGCATTGAATTCGGCCACATGGCGCTCGAAGGCCATGGTGAAGGCTTGGAACCCTTCGATCAACATGGAACTGTCGGTCGGGGCCAACTCGAGGAAGTTGTGCTCGGTGAACCGTGCGTCGGAAATGTCCTCACCGGCGATCAGTCGTTCCCGGACACTCACCAATTTAGCATCCAGATCGCGCATGCTGAGGGCCAATTCCGAGGACACATTGGGCTGGGCTGGGGCCAAACGGGGGTCCGACGGAGGCGATTGTCCGCCACCAGCGCATTGCACCAGCGACAGGGCCAACGTCATGAGAAACACACCCGACAACAGCGCTGCCCGCATCAGTTCTCGATCATCACGCCCGTGGCCATGAAGGCCAGCTCGAGCTCAGGTTCGGTGATGGCGGCAATCTCCTCTTCCGTGGCACCTGCGTCTTGGGCATAATGCCGCAGGTCGGCCACACTGAGCGTGTCATAGAAGGCTTCCCCCTCCACAATGGTGCGCTTGCCCTCCACCCCTTCGGTCGGGACGAAGAAACCATAGTCCTGGAACCGGACAAACACGGTGTCGCGTCCGGAGGCCACGTTCATCCAGCACCCCTTCTTGGGACAGGTCTCCGTGATCTCGCCCTCGAAACGAACCTGCGTGCGTCCTTCGAACAGGCTCAGGGCCGTCTTCAGCGCCTCACCGTTGAGCCCGCCAACCGTGTCAATGACCTCTCCATAGAAGGTGAGGTTGTCAGCACCAGGCGCGGTCTGCTCTGCAGGTCCGTCTCCGTTTGCGCATCCAACCAACACCAACGTCAAGGCGACCACGGTGCCGCTCATCAGGGTCTTCATGTTCATGGCCACGAAAGTACATCCGACGCCCGTGAACCACTGCCATTCAATCGAATGAGATTCATGCCTCTCGGTCTGCACCGCCTAAGTGTATTTCGTACACTTGCAACTTTGTTTTAAGCGGCATGACACCTCCGATTCGCTCCTTTGCAATGTTGACAGGCCTTTCCGGCCTATTGGCCGCAGGATGCTCGGGTCCGATCAGCACCGCACCGGTGTCCTCCAAGGACGCCTTCATCGACAGCGTGCTGAGCACATTGACCCTCGAGGACAAGGCCGGAGAAATGACCCAGCTGACCCTCGACATGGTGTGTGTGGGCGAACCCTACTTTGTGGAGGAGCCGCACCGACTGGATCCGGAAAAATTGGAACACGTCCTTGTCGACCTCCGCGTCGGCAGCATCCTCAACTGTGCAGGCCACGCCTTTGCGCCGGAGAAGTGGCACGAGATCATCGGGGGAATCCAGACCGCCGCTGCCCGGAAACCCTCGGCCCTCCCTGTGCTTTACGGCATCGACGCCATCCATGGGGCCACCTACACGAGCGGCAGCGTCAAGGGCCCGCAGCAATTCGGACTCGCCGCCACGTGGGACACCGCACTCGTCCGGAAGTTCGCCGAACATGCCGCCCAGGAAGTGCTGGCCTCCGGCATTCCCTGGAACTTCTCCCCCGTGCTTGACGTGGCCCGGGATGCGCGTTGGCCCCGGTTCTGGGAAACGTTTGGCGAATCGCCTCGACTCGTGTCCGACATGGGGGTGGCCATGGTCAAGGGATATCAGGAAGGCCCCTCTCCCATCGCCGCCTGCCTGAAGCACTACATGGGCTACAGCCGGCCGCTGTCCGGCAAGGACCGCACGCCGGCCTGGATCCCCGAGCGCCAGCTGCGGGACATCTTCCTGCCGCCGTTCGCCGCTGCGGTGGACGCCGGGGCCGCCACCGTCATGGTCAACAGTGGCGAGACCAACGGCATCCCCGTTCACGCCGACCACCACATCCTCACCGACATCCTGCGGGATGAACTGGGATTTGAAGGGCTGGTCGTGACCGATTGGGAGGACATCCGTTTTCTTTTCGAGCGTCACATGGTCGCCGCCGACTACAAGGACGCCATCGAATTGGCCATCGACGCCGGCATCGACATGAGCATGGTGCCGACCGACACCCTCTTCCCGGTCCTGCTCGCCGAACTCGTTCAGGAAGGACGCATTGCCGAATCCCGCCTTGATGAAAGCGTTCGCCGCATCCTCAGCGTCAAATACGACCGCGGTCTGTTCGAGAACGGCGGCATGCCCCCCTCCATCGAGGACTACCCCGAGAAGGCCAGTCTGGAGGGAACCGCAGCACGGGCCGCGCTGGAAAGCATCACCCTTCTCAAGAATGAAGGCCGGCACGCCGTCTACCCCGACCAGCCCATCCTGCCCATCGGCGGCACGGGCCGCATCCTGGTCACGGGCCCCACAGCCAACAGCCTGAATGCCCTCAACGGCGGATGGACCGGCACGTGGCAAGGCACCGATCCGGCATACAATACGCCTGGACGCCCCACCGCGGTCGAGTCCATGCGCGAGGTGTTCGGTGCGGACCGCATCGCCCTGGCCGAGCTGGGCATGGAGTTCGGGCAGACCGACATTGACGCGGTCGTCCGCAACCTGAGTCCGCGCACCACACAATGCGCCGTGGTCTTCCTCGGAGAGATGCCGTACACCGAGGGCGTCGGCAACGTCGAGACCATTGAGCTCTTCCAGAACCAGCAGGACCTCGTCAAAGCCATCGACGCCACCGGGGTGCCGGTCATCGGAGTCTACGTCGGAGGCCGGCCCCGCACCCATTCTGCGATCGAGCCGCTCCTGGACGCCTTCGTCATGGCCTACCTCCCGGGAGATTACGGGGCGCGTGCCATCGCCGATGTGTTGAGCGGAGACTTCAACCCCTCCGGCCGACTGCCATTTACCTGGCCACGTCACCCGTCAGCCCACCTGACGCACGACTGCAAGCACAGCGAGCTCGTAGGCGAAGGGTTCAACCCGCAATACGCCTTTGGCGACGGGCTCTCCTACTCCCCGGTCAAAACGACGGACTTGAACATCATGGTGGGCAGCCGCGCCAAGATTGGAGACACGGTGACCGTCGAGGTCACGCTCCAGAACACTGGAGACCGCAGCACCACCGAAACCGTCATCGTCTATTCGCAGGACCGCGTGGCCAGCATCACCCCTTCCGTGGATAAACTCGCGGCCTACAAACAGGTGGTCGTGCCGGCCGGCGCAACCTCCAAGGTCTCCCTCGACGTTCGCACTGACGACCTCGGGTTCATCGGACTGGACAACACCTACATCGTGGAGCCCGGCGCCTTTGGTCTCCGGGTCAAAGAGCAGACCGTCGAGTTTGAACTCATGGCACCCTGACGACAACACAACTGAAGCAGAGAACTGAAATCAACCCAAAACCATGAAACACCTTACCCTCTTTGCAGTGGCCTTGATGGCCAGCCTGGTCGGATTAGCACAGGATCACGACGTCACCTTCAATGTCAACACGGCCACGATCACGGTCGGACCCAACGGCATGTTCATTGGCGGTGGCGCCTTCTTCGGCGACGCCATGGGCCACGCCATGTCCGACGCGGACGGTGACGGCATCTACACCGTGACCGTGTCCGTCCCGGACGGGTTCACCGGCAACTACACCATCCTCAACAGCCCCACCAACGGAGGCGATTGGGGTGCCAAGGAGAACATCGCCGGCCAGCCCTGTGCCGATGCGTCCAACTGGAACGACCGCATTCTCGGCCCGATCACCGGTGACTTCGAAGTCAACACCTGCTTCGGCCAGTGCACGACGGACGGCAGCTGCGGAACGGTGACCGGTCCGGTGGCCGTGACCTTCCAGGTCGACATGTCCAACGAAACCGTGGGCGCGGCCGTGACCATGGCCGGCACGTTCAACGGCTGGAACGAAGCCAGCAACCCGATGGAGGACGCCGACGGCGACGGCATCTACACGCTCACCCTCGACTGCGATCCCGGCGGGTTCGAGTGGAAGTACCTGGCCGGTGGCGCTTGGGGAACCGAAGAGCAGTTCGACGGCAGCGAGTCCTGCACGATGCCCCCGGGCGAGTTCGTGAACCGGATCATCCTCGTCGAAGGCACCGACCCCATCGTCCTCGACCCGGTGTGCTTCAACAGCTGTGACCCCTGCGGCGGCGGCACGCCTTGCGTCGACCCCGAGCAAATTGACTCCACCATGATGTGCACCCAGGAATGGGCGCCCGTTTGCGGTTGCAACGGCGTGACCTACGCCAACGATTGCGAGGCCCAGTTCTACGGCGGTGTGACCTCCTGGACCGAAGGCGAATGCTCCACCAACGCGATGGTCACCTTCAAGGTCGACATGAGCGAGCAGGATGTGGCCGGCCCCATCTACGTGACCGGAAACACCGTCGACGGATGGTGCGGAACCTGCGTGGAGATGCTCGACGGCGACGGTGACAACGTGTACGAGGTGACCGTCGAACTCGAATCCGGCGACCACGAGTACAAGTTCAACAACGGCGGCTGGGAAGGCACCGAGACCCTTGAAAGCGAGGGAGACAGCCTGTGTACCCTCACCACCATCAACGACGACGGAACCTTCGTGAACCGTTTCCTCTCCATCCAACCGGGTGCCGGTGAAATCGTGCTCGACGCCGTGTGCTTCGAAAGCTGCGAAGAATGTGAGGAGGTCGTGGTGCCCGACACCGAAGTGACCTTCAACGTCGACATGAGCGAGCAGACCGTCAGCGGTGCCGTGTACATCAGCGGCGAGACCATCGACGGCTGGGCCGGCGCCTCCGTGGAGCTGACCGACACCGACGGCGACAACGTCTACAGCGTGACCCTCTCGTTGCCGCAGGGCGACCACGAGTACAAGTACATGATCGGCAGCTGGGACACCAGCGAGCAACTCGACGAGACCGAAGACGCCGCGTGCACCATCACCACGGGTGGATTCACCAACCGCCTGCTGACGATCTCCTCCGAGGACGCCATCGACTTGGCCACCGTGTGCTACGAGTCCTGTGACGCCTGCTCGGGCATCATCGACAATGTGGACGAGACCAACCCCCTCGCCTTCAACGTCTTCCCTAGCGTGACCGACGGTGTGCTGACCGTGGCCTTCCCGGCTGCACTCGAAGCCGGCGCCAACCTCGTGGTTCGCGACCTCTCCGGCCGCACCGTCCGCTCCGAGAACCTCGGCACGGGCACCCTCCGCACAGTCGTTGACCTCGGTCAGCAAGCAGACGGCTTCTACGTGATCCGCGTCGAGAACGGCCAGTTCGCCGCCACCGAGACGGTGATCGTCCAACACTGATTCAATTTTTGACCCCCACCATGAGATTCTTGCTCCTCCTGGCTTGGTTCCTGCCGCTCGCGGCGTGGGGCCAATCCACGGCCATCACCGGCAAGGTGACCGACGCAGACGACGGCATGGGACTCCCCGGAGTCTCCGTCGTCGAGAAAGGCACCTACAACGGCACGGTCACTGACCTCGATGGAAACTACACGTTGATGGTGTCCTCCCCGGAGGCGACCCTGACGTTCACCTTCATCGGGTACAAGACCACGGACATCGCCCTCGCGGGCCGGTCCACTGTCGACCACGCCCTCGCCGCCGACATCGCCGGTCTGGAAGAGGCCATCGTCATCGGCTATGGCAACCAGCAGAGGAGCAAGATCTCCGGTGCGGTGGGCACCATTGACGTCAAGGACGCGACCTCGGTTCCGGTGCTCCGGACCGAGCAGGCCCTGCAGGGCCGCGCGGCCGGCGTTCAGGTGACCCAGAACTCCGGACAACCCGGTGCGACCCAGTCCATCCGGATCCGGGGAACGGGCTCGCTGAACAACGCCGAGCCCCTGTGGGTCGTCGACGGCATCCCGACCGGGGGCATCGACTTCCTCAACCCGGCCGACATCGAGAGCATCTCCGTCCTCAAGGACGCCGCCTCCGCCGCCATCTATGGTGCACGGGGTGGCAACGGGGTCATCCTCGTGACGACCAAGAAGGGCGCCAAGGGCCAGCCGGCCCAGGTGACCTACGACGCCTACTACGGCTTCCAGGAGCCGTGGAAGAAGATTGGCCTCCTCAACGCCGAGGAGTACGCCATCCTCATGAACGAGAGCCGTGCCTCCGCCGGCCTCGTCCCCTACGCCCAGCTCGCCGACCCGGCCAGCCTGGGAGAAGGCACCGACTGGCAGGACGCCCTGTTCCAGCGGGCCCCGATCATGAACCACAGCTTCAACTTCACGAAGGGAACCGCCACGTCCTCGACGGCCATCGGCGGAAGCCACTTCGTGCAGGACGGCATCATCGGTGGCGAGAAGGGCCGCTTCGAGCGGACCACCTTCCGCATCAGCTCCCAGCAGGAAGCCGGTGACCGGTTCCGCATCGGTCAGACGGTGAACTTCACCCACCTCAACCGGAACGCCCTCGCCGAGAACAACGAATTCGCCACGCCCGTCGTGCGCGCATTGAACATGGACCCCGTCACCCCGGTCACCCGCCCCGACGGATCCTACGCCTACTCCGAGCTCATCGGAAGCGACATCGCCAACCCGATCAACCAGGTGGAGACGACCCACGACAAGTGGACCACCAACCGCTTCGTCGGCAACCTCTACGGCGAATACGACATCTGGCAAAACCTCAAGGTCCGTTCCTCCATGAACGTCGACCTCTCCCTCGGTTCCCAGAAGATTTTCTTCCCCACGTTCGACCTCGGCATCGGCCCGAACGACCCGAATCGCCCCGCCTACGAGTGGCGTGAGGTCAACGGCCTGATCCGCAACGAGAACAAATGGTCCACCTGGCAGTGGGAGAACACCGCCACTTACGACAAGGACTTCGAGAACGGCGACCGCATCCAAGCCATCTTCGGGTACTCCGCCCTCTACGGCAACTACCAGAACATCGGCACCTACCGCGACAGCCTCAACTCCAACGACCCGGAGCTGGCCTTCCTCGACAACAGCCTCAACTTCAACGAGCAGGCCCCGAACGCCAGCGGCGGATACGGGGAGAGCTCCTACCTCTCCAGCTTCGCCCGGATCCAGTATGAACTCGGCGACCGCTACTCCCTCTCCGGCACCATCCGCCGGGATGGCTCCTCCAAGTTCGGCGCCAACAACCGCTACGGCATCTTCCCCTCCCTCTCCGCCGCCTGGAACCTCACCGAGATTCCGTGGGTCGTCGAGAAGGATTGGATCGAGTTCGCCAAGGTGCGCGCCTCCTGGGGCCGCAATGGAAACGCCGACGGCATCGGCAACTTCGACTTCACCTCCGTCGTCTTCAACGGCCAGAACTACACGTTTGGCCCCGAGCAGGTGCAGGTCAACGGCGCCGGCCCCGTCACCACGTCCAACCCGGACCTGAAGTGGGAGACCGTCGAGCAGTTCAACGCCGGCGTCGACCTCGACCTCTACCGCGGCAAGTTCAACGTGGTCCTCGACTACTTCGTGAAGAACACCAACGACATGCTCGCCGTCGTGCCCGTCCCGGGTGTGGTCGGCTTCCTGCCCGCCGCCACCAACGTGGCCAGCGCCCGCAACAAGGGCGTCGAGCTCGCCCTCACCTACCGCGGTGAGAAAGGCGATTGGGAGTACGACATCAACGGCAACATCAGCGTCATCCGCAACGAGGTCACCGGCCTCGGCGAGGGTGGACAGCCGCTGTCCACCGGTGGGGTGTTCGGCACGGGCAACGACTTCGTCGCCTACACCGACATCGGCCTGCCGATGGCCGTCTTCTACGGCTACGAGACCGCCGGCATTTTCCAGACGGACGAGGAGGCGGCCTCCAACACGGCCCAGCCCAACGCCATGGCCGGCGACGTCATCTTCGTCGACCAAAACGAGGACGGCATCATCGACGAGAACGACAAGACCGTCCTCGGCAATCCCCACCCGGACTTCACGTACGGCATCACGGGCAACGTCAAGTACAAGCAGTTCGACCTGAGCCTCTTCCTGCAGGGCTCCCACGGCAACGACCTGTACAACGGCATCTTCCGTTACGACCTGAACACCACCAACCTCCCGGTCTCCGCCCTCGAGCGCTGGACCGGAGAAGGCAGCACCAACGAGCATCCGCGGATTTCCCACGTGGACGCCAACCAGAACAACCGGGTGTCCGACCGCTTCATCGAAGACGGTTCCTTCCTCCGCATCAAGAACCTGCAGATTGGCTACTCCCTGCCCGACCGCATCGTGGAGAAGATGGACATCGGCAAGTTCCGCTGCTACGTGTCCGCGAGCAACCTGCTCACCTGGACCAACTACACCGGCCTCGACCCCGAGATCGGTTCCCGCGGCACGCTGGAAATCGGCATCGACCGCGGCTTCTACCCCGTCGCCCGCACCATCATCGCAGGCGTCAACGTTACCTTCTAAGACAGAGAACACATGAACCGCACACTCATTCTTCTCCTCGTCCCGGTCCTCCTGGTCTCCTGCAAGCAGGAATTCCTCGAGCGGACCCCGGTGGTGGGTGCCACCGAGGCGAACTTCTACAAGACGCCCGAAGACGCCCTTGCCGCCACCATCGCCTGCTACAACACCCTGCAGCAGGAGGTGACCAACATCCAAGGCTCTTCCGGCCTCAAGCCGCACTTCCGCTGGTACTTCGGAGACATCTGCTCAGACGACTCCGACAAGGGAGGCTCCGGTGACGGGGACGATCCGCAGCTCTACGACTTCGAGCGTTTCCAGGGCAACAGTGCCGGCCAGATGCTCCTCGTCGAGTGGCAGGTGGCCTACCGCGGCATCGCCTACTGCAACCTCGCGCTGCAGAAGATTCCAGAGATCGACATGGACGCAGAGGTCCGCGACGCCTACCTCGCCGAGGCGCACTTCATCCGCGCCTACTGGTACTTCGGCCTCGTGACCACCTTCGGCGGTGTGCCGCTCGTGACCACGCCACTGGCCTCCACCGAGTACCAGCAGCCCCGGGCCACGGCCGACCAGATCTGGGACCTCATCAAAGAGGACCTCGAATTCGCCATTGAGTTCCTGCCCCAGCGCAGCGCCTACAGCCTCAACGACCTCGGTCGCGCCACCCGTGGCTCCGCCCAGGGACTGATGACCAAGGTAAACGCCTACCTCGGCGAATGGGAAGCGTGCTACGCCGTGTCCGGTGACCTCATCAACGAGGGAGAGTACAGCCTCGATCCCGCCTACGGCAACATCTTCACCGAACTCGGTGAGAACGGCCCCGGCTCCATCTGGGAGATCCAGTACATGAACGCCTCCGGTGGAAACTGGGGCCAGCAGCTCGAGGGCACGTTCACCAACGTGTTCCAGCGGGCCCGCGGCCAGTTCAACGGCTACGGCTTCAACCTGCCGACCCAGGACCTCGTCGACGAGTTCGAGACCGGCGATCCGCGCCTCTCCCACTCCATCTTCCGCGAGGGCGACGTGATGGGCGACCGCGGCATCTTCACGCTGGACGCCACCGGCATGCCGCACCTGTACTACACCAAGAAGTACTTCAACAATGCGGCCGAGGAGGCGCCGTTCGGCGATCCTAACCCCAACGGACACACCAACGACCGCGTCATTCGCCTGTCCGACATCATGCTCTTCCACGCCGAGGCCTGCGTGAACACCGGCCGCGCCACCGAGGCCAACGACATGGTCAACGCCGTCCGCGACCGCGCCCGCGGGGAGGACTGGTGCGCCGGCACGCCTCCGGGCGCTGCGCCGTGTGCCTCCCTCCCGCTCTTCGGCGGACCGCACTTCCCGGCAGGCGGCGGACAGCCCGTCTTCAACGACGACGTGACCCTCGAGGACATCTGGCACGAGCGCCGGGTGGAACTCGCCCTTGAAGGACACCGCTTCTTCGACCTCGTCCGTCAGGGCCGGGCTGCCGACGTGATGCAGGCCCACCTCGACGAGCACTTCCCCGGCGCAGGCTACAGCTTCACCGCCGGCGTCAACGAACTCTTCCCCATTCCCAGCAATGAGATCACCCTGAGCGGTGGACTCATCACCCAAAACCCCGGATACTGATGCGTTTCCATCATTTCCTTCCCCTCGCGGCCCTGTTGTTTGCCGTGGGTTGCCAACCCATCGAAGAGCAGGGCATCGACCTGCCCGGCGCCCCCGACGCCTCCTTCGAATGGGAGTACCTCTACGTCGACACGGCCGCCGTGCCCTACGTCGACTCCAACCGCGTCGTCTTCACGTCGCTGGCCGGTGACGGTTTCCTCCACTTCTGGGACTTCGGAAACAACCTGACCAGCAACGCCACGCAGGACACCACGTTCTACCCGCAGGCCGGCACCTACGGCGTCACCTACTCCGTGTACGGGGCCGGTGGTTCCGGAAGCGCCACGGACAGCATCTTCGTCGCCAACACCGTCGAGCTCCCCTGTGAGGGCACCCTCGCCTTGCTGACCGGATGCGACAACCAAAAGACGTGGATCTTCTCCGGCGAGGCGGGAGCGATTTCCGTCGGTCCCCAACCGGGAAGCAGCGAATGGTACAGCAGCCCGCTCGCCGGACTCGTTCCGGAGCAGTACGACGACAGCTACCAGTTCACCACCGAAGGGCACTACTACTACGACAACAACGGAGGAACCGTGAACCCGTACGAAGGCTACGTCGTGACCGAATTGGCGGTGCCCGACACGCTGTCCTACCTCCTGTTCGACGGTGCCGGCCTCAATGGTGAGGACCAGATCTACCTGCCCCAGGATGAATTCGGCTTCTGCTGGTTCATGGGCGTGTGGGATGCGGGTCCGACCTTCGACATCATCGAACTCACCGAGGACCGCCTCGTGGTGTCCGCCCCCATCCAGAATGGGGACTGCACCAACGGAGAAGGCTACTTCACCCTCTACTTCGCTGCACAATGACCCTCCGCCCGCTGATCTTTCCCGTGGCCTCCATCCTCCTCTTCACCGCCTGCGGTGGTGGCGAGGAACCGACGCCCGCCGAGTTCCGGTTCTCCAACGACCGGACCGCCTTCGAGAACGAGGCCAACTCCGTCTTCTCCTTCGATGTGAGGATTGACGAGGCCAAGACCGAAGAGGTGCGCGTCCAGTACGCCACCGTGGATGGATCCGCAACCGCGGGCGAGGACTACATCGCCACCTCGGGCACGCTCACGTTTGCCCCGGGCGAAACGAAGAAGTCCATCGAGGTGGAGATCATCGTGGACGAGTGGCTGGAGCCGGACGAGAACTTCATCGTGGCCCTGAGCGCGCCGGAAGGCGGCTACCTCCGGGACAACATCCAGGAGGCCGTCGGCACGATCCGCAACGACGACACGAGCATCCAGATCAGCGACGCCGGCTACAGCACGCCGGACACCTACCCCGGCATGACGTTGGTGTGGGGCGACGAGTTCGACACCCCCGGTGTCCCGGACCCGTCCAAGTGGACCTATGACCTCGGCAATGGACAATGGGGATGGGGCAACAACGAGCTCCAGAACTACACCAACAGCCCCGAGAACGTCACGGTGCAGGATGGTCGGTGCTACATCTTCGCACGCAACGAAGGCGGCTTCACCTCCGCCCGACTGAAGACGCAGGGCATCTTCGACTTCCAATACGGCCGCGTGGACATCCGCGCCATCCTCCCCATCGGCCAGGGCATCTGGCCGGCGTTGTGGATGCTCGGGTCCGACATCGACCAAGTCGGCTGGCCCGCTTGTGGCGAGATCGACATCATGGAGCTTGTCGGCCACCAGCCGCGCCTCGTACACGGCACGGTGCACTGGGGTCCGGACAACGCCAACCGCCAGTACAACGGCGTCATCGCTCCCGCACTGGAGTTCCCGGCCACGTTCGCGGACGAGTTCCACGTCTTCTCGCTCGAATGGCAGGAGGACGAGATCAAGCTCTTCCTCGACGACCAGCATTACCACACGATCACCCCGGCCAACATGAATGGGTTCGAGTACCCGTTCAACGACGCGTTCTTCTTCATCATGAACGTGGCCATCGGTGGCAATTGGCCCGGCGACCCGGACGACACCACGCCCTTCCCGGGCTTCATGGCCGTCGACTACATCCGCGTCTTCCAGTAATCGGGCAGTCAGCCCATCGAAAAGCCCCGGAGAACCCCTGTTCTTCGGGGCTTTCTCATTCCATCCCTTCGTACCGGAGCACAGGATTTCCGTACCGCTGACAAATCGACAAGGACACCCACTCCATTCTTTCTTTCGCCCCGTCCCGGCATCTTTTATCTTGAAAATGTGTCCTTGACCAAGCACATCTCTTTGACATTCAGCATCCTGCTGTCCACAATGGGCGTGCAGGGGCAATGGGTGGACATCAGCGACAGCCTCCCCCTGCCCTGCTTCATGCTGAATGGGTACTACTCACCCGGCATCAGTGCAGTGGATGTGGACGGTGATGGTGCCGAGGACCTCACCTTCGGCAATGACCTGCACGGGATTGACCTCTATCTGAAGCACGATTCAGGTTTTGCCGCACAGTCCGTGGAACTCGGTATGGAACCCGGTGACTGCACAGTACGCAGCGTGATCTGGGCGGACATGGACAACGACGGTGACCAGGACCTCTTCCTGACCTGCCGCGTGGGCCAGAACCGCGTTTTCCGCAACCTCGGTGGGCTCGAGATGCAGGACATCACCGACAGCTGCGGCATCATTGTCGATCCCGCAAGGCGGTCATTCGGGGCGTCGCTGGCGGACATCAACCGCGATGGCTTCCTCGATCTGTATGTGAGCAACTACCCGACGGTGATTCCCTTGTACCCCAACGAATTCTACCTCGGGGACGGACAAGGCCATTTCACCGAAACGGAGTGGGGCCTGCCGCAGGATGCCTTCCGCGCGTCGCATCAGTCCCACTTCCTCGACCTCGATGGCGACCACATGCTCGACCTCTACGTTCTGAATGACCGGGGTACGGGCAATGAGTGCTACAAGGGAACCGACACCGGCTTTGTCGACGTCTCGGCGGCGTGGGGCCTGGAGGCCGAACTCGATGCGATGGGGGCCGGCTGGGTGGATGAAGAATTGGACGGCAAACGGGAGGTGTTCATCACGGGAACCGATGAAGCCATGTTCCTGAAAGACACGGGCAACCTCCAATACACCGATGTGGCCCCGGAGTACGGCATGCCCAGTGAAATCGTGACCGGCTGGAGCGTTCTCGGTGTGGATTTCGACAACGACGGTTGGGAGGACATCTACGCCACTTCAGCCGATTGGGTGATGTATGCCCATCCGCCCCCCTCCTTCTACACCCCGGAGCCGAACCAATGGTACTGGAATGACCAGGGCAACGGCTGGGTCGACCGCAGCGATGAACTGCCCGGCCTGATGGAGGAGATCTACGTCGCGGCCCACGCCGATTGGAATGCCGACGGCACCCCCGACATCGCCGCGGTGCCCGTCGGATCGCATGCCCTGCTGCTTGAAGGCGAGCCCAGCGGCCACCATTGGCTCGAGGTCCTGCCGAAAGGCACCGTATCGAACCGCGATGCCATCGGGACCAAGGTGACCGCCTTCACCACGGATTCTACCGGCGGCGTCATCCAACGCGTGCGCCAGTTGGCGTGTGGCGAAGGCATGCTCGCCCAGTACTCCCGCTGGCTGCACTTCGGACTGGGCAACACGACCACCGTCGACTCCCTGGAAATCCGCTGGCCCTTGGGAGACGTCGACATGCTGTATGGGGTGGCCGCCGACCAACGTCTGGTGCTGACCGAGGGGACCATCGGCCCGGATTGCACCGACCTGGCCACATACGACCCTGCGGCCTGTGGCTGTCCGGCAGATTTCGATGCCAACGGCATCGTCGGAGTGGAGGACATCATCCTGTTGCTCAGTGCCTACGGGTGCACGTCAGGCAACTGCGTGGCCGATCTCGATGCAGATGGCATCACGGGGACCAACGACATCGTGATCCTCCTCGCCGCATTCGGCACCCCGTGCCTCGCGGATTGAGTCAGAGACTGCGTCAGCGCAGGATGTAGGGCGCGGGAGCCATGCCGCTGCGCGCCTGGGACAGGTCGTAGGTCGTGTCGATGAGGGCGCGCACCGGACCACCCCCTTCCGAGAGCCGAATGTCCGCATGAAAGGTCACATCCCGGCCGATCTGCTCCTCGACCCTGCGCGCCATGTCCGCCACGAACTGCACCATCAGGTCCGGCTGGCGCAGCATCTTCTCACGCTGCCAAGCCGTCAGGGCGAGGTCGGCGTTCGGCGTGAGGTCGAAACGCTGCCCCGTCTCGGCATCCTTGGCGAAGAAGGCGTAGCTGTCGACTTCCTTGGCCACCAGCTTCATGCGCCATGCCCAACGGTGCCCCTCATGCGTCCAGGTGCTGGATCCCGGATAGACGTGGTGACGCAGCGGCAGCGCCATTTGAACCACCACCATCGTCAGGAGCGCAGCCGTGCCGCCCATGGACAGCATGCGGTTTGACGCAGCCTTGTCCGCTTCCCGAGGCCTCCCTTCAGACTGCCCTTGGCTGCCTTTCAGGGCGTCCGGCCAGTCGGGAGCGAAGAACAGCGTGGTCACCGCCAGCATGAACCAGGGAAAGACCCCCACGTCGACAAGGAAGAGCGCATTGATGAGGTGGAAGGCAGCCAGCGAGATGAACATGGCTTTGCGCGTGCGCGCCCACAGCAACAAAGGCAGGGCGAAAAGATCCACGGCGAGGCCGCTGAAGACGAGCAGGTTCAGCACGACCGGGGAATTCAGCATGGCGACTGTAGCCGCATCGTGCCCTCCTGCGGCAATCACAGCCCGCATGGACCCTCCGGACAGCCAGAGCGGATCGAGTTTGGCCAGTCCCGCAAAGAGGTAAACCACCCCGATCTGAAAGCGCATCGCCCACAGGCTCCAGAGGGGCACCACACCTTCCTCGTCCTTGTACTTGCCCGCATCCAGCGCAAAACGGCGATCGGATGGCAGGAAGATGAACCACCCTGCCAAGAGTGCGATGAGGTAGGTGTGGTTCCGGTAGGCCGCAGCCTCGAGCAGGAATCCGTACGTGAACGACAGGAACAGCACCCATGCCCCGATCCGGGTCTTCCACCCGACGGCCACCATCGCACTCCCCACCACCATGGCGAGGAACACGAGTTGCATGCCGCCCTCCGGCAAAGGCTCCAGCCATTCAAAACCGGCGTACTTGAAATGAAAGGTCGGAACGAGGAAGGTGTCTCGGTGGATCCCCGCCACCCAGTAGCGCAGCATCTCCAGACAGACAAGACCACCGAACACCGCGCGGAAGACGCCGAGTGAGGCCCCGTTGACCGGGTGCATGGCGAGCTGGCGAAAGCGGTTCATGGCAGGTATAATTTACGCATCATTCCGCGAAGGCGTGCACGACAAGTGCCGGGAAACCCTTTCGCTTGATTCCGGATGACGGAACACGACGTGATCATTTCGGCCTCTAATCCGCGCTACTCAGTCCTGCTCGCGCGGCTCATCCTGCTCAACGCAGCCTTCAGGAAGTGGCACCCATGGACCCTGAACGGACAGCGGACAAGGTGGTTCGAGTAAAAGGTTGATTCAAACGACGGAATTCAATATCTTGAGGATATGAATCGTCACGCTTGTGTGTGTTGTTGTTGTGCTGTTCTCGGGGCCCTGGGCCTCCGGGAGAGGGCGACGTGACCATTCACCCCCAATCCGGAAACCCATGGAAGGCCCCTTGCGTAAGCGAGGGGCCTTTCTCTTTTGAGAACGACCGATGACCTTCAACGCTCCAGCCTGCCCCGGCCTGCTGCAACGCCACCGCGCCCTGTCCTCCAGGGTCGGGAACACGCCCCTCGTGCGCTTCGATGCGCTCGCCGAAGGGCTGTCCCCGAACGTGTCCATACACGCCAAACTGGAATGGCACCAGATCGGCGGCAGTGTGAAAGCCCGGGCCGCCCACGGCATCCTCGGGGACGCCATCGTCGACCCGGCATCGCGGGGCCGCCAACTGCTCGACGCCAGCAGTGGCAACACCGGCATCGCCTATGGTGCGCTGTGCGCAGCGCTGGGCCTGCCCCTCACATTGTGCCTGCCCTCCAACGCCAGTCCGGAGCGCAAGGCCATCCTCCGCGGCTTCGGGGTCGACGTCATGGAGACGAGTCCCTTCGACGGAACGGATGGAGCCCAGGCGAGGTGCCGCGAACTCGTGGCCGAGCAGCCGGATCGGTACTATTACCTCGACCAGTATTCCCATCCGGCCAACCGCCGGGCCCACCGCCAAGGGACCGCAGAGGAAATCTGGGCGCAGACGGCCGGCCAGGTCACGCACTTCGTGGCAGGCCTCGGCACGACGGGCTCGTTCAACGGAACCACCTCCCGGCTCAAGGAACTCAATCCCGCCATTCACTGCACGGCCTTCCAACCGGACAGCGCCTTGCATGGCCTCGAAGGGTGGAAGCACATGGAAACGGCCCGCGTTCCGGAAATCCACGACCCGTCCATCGCTGACGCCCACCGGACGGTGTCCACGGAAGCGGCCTACGCCATGATCCGCAAGGTGGCCGCCACCGAAGGCCTGCTCATCAGCCCCTCCGCCGCAGCCAACCTCTGTGCCGCCCTCGAGGTCGCCCGGGAACTGGACTCCGGCACCGTGGTGACCCTCCTCGCTGATGACGCCTCCAAGTATGGGGACGTCCTCGCCCACCTCTTCAAAGCGCCGACCGCATGACCTCCCTGCCCTCCCTCGGCTGGCCCGACGGCCACGCAGACAGCCACACTGGCCACCTCCACCCGGAAGCCTTGCCGTTGAGCTGGTCCCCGGACACGGTGGAGGCCATGATCGCGCTGTGCCAAGCGGCCTATCCCGGAGAAGGTTGCGGCTTCCTGCTCGGTGAAGAGCGGGACGGCCTGCGCGTGCTTCAGCGGGTCCTGCCCATTGACAACCGGGCGGACGGCCCCGACCAGCTCCGCCGCTTTCGCATCGATCCGCGGGATTTCATGAAGGCGGAACGCGAGGCGGCGCGCAGCGGACTGTCCGTGCTCGGCGTGTTCCACAGCCACCCGGACCACCGGGCGGTTCCCAGCCGGCACGACCTGCAGTTCGCCCTGCCCACCCTCAGCTATCCCATCCTCGCCTTGGACGGATCCGGAAGCGGCGCTCCTCAGCTCTCCGAAATCCGGTCCTGGCAACTCAATGACCACCGACTCTTTGCAGAAGAATCCATTCCATCCTGACCCATGCATCAATTGATCATCCCCACCCCGCTCCGCAAGTTCACCGGCGGCCTCGGCGTCTTCGAATCCGACGCAGCCGACGTCCAAGGCCTCATCGCCTCGCTCGTCAGCGCCCATGAAGGCCTCAAGCCCCACATCCTCGACGAATCCGGTGCCCTCCGCACCTTCATCCGCGTCTACGTGGGCGACGAGGACATCCAGGAGCTGCAGGGCGAAGCCACGCCGCTGCCCCCGAAATCCGAAGTCAGCATCATTCCCGCCATCGCCGGCGGCATTGCCTGAACCATGTCGCATCCCTTTTCCAAGGCCGAGCTCGAACGCTACAGCCGGCACCTCATCATCCCCGAGTTCAACATCGAGGGGCAGCGCAAGCTGAAGGAGGCCAAGGTCCTCGTCGTCGGGTCCGGCGGCCTGGGCAGCCCGTTGCTCCTGTACCTCGCCGCAGCCGGCGTGGGCCACATCGGCATCGTCGACTTCGACGTGATCGAGGACCACAACCTGCAGCGGCAGGTGCTCTTCGGCGTGGACCAGGTGGGCCAATCCAAGGCCGCGAGCGCCAAGGAGCGCATCCTGGCCTTGAACCCGCACATCGACGTGACCGTCCACGAGACGCGCCTCACATCGGACAACGCCCTCGGGCTCATCGAGCAGTACGACGTGGTGGCCGACGGCACAGACAATTTCCCGACCCGCTACCTCGTCAACGACGCCTGCGTGCTCGCCGGCAAGACCAACGTCTATGCGAGCATCTACCGCTTCGAGGGCCAGTGCAGCGTCTTCAACCACCTGAGACCGGATGGGACCCGGGGACCGAATTACCGGGACCTTTTCCCCTCTCCGCCGCCTCCCGGACTCGTGCCAAGCTGCAGCGAAGGCGGCGTCATCGGAGTGCTACCGGGCATCCTAGGCTCCCTCCAGGCCCTCGAGGTCATCAAAGTGATCAGCGGGGTCGGCGACGTCCTCGATGGTCGGCTTTTCCTGTTTGACGCGGCCACCTTCGGCACGCGCACCCTCAAGGTCCGGTCCAACGCGTCCAATCCCCTGACGGGTGAGAATCCGACCCAGACCGAACTCATCGACTACGAGATGTTCTGTGGCCTCGGAGATGCTCCCGTCGAAGAACGCGCCGTGGACGAAATCGGGCCCGAGGAACTCGCCGACCAACTCCAAGGCGATGCCCCGCCGGTGGTCATCGACGTTCGCGAACCCTACGAGTTTGCCATCGCCGAGATGGGCGGCATCCTGATGCCGCAGGACACCGTGCCGGAACGCGTGGCCGACATCCCCCGGGACCGGCCCGTGGTGGTCCACTGCCGGAGCGGTGTGCGGTCCGCGCGCATCATCCGAATGCTCGAAGACGAACACGGGTACGACAACCTGCTCAACCTGAAGGGCGGCATCCTCGCCTGGCAGGAACAGGTGAACCCGGCGCTCGCCCGGTATTGAGGCTTCAGGGAATCCGCGCCACGAGGAGCCCACATTCGGTGGGCACCACGTGGTAGGGCACCCCGGCAGCCTCCAAGGCCTGGAACAACTTGGTGCACTCGACCTCTCGGTCAATCACGTTGTCGGCCAGAATGACTGTACCCGACCCGATCATCCCCCGCTCGAGCAGGGCGCGGAACTGCTGGCCGTAGTGGCTCTTTTGGGCATCAAGGAACACAAGGTCATAGGTGGCCTCCAGCCGCGCTTCGATGACTTCCATGGCCTCGCCCGCCCAAACACGGATGGGCAGGCCCAGCGCGTCGAACCGTTCCTGGGCACCCGCCGCAACCTCATCGTGGAATTCGATGGTGTCGATGTGCTGTCGCTCGGGCGCCGTCAACCCTTTGGCGAGGTGCAGCGCACTCAAGCCGTGGGCTGTGCCCACTTCCAGAATGCGGGCCGGCGCGTGGGCCAAGACCAACGCGGTCAGAAGGGGCCCCGTGTCGGCGCGGATGGGGTTGCGCCAGCCGTAGCGGCCTTCAATGTTGGAGTAGCTCTCCCCTTGCTTGCTCATCGCCTCGAGCCGCTGGATTTCGGCGTCAAGGGGCATCAGGGGTGGGGAATCGGGAAGGAGAATGTGCTTGCAGAAAATCGTAGACGTTGGGAGGTGGACAACGGTGCCCATCTGTCTATCAATTTGCACGAAAAAAGCGGGGCTCCCAATGACAATCCTCAATCGGGACCCCCGCACTCCGTCCCCCGTGGGCAATTTCCCCTCCCTGCACTCGAACCGCTGCAAATCCCGGTTAGATTGAGGGCATGAACGCCACCTACTCCTGCGGCCAGTGCGGCATGTCCGTGAAGGCCCAATGCGCCAAGTGCAACGTCCCCCTCGAGAACGGCCACCTCGACCTGCCCGACGGTTCCTCCGTCCAAGTCTCCCGCTGTCCCTCCTGCGAGGGCAAGATCAAGTCGCCCCTCTGCTGCGGTGCCGACATGACCTGCAGCGCGTGACCCGCCTGCCCCTCCGCCTCGGCCTCCACTTCGGACTCTGGGCTGCCATCGCGGGCCTGCTCGCTTCCTGCCAAGCGGGGAGCGACATTCCCGCGCTCGGCGACCACACCGTGACCCTGTGGTCCGGGGACACCCTCGCCTTCGTGCCCGGTCGGACCGTGGACACCGTCCTGACCAATCGCGGCGACTACCGGCTGGACGCCGGCCGCATCCGGCTGAAGCCCATCGCCCTGCCCCACCGCGACCGGCAGTGCGCCATCACCGTCGACGTCAGCCTGCGATCCGCCGGCGATCCGTGGGACAAGAGCGGCACCCTCTTCGCCTTTGCCGACGCCGCCGGCCGCGACTACCTCCAGCGCATGCAAGATGGCGGCGACGCCGACACCACCCGCTTCGCCGGCATCCTATCTGGCCCAGACGAAACCAACCGCGAACCCGCTCTCGAGCTGTTGCGCTTCATCACGCCCTTCGGCGTTGGCCACTTCAGCCACACAGAACGCGCCCAAGCCTACAAGCCCGAATCGGTGGGCGCCTGGGCCGACAGCGTCCATTGGTCTGCGGACCTCTCCCCCATACAATCCTGGCTCACCGACGCAGACACCCTGTGGGTCGGCGTCTACATCGACACCTGGACCGCGGAGGGCTACACCCTCAGCGCGAGCATCACCATGGACGAGAGCGACCTGCCCTGCGACGCCGCCCTCACCCAAACCACCCGCCCGCTGCTCAATACGACCAAGCTCGCGCACGACCAGCGGCCCTACACCGCATTCGCCGAAGGCCTGCTGAGCGTCCCGTTCACCCTCGACGCCCCAGCCGAAGGCGCCACACTCGACTTCCTGACCACCGGCCACGGCGGCCACGCAGGCGGCGACGAATTCACCGAACAGGAACACATCCTCCTCCTCGACAGCGACACCCTCAAAGCCTGGACGCCCTGGCGCACTGACTGTGGCGCCTACCGCCGGTTCAACCCGACCAGCGGCTTCTGGCCCTCCACCTACGTCTACGGCGGCGACACCCTTGAAGAGCGCGTGGCTTCCTCCGACCTGAGCCGATCCAACTGGTGCCCGGGCGACGACGTCCAGCCGCTCCGCCTCGCCCTCGGCGACCTCGCCGCCGGTGAGCACACCTTGGAAATCGCCATCCCCGGCGCACAAGCTTGGACGGACAGCACGTTCAACTTCTGGAACATCGCTGCGACGCTGCACCACCGATGAGTCTGACCTGCTACCGCATCCACGCCTTCACCCGGGACCCATTCGGCGGCAATCCCGCCTGCGTCATCCCCATGATGAAGTGGCCAGAAGACGAGTGGATGCTGAGAATGGCCCAGGAAATGGCGGTCGCCGAGACCGCCTATATCGTCCCCACACCGGATGACCCCGAAGCGGAGTTCCACCTGCGTTGGTTCACCCCCGACATCGAGATGGACCTCTGCGGCCACGCCACCCTCGCCAGCGCCCACACCGTCCTCCACCACCTGACGCCCCAAGCCACCGAGGTGCGCTTCAGCTCCGCCAGCGGCATCCTGACCGTCCGCAAAACCGACGACGGCCGCCTGGAAATGGACCTGCCCTCGCGCCCGCCTGAGCCCGCCGCGCTGCCCGAACCCATCGCAGGCGCACTCAACCACGCCCCTCTCGAAGTCCTGAAAGCCCGCGATTACGTCTTGGTCTACCCCGACCAAGCGACCGTCGATGCGATCACCATCGACCGCGAAGAATTCGACCAAATCAACCTCGGCCACGGCGGCGTCATCGTCACCGCCCCGGGCGACGACGTCGACTTCGTTTCCCGCTTCTTCACCCCACAAGCGACCATCCTCGAGGACCCCGTCACCGGCTCCGCCCACTGCTCCCTCGTCCCCTATTGGCACGACAAAACAGGCAAGACCGAATTCGAGGCCGAGCAACGCTCCGCCCGCCGCGGCCAACTCCATTGCACCCTCGCCGGCGACCGCGTCCTCGTCCGCGGCCACAGCTTGACCTTCAGCACCGCCACCTTGGCCTGACCCTTTTCAGGCTCAAGACCCGCCAGGACTGCAACGGCACGGCAGCACCCGTCTCGTTGAAGGTTCCCTTATTCGTTTTTGAGGCAGCGAACCGAATTCCCCAACCGCGGATGTCCATAGGTCTGAAGAATGCCCGTGCTGCTGCTCCATAGGGATCGGTGCATGTTGTCCTCTCCGAAGGCAGAAGAGGTCCACCAACCGGTGTTGATGCCTGCACTGAAGAAAGAGCCATCCGAGTAAAAGCGGTTGCCGGCGGGCCGGGCGTCAAACCCGTGCAAATCCGTTCCACTCGTGCCGTCCCACCCAGAAGTGGCCTTCAGTGACGTTCCCACCCCTTCGGCCGTCCCTCGCCATTCGGAAATGAGGTCGATCTCCTCGACAGGGACGCCTGCAAACAATTCCAACTCCTGCCAATCCTCTGTTGAGGGGACATGCCATCCTGTTGGGCACAATCCTTCCTCACTGTTGACGGCAAACGCATTGTACAAGCGGCCGTAAACCGGCAGGTTCAATGCCTCATTTTCATAGATGCATTGTGCTGGCGTGGTCAATTGACTCCAATCGTCATCGCTGGTGACCTCCTCAATGGAGGTCCCACTGGCGAACACGGTCGTCTGCAGGTTCTCGGCAAACCAACACTGCGCGCCGATTTCCACCACAGCATACGTATGGCCATCGAACTCCACCTCTGAACAGTCCCCCGGGTTCGGTGGGTATTCACAACTGCCATCATCAATGGAGGCTTCAGGATCATAATTCAACGCTGCAGGATCGGTGCATCCCTCGTAGATGCATTCGCCGTTGTCCACGGTCGCCTCAGGGGCATAGTTGAATGCTTCAGGGTCGGTACACCCCTCATAGATGCATGTGCCGTCATCCACAGTAGCCGTGGCGTTATAGTTGATGGCCAAGGAGTCAGTGCACCCCTCTTCACCGTCGTTGTCGCCATCGCAAGACAGCAAGAAGAGACAGGGGATGGCCAAGTAATGAAGGAATCGTGGTGTCATAACGAGAAGCTATTTTATTTCTCTCTCTATAACAAGTCTCAATTCAATGTAAGGGTTGCATCCAAGCACGCCGAGCGGCCCCAAGCGGTCACCGCTTAGTTGCCCCTGTTCTGCCGCTCTTTCCTCCGCAGTTTCTGGTCAGCAGCCTGGTGGACAAGAGACCACCCAAATGACTGCAGGGCACCCTCACTCACCATCCCAAAGACAACGAACCGAAAATCCGACTTGTAGATCGTCGTGGAACCGGTTGATGGCTGAATCGTAACTGTATATGGTGCGGGACCAGCCATATATTCCAAGATAGTTGGAATAAGAGGACGAACTCCACCACCTGCCCTTGCTGCCGGCACCATAGAAGTAGCCATTGTGGTCGTAGCGGTAGCCGCCTGGAAGTGCAGAAAACCCGACGTCGTCCGTACCGTTCCCGGCGAAATTCCAACCATAGGTGCTCTTCAATTGGGTTCCTTCATCCGTACCGCGCAATCCCGTTGAATTCGCCTCAGACTCACTCATGCCCAGCTCCATTTCCAGAACCATCCACTCTCCATCGGTCGGAACATGCCAGCCCGTAGGACACAGGCCTCGGTCATCGACAACCGCATAGTAGTTGTACAGCCGGCCATACGCCGCCAATGACTGTGCTTCATCGCACGCGTCTATATCAGGACTGTATTCCTCACACTCACTCCCGTCCCCTTCCCAAAAGTCGTCCTCTCCGTAAACGGCGGTAGCACCATATGTTGTGCTCCATTCTCCTCCGTATTCTCCGCCAATCAGGCCCGCAGGAATCTGGCTACCATTGGCATATACCGTCGTCCGCAGGTTCTCCGAAAACCAAACTTGGTCGCCGATCTGCACCACGCCGTAGGTGTAGCCATCAAAGGTCGGTTGGAGGTCTTCCAACAACACGCAACTGCCGTCATCGATCGTGGCTGTCTCGTCGTAATTCACTGCTTCCGAATCCGTGCAGCCCAAGTAATCGCAACTGCCGTCATCGACCGTGGCTGTCTCGTTGTAGTTCACCGCAAGCTGATCCGTACAACCTGAGTATTGGCATGTGCCATCTTCGAGTTCTGCCTCCGGGTTGAAATTGTACGCTGAAGCGTCGGTGCAGCCTTCTTTTTTGCAGCTGGCCAGCAGCAAGCAGGCAGCAGCAAGGATGGTTGGAAATCGCATGAATGCAATGTGTGCAACAGAATACGCGCAGGCAATGGCCCTTTGGGGCTAGTCGAAGTCAACCTGTCCGGCGCTGGCCTTGTGATTCCCTCATCAGGGTTTAATGCGCCTCGGCGTAGCTTGTCGGCATGTCACCAAGACTGAATCTGAT
>JBMYZR010000012.1:0-45134 GCA_049610565.1 Flavobacteriales bacterium | reverse complement strand
TATTCCAAGGGGGCGCGGTCCTCTTCGATGAACCGGTTGACGCCGGCGAGGTAGGCGGCCATGCCGTCTTGGATGCGCTGGGGGCCATTGGCGAGGAATTCCGCGGTGACGCGGTCGGCCGCCTCGCGCATGCCGAGGGTGCGCAGGTATTGGTCGTTGGGCACCATGTCTTCTCCGAGCAGGGCGGACAGCTCCCCGCCACCGGCCCGGCGCAGCAGGTCCATTTGCCAGAGCCGTTCGGACGCGTGGACGTAGCCGAGGGCCAGCATGGCGTCGGCCTCGTTGTCGGCGTAGATGTGGGGGACGGCCATGTCATCAAAGACGACCTCCACGGGGGCCGTCACCCCGCCGGAGGCGATGTCGAATTCATAGTCCGGTCCGTGGGTGTGGACGAAGGAGACGAGGCCACCGATCAGGAGGACCACGATGACGCCCAGGGCGATGAGGGTTTTCTTCATGGCGCGAAACGCAGAGGGAGCGCAAAGTACACCGCCCCGCGCCGGACCCCGTCAGCGAACCACCAGCCGCAGGCTCATGGCGGTGCCGTTGTCCGTCTGGACTTCACCGACATACGTGCCGGTGGACAGGCCACTGAGGTTGACGGTTTCACGGCCGACCCCGCGCTGCGTGAAGACCTCTTGTCCCAGAAGGGTGCGGACCGTCAGGGTCCAGCGTTCCTCGGCTCCGAGGCCGGAGAGGGTCACGGACCCTTCGGCCGGATTTGGGGCGAACCCGATGTTGGACAGGCTGGCCGATTCCTCCACAGAAGAGGTGGCGCAAACGACCACATCGTAGACGTTTTCCGCCGGCACGTACTGCTCCACCTGATCGACCAGGACATCCCCATTCTCATCTTCGACGAGGTAGCTGTAGTACTCGGAGTAGAAGCCGCCATTGACTTCGAAGCTCACATCACTCCCCTCGTCGAGGTCCACGTAACCCACCATGGCGTCTCCGTTGAACCAGTATCCGCCGATGATGTCCGCCAGGACCGGACCGTCGTACACGAAGAGGCTGCCGAGGTCCCACCCGCCGAAGTCGGAGTAGAGGGTGACCTTGATGCGGCTGCAATCGGCTTCGTCGCCGCAGGCCTTCAGACCGTAGACGCCGGCTGCAGACCCATACTGAAAGCTGGAATTGGCGGGGGAATCCGAATCAAACAGGACCGTGCCCTCGGCGTCGACGACTTCGAAGTTGCCCGGCCATCCGGAGTACATCGAGATGTAGTTCATGTCGACGACGGAGCCCTCATTGACGGCAAAGGCGAAGCTGTTGGAGAACCCGTCCAGAACGGTCGGCTCGCCCACGAGCACATTGTCGACCAACACCTGCATGACCCCGCTCCAGCCTTCCCCGTTGGGGGCGTTCATGTTGAGGACCCACGTTCCGCAGGTCCCCACCGGATTCGGGAATTCGTAGTCGATCACTTCGTTGATCACGTGGACCACGCCGTTGTAGGCGAGCAGATCAGGCACGGTGACGGTGGCATTCTCCACCGCGATGGTGCCATCGGAAACGGACATCACGACCGTCTCCCCGCCGTAGCTGGTGAGCGGCTGGTTGTTGAAGAGTTGGTCGCTCGTCAAGGGCGTCTCGATGATGTGCCGGCGCAGGATCTCGTCCCAATAGGGAGAGTCGAACAGGTCGTCCACGTCGTCGAATCCGTTCTCCTCGGCGAAGGCGAAGATGGCGTCGTCGGTGGGGGCGAAGACCGTGAAGTGGCCGGGGGCGTCTTCGTTGTCGTTGATGACGGGCTGGCCGATGAGGTCGTCGTTGAGCAGGTTGGCGTTGATCTCCTGCTCGAACAGGGTGTGGTCCGGGCTGTCGACCACGATCTGGTACACGGTCGCTTCCGGGGAAGAGGAGGGCGCCATGCCGTAATTGATCACGTGAACGACGCCGTTGTCGGCCACGAAATCGGTGGCGATGATGTTGGCCCCGTCGATGGTCAATCCGTCCGCATTCTCCCCCACCACGGCGCCTTCCCCGTTCAGGGTGGGCAGAATCATGCCCGGCTCGAGGTCCGCAGCGAGAAAGGTGCCTTCGATGAAATGGAACTCCAGGATGTCCAGCAAGTCCGGGATGTTGAGCATGTCGAACTGGTTCAGGTTCATCAAGTCCTGCAGGGCATAGATGGCGTCCGCATCCGGCAGGAACACCGTGTAGTCCTCAAGGCCCTCCATGGCGGCGAGGCAGTTGGGGCAGTTGTACTGCATGGCCCAGAAGGAGGCGAAGACGTCGGGCATGTCCGCGAAGTTGCCCGCCCAGGCGTCGTTCAGCAGATCGAGAATGGTGAAGGCGTCGACGGTGATGGAGCCGACCATGCCGAGCTGGGCTTGGAAGCCAATGCTTGAATCGAAGTGGTAGACGCCAGGGATGTCGAAGGTCACGACGCCCATGCAGGTGCCTTCCTCCGTTCCTTCGGTCTGCTCCAGATAGAACTCGGCCGGGTTGTTCCACGGCTCGCCAGTGAGCGTGTTGGTGATGCCGTTGACGTCGTGGATGCCCTGAACGTTCACGAAGGCCACGGTCTCACCGGGGAGGATGGTCAACTCCGACGGTGCGAAGTAGTAATCGGCCATCACGATGGTGTGGTCGGCCTCGCACTGGGCGTTGAGCTCGGCGAGTGAACACAAGGTGATGGCGAGAAACAGGGTGCGGAAACAGCTGGTGCGCGTCATGTTGGAAATACGCTTTCCACTGTACAAGCGTGACGCATGCCGGTATGTTCTGCCCAAAACAGGGGCATGAGTGGCACTTCCGCCCTGTGGGTCCAGGGTCAGCCCGTGATGTGGTAGCCGCCGTCGATGTGGCGAATCTCGCCGGTGATGCGCAGCCCCGGCTGCATCAGGTGCACGATCTCGAGGGCGAGGTCGCGCGGGCCGGCGTTGCCGAGCGGACTCATGGATTCGGCCTTCTCGACATCGGACGGCTCTAGGGTCGCCGTGCCGGCCTTGCTGCCGAGGTAGGGGGAGAAGCGCAGGGCGTTGACCCGGATGCCCCGGCTGCGGCCCAGTTCGTCGGCCAGCTCGATGGTGATCCGCTCGAGCGCTGCCTTGGCGATGCTCATGTTGCGGTAGGGGTGGAAGGTCACCTTCTCCGCGGCGATGTAGCTGAGCGAGCAGATGCTGGACCCATCGCGCAGCGCGCCGGTTTTCAGCAGGTGGTGGGTGATGCGCACCAAGGAGAAGGCCGAAACGCCGAGCGTATCACAGAACTCGGCCTGGGTGACCTCCAGCAAGGGCTTGACCTGCTTGTTGCGGATGGTGCGGTCCATGGCGATGGAGTGGAGGAATCCATCGAGGTGCAGCCCGCTTTCGGCGAGTCCCGCTGCGAGGTCGGCCATGCTGTCCTCTTGCGTGGCGTCGAGGATGATGACCGGGGTGTCCTCGCCCAGTTCGGCCTTGACGGTCTTCCGGAAGGCCGCCTCGTTGGCGGAGAGGTAGGCCCGGGCCTTGTCGGAGAGGTCTGCGTGGTGGGGCGTGACGCCGAGGCCGGCGCAGACGACTTGACCGCCCTGTTCGACAATGGCCTTGGCGGCGTGGAGTGCGAGGGAGCCGGCGTCGGAAATGCCGGTGATGAGGAAGCGCTTGTCCTGAAGCATGGTCAGACTTTGTAGAGGGCGGTGCCCCACGTCCATCCCGCGCCGACGGCGGCGAAGAGGAGGTGGTCACCCGGTTCGAATTCGGTGGAACGCCACGTTTCGTCGAGGACGATGGGAATGGTGCCTCCGGAGGTGTTGGCGTAGCGGTCCATGTTGGTTTTGACCTTCTCCCAAGGCAGGTCCACCCGGCGGGCGACCTCTTCGAGGATCTTGATGCTCGGCTGGTGCGGGAGCATGCAGGCGATGTCGTCAATGGTGACACCCGTCTGGTCGAGCAGGGTGCGAATGGACTCGGGAACGGCCTGTGTGGCGGTGTTGTATACCGCCGGCCCGTCCATCTGGAAGTAGTGGAGACCTTGGGCGAGGGTTTCCTCGCTGGCTGGGCGTTCGGAGCCGCCGGCGGGAACGGTGAACCCGTCGCGGCCAGAGCCGTCCGTGTTCATGTCGAAGCCGATGAATCCGCGGTCCTCCTCGGTGGCGGTCAGCAGGATGGCGCCGGCCCCGTCACCGAAAAAGACGGAGTCGCGCCGGTCCCAGTCGATGATGTTGGAGAAGGTGTCCGCTCCGATGACCATGACGTTGCGGTACAGGCCCGAGGCGATGAACTGGCAGCCGGTGGTCAAGGCGAAGAGGGCGCCGGAGCAGACGGCGGCGATGTCGAATCCGGCGGCGTTGGTCGCGCCGAGCTTTTCCTGCACCATGCACGCCGAGGCAGGGGCCGGTCGGTCCGGGGTGGCCGTGGCGAGCACGATGAGGTCCAATTCCGAGGCGGCCATGCCGGCCATGTCGAGGGCCCGTTGTGCGGCCTTCGTGGCCAGTTCACTGGTGGTCTCGCCTTGGCTGATGCGGCGCTCCTTGATGCCGAGCCGTTCCTGGATCCAGGCATCGTTGGATCCGACGCGGTCGAAGTATTGGTTGGGGACAACGTGCTCGGGGGCGTACGAGCCGGTTCCGGCAATGATGGCGTTGGGCATGGCGCAAAAGGGAAGCGCCAATGATACACCTCTTTTTGCCTAACCTCTTGAAATTCAGCCGTGTACCAAGTACACGGAATGAGGCGAATCCCTTGATTTTGATGCCGTTGGCTTCGCAGCTTTTTGATGGCTCGCTTTAGAATTTGAATAAGTCGGAGCCCATTGTCACGGGGACCGCAGGCTCATCACCGGAGCGAGTCCGGAAGCGGCCAATGCCTTTGGCAAATTGGCTGCACAGGAATTGCTGAGTTCGCTGGTTTCGGGATGAACTTGAGGGCATGGTGATTCAGTGGGTGAAAGCAATGCATCATGTCCTTCAGGCAACCAGTCTCGTGCTCTTGTTTGGCGTCTCCTTCTCGGCGTCGGCGCAACTCGCCAGCCTGACGGAGGCACAGGGGCTGACGGAAGGGGTGCACACGTTTGACTTCGGTGACGGCCCGTTTGAGGCCTACATCGATGCGGAGGGGTGGATGCTTTGGACCCAGTACCACCACCAAGGGGGGACCAATCCGGGGCTGCACCTGATCCAGCCCGGCGAGGACCTTCCGGAATACGATCCCTGCCCATTGGGGTGTGACTTGAGCTTCGACCTGACCAAGTGGGGACACGGCAGCCAGGCCTTTGCGGCATCGATTCCCGATGACGAGCTGTGGCTCCGGTGGGAGGCCACCACGTCCCACCACGACCGGAAGATCCATTTCGAGAGCCCGGTGCTCAGCCGATTCCAGTCTGATGACGGGGCGGATTTCACACCGGACATCACCTACATGAACGTCCTGCGGGACGACCACACGGCTTTTCTGCCGGCATCGGCGGGGGCGTCCTCCCAGAATGTCAATCCTGACTATCTCGTTGCGCAAGGGCCCTTCTGGAACTTCAACCAGCAGAGCTGGGAGATCCGCTCCGGAAACCGGTGGAACGTCGACGATGTGCGGAATGAGGACGAGAGCCTGATCCTTTACGAGCACAGCACTTTGCACCGGTTGTGGGTGAAGCCGGTTCCGTTCAATGGGGACCTGCTGATGGCGGCGCTCTGCGACCTGCAGGGCCACATCACGGGGGCAGCGCCGCTGTCCGAGGCCGGACTGACCCAGATCAAGAACACGATCAACATCTACGCAGACGCTCTGCCGATGAACGAGGCCATCATGGCCAAGGCGTTCGAGGTGATGGCGGATTACGATGCGGAGATCGGTCCGCTGTTCACGACGCCCTCGACGTCTGGCGGTTTCAGCAAGGACCCGGATTCCGCGCCCGGCATGGAAATGGAGCGGTCCATGGTGGCCTTGCAGCAAGGACTGTTCGACCACGTCTTCACCACCGAGGTCTTCGAGGCCACCCCCCAATATGTAGAGGGCAGGGTGTTCAACTCCTGTGTCAACTTTCCCGGACTGGTGGGGCCGCCGGCCGATGCCACGGTCGTGCACACCGTGCCGATTCGGGCCGATTTCGCGGACCCGGAAGGCATCAATCCCTATTTCAACATCAACAACGACGGAACGGACCACGCCCTGCGTCCGACCGGCACCTACCTCGCGCCGGGGACGGTGGCGACCATCGAGGTTCCGGAGAGCCTCGTCGGTGGGGACTTCCATGTGAGGGTTGGCGTTCACGAGTGGGACCTGACCAACAAGCCGCTCTACAAGCGCCTCGACCGCATCACCAAGAAGTTCCCCATCGACTCGACGGTCATCGAGGTCTTCAATCCGCTCGGCGGTGCCATTGCCATCCTCGTGCCATATGGGGCGGATGTGGGCATCGTGGATGTGAGCGTGACGAACGCCGTTGAGGCGCCTTTCTTCAGCCTCAAGTCCTTCATGACCACGGCGGATTTCGCGGCGGAACTCGCCAAGCCCGGCCCGTGGGCGGTGTTCGAGACGGACAACGTGATGTGGACCATTCCCAAGCACTCCATTGTGCCGGGCCAATACGATCTACAGCAGGCCATGCTGGATTGGGACACGGCGTTGCAGGCGATCAACACCATCATGGGGCGGGAGCTCGTTTCCGACAAGCACAACCTCTACCTGATCGCCGACGTGCTCATCCGGGGCGGGGCCTATTCCATCGGCTATCCGATGTCCAATACGCCGCTCAACTACACGCAGGTGCCCGGCTCGGTCTATTTCATTGACGGTCCCGGTCCCAACGATGAGGTGACCTTCCACGAGTACGGCCATGCGCTGAACATGTCAATGTTCCCGGGCGAGACCGAGGCCCTGGTCAATTTTCCCTACATCATGGCGCTGAACTTCGGGCTGGAGGAGGAGCTCAATGACGCGGTCATGCACAGCTTCGTGCCCAACACCTTCAACATCGACCGGACGGCGACGCACCGGATGGTGTCCAACAGTTTCGGCGGGCAGCGGGACATCACGAATTCGACGACCAACGAGGTCCGCTACCAGCACCGGGGCTACGGGCATTATTCCGAGATCGTGAACCTGCTCGATTGGTGTCCGCTCCAGGCGTTCTGGGAAAGCGAAAACGAAGATTTCATGGAGGGCATCGAGTACAGCAATGGGGACAGTGACAGCCGCTCCCTGAGGATGTCCATGGCGGCCGGCGAGGACCTGCGTCCGCTCTTTCACGTGTTCGGCATCCTGCCTGAGGACGCCTCTGCTTTGGATGCGGCCTACGCGGCGCAAGGCATCGTGCCGTCGTTGGCGGTGTACAATCGGCTGCAGGACTACTTCGGCCTGATTCCGGCGGACAATGCGGCCTTTGTGGACTATGCCCTGACGGTCTATCCCAACCTCTATTCCGACGGTCCGACGTCCAATCCGGACTACGGGGTCGGCTGGCATTACCTGAAATCGCTGTCCTATGATGCGGCAGAGGCAGCAGAGCGGACCGCCATCCTGGAGGACATCATCGCCCTGTATTTCCCAGGCGGCGTACCACCGGTGAATGCGGATCCCTGTTCACTGGTGCCGCCCTGTCCCGCCGACCTCGATGACAACGGGGTCATCAACGTCAGCGACATCCTCATGGCGCTCGGAGAGTTCGGTTGTGCGGGGAGTTGCAGTGCCGACCTCAATGGCGACGGGCTCGTCAGTGTGACGGACATCCTGCTGGTGCTGTCCCAGTTCGGTCAGCCCTGCGATTGAAGCCCATCAAAACGGAGGCCACAGGGGCCTCCGTTTTTAGGATCAGTATTGGGTGTTCCGGCTCACTCATCGAGGATGCAGCGCAGGCAGAGCCCGTAGGCAGGATCGAGGGCGATGCACGCTTCATGGAATCGGTCTTCGTTGATGAACACGACGGGCATCCGATTCAAGGGGCCTTCGTACAGTTTGTCGAGGCGCGTCCAGAACCAGACGGATTCAATGTCATGGAGGTCCAGCAAGGGGGTCGAAACCAGTGTGTCGACCATTCCGGCGGGTTGGGCACTGAAGCCGAACTTGTTGAACTCGACGTCCGTCAACGTGAAGTCCCAGTCGGTGGGGTCACAGAATTCGGCACCGGTCACGTTTGACCAATCCGCGGTGGAGAGGCTGCGGGTGTACCGGTGAAGCTCGGTGTATTCATTGGCGGTGGGGACTCTCCATCCTTCTGGGCAGACGCCTTTGGAGGTGAGCAGGGTCCAGCCGTTGTAGAAGGTGTTGTAGGCCTCCGGGAGATTGGGGTTGACGATGCGTCCGGGGGCATCCACGTCCACAAGCTGCGCCTTGGTCAACTCCGGGATGGGGGTGCCATCGGTGAATTCGGTGGTCTTGAGGTTTTCCGCAAACCAGCATTGCTCTCCGATGCGGACGACCTCGTAGGTGTGGCCATCCATGGTGGGGGAGGTGCAGGTGCGCAGATCGGGTTCTTCCTGGGTGCAGGAACTCAACAGGAACAAGGGGGCCATGACGGCGAGAAGGTGGAAAAGGAATCGCATGTCTTCAGAACGCCCCGTTTTTGCGGGAGGTTGCGTAACTCAGTGACATGCAACCCTTCAGGGTCGCCTGGCGTTGTTCCTTTCTACGGGGCTCCGAGTGAAGGGTTGGCGGGTCAGTGTGCCTTCGTGACCTGGATGACCTCCGCGTGCTGCCCCTGCCTGAGGTGAAGCAGGTGAACGCCTGCGGCGAGCCCGCTGAGCTCCATGTCGAAGGGTGCCCGATCGGTTCCGCGTTGGACGGGGCGTCCCCGCAGGTCGATCAGGACCCAATCGATCGGTTCTGTCCCTGTGCCGCCGACATCGATTCGCATGCGGTCGAGCGTTGGGTTGGGGTAGGCGACAAATCGAGCGGAGCTTGGGTCGGAGGTCTCCATGGCATTCAGGGCGAGGGCGGCGTGGATCGCGGCGGTGGCGGTGACCTTGCCGTGGCCCCAGACGGGGTCCCCTTCTTCGGGCAGCGTGCCGGTGTTGTTGTCTTCCCGGGCGGTCTCCTCGAGGATGGTGCGGACCTGGTCGGAGGACAGGGCGGGGTTGGCCTCGAGCATGAGGGCGACGATGCCGGCGACCGCCGGGCTGCTCATGCTGGTGCCGGACAAGCGCGCGAACTCGTAGGTCACGCCCTCGAAATCGACCGTTTCCGTGACGTTGTACGAGCCGTCCCGGAAGGAGCTGAGCGAGGACTCGACGTTGACCCCGGGGCCGCTGAGGCTGGGCTTCAACCGTCCGTCGAGGGTGGGGCCGAAGGAGCTGAAGAAGGCGAGTTGTCCTCCGATTTCATTGCCACCGGAATTGACGAAGTCGGAACTGTGCGCGCCGACGGCGATGACGTTCTGAGAGTTGGCTGGATGCTGAACGCCATAGAACGGGTCTCCCGCCGTCCAACCGGGCTGTCCGGCCGAGCTGAAGTCGTAGCCCCAGTTGCCGACATCGTTGGTCAGGTAGGTGTGGTTCCATGCGTGGACCTCGCCGAGGGGAGAAGTCACCTGCAGGATGACGTTGACGTTGGACTGGCCCTTGTGGACGCGGATCTGGAGGAAGGGACGTCCGTTGGCCGGGTGGCTTTGCTCCACCACGACGTCATAGAAGACGGTGTCGTCCCCATTGACCACGATTTCGTCCTCCCACATGCCCGGTCCGTCCTCCGTGAGGATCCATGGGGTGTTGCCTGATGCGTTGAAGGCGCCATCCGCGAAGCCGAGGCTGGCCTCGATGGTCCGTCCCGGCTCGCCCCAGAGGTGGAGGCTTTGGCCCCACGCGTTCGGGTTGGAAGACAAGGGGTAGAAGGTGACGAGCGAGCGCACTGTATCGCCGGGGGCGGTGAACGTGTGGTCAAAGTGGAAGTCGCTGTCGCCGTTGTTGCCGTTGGAGGTGACGAACACGACGCCCTCGTCGGACATGGCGTCGATGAACTGGTTGCTGAGCGAGGTGCCGTCTGGGGTGCCCCATTGTGGGAGGCCCCAGCTGTTGTTGATGACGAGGCGCTTGTTGTCGGTCTCGGCGACGTCTTGCATCCACGCGAAGGCGTCGAGGGCGGAGGCCTCGTCGACCATGAGGGTGGCAAAAAGGAATTCCGCTGCGGGCGCCATGCCGTGCAGCCCGATGCCGCACCCCGATCCGCCGGCGATGCCGGCCACGTGGGTGCCGTGGGTGGAGTAGGAGTAGACGTTGGCCGTGTCGCTGCCCATCGCCATCAAGTCCGCCGGTGTTTCGGCCACCGTGCCGTACTCGAAGCCGGCCGGGGCGGGGCCGGATTGGCGGTATTGGTCCCATGCGCCCCGGATCCGCGTGGACGTGAGGGTGGTGTCGTAGAAGTTGGGGTGGGTGTAGTCGAACCCCCAGTCGAGCACGCCGATCAGCACGCCCTCCCCGTGGAAGGCTTGTGGCAGGTTGATGCCGGCGTGGACGCTGTCGACGCGGGTGCCGACGCGGGCCCGCTCGAGGTCGGGCACCGCCTTGGACGCCAATTCCACCCGGTCCATCGGCAGTTCGTCGAGGAGCTCGAGGTGGTAGGCGTCCAGACGGAACGAGGCGATGCCATACCGGCAGGTGCCCGGTGTGATGGCCGGCTCGGCCTCGGCCCACGCCAACCATTCCTCTTTGGTGATCAGGTCATTGAGCTGGCCAATGAACCCGACGGTTGGTCGTCCATCCACCCACGCCACGGGATACGCGCCTTCCGCTGCGGTCTGCAGGTCCTTGGCCTCCGGATGCAGGAGGGTGAGCGCCGTGATTTCTGCGAGGGCCTGTCGCGCGGTCATGGCCATTTCCGGACTTTGCGCGGCGCCCACAATGGGGGCGGTCAGGAGGAGCAGGCACAGGGCAGAAGAGAAGAGGCGACGGGTCCGCATGGCGGAAAAATACGCCGGCCCGGAAGGGTGGTGCGGAATGCGGGTCGCAGGGAAATGCGCATCTTGAGGCCATGAAGCCTTTGCTCCAGCCCTGGTTGGCCCTGTGCCTTGTGGTCCTCCATCTCTCCGTCGCGGCGCAGTGCGCGGACTGCGAAGTGGATCCGAATTGTACGTCATCGGACGGATTCCCGGCCCTCTGTCCCGAAACCCTGCCTTCCGGCACGGCGGGCGAACCGTATGAGACGGGGGTCAGCGTGTCCATCCCCGCGGAGATCACCGATCCCGGAACGGGGTTGGTCGCCACCCTCAACACGGTCACCATCACCAGTGTGGCGGGCTTGCCGCCGGGCATGGATCTGACCTTTGACGACGAGGACGGGGTCTATGAACCGGCTTCCGGCCAGACCGCCGGGTGCGCGACGTTGTGCGGGACACCACCGTTTCCGGGGGTCTTCAACATTGAGCTCGGCATCTTGGCCATCGTGACCGCCCTCGGCTTCGAGCAGGAGGTGACCGAGTCCTTCAGCCTGACCCTGATCATCGATCCGGGCGCCGGGGGCACCAGTTCCTTCGGCTTTGAACCTGCCGCCGGATGCGGCGCGGTGTGGGCCGACTTCGGCGCCACTGTCTTTGGCGAGGGGAACCAGATCACCGACCACCAATGGAATTTCGGCGCGTTCGGGACGGCATCAGGGGCAGAGCCGGACACCGTGCTGTTCGACCAGGCCGGCACGCATGACATCGCGCTGCAGACCACCATCTTGGACCAGGTCCTCCAGCAGGTCCAGCTGTTCAGCACCGGCGGGGGCGGTTGGGACGATTTCTTCGGCAACCCCGATCCGTACTTCACCCTGAAGGATGGCAATGACAACGTGGTCTACACCTCTGGCACCGTCGATGACTCGGGGTCTGCGACGTGGACCGGTCTCAATGTGGTGCTCAACAATCCGCCCTACGCCATCGACTTTTACGACGAGGATCTGTTTGACGGCGACGATTGGCTCGGTTGGGCCCCGTTCACGCCCAACGGCCCGGGTTCGATTTCCATCGACGCCAATCCGAGCAATGCCCAACTGACCATCGGCCTCAATCCGGTGGTGACGGTGGAGGATGTGGCGCAGATCACGGTGTACCCGTTGCCTGAGGTGGAGATTGTGCTGAGCGGCGCAGATGGTGTGGCCTGTCCCAACGACAGCCTGGTCCAATACACGTGGTCGCTGTCCGGAGAGTCCGTGGCCAGCGGGGGAGAGGCCGGGTTCGACCCGGTTATGAGCGGGTGGTATTCGGTGATGGCGCTGGATTCGAATGGCTGCTCTGCCCAGTCGGATTCCATCCTGTTCTGCCTGCCGGACGCGGGCATGCCCTTGACGCTCACCGAGGCCAACGGCATTCCGATGGCGCTCGAGGCCGACGTGGATCACCCCTGGTGGGTGTGGTACGTCAACGGTGAACTCGCCGACACCCTGTTTGCCGGTGGCCACGTCTGGTTTCCGGTCGAGAGCGGCTGGTACCGGGTCGAGTCGGTGTCCGGCCTGGGATGCCCACTGGCCAGTGATTCCCTGCTGGTGTGCTGGCCGGTCGAAGCGCCCGATGTGTTCCACGCCGGAGATGGCGAGCTGATCATCGAGGGCGATTTTGCGTCGGTCCAGTGGTGGCTGGATGGCGAAGCACTCGACGGAGAAACCGGGTTGGTCCTCTCTGGCGCAGAGGAGGGGAGCTACACGGTGTGGGTGACGGACTTTGCCGATTGTCCCGGTACCGTCTCCGATTCGCTCGTGTACGTCGGGATTGGCGAAGTGACGTCGGAACTGGCGTGGCGCATTCACCCCAACCCCGTGCGTGCCCAATTCACTTTGGAATTTGACGCTGGATGGAGCGGGGGAGAAGCGACTGTGTTGGATGCCACCGGGGCTTTGGTGGAGCGCAAGGCGCTTAGCACATCGCCCATGTCATGGGACGCCAGTGGATGGGCATCCGGGGTTCACTTGATTCGCTTCACCAATGCGGCAGGGCAGGTGAAGGCAGTCCGGCGGATTGTCCGCCACTAAACCCGGTCGCGTCCGGGAAGCTTGGTCACCGAGCGCGCAATCCAATTCAAGACCGGTAGACAGACCTATCGGCGGGCAAGCAGTCAGGCAGGGCCCATAAAAAAAGGGCCCCGCCATCCGTTGATGGCAGGGCCCGGCAATTGGCCTCATTCATGAATGAAGCTTTGGTGGTCTTATTCGGGGTCTTCGTCGCAGTCGGTTCCGAAGGCACCGAGGAAGATGAGCAGGTCAGAAGTGGTGGTGCTGTTGTCCCCGTTGAGGTCGGTCGGACAGCTGTTGTTTTCCACGCACATGCCGAGCTCGTCGTCCCACAGGGTGTTTGGACCGCACATTTCCGGTCCGCCGGTGGCGCCGAATTCGCAGGATCCATCGTCTTCGGTGGCGTCGGGGTTGTAGTTCGAAGCGACCTGATACGTACACCCTGCCAGGGTGGTGTTGCAGATTTCCCAGGATTCCTGGTAGCCATCGTAGAAGGTGTAGACCCCGCCCATGAGTGAGATGGCGGCTCCGTTGGCTCCGTCTCCGTAGTCGTCGAACATGGTGAGCGTGTAGCACCCGGATTCCAAGCAGACCGGCAAGGAGGCAGGGGCGCCACCGCTGTACAAGACCGCACCACTGGCGTCGGTCAACGTCCAGCTGACTTCTTCTGGATATTCGCCACCGGTCACCTGGAGAATGTCCTCCATTCCCGTGCACTCGGTTCCGCCTCCGCAGGCCGTGAAGGTCTCGAAGTCACCATCATCGATGGTGTAGGCAGTGCCCTGGAAATTCAGGAAAGCGCCATTCCAGCCATCTCCGTAGTCGTCGTAGAGGTTGATGACATAGCACTCTGCTTCGGGGAGGCAGGCATCAACGGTGGAGGCGCCGAAACCAGAGAGCAAGGTGGTGCCATCTTCCAAGGTGATGGTCCAGCTGATTTCCTCAGGATACTCACCGGCGCTGACCACGATGGTCTCCACGGTTCCTGAGCACTCACATTCGCCGACCGTGTACGTTTCGGAGAAGGCCGATTCGTCAAAGAAGTCCGCTTCGAACGTGTAGGTGGAGTCCCCGATGGTCAGGTAGCCATCGTCCCATCCATCCCCGTACGAGTCATACAGGTTGACGGTGTAGTTGTCGGGAAGGTCAAAGGGCAGGCACTCGGCATAGGGCATGCCCCCATCGAGGATGATGGATCCGTCGCACCCGGTGATGGCCCACGAGACCTCCTCCGGGTAATCGCTGCCGTCCACTTCGATGTAGGTGCCGGTGCAGGGCTCGCCAACGCACTCGCACTCCTCGTTCAGGACGTCGTTGGTGGTGCTGGCGTCACCATCGTCACAAGTCGATCCCGGGAAGGTGCAGGACCCGTCATCGTCGAGGGCGAGGGGGTTGTAGTTGCAGGCCAGTTCGTTGGTGCACCCCAGCTGAAGCGGAGCGCCTCCGCAGAGGCAGTCGGCACTCAGGGAGTCGGCCACCGTGAACGGGTTGCCGTCGTCACAGAGGTCTCCCGGGAAATCACACAGGTCGGCACTGCCCAAGTCGGCGGCTGGATTGAAGTTGCAGGCCGTGCTGTCGGTGCAGCCTTCGACCGGGCAATTGTTGCCAAACGCGTAGGCGATGGTGTTGGTGAACGAGGCCGAGCCGTCCCACGTGAAGGTGGTGTCTCCGATGTTGAGTTCGACCCCGACGAGCGGACCGTTTCCATCGGCACTCGACATGGACACGCCGTAGCATTGGTCGAGGTCTACGCACACGACACCATCGAACTCGTTGCCGCCTTGCAGCACGCTGAGTCCATCCGAGTCGGTGATGCTGAATCCGAAGTCGGTTCCGCTTCCATTGGCCACAGAGACGGGCAGTTCCTCATCGTTGCACTCCACGATGCAGTTTCCGAGCGGCAGGGTCAGTTGATCTCCGGCCAGAAGCTCAAACGTTTCAGGCAACCCGGTGACACTGGACGTGATCGTCATGACGGCGCCATTCCATCCATCGCCAAAGGAGTCCTGGAGGACGAGGGAATAGCAGGCATCTGGATTCAAGCAGGCCGCGTTGTTGTAGGGCGCGCCGCCGGAGGCGACCACCGTGCCGCTGGCATCGACGATGATCCAGGAAATTTCATCCGGATAGGCGCCTGCCGTCACGTCGATGAGGAAGTCATCGCATTGGATTGCGCAGCTGCCATCGTCGATCAATGCAGTGGAATCGAAGTTGGGGGCCAATGGATCTGTGCACCCTGCCGCCGATGCGGGATAGATGAACGTCGAATCGGCTGTGACAGATTCGTTCTCCAGGAGTTCGAACCGGTTGCCTGTCCACAAGTAGGTCAGGGCGTTCCAGGAGAATGAGCCCAGGGTAAGGGTGCTGTCGCACAAAGACCAGATGAGGTCTGGGTCGGGGTCATCCGCGATCGTGGCGTGATAGTCGGACGCCAGCGTGAGTCCAAAGGTTTCATACAAAGCGATGCCGCCTTCGTTGCCATGGGAAACGATCAGCCAGTCTTCCAACGTCGGGTCGAGAACCGCGTCGAGGTCGTAGGCACAGGAGCCGTCGTCGAGTTGTGCACTGTCGGCATAGTTGCAGGCAGACCAGTTGGTGCATCCATAGATGGCCGGGATGCCCGTACACAGGCAGTTTTCATCGAGGGCGTCTCCCAGCGTGAGGGGGTCGAGGTCGTCGCACGCATCACCGGGGAAGGTGCACAGGCCTTCGAGGGTCGCGGTTGGGTCGTAGTTGCAGGCTGTGGAGTCCATGCACCCGAAAACGGGGCAGTTGGAGCCCAGTGCGTACAGCAGATTGCTGTTCCAGCCGCTGGCGCTTGTCCAGGTGAAGGATTCCTCACCGACGGTCAGCACGATGTCGGGGTAGGGGCCATCGCCGTTGGCGCTCGACATGGAGATGTTGTAGCAGTTGTCGGCATCGATGCAAGCGGTTCCCTCGAACTCGGCTCCGCCCATCAGAATGGACGCGCCCGTGCTGTCGGTGATGCTGAATCCGAAGTCCGTTCCGGCGCCATTGGCCACGGACACGGTGAGCTCATCGAAATCACACACCACGTTGCAGGTTCCGAACAGACCGGTGCCTTCGCCTCCAGCCAGAAGTTCATAGGATTCTCCACCGAGGGTCAACACGGCGCCGTTCCATCCGTCGCCATAAGAGTCCATCATGACCACGGTGTAGCAGCTGTCGGGGTCGAGGCACAGCGTGCCGCTGAAGGGGGCTCCTCCAGACAGGGCGACATCACCGTCAGCTTCCAGAATGGACCAACTGATTTCACTGGGCCATGCGCCTGCTGAGACCTCCAATGCATACTCCTCAGGGCAGGGATACTCACAGCTGCCATCATCGGCAGTGGCTGCGGGGTCGTAGTTCAAGGCTTCGTCATCCGTGCATCCAGTGGCAGGGCACCCTGAACCGTAGGCGTAGGGGATGTCGTGGTTGTACTCGCCCTCTCCCGTCCAGGTAAAGTCCACGCCGTCCACATTCATGGTCACGTTGGTCAGCGGTCCATTGCCTCCGGCGCTGGACATGGAAATGGAGTAACAGTTGCCGCTGTTGAGGCACACTTCGCCGTTGAAATCGCCAGCGGCCATGGTCACGGCGTTGCCCGCCGAATCGAGGATGGAAAACCCGAAATCGGCTTCGCCGACTCCAGTCACGGTGACGGCAATGAGGTCGTCGAGGCACTCCGTGCTGCAGTTGCCAAACTCTCCAGTGCCATTGGTGCCGGCGACCAATTGATAGGTCTCGTCACCCAAGGTGAGTGCGGCGCCATTCCAGCCGTCTCCGTATGAGTCGAGCATGATGACGGTGTAGCACTGATCCAGGTCCAGACACAGTGTTCCGGCAGCACCAGCAAAGCCACTGATGATCTCGGTGCCCATGTCATCTTCGATGCTCCAGCTGATTTCCGACGGCCAGCTGCCCAAAGAGCAGGAATAGTCGACGGTGCTGCAGGTGCAATCGAATCCCGCTGTCAATTCGTTTCCGGATGCATCGGAGAAGATGAAGGCGGACAAGCACGCTTCGGTGATGGAGTCTCCAAACAACTGAATCAGGCGCTCATCCTCTGCGGCAGGAACGGGTGAAGCGCCGGTCATGTCGAATCCCAGCACCACGCTGGTCCCGGTGCTCAAATAGAACCCTGCCGTTTCTGCGGCGCCGCCGCCGACGGACTCAATACAGGTGTGATTGAATTGAAAGCCCGCAATGGGGGTTTCACTGGAATAGTAGAGGTTGCCGAGGCTGTCCAAGGACAGGCACACGTCGACACCTTGGGCAAAGCCGAATGTCGAGCAAGCAAGAATGAGAAAGAGCGATAAGGTGCGCATGAGGTTGGTTCGTTCAAGATTATTCTGACAATGAGTCAGATTTGTCCTACATCAAAAGTATGTTGTCACTTTGAAGCTCCCGTATATAATCCCTGTTTGTCCGCATTGAATTTGTATTTGACGTCAGTTAGGTTGCATATAATGCCTTCATATTCAGTATTTTGTTTCGTTTCTGTTGTATGTCGGGTAACCGAATGATGATGATGGTTTCGTGTAGGATTGCGCCTTCTTCTCATGTGTGTTTGCTGTCGATTTTTTAGGTGCCAGCAAACCAATGGGGTGTTTACCCGTCTCCTTTGTGATGTCCTCCTCGCTTTTTGGCACCAAGACGGCTCTGTCCATTGTTCTCAGTGGCATGCTTTTCATGTCGGTGCCCGCCACCGCTCAGGATTTGACCGGGGCGTCCGACCTTTCGTTGGTCCAATCTTGGTCGCAGGAACCCGACGGGTGGACGTACCCGGTGATTGTCTCCGTACCGCCTGGCCCCGTCCCGGATGGGGGTTATCCAGTCTGCATTCTGCTCCACGGCAATGGCGGGGCCGGTGGGGGCATCATGTTCCAGACGTCGACTTGGCTTCAGGACCACATCCGCATTGCTCCGACGGGGTACCTCAACTCCTGGAACCTTTGTGGAGAGGCGAGCGAAGCACCGGACATTGCGATGCTGGACGACCTGATTGACCAGCTCCTCACGTTTGACAATGTGGACCCCAACCACATTCGAATTCTTGGTTCATCCAATGGGGCGGGATTGGCGAACCAAGCCTTCATCGAATTGGACCACCCTGGCCTCGACGCCATTGTCGGGTTCGTGTCCCAGATGAACGAGCCGCAATTCCACCAGGGGGCGTTTCACCGGCCAAGCGGAGAGACCTTCGGTCCGGCCCCCTTCTGCGGTTACGATGAGGTGGTCGTGCCCGCGCAGGGGAGGCGTTACCTCAACATCTGCAACACCAACGACAACGTCATCCCCTACGGAGGAGGACCGGCGGTGGGCAACGTATTCCTGCCGGCCGAGTTCGCCATCCACCAGGTGGCGCTGCAGCAGGGGCACATCGGTCCCGCCGTGACGGGAGAGCCGATTGACGGCACGGACCTCGTGGAATTCAGCTACCTCGACGGCGATGTCGTGTTGCTTCAGGGCAATGCGGTGCACGCCGCCAACCAGGACCAGATCGACTACGCCCAGGCGTTTCTCGCCATCGAGGACGACCCGGTTGAGCCTGAGGGTGATTGTCCGGAAGACCTCGACTTCGATGGCCTCGTGACGGTGGGGGACATTCTGTTGCTGCTCGGTGAGTTTGGGTGTGTGGTGGATTGTGGGGCGGCCGACCTGTCCGACGATGGCCTGGTGGGCGTCAGCGATGTGCTCATCATGCTCAATGCGTTTGGCAACCCTTGCCCGGACGCGCCCATGGTGCCCACCGTAATGGCGGACTCCACCTATGCGATCGTGGTCGACGAGGCCATCGTCTATGCGGAGGGGTTGAGCCACGAGACCTTGAATTCAGACGCCTCCACGGCCATGCCGCTGTTGCTGGACGCCTATGTGCCGCAGGGCGCCGGGGACAATCGACCGGTCATGGTCGTCATCCACGGCGGTGGATTCACTGGCGGGTCCCGGTCCGGCTGGAGGCAGGTCGAACAGGCCGAGCACTTTGCCAGCCGAGGGTGGGTGGTGTTTTCCATCGATTACCGTGTGCTGGGTGACTTCGGAACCGTGCCGCAACAGTGGGTGGATTCCGTCATGAGCACCGATGCAGAGCCGTCTTCCATGGCGCAGGCTTTGGCGATGTATCCGGCACACCGCGATGCCAAGGCTGCCTTGAGGTGGGTGGCAGCACACGCCGTGGATTACGGCATCAACATGGACTACCTGACCGTAGGCGGGGGGTCGGCTGGAGGCGTCACGTCCGTTGGCATCGGTGCAACGGATCTTGGGGATTTCAGAGATGAACTGACCGTGGCGGAGGATCCGACCCTTGCCTCGACTCACCTCGAGCAGGAATACGAAGTGAAGACCATTCTCGATTATTGGGGATCTCGGGTCTCGGTGGATTTGCTGGAGGGCGTTTATGGTGTCAGCCGCTTCGATTCAGGCGACCCGCCGTTGTTCATTGCCCATGGGACCGAAGACCAGACTGTTCCCTACATCAATGCCCTGCTGTTGCAATCGACGTGGAACAACATCGGAGTTCCCTACGTGTTGCACACGTTGGAGGGTGCCGGGCACGGGCCGTGGTCGTTCACAGTGGATGATGCAGAGGGCAATCCCCAGAGTCTCTACGACCTGGCCTTCGACTTTGTGGTTGTGCAGCAAGGCCTGGAGGTCGAATAGACGGTCGGCTTTTTCACGGCGAGGGTGGTGCAACCTGGGTCACGCTTTGCGGGTCTACGTGACGAGACCTTTGCATTGAAACCCGCAGGATGTTTTTCATGAAACCCCAAGCCGACTGCTCCCGTGAGGAGGTCGCAGGCGCCGTTCAGGACGCCAACGCTGTCATCATCGATTGCCGCACCCCGGGCGAAACCGCCGGGGGGATGGTCACGGGCGCCGAGGAGCTGGATTGGCTCGCCGGCGCTTGGACCGAAGAGGCCGTGCAGTCGCTGGACCCCGCCAAGTCCTACTACCTCTACTGCCGCAGTGGCAACCGCAGCGGACAGGCCGCGAAACTGCTCCGCGCCAAGGGCTTCGATTCCGTGTTCAACGCGGGGGCCTACGGGTCACTCGAGGGCCTCTGATTCCGAGGCCTCGCGCTTCGCTTCTTCCAGTTCCGCCTCCTTGGCGGCGACTTCTTGTTCCACGGCTTCCAGGTCGGCCTCGAGCTGGCTTTGAGGGTCTGCCGTGCTGATGCCCAGGGCGACCGGGTCGAACGCGCGATTCTGGAAGGCTTGGTAGCCGGGGAAGGCCAGAGCCACGACCACCGTCCATCCAAAAAAGAAGACCAGTGCCCGGTTGAGCACACCCTGCACGTCGGGCCAGCCCTGCATGCGGATTCGCGGGACAAAGGCGGGGACCAGCGCCAACAGGGTGCCGAGGCAAAGCAGGTTCGTGGCGAGGACCGCGAGTCGGTTTGGCGTCCAGCCCCATTCCATCAGCCGGCTTCCGATGGCCAGGATGGCCACACCGTCGGCCACAATGCCGAGCACCACGAGGGCGGCCACCAGGGTCCGCCCCAAGCGGGTCTCGCTGTCCTTGAGGGCGGAGTGGAGCAGGACCAGCCCGATGACGGCCCCGAGCAGCAGGTTGAAGACGAGCAGTTCCTCCCGGTCGCGGCTGAGGGCATCGAGGCCCTTGGCGAGGTAGGTGAGCAGGAAGCCGCTTTCCAACAGGACGAAGAGCGGGATGAAGAGACCGGCGATGAGGGGCAACACCTTGTTGAGGGCGTCCGGTTGCCGCAGCCACACGTGGTGGGCGAAGGCGAGGGCACTGGCCCCGCCCCAGCTCATGAGGTGCACCGCGATGGGGACGGTGTCGAGCTCGAGCATCTCCGCCATCACCACGGTCAGGCCGGTGAAGAGGCCGCCCGCGCCGACGATGAGGGTCGTGTAGAGGCCGACCTGCAACACATTGCGCAGGAAGGTGACCCGCGACTCGCCCGTGCGCCGGCACCAAACGGCGCCGGTGAGGCCGAGCAGCAGGAGCGGGGCGTGGAAGAGCATGAGATCATGGGCCTGCAGGCCGAGCTTGGCCTGTTCGAGGAGTGCGGCGTTGGCGTCCGTTTCCGCTCGGCCCAGCTGGAAGGTGGACGGCCAGTCCTTGAAGACGTGGTGGAAGGCCACGACGACGAGCGTGACGCCCACGGCGGCGGCCAAGCCCCATGCTTGGCGGCGCTGGTGGCCGGGGTCTGCGTGCCACGTGTGCCAGCCCATCAGCGGGAGGGTGGCCAGCAGGCCAAACCACGGAAAAGCCCAGGTCGGATCGAACCCGCCATCCCGCCAGTACTGCATCCAGAAAGGCAGCGCGATCAGCGTTCCGACGAAGAGAGGAAAGGTGAAGGGAAATGCCGAGGAGGTCGGACCACCCTTGGCCACACCATCAGCCGCCATCCGGGCCTCCCACGTCGCCCGGACATCGGGGGGCAAGTCGGCTTCCTCCAGCCATTGGCGGAAGGAGTTGGGGTGTTCCCGGTAGCGCGTTTCCAAGGCGTCCCAATCCGTGTCCTTCATCCGAGACAAGGTCGTGATTGTCGGAGGAACGTCAGCTGATTGACGCCCAAACTCCATCCCGAAGGATGCACCGGGTATCGCGGCGCCCGGCTCCGGTGGTGTTGTGAAGGGGCAGCATGACTGCGGTCAAGGTGTCATTGCCGGACCCACCGGAGGGTGCGGCGTTCGTTGCCATCGACGATGCGGATGATGTACACGCCCCGGCCGGCCGTGTTGGGCACGGTGTGCATGTGTGGTGCCCCTTGGACACTGGGGATGGACCTTCCGGTGGGGTCGAAGACCTCGATGGAGGCGTCGGGCGTGAGGCCGGTGATTTGGAAGGAGTCCGTTCCCGGGTTGGGGTAGACGGAGGTCTTGATGGTGGTGCGATCAGGGTGCGTCACGCCCATGCTGGTGCACCCGTCCACCCAGGAGATGCCGTCGAGGTTCCAGTCGGATTCCAGGGGCAGGCACATGTGGTCGAGGGCCGTGACCGCCACATCGACGATGCGCGGTGTGTTGCTGTAGTCAAAGGTGATGATGCCCTCGGGTTGGTTCCACTCTGCGCCCTGGATGGTGCCGAAGAGTTCGTCGTTGGCCGTGTTGCCGACTTCCGATCCGGTGCCCTCGGTCAATGCCCAGTGCCCTTGAAGGGAGGCCCAGTTTGGATGTGAGTCATCCAGCGGACTGCAATGCCAGGCCGCGATGCTCTCAGCGGGAAGGACACCATGCCAGAACCGAACCTCGGCGATGGCGCCGGTGTAGCTGTAGGCCCCGTTGATGTCCGAACCCAGGAACCAGCCCTCGCCGACATCGATGTCCCCCACTTCGGACATGTCCTCTTCCGCCACATTGACGCCGTCGGTGTAGAGCCGCATCATGCCATCGCGATCAAAAGAGCAGGAGAGGGTGTGCCATTGGCCGTCGGCCACCCCGATGGAGCCATTGGCATCCGCCCTGTCATTGCCGTCGCCGATGTTCACTTTCCACGCGGGACCGGCGGGATATTCAAAGGAGAACACGAATCCGGGGTTGAGGCCGGAATTCCAATCCTTGTTTCCGAAGATGGCCACATCCGGGGTGGCTTCCGTGCGGATGCGGATCTCCAGCGTGAAGTCCTGGTCTGCCCCCAGGTGAAGGGCTGGAGCGTCTTCGATGAGGACGGCATCGCCGCCGCCTTCAAAGCGCAACTCTGCGGCACCCGGTGCGATGCAGTTCTCAGGAGCGGGCAGGACGTCCAGCGTGTCCTTGAGCAGCACGGCCGGCTCCACGGCGCTGCCACTGGCGATGAAGAAGATGGTCTCCTCTTCGATGGACGTGCCGCCGTGGTTGTATCCGATGCCGCCGTGGTCGGTGGACACCAACACCAACCAATCCTCTGACACGTAGTCAGGGCGCCCGGTGAGGGCATCCATGACCTCGGCCACGAAACCGTCCGTGGTCTCGATGGCGTTCATGTACTGCGGCACCGAGGCGTTGAATCCGTATCCGTGGCCGTTGATGTCCACGTCGTCGAAATGCAGGAAGACGGCGTGGGGGTCCCCATTCTGCAGCACATCCAGGGCCGCGTCACGCACCTCGGCATCGGTTGCCGCGTTGAGGGCCTCGTCCACGTCGTCCCCCATGATGTAGTCGTTGATGGGCGCCCAATGGCAGAAGGAATAGGTGTTGAGGTCCGGATTGCCGGATTCGAGGCGGCGCATGAAGGACGGGAATCCATCGTAGTTGCTCCCGACGAATGTGTTGTCGGTCACGCCATGTGCATCCGACCAGACTCCACAGAGCATGTCGGACCAGCCGGGGCCACTGTAGGTGATGTCGTTGTTGAGGGCGTCCGGGCTGTAGAGGCCCTCTGCGATGAGGGCGTCCAAGGCGGGCGTGTCGGCCGCTTCAAGGCAATCTGACCGCAACCCATCGATGCCGATGACCAGAACCCGGGCTTCACCGGATTGACTGGATGCAGGAGAGGCGATGATCAGCAGAAGCGCTGTGAGGGCAGCGGAGAAAGCGTGGGACATGGTCGGGACGTTGGCAGGGCGTCTCGCAAAGTATGGATTCCACATGGACCCAAGGCCCTCAGTCCCCCACGACCAGGCGCAACGTGGAGGCGCGTCCGAGAGGGGACAGGACGCGCAGCATGTAAACGCCCGGCCTCAACGAGGCGACCTCCAGTCGATGTGCACTGCCTTCGGGGCGCACCTCCCGCACGGTCCGGCCGAGCGCGTCGAGCAGGACGATGTGCTGCAGGGGGGCATCGGACCGCACGGTGACCTCGGTCGACGCCGGATTGGGGTGCACGGACACCCAGTGGACCTCGCCGTCCTCCTGGGTCACCGAGGTCGTATTCGGGTTGTAGAAACCGAAGTCGACGGTGTTGTTTCCGCCCGGATCGTAATCGAAGAAGCAGTCCTCCGGGTCTCCGTCCTCGAGCGGCTCCCCGTCGAGGGTCAGGGTCACGATTCCGGACATGATGTCGCTGAAGGCCGGACCGAATCCGTTGTTGTCGAGGTCCACATCGTTGTCGGCATCGGCCACGAACCCGGTGGTGGATTGGAAACCGTACAGGGGCTCCCCGACGTCCCAATTGTCCACCTGCCAGACGAAGACCACGTAGGGACCGGGCGTGAGGCCGTCGAAGCGGTAGAAACCGTCCTCGTCGGTGACCTCGACGCCGCCGAAGCCTTGCCAGTCGGGCACCCCGTCGCCGTCCGAGTCACTCCAGATCACCACGGATACGCCGGGGATGCCAGGCTCATCCGGGTCGTGAATGCCATTCATGTTCAAGTCGTTCCACACGCGGTTGCCGATGGAGACGAAGCCGGGGGAGATCAGGTTGTCGCAGTCTGGGCCTTGGGACCCGTTGCAGAATGCCATGTCGTGGATGGCGCGGATCATTTCCTCGCCCATCGTCCGGCCGATGTTGAGGAAGGTGCGGGCGTTGTTGTGGAAGTGGTGGACCGCATCGTCCGGCGATTCCGCCATGGTGATCCAGAGGGGTTTGGTGTCTACGAAGCCCACGGTTCCGCCGTAGAGGGAGTCATTGCATCCCACGTTTTCCTGGGCCACGGACACGATGTCCTGCAGATCCTCGACCCAGCCGCCGAAGTTCTCGTAGCCGCCGTGTCCCGAACTCTGGATGACCACCGGCAGTTCGGGCAGTCCGAGGTCGTTGCGGACGTCGTTGACCAGGTGGTGCAGGTTGCTTTCGTAGGTGTTCAGGAATTCTTCGCTCGCGCCGTCGTTCCAGCCCTGGAACCAGGCAAACCCGGTGATTTCGAAGCCGTCGACGTCCATGTCCGGGAACTCCGTAGCGAGGTTCTGCGTCACGTCCTCTACCGTCTCGAGCATGGCGGTGTAATAGGGCCCCACGGTGCCGCCTGCGGAGGGTGGGCGGAAGTCCTCGGCGAGGCTCAGCCCGCCCCAGGCCGTCTTGATGATGAGGATGGGGTCCTCGTAATGGGCGTCGAGTTCGTGGGCGAACATGAGCTCCGGTCCGATGAGGTCGGAGTGGGCGCCCTGGCCCACCGTGACGTGGTCGCGGAGGGTGTCGCCCGCCCCGTTGGGGAAGTACAGGTAGGCGTCGTCGAGCTCGGTCCAGTCGTCTTCGGTGCCGAGCATGGACCACTGCCCGGTGGCGTCGTTGGCGATGACGTCCAGCAGTGTGTTGGGGGAGGGGAAATCCGAGGGTTGGCCGTCGAGGCTGGCCACGACATCGCCGGAGGCATCGATGAGGGTCCAGCCGACTTCGTTGCCGTACCCGCCGGCCGTGCCGATGACGATGTCGCAGGGGACCCCGTTTTCCAGGGTGATGGTCATGGACCCGGCTTCCCCGTTGGGGAGTGACGCTGTCGCGACCACGGTGCCGTTCTGGACGAAGTCATAGGTCCAGCCGTTCCAGCCGTCCCCGAAGGTGTCGGTCATGTCCAGGGTGAAGGGGCAGGTGGTGGCTCCCGGGTCTGTGCAGGTGGGGGTGAAGCTCGTCACGATGACCCCAGCGGCCCCGTTGGAGCCTCCGGAAATCTTGCCGTGTCCCTGCATGTTGGACTGTCCGGCGAGGATGAACACCCTCAGTTTCTCCGGGGTGGATTCCTGGCGGGTGACGATGGGCACGTAGCCCACCTCCATGCCGGCCGGAGGGGTGACCAGTGCGCCCGGGTCCACCGTGGCGAGGTTGCCCACGGTCGGCGGGGGCATGTAGTCGTCCTCCACGCTCCAGTTGGAATGGATCAGCTCAACGCGGGCCTGCATCTCTTCCCGGATCGCCTCCGGCAGGTTGGCGTGGACCACGGCCGGCTGGTCCACGAAACGGTACCAGTAATAGGTGACGGTGGAGCCGTCGCCCAGCTCGGCGGTGTAGGGGCCCGCGGCCGGTCCGGGGCTGTTCCAGGGGCCGTCCGGATCCTGGAAGGCACAGTCCGGCTCCAATGGGGTGAGGTACGTGATTTCCGGACGGGGGCTGGTGGGCACTTCGGTGGTCGTCAGCTGGGTCGATGCCGGAACCTCATCCGCGGGGATGGCGTGCCATTGGTCGTCGGATTCCAGGCGGAAGTATTCGGGCAGATGAAAGGCGTCACCCTGCAATGTGGTGGAGCCCACGCCGTGCTCGAACCCCATGGCGTCGAAGGTGACCATGGTGTTGTCCAGGTAGTCCAGGTCGATGGGGTACTCGATGCCGCCTCCGCTGATTTCGCCCACCATGGAGCCGCCGTTGTTGGTGAAGGAGACGTCCAGCGCACCGGACTGCATGGCCGTCGTGGGCACGGCGTCGCCCCCGTCAAACCAGGCGTTCATGGCATCCCACAGGGTGGGGGCGTAGACCGAGATGCGGTTCAGGGCCAGGGAATAATCCTCGCCCGAGGCCGGCATCTGCATCGGTTCGATCCTGGCGTAGGGGGTCCCCTGGTCATCCTCCGCGATGAGGGCGGGGGAGAGGGCGTGTTCCCATCCGAATCCAACGTTGGGGTTGGCGGGACGGGTGTCGAGGAAAAGGCCTTCCAGCGACGGGTCCTCGAGGACCGGCTCGGTCCAGAACGTGGGCATGAAGAAGGTGGCGGGGCCCTTGAAGTTGGTGGTGTTCAGGAAAAGGGTCCAGCATTGGTTGCCGGTGGCGATGTCCTGCCCGGCGGTCTCCGTCAACGGGTCCATCAGGGGCAGGGGATTGTATCCGTAGCCGAGGAATTCGCCGTTCAGTCCCTGCGCCATGTTGAGCCCATCGGGTGCCCAGACGAGGCGGTTGGACAGCTGGGCCACGCCGTATTTGCCTCCAGGAGAACTCCAGTCGCGCTGCCCGTTGGGGAGCATGTCGCTGCGTCCCGCCCCGGGTCCATTGGCCCAGGCGTAGAAATTGTGCGAGACGCCGCCCATGATGAATTTGGGGATGCGAGTGGCGAACCGGGTGTCCATCCACCATCCCAATCCTCCTTCGATGGTCGTGTAGAATTGGTCGGGCTCGTTGCCGGTCTGCTCGGTGGTCATCCAGCAGCTGGCGAGTCCCATCTGGAAGGCGTCGGGGCCGGGGTACTGGTCGAAGATGGGCCAGGCGGCGGCATACGCCGTGTAGCCGGCTCCCCTGTCGGGGTCCGTCACGGACTCCCGGTCAATCCAGGAGAACCCGCTCCGGGTGGCGAATTCCGGTTGTGCCCATGCGGATAGGAAGGACAGGCTGATCAGGACGCAGCCGAGTGCGCGGCGGATGGTGTTCACGGCGGAAGTCGTTTGATTCGAAGGGGGCGGAGCGTCCCGTCCAAGGTAAACCGGTTTGAAGCGCCCCGGTTGCGCCCGTTCAATGGGCACCAATCAGCGGCTGGAGGCCTTCAGCAGCCTCCGAATCTGCGCCCGATTCGATGTCTTCGACATGACCTTGACGAGGTATACGCCTTCTGGCCATTCACCAATGTCAAAAGTCTGGCGTGGCGATTCCATGTAGAAGGTAAACACCTCCTGGCCTGTCGCACTGAGGATGGTGATGGTCTCACCTCCGTGGAGCCCTTCGATGTGAAAGGCCTTCGAGGCGGGCTGGGGAATCAGTTGGAGGGAGGCCGTTTCCGGTTCGGAGTGGACTGAATTCGTGCTGCACTCCACCCCGGATGTGTACCCGTCTGTCTCGGTGCTCCAGTCGCCCCAGACACTGTTGCCTAAGGGCGACTGGGTCTCCTCCCACAGGAGAGTGTCCGACACGCAACAATCGGCCTCCTCCAACGGACTCGTGAGGATGAGTTCCACCCGCATGGAGTCCGTCACGGCCAGGTCGTGTTCAAAGAGCAGGAATGACTGTTCTGACCACTCTCCAAAGGTTTCGGCTTCGTGGACGATGTTGTCGTCCATGTCATAGATGGTCCAGTAGCAGACGTTGTCGAACCCACCCACGTTGGGGGTGGCGCCGAACAGGAAGAACCCCGGGTGGTACAGCTGAATCAATCCGGAGTCGGAAGCGGAGACGGAGACGCCGACGTCAGTGCATTGCGCGTGTGCGACGAGTCCGGCTGCGGCAAAGAGGTGGACGAGGAAGAAGCGCTGGGGGATGTTCATTGGGGGGATGGAGCTGGTCATTCGCAGTCGGTGGAGACCACGCCTTCGCGGATGAGGACGCTCTGCATGCCCGTGGCTTGCGTGATGGTCGCCTTCTGGCCACCGCAGGACGGTTCGAGCAGGCCGCGCAATTCATTGCCGAAGTGGAGGTCAATGACCACGGTGTCGCCTTCCATGTGCCAGGGATTCGGGGTGAGGGTGCCATCCTCAATGCTGCCGAAGGTTCCATCTGCACTGTAGATCGTGTATCGGAAATCTTCGGTGAATTCGTAGAGCGTATTGGTCTCAAACCCTTCCGGGTGCCAGCGCCCGATGAGGGAAAAGGCGGGGTCGGGGCAGGGCAGGCCAAAGACCCCGAGCAGGGCGAGGATGTCCGCGACGGTGACCGCCCCGTCTCCATTCACGTCGCCCGTGCACGTGGAGCAGGGCGCCCAGGAGCAGGAGCCGTCGTCCACCACGGCGCTCGGATCGTAGTTGTCGGCCTCGTCGTAGGTGCATCCCGCAGCCCAACTGTCCGGCCAGGAACAGGATTCCGGAGGGAAGGTGCAGGAGCCGTCCTCGAAGCCGGCGCCGGGATCGTAGTTGCAGGCCTGTGGATAGGTGCAACCGCCGTATTCGATGACGATGCAGGGCCCATCCTCCCAGGAGGTCACCCCCCCAGTGTTGGTGGCCTCACAGGCATTGGAGTAGGTCATTCCATCGCATCCGCAGACCGGCTCGAAGATCTCGGGACACACCGCCGAAGGGTCGATCAGGTCGGGGTCCACGCAGGTGGCGGGTTCGCTCACATCGACCCCGCTGCTCCCGCCGAGGGTCCAGCTGCCTTGGAAGGTGCCGGGGATGATCTCCGTCTCCTCCCAAACGAGGTAGTCTTCGACCAGGCACGCCCAGGGGTAGGGGCTGCCGTTGTGGAAGACCGAATCGTTGGTGTGCAGGACCGAGACGAACAGGGTGTCCGTCAGGGGCAGGTCGAAACTGAAGGCCACCGTGCTCTCGTCGACCAGGGTGGCTTCATGGAGCACGTTGCCCTGGGAATCGGTGAATTCCCACTCGAGGACATTGGTCGCGGGAGGCCAGGTCAAATACGGCCCGGGATGGTAAATGCTGATGATGTCCGGCTGTGAGCACACATTGCACACGAGTCCGTGGAGGTCACAATCGACCGATGTGGTGACCTGAGCTCCGGCCGGAAGCATGAAGCCCAGCATGCCGATCAGGGCCGTGATCAGGGAGGAAGGTAGGAGTCGGTTTGATGTGCGTGGTGTCATGGTTCGAAAATCGAGTGGAGGGGGCGATTCCGTTTCACGCCAAGGGGTGAAATGACCGTGAATTCGCTCCATTCCCGTGAAGGCGTGAAATTCATAAGATACTGACCCTCAAGGGATGGTCAGGCTTGGCTCGTGGATGCCTTCATGGCGGCGTGCAACAGGGCCATCTTTTTGTACTTCGTTTCCCGGATGTCGAAGTAGACGTACATCCGGCGCAGGGAGGAGCCGACACCATCGACGCTGAGGTGGGCTTGTTCGGCGATGCCCCGGTTGGTGATGGCCGGATCGCTGAGCAGGATGTTGAGCACGTTCCAATCCGTGTCGTTGAGGGGTCGATCCAAGGTCCGGTCCAGCCGGTCGCGGTCGAGTTCGAGGGTGGGGGTCTCCAGGATGACGGTCTGCCCGCTGGATTGGTGCAGTGCGTCAATCTGGCCCATCAGCTCCGCCCTCCGGCTGTGGTGGAGGCGGCGCATGCGGACCATCGCCGCAATGAACACGCCGATGATGACCACAAAGCCCAGCACCACACCGAGCAGGGTCTTGAGTTGCTGGACCTCTTGTCGGTTTCGGGCCTGCTCGCCTTCCCATTGGACGGCCTGGAGTTGGCGCTCCACGTCTTTCTCATAGGCGGCCCTCAGGACGGCAAACCGGGCCTTCTCCGCTTGGAGGCTGTCGTCGTGGAGGGCATAGGACTCATGCATCTCCAAGGCGATTTCCGCATGTCCCAGCTGTTTGTGGGCCTCGTAGAGCAGCCGATACAGATCGCGCTGGGTTTCGTGGTTGGCTCCGTCCAGTAACTCGTCCTGGATGTCCTCCACCATCTCGAGGGCCTGTTGAGGGTCTGCAGGCAACGTCAGCTCGGCCATGCCCAGGATGCAGCCGAGTTCATCGCTCCTCGAACCGAGCTCTTTGCTCATTTTGGCGCAGGCCTTCAGTTGTGCCATGGCATCATCCGTCCGGCCTTGCGCCTTGCGCAGTTCGGCGATGTTGGCATGGCACCCCATGATGTAAAAGCCCTTTTCCTCCCGTTCCAGGACGGTGAGTGCGGAGGCATACAGGGAGTCGGCCCGGGCGTAGTCCTCCATCTGGTAGGCGCACCACCCCATGTTCAGGTCCAGGAGTCCGGGGAAATACGCGCGCTCCGGCTCCACCGTCGTCAGTCCGGCCTGCACCTGCTCAAACTGGTCCATGGCCAGTTCGTTGTGGCCAATGATCATGAAGATGTTGCCCAAGGCCATGCGCATGCGTTGCGCCCTGGCCGTATCTCCCGCCATCGAATAGAGACCGAGGGCCCGATTGAAGTGGCGGGTGGCTTCCACGTATTGGTTGAGTCGGACGTGGACGTTGCCCCGGTTGCCGTACACAGTGCCGAGCCGGGCGGAGTCGCCCAGGGCGACGGCGATGTCTTCCGCATGATCGAAGGCAGCGAAGGCTTCCTCGTTGCGGCCGAGGATTTGACTCAAGGTGCCGATGCGGTTGTGTGCGGAGTACAACTCGAGCGGCAGGTCATGGCGTTCGGCCAGCGCCCGCATTTCATCGAGATAGAAGAGGACCGTGTCCGGGTACGTCTGGTGAAAGGAGATGTGCAGGTCCTTGGCGGTCTGCAGGCGTTCCTCCACGGAGCGGGTGGTGTCGTTCCAGTCCTGGATCAGGGCGGACAATTCCGGTTGGGCCGTGGCCGTGGCCAGCCACAGGAAGGGCAGCAATCGGAGGGAGAAATGGATCATGGTCAGCCGGGGCGGTGTCGGTCCCGTAAGCCAACCAAAATACGCGACGATGGGTTGCGCGTTGGCCCCGTTCAGGTCGATCATTGTGGCATGGCGTGGTTCAAGGCAATTGCGGTGTTGGGGGTCCTTTTGGTGGTGGCGTTTTTCGTGCTGTTCATGCCACCGGTTTATCACGACCGTGCAGAGCCCGAACGCACGGTGACCGGGGTGGTGTCCCACCTCGGTTGGAGTGAGGAAAGCCAGGACCTGCAGATGCGGCTCGCCGGAGACTCCAGCCATTACTACCTGAATCGCGCCCTCGGCATGGGCATCGACGGGGCGGAATGGAAGGCGGCCATGCTCGGCGACACGGTGACGTTGGAGGTGGTGCACCGCCCTTGGGGCCTCGCCCGGTGGACGGGCGTCGGTCCCATCCGCGGGGTCATCTTTCACGGAGACACCGTCTACCGCACGGGTCGGGTCCGCCCGCTGAAGTAGGTTTGACCCATGCCCTCCGGATTCTTTGCCCTGCTCGATGACCTCGCTCTGATCATGGACGATGTGGCGGCCATGACCAAGGTGGCGGGGAAGAAGACGGCCGGCATCCTCGGGGACGACCTCGCGGTCAACGCGGAGAAGGCCGTGGGGTTTCCGGCCTCACGGGAGCTCCCGGTCCTGTGGGCCATCACCAAGGGGTCCTTCCTCAACAAACTCATCATTCTTCCCTTGGCGTTCCTGCTGAGCGCCTTCGCCAGTTGGCTCATCCAGCCGATCCTCATAGCGGGGGGCGTCTACCTCGCCTACGAGGGGGTGGAGAAGGTGGTCCATACTCTGCGACCCCACGGTGGGCATGGTTCTGGTCCTGCCGAGCGGCCGGATGAGAAGACGCGGATCCGGTCCGCTGTGCTCGTGGATTTCATCCTGTCGGTGGAGATCATCATCATCGCCCTCAGTCAGGTGGTCGAATCCGACCTCATCGTTCAGGTGCTGGTGGTGTCCATCATCGCGCTGGTGGCCACGGTGGGCGTGTATGGCCTCGTGGCCTTGATCGTGCGCATGGACGATGCCGGCATGGCCTTGATGGAACGCGACGAAGCGTGGGCCCGGTCACTCGGCAAAAACATGGTCCTCGCCTTGCCCAAGCTCATCCGCGTCATCAGCCATGTGGGCACGGTGGCGCTGCTGCTGGTGGCCGGCGGCATCTTCCACCACATCGACGCGGTGCACCACCTCTTTCACGGTTGGCCCGGGCTTGTGGTAGATGGCCTGCTCGGGGCGTTGGTGGGCAGTGCGGCCCTGGTGCTCAAAAGGGCAGGGCTGAAAATCCGGAGCGCGGTCAGTAGGTGACCGGCATGCCCGCATTGTTGCGGGAGAAGGGTACGGTCACTCCGACGGAGGGGAAGATGACATTGCCGTCGGTGATGAGGGCGATGTCCCACAAGGCGCCGGATTCATTGGGCCGTCCTGCCCGGATGCCGAGGGAGAGGAGGGATTGGGCGTCCGTGGTGGGGCCGCCGAGTGAGAAGTAGTTCTCCGACATGAGCCACTTGCGCCGCCCAACCTTGAGCATGCCGCCCAGGTTGATCAACGGGCTTTCTGACAGGTCTTGAACGTCACTTCCGCTGTTGGCGAAGGCTTGGCCCAGCCCGAAGGTGATGTTGTTGTTTTCATCTCCATAGGACAGGTTCGCAAACGCGATGCCCCCACCGATGGAAGTATTGCCCGTGATGGGGACGAGGTACAACACGCCCGCTGAGCTGTGCAAGCTGTGGCCTTCTTCATTGGCGCTGCCCAACTGGGTGCCCACCTTGACGGAGATGCCGCCGAGGAAGGGAATGACGATGGGCACACCGACGGTGACGTGGTCGGAGATGCCGTAGCTGAACTGGTTGTAGAAGAGGAGCGTGTTTTGGTAATACCCTTCTCCCTTGGGAAGTTGAAACCCTGATGGGGCGAAGAAGTACCGGCTGGGCTGGGCGTTCTTGCCCTCATTGGACACCACTTCTCCCTCGGCGATGTCCGTGATGGAGAGGATGTTCATCTTCGGAATGGCCACCTCGCCCAAGGATTCCGTGAGGAGGATGATTTCCTGAGGGGATTCCGATTGGACGTGCCCAATGAAGGTGCGGTCTTCGCTGGTCTGGATCTGAACGCGCCGCGTCTCTTGGGACAAGGCGGTCTGACAGAGTGCAGACAGGCAGACGATGAGGAGGAAAGAAGCAAATCGCATGGCGCAAGGATAAGCACTCCGGGTAGAAGGGTTCAGAAGCCGTGGGTGATGCGAAGGAGGAACCGCCGTCCTTCCACCGGGCCGTAGATGCGCGAGGCCTCGAATGCTTCGCCAAAAGGGTCTTCGCTGCCGAGCAGGGGCGTCGGTTGGGAGGTATTGGTGAGGTTCTTGACCCCGACAGAGACGGTGAGGTGCCGGTCGTGGGATTGTTCGGTCGGGTCGAGGTGAAGGGTGCGCGAGGCGGTCAGGTGCAGCAGCGCGTAGGGGGTGCTTCGGTCGGACTGTCCGGGGTATTCTGGCAGTTTCATCGGCCCCACGGCTTGGCTTTGCAGGTCGATGCCCCAATGGTCTCCTTGATGGCCGAACGACAGGTTGGCCATCCAGTCCGGGGCGAATTCGAGGGGCTGCGCCGCGGCTTGTCCTGTGGAGGACCACGGGGCGCCCTCGGCATCGACGATTTCGGATTGCTGGCGGGTGGCCCCGGCGAGGGCGCGCCAACCGTTGCTGTGCATCCATTGGAGGTCCAATCCGATGCCCCGGCTCCAGCCCGTGCCGTCGATGTTGCGGTACAGGATGGTGTTGGGCAGGCTGTCGTAGTCGGCGTAGATGCGGTCGGTGAACACCGTGCTGAAGGCCCGAGCGGACACGGTCATGGAGGCGCGGGGCCCGCCGGTCTGCCAGTCGGCGGCCAGAAGGGCATTCCAACTCGATTCGGGGTCGAGTCCGGTGTCGGGCTGGATGACGTTCCGCGAGCCGTCGAGGGCGGCGTGCTCCTCGGTGAAGAGGTGGACGCGGCGGTATCCGCGCCCGGCGTTGAAGCGGACGTCGAGGGTGGGGGCGGGCGCCCACTTCACGTTGACGCGGGGCGCCACGATCAGGCTCTGGTCGGACGGGCGCTCGATGCGCAGGCCGTGAATCCATGTCCAGCGTGGAAGTTGGCCCGATGAGGTGCCGCTGTATTCCGCAAAGACGGCCGGGACCCAGACGTTCATGTCGGAGTCGGCCGGGGTCTCGTCGGTGTAGCGGTCCCACAGCAGGCTCGCGCCGCCGGTGAAGCGTCCTCGCTCTCCCACGGACCAGCCGCTGTGGAAGGCGTCGACATTGGTGGTCCATTCCTCGGCATTGAAGTTCGTGGTGCCGTAGGTGGACTGCTGGCGGTGGTAGGCTGCTCCGCCTTGGAACCGCCATCCCTGACCGTCGAGGGGGGACGAGCCCGTGACGCCCTCGATGCGCAGCAGGTCGATGCGCTCTCCGTATCGCGTGTCCAGTCCGCGGTCGGCTTCCCGGAAATCGAGGGCGCCACCGAACCGTTCCTCGGCAAGGGTGCGGAGGGTGGTGCGCCAACGGCGCTGCTCCGAGCGGTGCTGCTTGCGCAGGGTCAACACGCCGCGCTCCACGGTGGGCGCGTCGGTGTAGCCGTCGCCATTGTCGTCGATGCGATTGGTGAACCGCTGCACGTCCGCTCCGAGTTGCCAGGGCGCCTCGTCGGAACCGAAGGCGCTGTTGGCCGAGACGAGCAGCCGTCCGTGGGTGTCGAGCGTGGCACTGGCCCGGCCGTGACCCGGTCGGATGGGGGCGAGGACGATGTTGATGACGCCGCCCACCGCCTGGCTGCCGAACCGGGCGCTCGCAGGCCCCTGGATGACCTCCACCTGCTGGATCATGCCGAGGGGAATGCCGTCCAGGGCGTACGCCGAAGCCAAGCCGCCGAGCAGGGGCACCCCGTCGAGGAGCACCAACGTGTACACGCCCTCGAGGCCATTGATCTGGAGGGTGTTGGTGCCGCAGACCCCGCAGCCCACGGTTTCGCGCACACCGTTGGTGAAGTCGATGGCTTCCGTGGCATCGTCTGCCGGGATGCGGCGCAGGGAAGCGCCGGAGAGGACTTGCGTCCGGATCGGGCTGTCCTTCATCCGCAAGGGGGACAGACTGCCCACCACGGTGGCCCCGCCGAGCAGGATGGATTCGGGTTCCAGGTTCACCTCGATCCTGCCGTTGCCTCCACAGCGCGCCACGGTGTCCAAGGTGAGGTGGCCCAAGGCGCGAATTTGCAGGTTGAACGTGCCGCCCTCAGGTGGTGTCGCCCATGAGAATTCTCCGGACGCGCCCGTCAGGCCCAAAGGGGCGCCGTTGCCCAAAACGATGGCGCCCGGCAAGGGTTGGCCTTCGGATTGGACGGTCACCACACATTGCCCGTTCACCACCGCGGTGGCGAGGATCAGGGGCAGCAAAAAGAAAAGGCGGAAGCGCGCGGCCACACGGGCTTACTCGGCGATGGCCTCCTCCAGTTCTTCGATGCTCATCTCGAACTCGAAGGCGCCATAGGTGAGGTAGTAATTGCTGGGGTCCACACAGCGGGGGTGGGCGAAGGTGGCGAACTCCAAACGGGTCGATTCGAAGTCGAAGACGCGCATCACCATTCCGATTTGCTCTGCTGTCAGATGCTGGCCGCGAAGGGGGGCTTTGGCTGTGGTCAACTTGCTGTCTTCGAAGTCTTTGGACTTGACGGCGTTCAGGTAACGGTTGAAGTCCATGTCGTCCATGGGAAAGGGCCCGGCCGGTGCCGGAGTTGCCGCAGGGGCGGCAGTGTTGCCCCAACCGCTCGGCTGGGCCTCCATTTCCATGTCGTGCTCCATGTCCATGCCGTTCATCTGGATGTTCATGTTCATCTGCTCGCCCGCGCCGTCGCCGTCGATGGAGATGTTCATGTTCATCTGCTCGCCATCGGCATCGATGGACATGTTCATGTTGATCCCGTCGTCCGTCTGGCCGGAGAGGGTGGAGGATGCAGTTAACAGGCCCGTCAACAGGCCACAGAAAAGGACGCGGTTCATGGTGCGAAAGTAACACGGCCAAGGGCCTCGAGGTTGCCCGATTTGCTTTGGAGGAATGGGGGCGAGGGGCCAATTTGCCCACCATGAAGAAGGTCACATTTCCATGGGCTGTCGCAGTGCTCTTTGCTGCGCAGGCCGGGCAGGCACAAGCGCCGTTCGATGTGTACGTGTGCACGGGCATGAACGAATACCGCGAGGCCCATGCGATGGTCGCGCTACAACCGGTCAACGATTTCGACACGGGCTGGGTGCTGGCCATGGGCGGGTCCGACGGAGACCAGTCGTTGGCTTCGGCTGAATTGGGCATCATTCTGCCGGACAGCTATGGTCCCGACATGTGGGAGCCGGTGGCGCCGATGGCCCAGGCGCGGCAGGATTTCGCCGCCGTGTCGTGGGGTGGGGCGCTGGCCATGGCCCTCGGCGGGTACGATGGCAGCCAGACGTTGTCCTCCACGGAAATCTTCAATGGCGAGTCCAGCGAATGGACGTCCGGACCGGAGATGGTGATGCCGCGCACGAACCACCACGTGGCCTGGCTCGATGCCGAGCGCATCCTCATCACGGGCGGATTCAATGGGGTGTCGGAAACGGCATCGTGCGAAATCCTCAATGTGGTCACGGGAGCGTCCACAGAGGTGGCGCCCATGCTCACGGCGCGCGCCTCACACACGCTCACGCCGCTGGGCAACGGCCGGTTCCTGGCCGCGGGGGGATTCAATGCAGCAGCCGGTTTCCAGCTCGCAGAGTGCGAGGTCTACAACGCGGCCGATGACGAGTGGACGTCCGCCGCGGCCTTGCCGGTCGCCCGCGACAACCACGCGGCCACCGCCTTGCCCGGAGGCGGGGAGGAAAACGGGGTGGTGCTGACCGGAGGGCGGGTGTTCAACGCGGACGCCAACCTGTTTGAGGGGCTGTCCGAGGGGGCCGTGTTCGACCCGGCATCCAGCACGTGGACGGCCTTCGACCTGACGTCTCCGCACAGCTACCACGGCATGGCCCGCATCGGAAGCGATCCGCAGTGGTTTGCCGTCGGTGGGGCGGATGAAACCGGAGCCGGGGTGGACATGACCTACGGTGCGGCCGAGTGGGGCAACGGTGGCGTGGCCTACGCCTGGGACAACGGTCCGGTGGGCAGCGGCCAGAATCCGGGGCTGATCAGCGACCGGTTCAAGTCGGCCATGGCCCCCAGCTGGGCCGGTTGGGTCGTGACGGGCGGAGACGCCGGCGGCATCGGAACCTGCGCGGTGGTCGTGGGGCCGACCTCGTCGGTGGCCGAGGCGTCTGCCGATCGCGGATTTGACATCGTGCCCAACCCGGCGGCGGGTCGCGCCGTCATTCGCTCCGCGGGCGAAGCGGTGCCCACCTGGTCCATCCTCGACGGCTCAGGGCGCGAGGTGCTCGCAGGCCGAGGCCATCAATTTGACGTGACCGGTCTGCCCGCAGGAGGCTACACCCTGCGCGTGGCCGGTCAGGGAAGCCGGAGATTGCTGGTGGCCCCCGGTCATTCGCCGAGGTAAGCGATGCCGTGGCCCATCACGATGATGGTGTGGTCCAGGCTGGCCGGTTTCTCGTGGGAGGCCTGAAGCGAAGACAGGCTCGTGCAGCCGGTGGCGCAGGCGAGCAGAACGATGAGCGCGGAGGCCCAGAGGGAGGAGGTGCGTTGCTTCATGATCAAAATGGTTCGGGACGTGCCCTTTCCTTGAACGGAAAAGCCCGGGTCGGGGTTACACCCGCATGGGACGCAAACGCGATTTGAAGAATGTCCACCCCAAGCGGCCTCCCGCGATGCCCGCGGACGATCCCGAGGCCCTCAACGAATGGGGGGAGGAGCTGCACCGCATGACGGAGAAGCGCCGGCGGACCCATGAGCAACGCAAGCCCGGCAAGTCCCCACAGGCGACTTGATCGGTACCGGATGGGCCGTGGTCAGCGGTTCATGACCCCGTAGAAGGCCGAGAAGGTGCCGTCGTTGGGGATGCCGTAGGTCTGTTTCATCAGCACGGCGACTTCCCCGTTTTCGAGGTTGCCGTAATACTGCGTGTTGAAATACCCGCTCCAGCAGAAGCGGTCGCCGTCAGCGTCAGGGAAGACGGCGCAGGCCAGCCCTTGGTGCCAGTCCTCTTCGATCAAGCCCGGTGCGTGGTCGGCGAGCAGGGTGTCAATGGTGGATTCCGCGAGCAACCGCCCGCCTGGGATGGCGCCCCGGTCCACGATCATCTGGAGGAACCGGGCGTAGTCCAATGCCGAGCTCGTCAGGCCAGCGCCCCCAGTGCACAGCGGCCAATCCGGCCGGAGGGGGTAGTCGGTGGTGTAGTGCGGGTGGCGGTGGGGTTGCCACGCGCCCGCCGAGTCCTTTTCCCAGACCTCGACCAGGTCGGCTTGTTGCTCCTCAGGAAGCACGAAATGGGTGTGGTCCATGCCGAGCGGGTCGAGCAGCTCGGTGCGCAGGAAGTCGGCGTAGGGTTGGCCGGAGGCCGCTTCGATGATCGCCACCAGCACGTCGAGCCCCAAGCCATAGGTCCACTGCTCGCCGGGTGAATGGGCCAATCCGGTTTTGGCCAGCCGGCTGACGTTGTCGCGGGTGCTCCGCCCGTCTGTGGGGAAAAGGTCCATGACGCCGTCTCGGGCGTAGAGCTTGGCGAACCGCTCGTCCCCGATGTCGCCGTAGGGAATGCCGCTCGTGTGGGTCATCAGGTGGCGGATGGTGAGGGGCTGGTTCAGGGGCGAATACACGCCGGTCGTGTCGTCCCTCAGCGCGTCGAGCACGGCGATGTCGGCGAATTCAGGCAGGTATTGAGAGACGGGGTCATCCAGCCCAATCTGGCCGCGCTCCCACAGGATCATGGCCGCGGTGGCCGTGGTGGCCTTGGTCATCGAGCAGATGCGGAAGAGGCCATCCTTGTCCATGGGGTCGCCGGTGATTGGGTCCTGAACGCCAAACGCCTCGTGCCCGAGCACCTGGCCGTCCCGGGCCAGAAGGAGCACGGCGCCCGGAATGGCGCCCTCGGCCATCGCAGAATCGATGGCGGCCGTCAGGGTCGTCCAACTGCTGTCTTGCGACAGGTCCACGTCTGCAGGGTTGGCATCCAACCCCACCCGCGACACCGGTCCGGGCTGGCAGGCCTGGAAGGCGAAGGCGAGAAGGAGGGGCAGGGCAAGGGAGAGCCGGTTCGTCATGGCGCACAACTTCGGCATGCCGTTCTGTTTCGCCAAGTGCTGCCCCACATCCTCAGCGCGGCCCCCTTCGTTTGGCCGGCCTTAGATTGCCCCCATGAGTGAATTGGATGTGGTCATCGGGATGGAGGAGCCCCGCTACTGGGTGGCGCTGGGTGCCTGTGTGGCCGGGGCGGCCGCGCTGTTCTGGTGGACCGGCCGCGAGCGCGGTCAGGGCAAGGCCACCTTGCACGCCATCGGATGGACCTTCCTGGGCATGCAGGTCTTCGAATTGATCCATGCCTCTCTCAACCCGGACCTGCCCTTTTCCATCCACCGCTCCCTTCCGCTCCACTTCTGTGGGCTCAATGCCATCCTGCTCGGCATCCTGTGCTTCCGGCCCAATCCGCATGTCTTCACGTTTGCCGGGTTCATGGGCATGATCGGCGGGTTCCATTCCGTGCTGACGCCCCAGTTGCCATCGGGTGACGCCCTGCCGCTCTTCGTGTTGTTTTACCTGAAGCACGCTTCGCTGTTCATCGTGCCGATTGTCCTCGTCCGGTCGTTCGGAGCGCAATTCCCCCGCTGGGCATGGTTCCGGGCCTATCTCATCGCCGTGGGCCTGTCCACCGTGGTGATGGGGGTCAATGCCGTGCTCAACGGTCCCTTGGCCCACCCGGAAGGACTCGTGGCCAACTACATGTACGTCTGGGAGATTCCGCAGGCCAACAACCCGCTGCTGATCGACTGGCCTTGGCCGTGGTACCTCGCCCCGTTGCACGTGGCCCTGCTCGTGCACCTCATCGTGATCAACGCGGTGTTCCGCAGGTTCCTGCCCGCAGAGGAGAATGGCCGGACCCTGCGCTGGTACGAGTGACCGCGCACGGTTTGGGTGCCTTCGTATCTTGACGACATGCGCCGAACCCCTTGCTCCGCTGCTTCTTTCTTGTGGATGTTGACCGCCCTGATGGCGGTCGGACATGGATTTGCCCAACCTGCGCCTCAGCCTGTGGACCGCGGGGTGTTCAAATGGGTGCCCAAGGACATGGGCGACGTGCCGGCGTGGGCCGAGCTGATGTATTCCGGGACTGATGATTTCGAGGCGGTGGTCGACCAGCGGGCGGCGTGGTGGTCGGGCCGGGCCTATGAGAAGACCCTGCACGAGCGGAATTTCAAGCATTGGCTGATGCACGTGGAGCACCGTGTGGGGCCGGATGGCCGAATTCGGGACGCGGGAGAATGGGCGGCGGCGGCGTTCGAAGCCGGAGGTGGCGTGGCCGGCCAGCTTGCCCGGCAGGCGGAATCCGATCCCCAATGGCAGGCCATCGGTCCGTTCGAGACCTACAACAACGGCGAACAAGGACATTTCCCGGTGTCCTGGCAATGCAACATCTACTGCTTTGACCAGTGCGCGACGGCCCCCGATGTGGCGCTGGCGGGCATTGAGGCGGGCGGCCTGTTCAAGACGGATGACCGCGGCCTGAACTGGAGTCCGGTGACCCTGTCGGTGCCGGGCGTGCGGACGGTGACCCAATGTGCCGTGGCGCCATCGAATGCGGCCACGATGTATTTCGTGTCCAACGATCAGGTCTACGGTTCGACCAATGCGGGATCGACCTGGGATTTGCTTTTCAACCTCGGCTCCTCGGCCAACCAGATGGTGGTCCATCCGACGGACCCGTCCGTGGTCTACGTGGCCACCAACAACGGCCTGCGCCGAACCCTCGACGGCGGGGAAACGTGGTCGACCGTGCAGTCGGGCAAGGTGTGGGATGTCCGCTTTCACCCCACCGACGTGTCCACGGTCTATGCGCTGGTCCATGAGACGCTGCCGGAGCGCTGCGCCTTCCACCGGTCCGACGATGGTGGGGCGACGTTTTCCCTCTTTGACAACGGCTATTTCGTGCCCTCCGATCCGGGAGAGGCCGACGACCACGGTGGCCGAATCGGAACGACCCCGGCGGACCCGGATCGCGTGTACGTCGCGCTGATCGGCAAGGGCAAGGCCAGCGACACGGGGTGGATCGGGCTCTACCGCAGCGATGACCGCGGGGACCTCTGGGCCAATCCCAACGGGCAGGATGGCGCGCCCTACGATGTGGATGTGCACCCGAGCCTGGCCACCGGCAACATGAACGGAACGGGCATCTACCAGGGGTTTTACGACTTCGCCATGGCGGTGTCCCACGAGGACGCCGACCGGGTCTGGGTCGGGGTGACCGCCTTGAACGCCACCGACGACGGCGGGGTGACCTGGTCGCGGATTGGGGCCTACGGGGCCGGTGCGGACGACATCGGTTGGATCCACCCCGACATCCAGGACCTCCACGTGCTGGGCGAGGATGTCTGGGTGGCGTCCGATGGGGGATTGAACCACAGTACGGATGAGTTGACAACCCACACGAGCCGGAAATACGGCATCTACAACACGACCCTCTGGGGCTTTTCCCAGGGCTGGAACACGGATGTCCAGACCGGCGGGCGCTACCACAACGGCAACACGGCCTTCCGGCAGGACTTCGGCACGGGCCTCCACCTGCGCCTCGGTGGGGCGGAGGCGCCGACCGGCTATGTCAACCCCTTGGATGCCAATGAGCTTCGTTTCAGTGACATCGGCGACCTGCGCCTGGGATCCGGGTTCGATGACGCCCCCAGCGGAATCGGCAACCTCGCGATGTACCCCACCGAGAGCTACGTGGATTCGCGGTCCAGCGAACTGGTCCGGGACCCGCTTTACGCCGACCACCTCGCACTGGGCAACGGCAGCGGGTTCTACCGGTCCTTTGATGGTGGGGCCAGTTTCGAGCTGACCCATGACTTCGGCAGCGGAACGGTCCTCGAGATCGAGCAGGGCCGGACGGACCGGAACCGGTTCTTCGCCGTGGTCCGCGACGGGGGAAGTTGCACCCTGTATCGTTCCGAGAACGGGGGCAGTTCGTGGACGGCCCTGACCGGTTTGCCGACGGGGTGGAGCAGCATGGAGATCGCGCTGAATCCGGCGGACGACGATGAGGTCTGGGCGATCCGCGCCGACGCCGATGGCATTCGACGGTCCATGGACGGGGGCTTCATCTGGACCAATCCCGGGCAGGGGCTGACCGACGGCCTTCAAGGCCACGCCTTGCGCGATGTGGTGTGCCTCGGCGATGCCGGAACGGTGGTGGTGTCCACGACCGGCGCCCTTCACCGGGCCGCGGATGCTGCGGGATGGAGCGCCTTCGGAACGGGCCTTCCCGCCCGGTGGGCGCCGTTTGAGTGCCTGCCGTTCCACCGCGATGCGGTGCTGCGGGTGGGCGACAAGGGCAAGGGCATCTGGCAGGCCGACTTCCCGTTCACGCCGTCGCCCATTGCCCAGCCGATGACGGCCAACCCGGAGGTCTACTGCGCTGGGGATTCGGTGCGGTTTGCCTGCCACAGCATCCTCGTCCATGAGGGGGCGACCTGGCAATGGTCCTTTGATCCTCCGCCCGCTTTCGTCTCGTCGTCCACGGATCGCAATCCGGTGGTCATCTTCGGGGAGGGTGGTGCGTACGATGTGACGCTCACCGTGACCGATTCGGCGGGAAACAGCGATTCCAAGACGGTCCCGGCCATGATCGAAGTGGGCCCGGCCAGCCAGTGCGAGGCGTCCGGCGTGCCCGGGATGGCCCTCGAATGCAGCGGATCGGCCGGCCACGGATTGACCCATGACCTGGGGCTGCTCACCAACACCTTCACTGCCATGGCGTGGGTCCGGCCGGACGGCATCCAGCCCGACTACACGGCCATCGTGATCGCCAGCGGCGCAGGCGGTGGATTCAATTTCCGGCAGAACAACGAGCTCGGCTACCATTGGCCCGGCGGCGCCTGGTGGTGGAGCAGCGGGTTGACGGTGCCACAGGACCAGTGGTCCCACGTGGCCATGACGGTGGCACCGGATGGGGTCCGCGTCTACCTCGACGGGGTGGAGGCGCACCACGCGTTCGCCGCCGAACTGGGGGAGCAGGATGTCCAGTTCCTCGGCAGTTACCGGGGGTGGGGGAGCCGCAACATGACCGGCGCTCTCGATGAGGTCAAGATCTGGAACCGGACCCTCTCGCGAGACGAGATCCGCGAACAGCGCCACCTGACGTTGCCCCAATCGGTGGTGGAGGCCGATCCGGACCTGGTGGCCTATTACCAATTCAATGAGGACACGCATTTCCTGGTCAACAAGCGCGGCAGTTCCACCCACGGGACCTTCAGTGGAGGGTCGACGTTGGCGGCTTCTGCCGCCGTGGTGGGGTCGGGTGTGCTCGACCGCGTCATGGTCGACGGCCCCGGCATGGTGCCGTTGCCCACTGTGGGCGGCAGCATCGACGTGCCTCAGGGTGCGGCCTCGCCCGGCGGGGAAGTGGTCGTCCACAGGCTTGACCCGACGCCCCCTTCGGCGCCCGATCAATTCGTGCCCGCCGGCCACTGGGTTGTGGACGAGTACGGTTCGGGGGACTTTGACGCCGAGGTGATGTGGACGATGGGCACGGAGGATGGCATGCTCACGCCGTGGGCGGACGGCATGGGGTCCTTGTCGGTGGTCAGCCGGGACCCGCTGGGGCAGGCCCCCTGGACGGCGCCCTGCGGAACGATGGCGATGACCGGATCCTCGGCGGACATGGACGCCGGGTGCATGCCGATGGGCAACGGCCAATTTGCCCTCGTCTCTGACCTCTGTGCATTCGACACCACGGAGGTGGACTTGTGCCCCGGCGAGACCTTCATCTGGGGCAATGACCCTGTGGAGGAGACGGGCACCTACTATGCCCTCGGCACCCTCAGCGGAGCGTGCGAGACGTTGGAGGTGTTGCACCTCGAGATGCTGAATCCGCCCATGTTGGATTGGGTCGAGATGGCGGGCACGATCACGGTCTTTGGGGACTGGGTCGATCACCAATGGACGCTGAACGGCACCGCCCTCGACGCCACCGGCCCCATCATCGACACTCCGCCGGCTGGCTCCTTGACGCTGGTGGCCGTCGATCCGGGGACGGGATGCACCGCGTCGTTGACCGCGACCCTCGGCTGCCCGGGGGACCTCAACGAGGACTACGTGGTCGGGGTGTCGGACGTTCTCCTGCTGCTGGGTGGGTTCGGTTGCATGGAAGATTGCTGGGATTCGGACGTCAATGGTGACGGCATCGTCAACGTGTCGGACGTCCTCTTCCTGCTCGGCCTGTTCGGCACGGTATGCTGATGGACTCCTGACCCCAAGAAACAAGGGCGGCACGCGACCACACACGCGCACCGCCCCGTTCTTGGAAGCCCCGCCTTACTGCAGGACGGGGGTGTCGAGCTTGGCGAGGGAGGCGGCGATCTCCTCCTCGCTCAATTCGTGCAGCTTCAATTCGCCGCGCAGGTATGTTTCGTAGGCACCGAGGTCGAAATGGCCGTGGCCGCAGAGGTGGATCAGGATGACCTCTTCCTTGCCTTCCTCGCGGCACCGCTTGGCCTCCTCGAAGGCCGTGGCCAGGGCGTGGCAGGTCTCCGGTGCGGGCAGGATGCCTTCAATTCGGGCAAACGTGGTGCCGGCCTCGAAACAGGCGAGTTGGTCGTGGGCGCGGGCCTCGATGAGCTGGTCCTTGAGCAGTTGGCTCACCACCACGCCAGCGCCGTGATACCGCAGTCCCCCCGCGTGGATGGGCGCGGGAACGAAGTTGTGGCCGAGCGTATACATGGGGAGGAGCGGTGTCATGCCCACCGTGTCGCCGAAGTCGTAGCGGAACTGGCCGCGGGTCAGCTTCGGGCAGGAGGTTGGCTCGCTGGCGATGCAGCGGATCTTCTTGCCTTCCGTCAGGTTCTGGCCGAGGAAGGGGAAGGAGATGCCGGCGAAGTTGGATCCGCCCCCGAACGGCGCAATGACCACGTCGGGCAGTTCACCGGCCTTTTCCATTTGCTTGACCGCTTCCTGACCGACCACGGTCTGGTGCAGCAGGACGTGGTTGAGCACCGAGCCGAGGGCGTACTTGGCGTTCGGGTCCTGGGCGGCGATTTCCACGGCTTCACTGATGGCGATGCCGAGGCTGCCCGGTGAATCCGGGTCGTCCGCCAGAATCGAGCGGCCGGCTTCGGTCAGGTTGGTCGGCG
>JBMYZR010000011.1:0-45989 GCA_049610565.1 Flavobacteriales bacterium | reverse complement strand
ACTGGAGGGCCAGGATTGGTGGATGGCCTGGCGGCTGGATCTTGTGCTTCACGCGTTGCTTTTCGGGATGTGGTCCGTGTCGGGTCTGGTGGCCTTGCGGAAATCCGACCGGGCCTCGGTTTTTTGTCGACAGGCGTGGCCGTTGGTGGTGGTCATCGGACTGGTTCTGGCTGTTGGTTTGGAATCGGCGCAGTCTTTGATTTTTCAAGGTCGAGGCCGGGATGCCGCGGACGGCTTGGCGGATGTTTTCGGATTGATGGGCGGGGGAATCGCATTTCGGGCATTGTATTTGGAGTGGCCTGTGGGCAAGCGCACCCTTTAGACTAATTTGGCCGCCCATTGGTACGGTCCAGCAACACGCCACCCATGCAGTCACGCAAGACACCCCAAGCCGACCTCGAAAACAAGCGGGGCACCTGGAGGTCCATCGGATTCACGTCCGTTCTGGCTCTTCTTCTCGCCGCCCTTGCTTGGACGAGCTATGACGTGAACATCATCCGCGCACTCGACTTCGACGTCGATCTGTTGGAGGATGAGATCATTCCGGTGAACGTCATCCCGCCCCCTCCTCCGCCTCCCCCTCCCCAGCAGAACACGGTGATTGAAATCGTGGACGACGAGGAGGAAATCGAGGAGGAACTCGTCATCGAGGACATCGAAATCGACGAGGACACGGAAATCGAGATCGTCGAGGTCGAGGAGGAAGAAGTGGTCGAGGAGGACATCCCCTTCATGATCGTGGAGGACATGCCCGGTTTCGGTCCCTGCAAGAGCAAGACCGGCCCTGAGCGCGACCAGTGCACCCAGCTGGAGATCATCAAGTACGTCAGCTCCAACACCAAGTACCCGCCGATCGCCAAGGATGCGGGCATTCAGGGAACGGTGTTCGTCTACTTCGTCGTCGGCAAGGACGGCAAGGTGAAGGACGGCCGCGTGTTGCGCCCGGTGGACCCCCGTCTCGACGAGGAGGCTCTGCGTGTCGTGAGCTCGTTGCCCGACTTCGAACCCGGCCGTCAGCAGGGCAAGCCGGTGAGCGTGCAGTACACGATTCCGGTGAAATTCATCATCCGCTGAGGCGGACGGTTCAGAGTCCGAACCACCCCATCACGGCCATCACGAGATAGATGGCGTAGAGCGCGGCCCCGAGAGGAAGGCCGCGCTTTGCGTACAGGACAATGGCGACGGCATCGATGACGATCCAGTAGGCCCAGTTTGCGTGGTGGTTGTTGACCATCAACCAGGTTGCCCACAGGCTGAAGACCGTCGTGAAGGCGTCGGTGAGGGGCAGGGCACTGCGGGTCCAGCGCTTGAGGGCGAACGCCGTGGCGAGGGTTGCGAGGGCGGTGATGGCGATGGCCGTCAGGTGCCACGAGAGCGGTTGGCTGTGTGGTGTCCAATCCTGCTCCCCCGAGGACAACCAGGCACCGTAGGCCGCGAAGGCCACATAGAACCCCTGCAGTGCGGCTTCGGCGAGGATGTTGCGTTTCCAGCACAGCCAGGCCAGCAGGCCGGCGCCGAGCGCAGCCGGGGCGAAGCACCACGGGGTCCAGCCCTTCAGGTATCCCCACGTGTAGCCGAGGCTGAGGACGACGGCGACCGCTTCGGTGATGCGTTCTCCCGCCTTGGGATGGATGGGGGGCTCGAGGTGGCTCATCGGGCGAAATGGGTGTCGATGGCTTCACGGGCGAGCCGGACGCGGTCGTGAATGGGCACGGCAGGAAGGGCCACCCAGGGCCTGCCGCTCGCCGTGAGGGCATGGACATAGGCCTGTTGCAAGGCGAGCCGGTCTTCCAGCCGGGGCAGGGACCGGAGGGGGTCGGGCTCCCAGTCGGGCAGGGTCTCACAGAGCAGGAACAGGTCGACTTCGGCCAACGCGGTGTCCACGCCGGTCAAGGTGTGGTTCCACAGGGTGCGGGCCCAGACGTCAAGGACCACAGGGCCGGTGTCGAAGAGGGTGTTGCGCTGCACAGGGAGGGCGCCGTGGAGGTCGTCGAGCAGGCGCTGGAGGTCGGCGGGTGTAGCGCGCTGTTCAATGACGGCCTCGTCGTGGCGGGCCGCTTCCTTGACGTGCGGCCAGTCGAGGGCGTCGGCGAGGTGCTCGGTGAGCATGGATTTTCCGGCGTTTTCCACCCCGGTGATGACCACGCGCAACGGATTCAGTCGTCGAACCGGCATCGGCAGGGTTCGCTGAAATGCAACGTGGTGTTGGGCAGGAGTTCCCGGACCCAGGTCTGCTCGTCGACCGACATCTCGTTGTGGAGCAGGTCGAGCTCGGTGAGGTGCTCGAGCCGGCTCAGGGAAGGGGGGTAATGGCCAATCATGTTGGACCACAGGATGAGCCGTTCGAGGTGGACGAGTGCATCGATGTCCTCGGGGATGCCCTGGACCTCATTGTCGGCCAGGTTGAGGTCCCGCAGTTCGGTGAGTGCGAGCACGGAGGGCGGGATGATGCGGATTCGGTTGGCCTGCAGGCTGAGCCGCTCGAGGGTGGACAGTTCACCGAGCCAATCGGGCAGGGTGTCAATCCTGTTGCGGTCGACGACGAGTTCCCGAAGCTGGCTGAACCGCCGCAGCCGGTGGTCCAGCTCCTTCCATTTCGAGCGGGTGAGGTCGAGCCGCATCACGCGTTCCGGGCGTTGCAGGGCTTCCTCGAAATCCGTCCACACGCGGGCCGTGTCCCATCCGGCCTGCGCCTGCACTGTCGCGGGTGTGCCTGACCAGCCGGCGAGGAGCCAGAGCAGGACGAGGGGTGCGAGGGACAGTTGGCGGGGGTGCATCACGGAATCAACGCGGCGGACCGTCATTTCGTTGTCGAAGGAATGTCCGGGCGCGCTCGGCGTCCTGTTTCAGCTGGGCGACAAGGGCGTCGGCCCCGTCGAATTTCATCACGTCCCGCAGGCGGTGTTGGAACCGCACGGAGAGGGACTGGCCATAGAGGTCGGGGGCGTCATCGAACAGGTGGACCTCGACGGTCGGCGCGTCCCCATCGGCATCGAAGGTCGGCCGCGGTCCCACGTGCGCCATGCCGATCCAGCCGTGGTGGCCAGGGTCTGCCGCGGGGGCTTCCGTGTGGACATGGACGGCGTACACCCCGCTCCCCGGTGTGAGCTGATGCGGACTGGTGGGCACCAGGTTGGCCGTGCGGAATCCAAGGGTCCGCCCTCGGGCATCGCCATGGACGACGCGACCGGTCCACGCGTGGGCGCGTCCGAGGAGCAGCCGGGCGCCGTCGCAATCGCCGTCCAGCAGCCGCTGGCGGACCTTGGTGCTGGAGACGGTCAGCTCATCCTCGATGTGGGCCGGGATGTGCACCACATCGAATCCGTAGGCCTCGCCGCAGGCCCGCAGCAGGTCCACATCGCCTTCCCGGCCTGCACCGAACCGGTGGTCGTGTCCGACCACGACCGAGGTGGCGCCAAGCCCGTCCACGAGCACGTTGCGGACGAAATCCGTCGGCTTGAGCCGGGCGAATTCCCGGTCGAAGGGCTGGACGACGAGGTGGTCGAGTCCGGTCTGGGCGAGGGAGGCGGCGCGCTGGTCCAGGGTTTGGAGGAGCTGCAATCCGCAGTCGTCTCCGAAGAGCACCTGCCTCGGGTGGGGGTCGAAGGTGAGCACCACCGATTGGGCCCCTTCCTCCGCGGCCTTGCCGACCATCCAGTCCAGGAGCGCCTGGTGCCCGAGGTGCACACCGTCAAAGGTGCCCGTGGTGACGATGCGTCGGACGCCTTGGGGGAAATGGGGAAGACCGTGGTGGACGTTCACTGCATCCAAAGGTAGAGGGGCGGTCTGAGGAGGCCGATGCCAAGGGGCTGGGACGCAAGTGGAGTGCCGTGGAAAACTCCGGGACGACGGTCCATTCCACAAGGCGTGAAAGGGTGGAGGATTTGAACTAATTTTGCGCCCAAATCCGGGTCCATCCGGGCCCGCACACACGCGTCAATTTTCGCTGCAATGAGCCAGAACGTCGGTTCCATCCAACAAGTCATCGGTCCGGTCGTGGACATCAGTTTCCCTGCCGGCATGGCCCTCCCCAAGATCCTGGAAGCCCTCGAGGTGGACCGGGAAGGTCAACCCCCGCTCGTCATGGAGTGCCAGAAGCACATCGGTGAGGACACCGTCCGGGCCATCGCCATGGACGCCACCGAGGGCCTGCGCCGCGGCATGGCCGTGCGCGTGATGGGCCGTGCCATGAGCATGCCGACGGGTGAGGCCATCAAGGGCCGCCTGTTCAACGTGACCGGTGAGGCCATCGACGGCATCGCAGGCGGCAAGGTCGAGTCGGCCGGTCCGCGTGAGATCCACCAGGCCGCTCCGAAGTTTGACGAGCTCAGCACCTCCACCGAGATCCTGTTCACGGGCATCAAGGTGATCGACCTGATCGAGCCCTACGCCAAGGGCGGCAAGATTGGTCTGTTCGGTGGTGCCGGTGTGGGCAAGACGGTCCTCATCATGGAGCTCATCAACAACATCGCCAAGGGACACGACGGTTTGTCCGTGTTTGCCGGTGTGGGAGAGCGCACCCGTGAAGGAAACGACCTCCTCCGCGAGATGATCGAGTCCGGCGTCATCAAGTATGGTGAGGCCTTCGAGAAGAGCATGGAGGAAGGCGGCTGGGACCTGTCCAAGGTGGACATGGACGAGCTCGCCAAAAGTCAGGCCACGCTGGTGTTCGGTCAGATGAACGAGCCTCCGGGATCCCGGGCACGTGTGGCCCTGAGCGGTCTGTCCGTCGCCGAGTACTTCCGCGATGGCGGAGGCGAAGGTGCCGGTCGCGACATCCTGTTCTTCATCGACAACATCTTCCGCTTCACGCAGGCCGGCTCCGAGGTGTCCGCCCTCCTGGGCCGGATGCCGTCCGCTGTGGGTTACCAGCCGACGCTGGCCACCGAGATGGGCGCCATGCAGGAGCGCATCACCTCCACCAAGAAGGGCTCCATCACCTCCGTGCAGGCTGTCTACGTCCCCGCAGACGACCTCACCGACCCGGCTCCCGCCACGACGTTTGCCCACCTCGACGCCACGACGGTGTTGTCCCGGAAGATTGCCTCCCTCGGCATCTACCCGGCTGTGGACCCGCTCGACTCCACGTCCCGGATCCTCACGCCTGAGGTGGTCGGTGACGAGCACTACCGCACCGCGGAGCGCGTCAAGGAGACCCTCCAGCGCTACGTCGAGCTGCAGGACATCATCGCCATCCTCGGCATGGACGAGCTCAGCGAGGAGGACAAGCAGGTGGTGCACCGCGCCCGCCGCGTCCAGCGCTTCCTCTCCCAGCCGTTCCACGTGGCCGAGCAGTTCACCGGCATCCCGGGTGTGCTCGTGTCCATCGAGGACACCATCAAGGGCTTCAACATGATCCTCGACGGGGAACTCGACCAGTACCCCGAGGCGGCCTTCAACCTGAAGGGCAACATCGACGAGGTCATCGAGGCCGGTGAGAAGATGCTCGCCGAAAGCGCTGCCTGATGAAGGTCGAGATCCTCACGCCCGACGCGGTCCTCTTCGAAGGGGAAGCCCGTCACGTGTTCCTTCCGGGGTCGGATGGAGCCATGGGCGTGCTCTCCAACCACGCCGCCATGATCACCACCCTGCAGAAGGGCACGGTCAAGGTGGACACCACCGAAGGCGAGAAGGCCTTTGACCTCAACGGCGGCACCGTCGAGGTCCTGGACAACAAGGTCCTGATCCTCGCCAGCTGATCACTCGTGGTGATACGGCTCGCCGCGCAGGATGGTCTGCGCGCGATAGAGCTGTTCGACGGCCAGGAGCCGAATCATCTGGTGGCTGAAGGTCAGGGAACTCAATGCGAGCTTCTCGGCCGCCTTGGCCTGGACTTCCGGTGCAAATCCGTAGGCACCGCCCACCACGAGGGCGAGGTGCCGGATGCCCCGGTGGTGCCGGTCCTCGATCCATTTCGCGAGTTCCACGCTGCGCGGCTGATTGCCCCGCTCGTCGAGCAGGACGACGTGGTCGGCGTCCCCGATGGCCTTGAGGAGAACAGGCGCTTCGGCGGCCTTGAGCTGGTCGTGGGTGATGCGGGCGTTGCGCAGTTTCACATCGGGCAGCTCCACGTATTGGAAGGGGGCGTAGCGGGCGAGTCGCTTGACGTACTCGTCGATGCCCTGTTTCAGCCACGGTGTGGACGTCTTGCCGATGACGATGAGGGAAATGCGCATGCCCGAAGTTGCGTCGAATTAACTTGCCGCCGATGACGGATTCACGACCGTTGGGCGCCCCGGCCTTTGCCGGCTTGCCCGTCCCGATGCAGGAGGCCATTGCGATGGCGTGGAAGGAGGATGTGGGGTCCGGCGACATCACGTCGGCGGCCTGTGTGCCGGCCCATGCCGTTGAGGCCGCCGGGTTCCTGGTCAAGGGGGACGGCGTGTTGGCGGGTCTGGCGATTGCGGAAGCGGTGTTTGCCTACGGGGCGCCGGATGTGGCCTTCCACCGGATGGCGGAGGACGGAGACCGGGTGTCGCCCGGTGTGGTGGTCGCCCGGGTCGAAGGTCCGGCCGCACAGATCTTGACGGCGGAGCGGCTCGCCCTGAACTTCATGCAGCGCATGAGCGGCGTCGCCACGGCGACCCGGCGGGCGGTGGACGCCCTGGATGGAACGGCCACGCGCGTCCTTGACACCCGGAAGACGACTCCGGTCTTGCGCCTGTTCGAGAAGCAGGCGGTGGTCATCGGCGGCGGGGTCAATCACCGGATGGGTCTCTTCGACCAGATCCTCATCAAGGACAACCACATCGACTACGCCGGCAGTGTTCAGGCTGCCGTGGAGGGCGCACACCGTCACCTCGCTGCGGTGGGGCGGCAGGTTCCGGTGGTCGTGGAGGTGCGCGACCTGGGCGAGGTGAACGCGGCCTTGGCCGCAGGGGGAGTGGACCGTTTGCTGCTCGACAACTTTTCTCCGGAGGAGGCCAAGGCGGCCGTGGCCCACATCGCGGGCGCCGTCCCCACCGAAGCGAGCGGCGGCCTGACCCCGGACACCGTGCGCGCCTATGGTGAGGCGGGCGTCGACTTCGTGTCCCTCGGTTGGCTCACCCACAGTCCCGTGTCGCTGGACATCAGCCTCAAAAGCGCGGCCGCGTTGGCCGCCCTCCAAGCATGAGCGAGCAGCCCTGGGAAGCCTGGTTGAGGAAGACGCCGTTGCGGTGGCTCCTTGTGGCGCCCCTCGAGCGCATCCATCCGTGGGGGTTTGAGGGCATGAGCGCCTGGAATGTCTTCCGCTTCTTCGTGGTGGGCGTCGCCGAGGGGGCGCTCGGCATCCGGGCAGCGGCCATCGCCTTCCAGGTCTTCGTGGCCATTTTCCCGGTCATCCTCGTCCTGCTGAGCCTCTTGCCGCTGGTGCCCGTCGCGGACTTCCAGGTGAGCCTGTTCGACGCCCTCCGACAGTATTTCCCGGGAGACACCTTCGGCCTCGTGGAAGTCACGGTCGAGGACCTGCTGGCCAATGGGGTGCACCCCGAAATCGCGAGCATCGGTTTCGTGCTCATGCTCTTCTACGCGTCGAGCAGCATCAACGGCATCCTGTCGGGCCTCAACGAGGCGCATCACCTCGAGCGCAAGGGCAATTGGCTCCTGCTCCGCGCCATGTCCATGGTGCTCATGATCCTGTTTTCCCTGTTCCTGATCGTGGCGGTGCTGCTCATCGTGTTCAGCGGATCGGCCTTGGACTGGCTGACGGCACAGGGCCTGGTGGCCCTCGAGGATTTGCCCCTGATCCAGGCGGTGCGCTGGCTGGTGACGCTCGTCCTGCTGTATTCGACCATCACCGCGCTGTTCAATGCGGCCGACTTCACCAAGGACCGCTGGCGTTTCGTCACGCCGGGGGCCGTGGCCACCACCCTGCTCATCGTGCTGACCTCGGTGGCGTTTGCGTGGTTTGCCACCTCGCTGTCGAGCTACAACCGCCTCTACGGTTCGCTGGGCACCCTGCTGCTCCTGTTGGTGTGGCTCAACGTCAACTGCTTCCTGCTGATCCTCGGGTTCGACCTCGACACGGCGCTGAACAAAGCGCGCCGTGGTGGAGAACGCGCCGACTGGATGGACGAGGGAAGTGCGCAGGGCGCTTAATTTGATCCCATGATTCGCATTGTCCTCGCGGCCGTTCTCACGGCCATGACCGCCACCCTGTCCGCCCAGAGTCTCACCGGCAAATGGAAGACCATCGACGACGAGATCGAAGGGCGGGTCAAGAGCATCGTGGAGATCACCGAGCGCGACGGGCAGTACTACGGAACGGTGGTGGAGCTCTTCCGCCTGCCGGACGAGGACCAGGATCCCCATTGCACCAAGTGTGGCGATGACCGCAAAGACCAGCGCGTGCTGGGCATGGAGATCGTCCGCAACATGGAGGCCGGGGACGGCGAATGGGACGAGGGCACCATCTGTGACCCGAAGAATGGCCGGATCTACGACTGCAAGATGTGGTTCGAGGAGGGCGAGCCCAACGTGCTCAAAGTGCGCGGATACTGGGGATTCCTGTACCGCACGCAGGAGTGGATCCGTCAGTGATCACCGCCTGACCCGTCTCCGCGGACATCAGGTGCGCGCGGCCTGGAGCCGCTGCAGCATCCACGTTTTGCCTTCGGGGGTCAGGTTCAGGACCCAGGCCGCCCCTGCGATGAGCAGGGTGACGAGGCCCGATTTGACGAGGAGCATGATGCCGGCAGGTGAGGTCGGTTCCCAGACGTGGAGGGTGTGCCCGGCTGCGGCAACCGTGAGCAGGATGAGCAGACTGCGGCCATTGGGAACCCATTGGTTCCACACCGCGTGGACCACCCATTGACGGGCGAGGATGGAGAGGGCGACCGCACACAGGGTCGCCATCGCTGCGCCCAGCAGGCCGAGGCCGAGACCGGTGTCGGGGATCATCCACAGGTTGAGGGGAAGGGCCAGCCCCACCATGGCCCAGTTCAATCCGATCGTTTTCCGGTAGTGATCGGATTGGCCGAGCAGCACCTGGGAACCCAGCGCGCTGCCTTGCATCACTTTGATGGCCCCGATGGTCAGGATGACCCACTGGAGTCCCTGGAACTCTTCGGGCAGCAGCCGGTCCATTTCCGGTGTGGAGGCCCACAGACAGGCCAGAATCCACCCGCCGGACAGCAGCATGGTGCTGTGGGTCATGCGGACGAGGCGCCACGTTTCGGTGTCATTCCGTGCGTGGAGGGCCTGGGCCAGAAGCGGTTGGAGCAGCCGCTGGAAGGCGCGGTTCGGAATCTGGGCCACTGTGGCAATGAAGGCGGCAATGGTGAAGGCCGGCACCTGGTCCAGGCTGATCAGCCGGCCCACCATGATGATGTCGATTTGGCCGAGGATGACGAGGGCGCTGGCGCCGAGGATCATGGTGGCGCCATAGGTGCGCACCTCGCGCAGGAGCGTCCGGTCACCCAGTCCACGCCAGCGCAAGCGCAAGCGGTTGGCGAGGCTCTGGGCCAGCAGCAGGATCAGGACGAGGCCGTACAGGGCGACGAAGGCCGGCAGGAACGCCGGTTCTCCCATCCAACCAAGGCCCAGCGCCAAGGCGAGGGCGAGGTAGCCGAACTTGAAAAAGGTCTCCCGGGCCAACGTGGCGAGGGCGGTCTTGAGCTGGGTGGACAGGAACCCCGCGAGGTAGATCTGGGCGGCCTGAAGACCGGCGAGCAGGGCAATGGGGCGAACGGCCGCGCGGTCCGTGCCCTCCAGCCCGAGCAGGTCGGCCACGCCGGAGGGCAAGGCGAGGGCGGGCAGGGCAACGAAGGTGAGGAACAGCACGATGGGCGGCCACGCCAGGGTGCCGAGGAGTTCGGCGAATCGCCCCTCCTCTTCGGCTTGTCCCTTGAACCGGTTCATCGCGGCAGGCGCCCCGAATGCCAGGATGGGACCGAGCAGGGTGCCCCATGCGGCCGCCACCCGGATCAACCCCCAGGAAGACAGATCGTCTCCGAATGCCCAGGGCAGGACAACGAGGTTGTTCACGCCGCCCAAAGCGAACCCGAGCAGGATGCTCAGGAAATTGCGGGCGGCTTGGCCGGATACGGGGTGACGCGCCATGGTTCAGCTGGGGTCTGGAGGCGAGGAAATCCCGTCGAGACAGCGGGCGATGGAGGCGGTCAGGTGGCGTCGGGAGAACCGGTCAATGTGTTCCCGCCGGTCGCCGGATTGCTGAAACAGGCCCTCCAGCATGGCCATGGCGCCTTTCACATCGTGGTGACCTGTGGGGGAAAGGCCCCATTCCCGGGCCAATTCGTCGAGGTCACTCGGAACCGGGGCGACGATGGCCATGGGCCTTCCCGTTGCGAGGTATTCGAACGCCTTCCCGGGAATGGCGCGCTGGCCGGTGTCATTGTCGTTTTGGATCAGGAGCAATCCGTCCATGCTCCGCATGTGGGCGATGGCCTCACTGTGGGAGACGTATCCATGGTCTGTCCACTCCTGATCGGAGAGGACAGATTGAATGGACGTTCGCACATTGGGATTGATCTTGCCCACGACATGCAGGTGGATCGGCTTGCGGTCCGCTTGTTGGTTCCATTCCTGAATGGCCGTCCACAGTCCCGGCGCATCCCGGGTGGGGAAGAGCGAACCGAAATGCCCCACATGAAAGGCTTGATCATCGAGGGGGGGAGGGGCATCGAGATCGGTTTGCGGCACGTCACTCGGGTCCCATCCATTGTAGATCAACGCCAGCTTGGACCGTGACCCAGGCGATCCGCCTGACGCCAAGGACAGACCGACACCTGGACTGGGATAGGTGACTGAATCCGCAGCGTGAAAGACGGCACGTTCCATGTGCGCATGTCGCCGGGACGTGCGGGCCGTGGGGTGGAAGTCACGGAGATAATCCATTTCCCGCCACAGGTCGCGGAAGTCGGCCAGCCAGGGCATGCCCACCTTTCGTTTCAGGTCGAGTCCGATGAGGTGGATGCTGTGCGGGGGTCCGGTCGTCACCAGGGCGTCAAAGGGGGCGTCCGATTGCGCCGCTTCCGCCCACAGGGCAAGGGCGGTTCGCCGTGCTTTGCGCCTCCAGAGAATCCGGGGGTCGGGCAGAAGCAGGTTGCCGCGGCACCAGAGCATCAGGGTCCGCCCGAGGGAGGGCTTGGATGACCCGGTGTTGGAGATGGACCCCAGTCGTTCCGCTCCCTGTTTGCCTTGGAAGAGGGCCATGGCCGCTTCGTAGGGCTCCCAAATGGGCACGCGAACGACTTTCAGACCATCCGGAATGTCCTGCTCGAGGGAGGGGTCGAGGACAGGATACGCCGCCCCGTCGGGAACGAGGACCGTCGGAGCCCATCCGAATTCAGGCAGGTACTTCGAGAATTTGAGCCAGCGCTGGACGCCGGGTCCGCCCGCGGGAGGCCAGTAATACGCGATGATCAGGACCCGCTTCAATGGGCCGGCATCGCCAACGTTTCCATGGCCGTCCTCCATGCCGGAAATCTACTCCAGCACGAGACAATCCGCACAGTACCGGCAGTCCGGGTTGTGCTGGATGGCCTCCCCATGCTGGTCTGGCCGGAGCACGTGGACGATGCTCGAGAGCCAGGCCTGGATCTTGAGGTCGTGGGACGGGCTCAATTCGGACTCCCCCTCCCAGGACAGGGTCAGCAGGCTGGAGTTGTCCTTCTCGCCCTTCCTGCCGGCGCGGATCGCGGGCCGGATCTTCTCTGCCTCCGGGTGTTGGGCGCGGAGCATCGAGGCGTACAGCAGGAGTTGCAGGGCCTTGTCGTGGCTTCCGTCGCCGAGTTTTTCCTGCCAATCCTCGCCGAGCTTCAGGTCCTTGCCTTCCACCTTGCCCGTCTTGTAGTCGAGCACCTGCCAGACCACCTGGCCGTTCCGCTCGCGCCGCTCGACCCGGTCGGCCACGCCGTAGAAGGTGAGGCTTTGCCCGTTGTCCAGGGTGAACGTCCGCCGGAGGTCGGCTTCCATGCCCACGAGGTGGACGGACTCGTCCTGCTTCCATTCGGCCAGCTCCTCGCGGATCCACCGGCCGACCATGGTAGCGGCCATCCGCAGGACGAGCACGTTTTCTCCGATGTCGGTCCGGGCGCCTTCCTTGGTCATGCGCAGGGCCTCCTCGAGCCGGGGCCGGATCTCCTTGGCCAGTTGCTTCAAATGGGCGGGGAGGAGGTCTTTCCCGACCGCGGTCTTCAGGCCCAGTTCGACGGCCTTGTGGATGACCGTGCCAATGGTGTTGGCCTCCAGATGCTCCTCCACGGATTGGGCCTCGCCGAAGCCGTAGACATAGCGGTAGTGGAATTGGCGGTTGCACCGCAGCGCCTGGTTCAGGGCGGACGGGCTGATGCCGTTGGCCATCATGTGGTCGAGGGACCGCGTGGCCAGATCGGTCCACGCCAGGTCGGGCACATCCGGCGCGGGAGAGGGCAGGGGCGTGGACCAGTTCTGGACCTTGACCTGCACGCCCGGCAGGGCTTCCGATGCCCACCGGGACAGCTGGGCGATGTGGCGGCTGGGTTCGGTGCCCCCGTCTCCGAGCTCCGATCCGACGTGGACCAGGTGGACGGTGCGGGCCCGGTGCAGCAGCCGGTGGAGGTAGGCGGCGAAGATGCCGTCTCTCTCCGGTCGGCCGGGCAGCCCGTGGGCGCGCTGGAGGTCGAGCGGCATGAAGGTCGGGGGCGGAGAGCCGTCGGGGAGGATGCCCTCATTGACGTCGAGCACGAAGACCTCGTCGAAGTCGAGGGCCCGGCTTTCGAGGAGGCCAAGGACCTGCAGGCCGGTGAAGGGCTCCCCCTCGAGGTCGACGGCGTGCTGGCCCATCCATCGCATGAGTTGCGCGCGGACATCGGCCAATTCCTGTTCGCGGCCCAAGCGGTCCACGCTGCGGAGGTGCAGGGCCACGATGTCGCGAAAGCCCGCCCACGCCGCGGAGAGCCAGGGGTCGTGGAGGTCCTTCTGGGCATCGACGGACCAGCCGGCGAGCGCCTCCAGCATGACGGAGGTGCCGTCGTCGCGTTGGGCCTTTGCATGGTCGCGGGCCAGCCACCACGGAGACAGCGCGTGTCGAATGGCCGGGAAGTCCACGAGGTCGTCCTCGGTCATGCGGATCCACGTCTTGCGCGCGGCGGTCCGGCCGAGCGTTTCGAGTTCGGCGGCGGCGTCCGGCTGCAGCGCCCGCGTGAACGGGTGGGCGAGGAGGGCCTTGAGTCGGTTGTGGTGCAGGCGGCCCCGGTCGCCCTGCAATCCGAGGGCGAGGGAGAGGAAGCTGCGCAGCGGGGTCTTGTCGAGGGGAACCCCCATCGTGAGGTTCACCTGGCCGGCTTCCGGCGGCAGGGAGGTCAGGACGGTCGGGGCGAGGTCGGCCGAGGGCAGGATGATGCCCACGCGGTCGAGCGACCGGCCGGTGGATTCCTCCAGCATGTGGCGGACGTACTGCGCCTGGAGCGTGCGCGAACTGCAGGTCACCATCCGCCAATCACGGGACGCCGTGTCGGCCCGCGTGGCGTCCTCGAGCGGGTGAGGCAGGTCATGCCATTCCGCCTGCGGCACCACCTCCCGCACGAAGCGACCGGCTTCCATGCCATTGCGAACGTATGAGACGTCCGTGTCCCAGATCCACTGTCCTTTCCCTGCGCGGATGAGGCGCTCCACGGTGCGGCGTTCGGCCGGGGTCATGGCGTTGGCGCCCGCCATCCAGACCTCGCCGTGGACGCGTCCGAGCCAGCCATCGTCTTCGGCCATGCGGCGGACGAGGTGGGCGGTGGTGGTGGCGTGCTGCTGCGCCAAGGCGGCGTGGAACGCTTCGTACAGCGGCAGGAGCGAGTTCCACTGTTCGAGGAACCGGAGTTGTCCCGGACGCAGGTCGGGTTCACCGAAGCTCCACGATTCGATGTCCTTGATGTTGCGCAGGTCCCGGAAGACTTGGCGGGCTTCGAGCAGGTGGTGGTCGATGGCGTTGAAGTCGCCCAACGCGGCGAGGCCCCACGGCTGGAACCGTTCGAAGGAGGTCCATTCCGGGAGGGTGAGCCGGTCCCGATTGGCTTCGGCCACCTGTTGCAGCTCCACGAGGAGCTCGAGCTTGCTCGGGGTCGTTAGGCGCAGTTGCTCGCCGGACCATTCTCCGAGGGTGGTGAACCGGGGGAGCCACGTGCCGGGGGCGGTTTCCTTGGCGAGGGCATCGGCGAGTTTGCGCGCGGCCCGGCGGCCGGGGAGAAGCAGGGTCAGGTGCTGCCATTCGTCCGTGGGCCGCTCCCTGAGGCGGGCGATGATGCCCCCGAGGAAATCGCCCTCGTGGATCATGGGCGGAGTCCGTTCTTCAAGAACTTGAGAAAGTCCTTCCGCCGTTCGGGTTGGGTGAAGACGCCCTTGATTTCGGTCCAGACCGTGCCGGGCGCTTCCGGTTCGGCCTCGACTTCGGGGGGCGCCTGGGCGGTGGGGGGATCGACGCCCGCTTCCCGGAGGATGCCGCTCAGCGTGTCCGCCCGGCGGAACCGTTCCTGGGCGACTTTCCGCATGCCGTATTGCTCTTCCAGCAAGCCGAGGTTGTTGAGCGTGATGGCGTCGTCCGGGTCGAGTTCCAACGCCTTGCGGTAGTCTTCAATGGCGCCGTCGACGTCCTTCATGGCGGCGCGGATCCAGGCCCGGGAGGCGTATCGATAGGGGTTGTCCGGCTCGAGGGCTGCGGCCTGGTTGAGCAGGTCGAGGGATTCGGTCTTTCTGCCCAATTGGAACAGGCAGACCGCCCGGTCGTGCAGGAGGTTGCCGTCCGGTTCGAGTTCCCGGGACAGGGTGTCAAACAAGGGCTCCGCCTCTGCCCAACGCTGGGCTTCGTAATGCGCCTCGGCCTGGCGCCGCATGTCCTGTTGTGTGGGGGTCATCGATCGGTGTTCATCAGGGTGTCCACGGCGTCGATCATGGCATTGAACTCCGCCTCATCGAACAACCGCGTGAGAAACGCGATGTTCCCCTCCCGGTCCACGACGACATTCCGCGTGACGCCGGCCTTGGGCACGGTCACGGCCGCAAACAGCTCGCCGCCGGGATCGAGGCAAATCGGGTAGGTGACGCCGGTGTCCTCCACGAGGCCGCGCACTTTGTCTGCCGGTTCGTCGAGGTCCACGCCGAGCAGGGTCAAGCCCTTCTCCTTGAACCGCTGCCAGACGCGCTCCTCGAGGTGGGGCATCTCCTTGCGGCACACGCCGCACCAGGACGCCGTGAACTGCAGGATGTAGACCGAACCCAGCAGGTCGTCACTGGACCAGGTCTTGCCGTCGAGGTCGGTCAGTGCAAACGCGGGGACCGGATCGCCCACCTGCACGCGGTATCCGCGGTCCGCTCCCTGGGCCAGTGCTGTGTGCGAAACGAGGGCAAACAGGCCCAGAGCGGTAGCAAAACGGCCGAGTCGGCCAAACGAAGGGACAGGCGAAGTCATGGCAGGAAGTTCCGAAAAACACCGCCGGTGGCCGCGTTAATTTTCGCGGATGGAAGACGCCTTCTCCCCGCGTTGGTTTGCCACACCGGATGGCGGGACGGTCTATGCATTGACCCATCCCGACCGGCTCGTGGAACACCAGCGCATCGGACGTTTCCACCGCCGTCACGTCCTTGAGGTGACCACCTATGCCGACCGGCTGCATGTGGCTGGATTGCTGGAGCGTGTGGAGGACGGTCTCCTGAGGTCCCTGGACGAGCGGGAGCACGCCGAGGCGGTCAGCAACATCGAGCGGTTGGAACCGCTTCCCTGAGGCAGACCAAGCGAGCCTGCCGCGCCGTTACTTCGTGACGTGCAGCCTGAAGCCCATCGTTCTCTCGCCGACCTCACGACGTTCGGCCTGCCCTCCACCGCCGAGCACTTCGTGTCGTGCGGCTCGGTCGAGTCCGTCCGGGAGGCCCTGGCGTGGCACCGGAAGGCGGGCACGCCGCTGCACATCCTGGGCGGGGGCAGCAATGTCCTGTTGACCGGCGACCTGCCCGGCCTCGTGCTGCACCTCGGCATCGGGGGCATCGAGGAGGTCGGCCGGGAAGAAGGTTCGGTGCTCGTTCGTGTCGGGGCGGGTGTGGTGTGGCACGACTTCGTGATGGCCGCTTTGGACCGCGGCTGGAACGGCCTCGAGAACCTGTCGCTGATTCCCGGGAGCACCGGGGCGGGGCCGATGCAGAACATCGGGGCGTATGGCGTGGAACTGGAGGAGCGTTTCCATTCGCTCGAGGCGGTGGAGATCGCCACGGGGGAGGTGCGCACCTTCTCTCACGCGGACTGCGCCTTCGGATACCGGGAAAGCGTCTTCAAGCGGGGCCTGAAGGGCCAATACGTCATCACGCACGTGACCTTTGGCCTGCCCCTCGAACCGGACTTGCGTCTGGGCTACGGGGCAATCCGCGAGGAACTCGACAAGGCGGGGATCACCGAGCCCACACCGCGTGCGGTCTCCGATGCGGTCATCCGGATCCGCAGGAGCAAGCTGCCCGATCCGGCCGTGATCGGCAATGCCGGCAGCTTCTTCAAGAACCCCGTGCTCGACGCGGACGCCTTCGCGGCGTTGCAGGCGGCGCATCCCGACGTGCCGAACTACCCGGCGCCCAACGGCACCAAGGTGGCGGCAGGCTGGCTCATCGACCGGGCCGGCTGGAAGGGCCACGACCGGGGCACGCATGGGGTGCACGACCGGCAGGCGCTCGTGCTGGTGCACCGCGGGGGTGCACAGGGCCGGGACATCGTGGCCTTGTCGGCGGACATCCAGGCGGACATCCGGGCCCGGTTCGGGGTGGACCTCGAGCGGGAGGTCAACGTGCTGCCCCAGCCCTGAGGCGGGCGCGATCAGAATTCAGCGCAGGGCAGCACGCGGTGCGGCCGCGTCCGCAGGTGGCTCGGGGTCTTCCACACATAGCTGAGCGTCAGCTCGTGGGCGCCATCGGTGATGCCCCAGCCCAGCGTGGACACGGTGATGTCGTAGCTGTAGCCGATGCGGAAGTTGTCCTCGGTGAGGCCGAGGATCAGGGAAATGGCGTCGTGGTTGGGCGCCCCGTCCGGCGCCGTCTTCATCAGGATCTGGCGGTAGGAGACCCCATAGGTCAGGAAGGGACTGTCCATGCTGATGCCGAAGTCCATCTGGTCGAATTGGCCCTGGCTCCGGTATCCCCCGGCCACAAGGACATCCTGGTCGTAGCCGGTCGGTCCTCCGTCAATGGGAATGCGCACGCCACCGTGGGCGCTGAACCAGATGGGCACGGGCGCCGTGGTCGCATCCGTCAGGCTCTCCGAGGGGGAGTTCAGGTGGCGGCTGCTGACGCCCAGCCAGAACTTCTTGCCGTACAGCACACCGCCTGCGGCCACATCGAAGTAGTTCCGGACCAGCTGGAAATTGGACAGGCCCTCGAGCGAGGCCCCGGCACCGCCGTCGGCGACGCCCCGGTTGATCTGGTCACCAAACACGAGATCCTGCCAGTTCAGCAGCCCCCGGCTGCTCCACCCGAGTTGCAGGCCGGGCCGGAAGGACAGCTGGTCGTTGATCGGCACCTCATAGCTGTACTGGAAGGCAAAGGAGCTCGATCCCAATGCGCCCGTTCCCGCTTCATCCGAGGAGAAGAGGACGCCGATGCCGCTGTTGATCTTGGGAATGAAGACGTCGTAGGACGCGCCATAGGAGACGAACCGACCGGGCAATCCCGGCCACTGGTTGCGGTAGTGGAAGGCGACCCGGTTTTCCAGGGTGCCACCGGCAAACGCGGGGTTCAGGTGCGGGGCGGCCGCATAGAATTGCGTCAGCTGGGCATCCTGCCCGCGTCCTTCGGCGAGGACCAGCAGGGTGGCCACCAAGGCCACGCTCCGGAGAAGAAGGGGAGTGCGGAGTGTGTTCATCTGCGGATCAATGTGACGTCCCCGGCCTGCTCCACCGACGTGCCATCGAGGAACACGGCGGCCACGCGCCAGACGTAAACGTCCTGCTTGCAGAGCTTGCCCTGGAAGTGGCCGTTCCAGCCGACGGCCGGATCGGTGGTGCTGAAGATCTGTTCGCCCCAGCGGTTGTAGACCGTGAAGCTGTAGGCGATGGGGTTGCCGTCGATCTGGGGGAAGAAGATGTCGTTGTCCCGGAAGTCATCGTCGCCGAAGGCTTGGGCGCCGTTGCCGTCTCCACCGAAGGTCGGCGAGAACGCGCTCGGCACGCCGATGCTGCCGCCCTCGAAGGCGATGACGCACCCCGTGCGGGAGGTGCTGTCGGTGCACAGGGCGTTCTGGATGGTCAGGGTGATGACTGGGCTGCCGGCCTCGGAGTAGGTGTGGGTGACGATGCCCCCTTCGGGCGTCTCGACTTCGGCCCCATCGCCGAATTGCCAGCTGTAGACGGCGTCCTCATAGTTGAAGTTGGGGGTCAATTCCACCACGTCGCCCACCTCGACGCACTCGGCCGGGAAGATGGAGAAGCCGGCATTCACCTGGTCCAATACCACGACGGTCTGGGTCTCCGCGACGGCGTTGCCTCCCGGGCCATAGGCCGTCACGCCTACGGTGTAGGTGCCGGGTTCGAAGTACCCGAAGGAGATGGGGTCCTCCGGTTGGTCCTGCACGACGCGGACCGCCCCTTGTCCGAAGGTCCAGACGACGCTGTCGACGACGCCGATGATGGTGGGGTCGAAGCTGGCCTGCAGCGGTGCACAGGAGGTCGTGTCCCCTGTGAAGCTGATGACGGGCGGTGGCGGGACGAGGAGCACGTCCTGGCTGAAGGCGTCGCTGCACCCGAAGTTGTCCAGCACGACGCTGATGGTCTGGACGCCGTGCGTGTTGACCGGCCAGCTGACCGTTCCGGCGGACGCATCCAGCGTGCCGCCACCGCTGACGGTCCACGTGGTGGTTCCGCCGGAGGCGACCTGGTTCATGTCCACGAGGTTGGTCGTGTAGGGCGCATCGAAGAGGGCGTCCGGGGTGGCGATGAAGCTCGCGAGCGGATTGCCCAGGACCACGACGGACGCGGAGGTCTCGTCGGTGCAGCCGCTCTCGGGGTGCACGATGGTCAACGTCACGGGGAGGATGGCGTTGGTCTGCGGCCCGGCATTGACCACGGTGGAGTCCAACGGGGGCAGGACGGGTTCGAAGCCGACCAAAGTATCGGTTCCCACGGTCCAGGTCCATGCACCGCTGGCGATGCCCATCGCGAGGGGCACACCGGTGGACAGGTTGTCGAGGGGCACGGGGGTGCCCATGCAGACCGTGTCGGGCAGGTGGATGTCGGCGTCCACGATGGCCGGGATGTCGAAGCTGACCTGGTCCGTGGTGGTGCAGGCGCCGATGGCGGCCGTCACGGTGGCCGTGGCGGTGTATCCGGTTCCGAGGGGGTTCGGGTAGGCGTGGGAAATGCTGGCGGCCGTGGTGGTTTCCGTCCCCGGTTCGAAGGGGTCTCCGAAGTTCCAGGTCAACGATTCCGCCGGCCCGCTGTAGGCGAAGGTGGCAATCACCTCGCAGCCGTTGAGCCCGGTCACCGACATCGTGCCCACGGGTTGGGGGAAGACGGTGAGGGAGTCCGTGTGTTGGGCGGTGCAGCCGGTCAAGGGGTCGACGACGTCGAGCGTGACGCTGTATCCGGTGGGCCCGGCCGTGGGGTCGGTGAGCCAGTCGGGTGCACTGGGCGCGTTCCCTTGCGTCGTGTCGGTGCCGAAGGGCGTGTCGATGATCCACGTGGCGAGGGCGCCTGCGGGGATGTCCACCGCGTCCACGGCGAAGGTCACCGGGGAACAGCCGTCCTCCGGCAGGGTGAACCCGGCGGTGACCTCGTCCTGCACGAGGACCTCCGTGCTGGTTTCCGCAACGCAGCCTTGGTCGCTGGTCGCGATGAGGGTCAGCAGGTGGTTGCCCGGATCGAGCGCGAGGGTCGTGTCGGGGTTTCCGTTCCAGGGGTACACGGTGCCGAGGTCGACCTGCAGGCTCCAGGAGGAGGCGCCATCCGTGGCGTTGTCGGACCGGTTGGGGTTGACGGGGTCCGGGGCGCACAGGGCGTTCTCGGCGTTGAGGACGGGGGTCGGCGTCGGGTGCACGACGACGGTCGCGGAATCTGATCCCGCGCAGCCGAACACGCTGATGCCCTCGGCGATCACGGTGTAGGAGCCCGGCTGGGTGTACAGGTGGGAGGTGGCGCCCGGGGGGTCAGGGTTGGCCGGGTCCCCGAAGTCCCAATCCACGGCCAGGGCCACCTGGGGCGGGGCAGCCACCGCCAAGGGCGAACAGCCGTCGGCATCGTTGACGAAGGGCGCGTAGGAGGGGCGCACGAAGAGCGTGGCCTGATCCGTGGCCGAGCATCCGTTCGGCCGGGTGACCGTCAGGGTGATGTCCACCGTGTCGGAGGCGAATCCGGGGTTGACGAAGGTGTATTGGAAGTCGTCGAAGTCGCTGGTGATGGTGCCGTAGTCCTCCACGAACGTGGACCAGACCTCGTCCACTTCCCAGAACCATTCGGGGGTCTCTCCGAGGTTGAAGGCATTGCCCTCGAACTGGAAGGCGGTGCCGCTGCAGACCTCGCCGCCGTCGGTCTGGACGAAGGGCGCCGGGGCCACGGCCACGATCAACCCGTCCGTGCTCGTGCATCCGCCCAGCCCAGCCTCGACCACCACGTCGTAGTAGAGCGTGTCTTCGCCGTTGTTGGCGGGCCAGGTGTGGGTCCCGTCCGCGTCCGGGCCGGTGGCGCCGCCGTGTCCGTAGTCCCACGTGAAGGTGGCCGGGGAGGTGATGCCCGTGGAATCGAGCGCGCTGAGGGCGACCGTGAAGGGGCTGCATCCGATGGTGTCCCCGTCGAGGAGGCCCACGGCGGGCCGGGGCAGGATCTCGAACGTCTGGGTGAGCGTGTCGGTGCAACCGGACGCCGTGGTCACCACGAGTTCGACGGACTGGTTGCCGTCTCCCGGATAGGTCACCGTCTGGTTGGCACCGGCGAGCAGGGTCCCGTCATCGAGGGTCCAATCCCATGAGACGATGTTGCCCCCGAAGGTGGCGTCGGTGGTGGAGCCCGATCCGTCCAGGACCGTGGGCACCCCGAAGCAGGCGTCTGCCACGGAGAAATCGGCGTCGGGCAGGCTCGCCAGGGCCAGGGTCCGGCTCTGCGAATCGGTGCACCCGTTGGGCGAGGTGACGGTCAGGTCAAAGGTGAAGTTGCCCGGCCCCACGAGGGTGACGGGGTCGACCACGGCATCGGTGCTGATGACGCCCTGACCGGTCAGGGACCAGCTGTAGTCGGCGGCATCCGTGGAGGCGTCCACGGGCTGGACGGTGGCCTCGTCGCTGCACGCGTCCGGCGGCAGGGTGAAGTCGGCCACCGGGGGGGTGAGCACGGTGACGGGCACCACGGCCGACCCGGAGCAGGAGGGGGATTCCGTGGCGAAGACCTGCACGATGGCATTGTAGTCGCCGGCTGCCGAGTAGACATTGCCGGGCTGGGCGGGCAGGCCGCTGAAGGGGATGATTCCACCGACGATGGCGATGGGAATGGAGAATCCACTCTCGCCATAGGTGAAATTGAAGCTCAGGTCCTCGCCGGTGAGGGGCGGGTCCGCACTCCAGCTCACCGTTTCAAACTGGAAGGCCTCGCCGGGGCAGAGGCTGGTCAGGCTGCTCGTGGCGGTGACGGTGGGGGGTGGAGCCACGATGATGTCCCGCGTGACGGTGTCGATGCCACAGTGGTTCTGGGTGTACATCGTCACGGTGTACTCACCGGGTCCCGGGAAGGTCAGGAGGTGGCTCTGGCCGCTGGCGCAATCGCCGTTCCAATCGATCCAGTTGGTCGGGTCGGGTCCGGACCCCGCATAGGTGGCGCCGCCAAAGTCCCACTTTTCCGTCCGCGTGGTGCCGTTTCCGGCCACGTTGTTGCCGCTGGACGCGTCGCAGCAATCGGGGCAGGACGCATTGCCCACGGTGGTCTGGTTGTCGGGCCAGCAGACCACGGGGTCTGCCACGTTGATCTGCGCCTCATCCACATCCCAGGTCAGGAAGGCGTTGCCGAGGTTGGCCTCGTTGTACCCGGTGCCCACGATGGTGCCGCCCGGCACGAAGGGCGTGCTGGCGCCCCGGACCGAGCAGTAGTTGGAGTAGAGGAGCGTGAGCTCGTGGTCGCAGTCCCCCGACGAGCAGAAGTCCGAGGTGTAGGTGTGCGACATGCCGGAAATCCGGACGATTTCGTCCCCGGATCCGGCCACGAATTTGAGGGTGTCATAGGGCGCCCCGGCGAGGACCTGGTCCATCGTGAAGGCGTCGGGCGCCGAGCCGTCGCCCCAATCGAGGGAGAAGCTCCAGTTGGGGCTGAAGGCCAGGTTGACGTCAATGCGGGGGAGGCCGGTGAAGGGGGCGCACCCGGCGTTGTTGTCGCCGTATACCAGCCCTGCACCGGGCGTTTCCGGCTCGTAGACCAGGATGCCCGCAGCGCCACCCGGACACGCGGAGGTGGTCACGGTGATGGGGTAGTTGCGCCATTCGTCCGGCGAGAACGTGTGGGCGATGGGCGTGGAACCGTCCCAGTTGCCGATGGCCTCGGCGGGGCTGCCGTCCCCCCAGTCGATGACGACACCGGTGTGGGTGGCCGGCTGTGCGGTCAGCTCGAATTCGAAGGGGGCGGGGTCGGCAGTGACGCTGCCGATGCACTGGAACCAGTGGGGTGTGGAGGCCGTTGCCGGCAGATCCGCGATGGTTTCCGTGCCCAGGAACTGGGGGCATTGTGCGCGCAATTCACCCTGAAACGCCCCACTCAGGACGGTCAACAACAGAAGAAGACACGCGCGCGCAGTCATGTCCGGTGTTACGGCGAAACGGGCGCCGGGGTTGCATCCAACCATGACCTTGAAATTACCCGGCTGACCTGCGCTGTGTGCCCGATGGGCGGGGACTTGTAAACCTCGACTTGGTCACATCCCCAGCGGGTGGATTCAACCCATCACATGACGGAGGTAGAGGACGGTCAGGGCCATCAGGAAGCCGAGTCCGAGAACGGCGGTGATGACGAGGGCGCGTCCCGGCCTGGCCTCTTTGGGGAAGCGCCTGCGGGTCACCAGCACGAGCATGGCCAATGCGGCGGGCGGGGCGACGCAGAAGCTCAGGATGTTGCCGAAATCCAGGAGGGTCCGGATGTCTTCGGGAAAGACGATGATGAGGAGCAGGGCCCCGATGGAAATGAGGACCAGGCTCACCTTTTCATGGCGGGGCTGGACCTCCGCATCCCGCAGGGCGGCGATGCCGTGGCCGAAGCTGCGGCTGAAGCCATCGAGGCAGGCGATGCAGGTGCCGAGCATGGCGGCGAAGGCGGCGGAGCCGACGAAGGGCGTGCTCCACGCGCCGAGCACTTCGGTGTACAGGCCGATGATGCCCGCGGCGAAGGCGGCGGTCCCGCTGGGCAGGGCCATGTCTTCGGTCCGCAAGAGCAGGGCGCCGAGCAACAGGAAGCAGAGGGCGAGCAGGATGCAGAAGGCATAGCCGAGGTTGAACTCGCGCACGGCGTCCCGGAGGGTCGGTTTGAAGCCGGTTTGCCGGTACCGTTCGAGGGTCCAGATGCTGGTCCACGGGCTGAGGTCCACGGCGGAGGGCATCCAGCCGAGCAGGGCGATGAGGAAGGTGAATTCCGCGCCGCGCCAGGGGTTGAATCCGGCCGGAGCCGGGGGGACGGCGGAGAGCGGTGTGTGGAACAGGGCCCCGATGGTGGCGCCCACGGTGCCGATGAGCAGGACGATGCTGATGGCCTTGATGACCTTGTCCAATGCGGAGTACCGGCCGAGCATCAGCACCCCGACGCAGGCCGAGAAGGTGGCCACGGCGACATGGGGGGTGGCGTTGAAGCCGAGCGTGGCGGACGCGCCGAACAGGTGGTCGAGGAAGGCGGCGGTGACGATGCCGACTCCGCCCATGACAAACGCGCAGGTCAGGGCGGTCAGGACGAGGTAGGTCCACGAGGCCCACCGGCCGAAGGTGCGGTAGCCGGCCACGAGGGAGGTGCCCGTGGCGTTGGCGTAGCGGGTGCCGAACTCGAAGAAGGGGTACTTGGCGATGTTGGCCGCGAGGACCGCCCACAGCAGGGCAAACCCGTAGTCCGCGCCGGCCCGCGTGGCCTGCACGAGGTGGCTGGTTCCGATGGCAGTGGAAGCAAACAGGATGCCCGGCCCGAGGGTGAGCATCAGCCGGCGGAGGGTCATGGTCAATGCGGGTCCGCGAAGGCCGGATTGGAGACGAACGCGGTGTCGGTCAAGGTATGCAGGAAGGCGATGAGGGCCTCCTTCTGCTGGGGCTGGAGCATCAGCCCGCCCGAGCTGTACTTCATGAACGGGTCGATGGTGGCCGAGGGCAGACCGCCGGCATCGTAGTGGTCGATGACCTCCTCGAGGGTCTGGAACCGCCCGTCGTGCATGTAGGGGGCAGTGAGCGTCACGTTGCGCAGTGTCGGCGTCCGGAACCGGCCGCTGTCCAGCGCCGCTCCGGTGATTCCGGCAAGTCCCGGGTCGGCGGTGAAGGTGCTGTCGAGCCCGTTGTTGTGGAAGAGGTAGTCGGTGAACTGGAGTCCGGCTTCGCCATGGCAATGGAAGCAGTCGGCCCCGAATTGTCCCCCCGTGACGACCTCGGGGTCTCCGCCCTCGCGGTTGAAGATCTCGTAGCCCTGGAATTCCTGGTCGGTCAGCTCCGCCTGTCCCCTTCGCCACCGGTCGAACTTGCTGTCTGCGGAGATCATGGTGCGCAGGAACTGGGCCACCGCCTTGGACACGGCCTCCGCGCTGATGGGCTCACCGGCAAAGGCCACCTTGAACCGCTCGGCATAGTCCGGGTCGGCTTCCAACCTCGCCACGGCGTCGGGCCAGGGCAGGTTCATCTCGTCGGGATGCGGGATGGGCTCGAGGACCTGCTCCTCCAGCGTGGCGGCGCGGCCATCCCAGAATAAGCGCTGGGCCCAGCCCATGTTGATGAGGGCCATGGCGTTCCGCGTGCCCTGTGCGCCGGTGATGCCGGTCGAGACGGCGGTGGGCTCGGCAAACGAGAAGGTGGGCATGTGGCAGGTGCCACAGCTCATGGTGCTGTCCGCGCTGAGGGCTTTCTCCCAGAACAGCAACCGGCCCAGCTCGACGCCCTCCACCGTGGTCGGGTTGTCCGGTGGAATGTCCATGGGCGGGAAGAAGGGCGGGATGTCGATCTCGAGTGGAGTGGCCCCGGGAGGTGTCGTGCACTCCGTCGGTTCGTCAGGCCTACAGCCGCTGCTCCACACCACCAGCACCGCGCAGACCGCCCAGAGGACGGCCGCAGGGGTCAGGCGAAGGGAAACCGGACGAGTGGACATGACATCAAGATCGGGCAAGCCGGCCGATCATTCCTTGGTCAGGGTCACCGCTGCCGTCTGGCCGGCCACATAGCGCGCGGCCAATGCCGGATTGTCTCCGGTGTGGGTGACGTTGTCCACGGCGACGTCGATGGGGTCACCGGCCGGCATCAGGAAGTCGAGCAGCTCCCCGCTGAGGGTGAAGGCGTGGTTGGTGCATTCGTCCACTTCCCACGGCGTGCCGTAGCGGACCTCGATGAGGTTGTCGTCTCCCCCGATGTGGTAGGCATAGGGGTGAATGAAGTCGGTGCCTCCGGTGGTGTCCGCCTTGCCGTCGAACTTGGAGAAGATGTACCCGGTGTTCCAGCTCCAGAACATGCCGGCGCTGCCGGCCACGCCGAGCGGGTGGCTGTTGGGCCAGATGGTGGGGTCGGTGTCGGTGTTGAATTCCGCCGGCACCCCGAGGTGGACCCGGAAGCCGTCGTAGACGCCCGGCTCGACGATGTAGCTCCACACGTTGTCCTCACCGGCATTCCACCGCTCGGCGTCGGACAGGCGGACCGGTCCGGCGTCGCTGAGGAGCTCGATGCCGCCGAGGTAGATGCCAAAGGTTTCGAGACGCAGGGCGTTGCCGAGCGCATCGGTGGCCGTGCGGCCGACCAGCACGCTGTCCCCGCCAAAGGTGAAGTCCGCGGTCAGGGTGAGGGTGCCCGGACCGCCGTGCAGCGGGTCCGGCTTGCATCCGGGAGCCGTGACCAGGGCGATGATCGCCAGCGCAGTGAGGGCAAGGCCGATGGAAAGGGGGCGGAAAGAGGCGTCCATGTCTCGAAGGTCTTGAAGGAAGAACCAACGTGGTGCACCACAGGTTGCAATTGTCCTCCGAAGGCTGTGAAACGGGCTTGGGGAATGGACACGGAGGGACGAAATTGAGCGCATGTCGCAGGGTGATATGGTGGGCAGGATGCCGACGGGATTCCGGGTTATGGGGGCCTCCGCTGGCAGTGGAAAGACCTTCCGCCTCGTGGAGGCGTACCTGTCCTGTTGCTTGGCCAGCCAGGATCCGTTTCCCTTTCGCCGCATCCTCGCCCTGACGTTCACCAACAAGGCCGCACAGGAGATGAAGGACCGGGTGGTCCAAGAAATCGAAGTGCTGGCCGACGGGCCTTCCGACAGCGACCACCTCGCCGGGTTGATGGCCGAAACGGAACTCGACGCGGATGACATCGGGCGCCGGGCGCGCAACCTCCGCCGGGACCTGAACCGGCACTACGGCGAGCTGTCCATCATGACCCTCGACAAGTTCGTTGGGGGGTTGGTCCGCGGGTTTGCCAACGACCTCCAGCTCGAGCACGATTTCAGCGTGGAGCTCGACACCCACCGGCTGCTGGAGGCGGCCGTGGACAAGGTGCTCGAGAAGCTCGGGATCGACAGCGAACTGACGCACCTGCTCGAGCGGTTCGTCGAGGAGGCGGTGGAGGACGACCGCGACGCCAAGGTGAGGCGCCAGCTGCTGGACATCGGCAAGGCCATCGATTTCGAGCAGATGCAGCCGCTGCTCGAGCGGCTCGATGGGTGGACGCCCGCCCAGTTCACGGAAGTGGAGCGCCGCATGAACCGCGAGGTGCACGCCCAGTCCGCCGCGATGCGGCAGGAGGCCCAGTCGCTTCTGGACGCCCTCGAGGTGGCCGGGCTGTATGATTTTTTTTCCGGCAAATGGGTCATGAAGAGCTGGCTGCCCCGGCTCATCCTGGGCAAGCCGGACAAGCAGACCAAGACGCTCATCAAGGGCATCGAGGAGGGCATCTGGGCCAAGAAGAACGACGCGGACGGCGAGGCGGCGATCGCCCCGTTCCACAACCGGCTCGTGGCCTTGGCGGAGATGGAGGAGGCCATGGGGCCCGGTGAGGCGGGGCACGACTTCCGCACCCGCCGGATGCTCGGCCGCCGGCTCCCGCTGGTGGGCACGTTGACGGCCCTGCGCCACGCTCACCTCGAGGTCCAGCGCGAGGAGAACGTCCGCACATTGGGCACCCTCAACCGCATGATCGCCGACGTGGTCCAGGACAATCCGGCCCCCTACATTTTCGAGCGGACCGGGGAGCGCTACGACCACATTTTCATCGACGAGTTCCAGGACACCTCGGTCACCCAATGGCAGAACCTGGCCGTGGTGGTCGGGGAAACGCTCTCGCAAGGGCGCCTGTCCCTCGTCGTCGGCGACGCCAAGCAGGCCATCTACCGGTGGCGCAATGGGGACCACCGCCAGTTGGGGGCCCTGCCCGACCTGGTCACCGATGGCCTTCGCCCGCTGTCGCCGGCCCTGCAGGATGCGGCCGGCCGGATGCGGGACAGCCTGGACCGCCGGCGCATCGTGGAGAACTGGCGCAGCGCGCCACAGATTGTGGACTTCAACAACCGTGTCTACGCGACCCTCGCCGAGGACCTCGAGCCGGATTTGGCCGAAGTGTATGGCGATGTGGCGCAGACGCCGATGAAGTCGTTTCCGGGCGGGGTCGAGGTCGAGGTCCTGCAGGCAGACAAGGCGGCCGAACGCTTCGATGCGGTCTGCCACTGGATGGAATCCCGGATTCGGGAGGCCATGGCCGATGGGTTTCCCGCCGGCGACATCGCCATCCTCGTCCGCAAGAACGACGAGGCCAAGGCCCTCGCGGAATTCCTGTTGTCCCGTGAGGACCCCATCGTGCCCTTCACCGACGAGAGTCTGGCGCTGGGCCGTCACCCCGCTTCGCTGGCCGTGGTCCATTTGCTCGAGGCCCTCGAGGAACCCAAGGAAGCCGGTCCGGTCCTGCGCTTCGTACAGGCGCTCGGGGCCATTCGGACCGAGCAGTCCATGCCGTGGAACGAGGCCGACCTGCTCACCCGGCACCACACCGAGCATCGCAAGCTTCGACCGGACAACACTGAGAAGCGGTACGGGACGCTGGACGGGATCTCCGTCCTCGAGGAGGCCGTGCCCGGTTTCGACGCCGCGTCCTGGTCGTCCCTGCCGCTCGGAGAGTGCATCGGCCGCATCCTGCGCGCCCTCGACATTGATGTCCATTACCCAGCCCATGCCGAGGCCCTCCTCGAATTGACGCAGGAGCGCGCCGCCCAGGATTTCGGCCGGTCGGGGTTCCTGTCGCATTGGCACCGCAAGGGACACGAGCAGTCCATCCGGGTTCTGCCCGGTCCCGACGCCGTGCGCATCCTGACGGTGCACAAGAGCAAGGGGCTGCAGTATCCGGTCGTCATCACCCGCTTTGCCGACGACTTGATCCACGGCGACAAGACGCTGATGCCGGCCGAGCTCGATGAGGCCCAATACGGCGTGCCCGGCATCGTGGCGCCGCTGAGTGCCCTCAAGGCCACGGCGGCCAACGGCATTTGGGAGCGCGAGCGGGACCAGCAGCGGTTTGACGAGGTCAACGTGGCCTACGTCTGCACCACCCGTGCGGAGGTGCGCCTCCACGTGGTCATCGACGTGGCCAAGGCCGACTGGGACGAAGGGGAATTGCCCAAGCGCATGGGCCGCGCCATGGCCCGCGGGATCGACCGGGCGATGGGCTGCAACCTGGCGGCCTCGTCCTGGCGGTCACCGGGTTTTGCCGATGCGGTGCCCCGCCACCGGGAACGGACGGAGGGCCCGGAGATGTGCACGCTTCCCATGTTTCGGTTCCACGGCATCTCCAAGGAGGTCGTGGCCGGCCGCAAGCGCGAGCTCGACCGCCCTGCCCTCGGCACCCTCGACGCCAAGGCCTTCGGGACGGCGGTGCACGGTCAGCTCGCGAGGATCATGCAGGCCGGCGATGTGGACCGGGTGTTGGAACGGCCGTGGCCCTGGTCCCGGTGCAGCAAGGCCGACTGGGAGAGGGTGCGCAACCAGGTCCGGGCCGTGGTCGAGCATCCCGTGATGTCGGCGTGGTTTGACGGGTCCGGGACGGTTCACAACGAGCGCGAACTGGTGGGCCTCGACGGCAAGCTCGTCCGCCCGGACCGGGTGGTGTTCCGGCCGGATGGGGTGGACGTGATCGACTTCAAGACCGTGGCCAAGCTGACCGACAAGAAGCGCAAGGAACACGTGGAGCAAGTCCGCGGATACATGACCGCGTTGTCGCGGAGCGAGACCCGCCCCGTTCGGGGGTTCCTGTTCTACTGCGACTCGGGCGAATGCACCGAGGTCAAGCCGCTGTGAGGCTCAGGCCTCGTGTTGGTTCAGGATGTCGTGTCCGCCGTCGAGCAGGTACTTGTCCCGCTTGAACAGCGCCAGATCGGAGGCCACCATCTCGGCACACAGCTGCTCGAGGGTGTGGCTGGGCTCCCAACCGAGGACCGACTTGGCCTTGCTGGCGTCGCCCACCAGCAACTCGACCTCCGTGGGCCGGAAGTAGCGTGGGTCGACGGCCACGAGGGTCTTGCCCGTCTTCTTGTCGACGCCGGTCTCCTCGACGCCTTGGCCCTTCCACTCGATGTCGATGCCGACCTCCTTGAAGGCCATGTCGACGAAACTGCGGATGGTGACGGTGCGGCCCGTGGCGAGCACGTAGTCGTCGGATGTGGGCTGCTGCAGCATGCGCCACATGCCTTCCACGTAGTCCTTGGCGTGGCCCCAGTCTCTGAGCGCACTCAGGTTACCGAGGTACAGGCAGTCCTTTAGACCGGTCGCGATCCGCGACATCTCGCGGGTGATCTTCCGGGTCACGAAGGTCTCGCCACGCAGGGGGCTCTCGTGGTTGAAGAGGATGCCGTTGGAGGCGTGAATCCCGTAGGCCTCCCGGTAGTTCTTGACGATCCAGAAGCTGTAGAGCTTGGCGACGCCGTAGGGACTGCGCGGGTAGAAGGGGGTGGTCTCCGATTGGGGGACCTCTTGAACGAGTCCGTACAGCTCGGAGGTGGATGCTTGATAGAAGCGGACGTCCTTTTCCATGCCGAGGATGCGGATGGCCTCGAGCAGGCGCAGGGTGCCAATGCCGTCGGCGTTGGCGGTGTACTCCGGCGTGTCGAAGCTCACCTTCACGTGGCTCATCGCCGCGAGGTTGTAGATCTCGTGGGGCTGGACCTCCTGGACGATGCGGATGAGGTTGGTCGAGTCGGTCAGATCTCCGTAATGGAGCTTGAGCCGGATGTCGCGCTCGTGCGGGTCCTGGTAGAGGTGGTCGATGCGGTCGGTGTTGAACAGCGAAGCACGGCGCTTGATGCCGTGGACTTCATACCCTTTCTCCAGCAGGAGCTCGGTGAGGTAGGCGCCATCCTGACCGGTGATGCCGGTGATGAGCGCGCGTCGATTTGCCATATCCCAATTTACGACCCCCACCAAGGAAAGTCGCCCGAATCAGCCGGGTTTTGTGCCCTCCAATTGGTGTTCGACGAGTTCGCGGTAGCGGCCTCCTGACGCCATGAGGGTGTCGTGGTCCCCGATCTCCACGATGCGGCCTCCCTCCATGACGGCGATGCGGTCGGCGGACCGGACGGTAGACAGGCGGTGGGCGATGACCAGCGAGGTCCGGCCCTTCATGAGGCGATCGAGCGCGTCTTGAATGGCTTTTTCGCTGGCGGCGTCGAGGGCGCTGGTGGCCTCGTCGAGCAGGAGCAGTTCGGGATCGCGGAGGAAGGCCCGGGCGAGGGCAATCCGCTGACGTTGGCCACCGGACAATTGCACGCCGCGTTCTCCGACGAGGGTCGCGAAGCCTTCGGGAAACTCCTCGATGAAGGGCAGGGCGAGGGCGTCGGCTGCGGCCTGGCTCACCTCGGCTTCGGAGGCGTCGGGCCGGCCGTAGCGGATGTTCTCCTCGATGGTGCCGCCAAAGAGGATGACCTCCTGCGGCACGAGGGCCATGCGGCGGCGGAGGGCGGTCAGGTCGTGGTCGCCGATGGGGGTGCCGTCCACGTCGAGGGTGCCGCCAGTCGGGTCGCGGAAGGCCGTGATGAGGCTGGCCAACGTGGACTTGCCCGCACCCGACCCGCCGACCAGGGCGAGCGTTTCTCCGGCCTGGATGTTGAGGTCAATGCCATTGAGCACCTGGACATCCGGGCGGTTGGGGTAGTGGAAACCGACGCCGTCAAAGCGCACGGCGAGCCCGCGGGATTCGGTCCGGCGCGGCGCCTCGGTCTCGGCGAGGTCCACGCCCTCCCGCTCCCGGACGATGAGGTCCATCACCTCTTCGATGGCGCCGAAGCCGCGTTGGAGGTCGCCGAAGATGTTGGCGATGCCGCCGATGCTGCCGGCGACGAGGCCGGTCATCAGGAGGAAGCTGAAGAACTGCTCGGAATTGAGTTCCCCGCTCTTCAGCATGCTGGCGCCCTGGAACAGGACAATGGTGATCGCGCCGAAGATCATCACGATGATGAAGCTCGCGAAGGCGCCGCGCCACAACGCCGTGCGCAGGGCGATGCCGCGGACCTCTTCCACGCGTTCCCGGTAGCGGGCGAGTTCATAGGCCTCGCGGGCGAAGGCCTTGACGCTCACGATGCCGGTGAGGGTCTCGCTGACGATGGTGTTGGAGCTGGCCACGGCGTCCTGTGTCTTCTTGGACAGCTTGCGGATGAAGCGACCGAAGCCCATGGCAGCGAGCATGGCGACCGGAAGCGTGCCGAGCATGAGCAAGGTCAGCTTCCAACTGAAGGTCATCAACGCCAACAGGCCCCCGCCGATGATGATGGTTTGCCGGACGAGCTCGGCCAACACCACGGTGAAGGTGTCCCGGATGGCCTCGATGTCCGCGGCGATGCGGCTGCCGAGGTCCCCGACACGGCGGGTGTCGAAAAAGGCCATCGGTTGGGTGATCATGCTGGCGAAGGCGTCCTCCCGGAGGGCCTTGAGCATGCGCGTTGTGATTTCCCCGAACAGCCAGATGCGGATGAAACTCAAGGCGCTTTGCACCACGAGCACGACGAAGATGGCGATGCCGATTTGCTGCAGATCGCCCGCATCGATGGGCAGGGGCAGGTCGAATCCGCTGCGTCCGGCCGACGCGTCGACGCCCACGCCGCCGAGCTGTCCCCAGAGTCGGGTGACGACGAGCGTCAGGACGCCGGACAGCGTGATGAGCACGATGCCCACAGCGAACTTCAGGCGGTGGGGCCGCAGGTAGGGGCTGATCCGCTTGAACTGGCGGAAGCCATCGCGGTTGAGTTTCGCCTTAGCGGGGGGCTCGGCGTTGGGGTCGGAAGGGGTGCGGTTGCGGCGGGCCAATGCGTCGGAATTCCGTTGCGGGGTCAAAGCTAGGATGTGCGACCTTGCGGAAGCCCATTTGGGGTGTGGAAGGTCAATCCCGCAGGGGGTCGGGATTTCTCGAGTCCTTGCCTATCTTTGCGCTCCCGATTTTCGAAACTCATCGTCATGAAACGGACATTTCAACCCTCGGTTCGCAAGCGTCGCAACAAGCACGGCTTCCGCGAGCGCATGTCTTCGGCTGCCGGCCGTGCCGTCCTCGCTGCCCGCCGCAAGAAGGGCCGCAAGAAGCTGTCTGTTTCCGATGAGCGCCGCCACAAAGGCATCGAGCGCTGATCATCGGCCTGAACCAAATCTTTGAAAGAGGCGTCCTGCGGGGCGCCTTTTTTCTTGCCCGGTGGTGGGGCGGCCACCCGCGGTCAATCCGTCTTCACCACGGCCGCGGCCAGCCAGATTCCGTCGGCGGGGTCGCCCAGCCTCTTCCAATGCAGGTCCACCGCTGCACCGTGTTGGAGCGCGGTGAGACGGGCCCCTTCGGCATGCACCGCTTGCCATTCGATGCCCGTCAGGAAATCCACGGCCGTGCCAAAGACTTTGTAGACGGCTTCCTTGGCCGTCCACAGGCGGCAGAGGGTGTCGAGGTCGTCTCCGAAGGCGTCGAGGACCGGCTGGTCGGCCGGACCCACGAACCGCCGCCGGACCCGGTGCAGGCGCTCGGCGGCCTGTTCCACATCGACCCCCACGGGCCGCCCGCTCCGCGCGGCGACCACCCAGCCACCCCCGTGGGAGAGGCTGCAGTGGTCCTCGCCGAGGCGGGGCCGTCCGGTCTCTTCCTTGGTGGGGGTGTCCCATCCGGCCTCCTCCATCAGGGCTGCCAGGGCCGTTCGTTGCGCAGCCAATGGGCCGGAGGCTGCCCGGGCGACGATGTCGCAACCTGCAAATTCAGGGGGCATGGGTAAACGATTTCCGGGCATGGAAGGCGCAAGGAAACAAAACGCGTGCAAACCTGTGATGTCTCTGTTTTTCAGCACCAAAGCCACGGCTATCTTTGCCGCAAATTCCAGCGAACGCATGAGCGTCACCAACACCTCTACCCAACTGCCCTACAAGGTCAAGGACATCAACCTCGCCGAGTGGGGACGCAAGGAAATTCAACTCGCCGAGGCCGAGATGCCCGGCCTCATGGCCCTGCGCGACCGTTACCGCGATGAGAAGCCGCTCGCCGGCGCCCGCGTGGCCGGTTGCCTGCACATGACCATCCAGACGGCCGTCCTCATCGAGACCCTCGTGGAGCTCGGTGCCGACGTGACCTGGTCCAGCTGCAACATCTTCTCCACCCAGGACCACGCCGCTGCTGCCATCGCCGCAGCCGGCATCCCGGTCTACGCCTGGAAGGGCATGACCGAGGAGGAGTACGAGTGGTGCATTGAGCAGACCCTCTTCTTCGGAGAGGAGCGCCAGCCGCTCAACATGATCCTCGACGACGGCGGTGACCTCACCAACGTCATCCTCGACAAGCACCCCGAGCTCGCCGGTGGCATCAAGGGCATCTCCGAGGAGACCACGACCGGTGTCCTCCGCCTCTACGAGCGCGAGAAGAAGGGCACGCTGCCCATGCCGGCCATCAACGTCAACGACAGCGTCACCAAGAGCAAGTTTGACAACAAGTACGGATGCCGCGAGTCCTGCGTGGACGCCATCCGCCGCGCCACCGACATCATGATGGCGGGCAAGGTCGCCTGTGTCGCCGGATTCGGTGACGTGGGCAAGGGCTCTGCCGACAGCCTCCGCAACGCCGGATGCCGTGTGATCGTCAGCGAGATCGACCCGATCTGCGCCCTGCAGGCTGCCATGGAGGGCTACGAAGTCAAGAAGTTCGTCGACGCCTGCGCCGAAGCCGACATCGTGGTCACCGCCACCGGCAACAAGGACATCGTCACGGAGGCCCACTTCCGCGCCATGAAGGACAAGGCCATCGTCTGCAACATCGGACACTTCGACAACGAGATCGATGTGGCGTGGCTCAAGGCCAACTACGGTTCGACCCACGACAACATCAAGCCGCAGGTCGACAAGTACACCGTGGACGGTAACGACATCATCCTCCTCGCTGAGGGCCGTCTGGTCAACCTCGGTTGCGCCACGGGTCACCCGTCCTTCGTGATGAGCGCCAGCTTCACCAACCAGACGATCGCCCAGATTGAGCTCTGGAAGAACAGCGTCAACTACGAGAACAAGGTGTACACGCTGCCGAAGCACCTCGATGAGGAGGTGGCCCGTCTGCACCTTGAGAAGATCGGTGTGGAGCTCGAGGTCATGAGCCAGGAGCAAGCCGACTACATCGGTGTGCCGGTGAACGGCCCCTACAAAGGCGACGCCTACCGCTACTGATCGGCTCGTCCGTCAAGGGCATCCGACAACGAAAAGCCCCGGCCTGTGCCGGGGCTTTTTCGTGCGCCGCAGCCCGGCTTCAGTTCCGGTTGCGGATGGACAGCACCGGTGGAATCCAGGTGGTGGTGTAGCGCTCCAGCGGGGCGGTGGTGGGACCTTGGATGATGGAGCCGTCGAAGATGTACCACTGCGACCCGCTGCAGGGGTCCTCGATGGTGTATCCATCTTGGGCGACGGTGCATTGGCACCCAGCCCCGACGTCCCACGTGGCATGCCGGTCGAGGACGACGAACTCGTCCAGCGTGTACCGGTAGACGATCAGGCCGCGGCTTCCGCCGGAGATGTAGAGCCAGTTCCCGGGGAAGTTGAGGATGTTGTAGGCCGGCAGGCTCAGGTTGAGGTCCACCTGGACATCGACATAGGGAATGACGCCCGGTGTATCCTGGCAACCGAACAGGGGCAGGAAGGCGAGGGCAATGAGCCCGGTGGTGCGGCGGAGGGAGGCGGGCATCATGGGGTGGAGGTGCGGAGTCCGAGGGGATCCTTGGGTTTGCCGGGAATGAAGTCCTTGAGGTAGAACGGTTCGAAGTCGGCCACGTCCTCGGTGCGGCCTGCGGCGAGCAGCTGGATGGCCTCGGGAATCAGGTCCTCGGCGGATGGCCAGGCGTGGACGCAGCGCCATTCTGCGGGGTGGTCCCGCAGGACGTCCGCGCACTTTTCGGCGCCATCGCCGATGAGCAGGGCGGGTCCGGGTCCGAGGTCGGCGCGGAATGCCTCATCCACAATGGCGGCGCACGGCACCCCCTCGGCGTCGAGGGTGAAGATTTCCATGCGGCGGGCGTCGATGGCGGGCAGGATGCGGTCCGGCGTGCCGGCGAGGTCGGGGTGGACCACCGCACCGCGGTGGCGCAATGCCTGCAGGGGGGAGGGCGCGATGAGGGGCAAGCCGAGGCCGGTGCAGATGCCCTTGGCCGCCGAGGTGCCGATGCGCAGGCCGGTGAAGGAGCCGGGTCCCTTGCCGACGGCGACGGCGGTGAGTGCGTCCCGTGCGGTTCCGCTCTCGCGGAGGACCTCGTCGATCAGGACGTGCAGTCGTTCGGCGTGCTGGTGGCGTTCGCCGGCTTCATCGCGTCGGGCAACGCAGTGCCCCTCCCGTGTCGCGAGGGCGACGGAACAGTTGAGGGTGGCGGTCTCCAGCAGGAGGATCATCGCTCAGTTCGTGGAGATGGACACGGAGAAGCCCGAAGAGGAAGAGCCGTTCTCACCGCGGTCCTTGCGGAGGACCTCGTCGCCGTTTTCGAGTTGGCGGCTCAGCAGGTCATAGGGCCCCGTGATGACCTCCGCCCCTTCCGGCAGCGGGGTCAGCAATTCGATGTTGGCGTTGTCCTGGATGCCGGTCTCGATGTCGTGGCGCACGGCCTTCCCGTCTTCGAGGAGGAAGACGCACAGCCGGCTGGGGGCGCCTTCGTCCGTCGTGTCGGGCCGGGTGGTCACGGCCTTGATGGGCACCGTGAGGACCTGGTTCTTGACCTCCGTTTCAATGTCGACCGTGGCGGACATGCCCGGTCGGAAGGGGGTCCAGCTGCTGTCCCGGCCGGCCAGCAGGTCCTGGTGGCCCTCGGGAAGGATGCGGACCTTGACGCTGAAGTTGGTCACGCTTTCGAGGCTCAGGCGGGCCGTGCCGGCGGCGTTCAGGGCGGTGTTGCCGATTTCGGTGACGACCCCGAGGAAATCGCGGTCGGTGTAGGCGTCGATTTCGATGCGGGCGGTGTCACCGAGGTCGACTTTGACGATGTCGGATTCATTGACCTCCACGTCCACCTCCATCGCATCGAGTTCGGAGACCTTCATGATGACCTCGCCCTGGAAGGAGCCGATGCCTTGAACGCCTTCGCCCTCCTCCTTCACGAGGGCGGTGACCGTGCCGGATTGCGGGGCGAGCAGGACGGTGCGGCGCAGGTTGTCCTCGGATTCCTTGACGGCCGCTTCGGTGCTCCGGATGTTGAATCCGGCCGATTCGAGGCTTTGCTCGGCGGCCTCGAGGTCGGCTTCGGCACTTTGGAAGGCCACCTGTGCCTGCTCGAAGTCGGCCGTACTCAGCACGCCCTTGTCGTGCAGGTCCCGGTTGCGCGAGAAGCTCAGCTCGGCTGCAGCAAAGGCGGCGCGGGCCTGAGCAAGACGGGCGGCGGCGGTGGCGCGGTTGGAGCGGGCATTGTCGAGGGCCGCCTTGGATTGGCTCAACCGGCTCTCAAAGATGTCGGGGTTGATGCGGGCGAGCAATTGCCCGGCTTCGACCCGGTCGCCTTCCCGTACCGGGAGCTCGATCAATTGACCGCTGACCTCGGCGCTGATCTTCACTTCGACCTCAGGCTGAATGCGGCCGGAGGCGATGACGGTTTCCACGAGCCGGTTGCGGCCGACGGTTTCCGTGTCCACGGTGGGCGCGTCCTGGCTGCTGCCAAACACGGCAGAGACCACGGTCAGCACCACGAGGACGCCGCCGAAGATGAGGAGGGTGCGCTTGCTGGAACTCATGTTCAGAGGGTGAACCGGAGTCCGCGTCCGGAATAGAAGTCCAGGATGGAGACCCGGAAGACGAGGTCGTACCGTGCCCTCAAGGCCTGCAGCCGGGCGGAGTCATACCGGTTGCGGGCTTGGGTGTAGTCGACCTGGGTCGAGGCCCCCTGCTCGAAGCGCAGTTGGGCGTTGTCAAAGGCGAGCTTGGCCGAGGCCTCGGCCCGTTCTGCTGCAGCGAGCGTCTGTGTGGCATTCCGGGCATCGCGGTGTGCGCGCTCTACGGATTGCTGCAGGGTCTGGCGTGTCTGGTCGAGGGCGACCTCCGTCTGTTCGATGCCGATTTCGCTGCGGCGAACCCCATTGCGGACGGACCACCCGTTGAAAATGGGGATCGACAGGCTGAAAAAGAGGCTCTGGTTGACGTTGGAGGTGATCTGGTCGCTGAAGGGGCGGGTCCGGAATTCGTTGTAGGTCAACGCGCTCGACAGGACGGGTTCGAGGCTGGTCTCCGTGACGCCGATGGTGTAGATCTCCAGGGTCGGGTCGCCGACGGGCTCCTGCGCTGCGCCGGAGAAGCCGGAGCCGTAGCTCCAGCTGGCGGACAGCCTCGGCATGCCGACGGTCTTGGCAAGGTCGAGCCCGATTTCCTGCTGGCGGATGCGGGACTCGCCCGCCTTGATTTCCGGAAACGAGGTGAGGGCGGCGTCCAACACGCGATCGAGTGCGGGCAGAACCGGCATGGACCCGACGCCGCTGATGTCCGGCCGATTGATGGTGAGGGCCTCGGCGTCCTCGGGGCTCAGGCGCATGGTCTGGGCGAGCTGGAGCCGGGCGAGGGCCACCTCTCCTTCGGCGGCGATTTCGCTGGATTGGTCCGAGGCGAGCTGGGCCTGCAGGTCGAGCAGGTCGGATTCGGGTGCCGCACCGGCGTCGACGAAGGCGCGGACGCGGGTGACCTGGGTTTCCGTGGTGCGGACGTTGAGGGCGGCAATCTCGAGGGCATCCTCGGCGAACATCAGCCCGAGGAAGGCGGTGGCCACCTGGAGGGCGACGTCGTTGCGGGTGCGGTCGAGGTCGTGCTCGGCGCCCAGGCGCCGCTCTTCCGCCTGGTCGAGCCGGAGGTGGTTGGCCATGCCGCCGAAGAGGGTGATGCCGGATCCGACGCCCATGGAGTTGGACCGGATGCGGGAGGTGGCGAACTGGTTTGTGAAGGGGTCAATGGTCTGTCCCCAGTTGTATCCGTGGGACGCGCTGGCGTTGAGGTTGGGCAGGAAGGCCGCCTTGGCCTCGTCGACGTCGATGTCATTGCCGGCCAGGCCCAGTTTGCCTTGGCGGACCTGGAGGTTGTTGTCCTGAGCGTGCGAAATGGCGCGCTCGAGGGTCCAGGATGCGGTCTGGGCCTCGAGGGATGCTGAGGCGCAGAGAAGGAGAACAAGGGAGAGGGTGAAACGAAGGGGGGAAATCCTCGGCGGCATGGCGGGGGGACGGGAGACTGCAGTCACCCCACGAAAGTACGGCGCCCACCGCAGCGGGCACCAACGGGGTCCTCAGTGGGACAGGACCTCGATTTCGACGCGGCGGTTGGCTTCGTGCTGCCAGGCGTAGACCGGGTCGGGGTAGAGGAGGGCGTCTGCGCCGCGTCCACCGGCCAACAGCCGGTCTTCCTCGATGCCGTGTCGCACGAGCCATGTGATGAGGGACGTCGCCCTGCGCTCGCTGGCCTTGCGGTAGAAGGCGCGGCTGCGGCTTCCGTCGGCGCCATTGGCGTGGCCGATGATGCGGAGGTGGACGCTGGGATTGGCTTCGAGCCAACCGCGCAATTCCTCGGCGACGTCCAAGCTCCGGGGGTGGAGGCGGTCTCCATTGCCCTGGAAGTGGATGCCGAGGATGTCGGTCCTCAGGCCGGGTTCGAGGCGGCGGAGGGGAATCCGGATTTCGGGCTCGCGCAGCAAATCGGGCCAGAACGATTCGGCGTGGAACATGTGGCCGGGTTTGTGCCCGATGACGGTGTGCCGGCGGTGCGGAATGATCTGAAGAAGGGTGTCCGAGAGGTTGTCCCACCGGCCGGGCCGGCGGTTTTGGTACCCGAAGAGCACGACGTCACAGGCGTCCGGTGCTCCATTGTGTTCGACGGTGAGCCGGAAGTTGCCCATGTCGAGCAGGGCTTCGTCGGGATGGATGGCGCGTTCTGCCTGGAATTGGGCGTCCGCGGGAAGGGACATCAACAGGAGGAGCGCAAGGGCAAGAAGGGTCAGGCAGGCATTCTGCCAACGCTGGCGTGCAACAAGCAGGTCGAACATGTATATAATTTACACATTATTCGACGAATTTCCACTTTTTGAAGATTAAATAACCGATTGTGCCGAGCAATATATAGGGCACGGCCATGATGTACAGGATGCCCTGGTTGATGCCGCGACCGACGGCCCCCTCTGCCGCACTGTCCTCGGCCACGGCCTTGCACATCACGCATTGCGCGTCGACTCCGCCGATGACCACGGCCATCAGGAGCAACATGAGGAGGAGGCGCAATGGGCTGGGCTGGCGCATCAGTGCGGGTAGTAGGGCGCGATCATCAGGTAGACGAGCACGCCGGTGGCCGTCACATAGAGCCACATCGGCATCGTGATGCGCGCGATGCGGCGGTGCTTGGCCACGTCGCCCATCAGGCCGCGGGCATAGCTGAACAGGGCCAGCGGCACGATGGCGATCGACAACAGGATGTGGGTGACCAGGATGAAGAGGTAGACCGACCGGATGAGGCCCTCGCCACCGAAGCGGGTGGATTCGGTCAGCAGGTGGAAGATGACGTAGCTCACCAGGAACAGGGCGGACAGGGACAGCGCCGCCGTATTGAGGGCGCGGTGGCGCTGCACGTTGCCCTTCTTGATGGAGAGAAAGGACACCAGCAGGCAGGTGAAGGCCGTGGCGTTCAGCATGGCATTGAGGCGCGGGAGCCAATACACCTTGCGGAGGGTGTCCTCCGAGAGGCCTTCCGCCGGCGGAATCAGGAACAGCGCGGTGACGACCAGGGGAATGGCGATGCTGACGATCCAGACGAAGCGCTGGACGGCTTTCGGGTTGGCGGTGGGCGTGTTCACGGGGCGGAGGCGTTTCGGGCGTCGGTCCGGGCAATCAACCCGTACACATCTTCCAACATCCGGTCGACCTCGGAGGTTTTCGTGCCGTCGTAGGTTCCGCGGATGTGGCCATCGGTGTCGACGATGAGGACCTGATCGGAATGGAAGAAGCCGCCCGCAGCCGTGTCGCTGGCGAGGGCGGTCAGGAGGTAGCCCTCCTGGAGCAACGGATAGAGGTCCTCCTTGGGCCCGGTGAGGAAGCGCCAGAGGTCGGGGTCGGCTCCGAGGCGCTCCGCGTAGCGGTTCATCCGCTCCGGGGTGTCGTTGGTGGGGTCGACGGTGTGGCTGATCAGGGTCACCCGGTCGGCGAGTCCGTCCACGGCGAGGCGATCGTGCACGCGGGCGAGCTGGGAGCTGATGACCGGGCAGATGGTCGGGCAGGCCGTGAAGAAGGCGTCGACGATGCGGACCTTGCCGACCATGTCGCGGTGGCTGCACTCCCGGCCGAGCTGGTCGGTCAGGGCAAACTTGGGAATGGTGTGGAACAGCGTGTCCGCGGCCCCGGATTCAGAGCGCACCACCTCGCGGTCTCCGAGGTAGGGCAGGGGCGGTGCGTCGAGCCGCTGCAGGTTGGCCTTGCGGGCCTCCAGCTTGCGCTTCTTGAGCAGGGCAATGTCCTCGACCGCATCGCCGATCTCGTGCTCGCTCGAGGCGAGGTACTTCTGCCGGACGTAGCCCCGGTCGTCCACGAGCAGGAGGGTGGCCACGTTGAACCGGTCGGTCGAATCCCGCGGCACGCCGAGGTCATCGGCGACCATCCGGTCGATGGCGTCCTGGTCGCCCGTGAGGAAGCGCCACTTGTCCGGATAGCGGTTGTAGCGTTCGTTGCGTCCCACATACGCCCGCAGCCGTTCCGGGGTGTCGTGTTCCGCGTCGAGGGTCAGGCACAACAGGCCCACGTCGGGCTCATCGCGGTACCGCCAATTGGCCCAGAGCAGCTGCTGGGTCATCGTGGCGAGATGCGGGGTGGTGACCGTGTCGGTGGTCATGAACGCGACCAGCCAGAATGTGCCGGCCAGGCTGTCCCGGGTGACGGCGTCGCCGTTCTGGTCCGTCAGGTCGAAGGCGGGCAACCGCCGCGCGCCGACGGGGGTGGCGATGCGGTCGCCGGTCGGCGAGAAGTAATCGAGGTTGCCGAACTCATGCGTCATGCCCCGTCCCAGAACGAGGAGCAGGAGCAAGGGGAGGCCGGGCAGTGCGGCCACGAGGAGGAACCGTTTCCAGCCGCGCCGGCGGCCCGGTGTCGGTCCTTCCATCGGCGATCAGTGGAACATCAGGTCCAGCCCGAAGTGGGCGGCGCCTTCCGTCATCGCGATGAAGATGAGGTAGGCGATGAAGACGAAGTAGGGGATGATCACCACGTTGCGCAGGTTCTTGCGCTCGTCTCCCAGGTGCATGAAGGTCATCACGATGTAGCCCGCCTTGAAGAGGGTCATGATGATGAAGGTCCACTTGATGGCGGTCCAGGTGAAGGTCTCGCTCCGCTTGAACATCACACCCATTCCCACCTCGATGGCGGTGATGACGGACAGGATGACCGTGACCATGTAGATCTTCTTGCGGATGGCCACGCCTTCCTCCTCGCTGTGGTGGGCGTTGAGGGCGTAGCTGTCGTTTACGATGAGGTCGTCGCGCTCCATGTCAGATGAGGTAGAAGAAGGTGAACACGAACACCCACACGAGGTCGACGAAGTGCCAGTACAGGCCCACCTTCTCGACCATCTCGTAGTGCTTGCGGCGCTCCATCACGCGGTTCAGCACCATGAAGAAGACCACGATGTTGATGATGACTCCGGAGAACACGTGGAACCCGTGGAATCCGGTGATGAAGAAGAAGAAGTTGCTGTAGCTCTGCTGGACGGCGTATTCGCTGTCGTGCAGGTTGGCGCCGAAGGAGAAATCGCTGGAGCGGGCGTTCCAGAGGGCCATCATGGCGTCGCCTTCGATGAGCGTCTCGCCCTCCACGTACTTGTTGAGGGTCAGGCCATGCAGGTGTGCTTCGTGCGGGTGGTCTCCCAGTTCGGTCAGCACCACGTGTCCGCCGTCCTCGGAGAGGGTCACCGCCGTGTTGCCGGCGAGGTGCATCTCCATCAGGTGGCCGAAGTGGTGGTCCATGAAGACCGCATCGCCGGCATTGAGCTCGAAGGTCTCGCCTTCGGGTCCGGTCACGGTCACGTCTTCGGCGAGGAGGAAGCTGCCGCCGCTGCCGTGGATGAAGTGGCTCCACTCCCAGGCCTGGCTGCCGAGGAAGAAGAAGCCACCGATGATGGTCAGGCCCATCCACTTGAGCACCGCGGACCGGTCGTTGCGGTGTCCCGCCTCCACGGCGAGCACCATGGTCACCGAGCTCACGATGAGGATGAAGGTCATCAGGGCGACGTAGATCAACGGGTACTGGCCCTCGAGTCCGGGCAGGGCGCGGAAGACCTGCTCTCCGATGGGCCAGGCGCCCGTGGAGCTGGCCCGGCTGAAGCCGTAAGCCACCAGCAGTCCCGAGAACGTCAGGGCGTCCGAGACCAGGAAGTACCACATCATCATTTTGCCGTAGCTCACGCTGAACGGCGAGCGTCCTCCTCCCCAGAGGACCTCCTTAGAAATTGCTTTGCTTGCCTCTCCGGACATGACGCTGATTTGCGCCGCAAACTTACGCCATCCTCAGTGGACGAGGAACAGGAAGGCGAACAGGTATACCCACAACAGGCCCAGGAAGTGCCAATAGACCCCACCAGTGTGCAAACGAACGGTGTCGCCGGGGTGGATTCTGCCCGTCAGGATGCGGATCCCGTTGACAATCAGATAGGCCAATCCGAGGGCGAGGTGGAACAGGTGAATGAGGATCAGGATGAACAGATACCCCGCCGCGGAATTGGAAGTCCGCTCCACATCGAGGGTGATGTCCCGCGCCATGAGCACGTCGTCCGATGCGAAAAGCTGGTTGGTTCCGCTGCGGTAGTTCAGGGGCGTGCCGTCCTGTGTGACGGTGTAGTCGACGCCCCATTGCGCCGGACCGTCGAGCAGGTTCTGGATGCTGTTCCACCGGTAGGCCTTGGCGCCGCTGGCCGTCTCGTCCACGGTCCAGCCCATGCCCTTGTCCTGCAATTCGCCCCAGCCTTGAAGCTGCAAGACGGTGAAGGCGACGCCGAGCGCGAAGGTGATGGCGAGGTGGACAAAGCTGGTCATGCTCTGTCCGGCCTTCATGGCGCGGAGGCTGAGCCACATCGGGAGGGAGCTGGCCACGATGAGGGCGTTGCTGATCCACAGGGTGGTCGGGGCCTCGATGTGCACCCAGTATTGGCCCACGTTGGAGACGATGTAGGCGGAGGTGAATCCGGCGAAGAGCATCACCACGGCGAAGACGATGAAGTACATCAGCATCTTCTTGGTGCGCTCCCGCACGGCGGGGTCGAGACCGTCAAATACGTCCACGCGTTTCTGCGGGATGTCCTGGGTGGTGTCGGAGGTGTTCATGTCGCTGCTTGCGCTGTGGGGACAACAAAGGAACCGGGATGAGCGCCCGGGGTTCAGGGGATCTTGTCAAGGACGTACGTGAGCTGCACGATCGGGAGGTACAGGAAGCTCGCGAACATGAGCTGGCGGGCATCCTTGACCTCGAGGCTGCGCCACAGCCGGATGGCGGGGACGAGGAAGCCGAGGCCGGTCAGAACGGCGACCGTGAAGGCGATGTTGCCGACCATGGGGGCGTCGCCGGGCAGGGCCCAGGGCAACAGACTCGCCGGGATGCACAGCATGGTGTACAGCAGGATCTGGCGGGCGCTGGCGGCGGTGCGCCCCTCCTTGAAGGGCAGCATCTTGTAGCCGGCCTTGAGGTAGTCTTCGTGCGCCACCCAGGCGATGGCCCAGAAGTGGGGGAACTGCCACATGAACTGCACGGCGAAGAGGGTGCCGGGTTCGAGGCCGAAGTGGCCGGTGGCGGCGACATAGCCGAGCATGGGCGGGATGGCCCCGGGGATGGCCCCGACGAGGACGCTGAATCCCGTGCGGGACTTGAGCGGCGTGTAGGCGAGGACATAGCTGCCGAGGGCCAGCAGGCCGAGCAGGCCGGCCTTGGTGCCGAGGTGGAAGAGGGCGGCCAGGCCCAACACGCCGGCTGCGGTGGACCAGAGGGCTGCGCTCCGGACGCTCATCCGGCCGGTGGGCAGGGGCCGGCCAGCGGTCCGTCCCATTTTGGCGTCGGCTTCCTTTTCGATGATCTGGTTGAAGCCGTTGGAGGCGCCGGTCAACAGGTAGCCGCCGACGGTCAGCTCGAGAAACGGGACGAGGCCGATGCTTTCGGTGCCCATGAACCACCCGAGCACGGCGCTGAGGACGACGAAGGTGCCGAGCCGCAGTTTGAAGAGGACGGCGATGTCCTTCAGCAAGGTGGGGGTGGGGGTGACGGGGGCCGACATGGCGGACGGCGAAATTAGGCGTGCACTACCAATCCGCCCCCAGGAAAGGGCCTGAACCTCGCAAGCCGAAACCGACCCAGACCTCCCGTTCGGGAGCGAGGCCGTCGAGGGGGTGGGTCTCCCTGCCCCACGCGGCTTGCACGAAGGCCTGCACGGGAATGTCGGGGGTCAGGTTCACGGTGCGGCCCACATCGAGGAAGGCCACGGTGCGCCACCGTTGCCGGCCGTTGAGCCAGGCGTAGGTCTCCTCCGTTCGGCGGATGTCGCCGACCTGGGGCAGGGAGCCGGACGGCGTGTCGCCCGTGGGGTCGTCGCCCCGGACGGAGGCGGTGAAGCGGGCGCGGACTGCCCACGCGTCGGATTGCCAATCCCCTTGCCACAGGGTCTCGACGAAGTTGGCGCCCAGCGGATGGGCGAGGGGTGTGTTGCCGTGCACGTAGGCGGCCGTGCTCGTGTAGTGGCTGTAGGTCCAAGGCCGGGCTGCGGAGACTTCCCACCGCCAGCCGCCCCACTTCGTGTCCCACCGGATGCCGCCGAGCAGGGCAAACTTGTTGCCCCACCACTGGGTCCCGCCGAGGAGTTCGGAGACGATCAATTCGTCGAGCAGGAACTGGCCATAGAGGGTGCGGGGACGCCGTGTCCAATCGCTGCCCAGTTTGATGCGGCCCTCGAGGCCAACGAGGGCGTTGTCCGAGCTGCCCTGGGCGTATTCCGTCGGGCGCAGGCTGGTCAGGGGAAGGAGGTAATGGGGCTCGAATGCACGCCTGCCGTCCTCCACGTTCCAGACGACGCCTCCCCACAATGCGCCGGTCAGCCGCGTTCCGAAGTCCACCTCCACCCTGTGGGAGACGATCATGCGCTCGATGTCGGCGCGCAGTCGCCCCACAGGCGGAACCCAGGTGCGGGGGTCGCCCACGGCGCCGGTCCAACAGTCGATGTGCGGGGCACCCTGCAGGGCCTCCACCCGGTGGCGGTAGCGCAGCCGTCCTCCGCCGTCCACTGCGAACTGGATGAACGGAGCGGGCGCCGCATGCCGTCCCCGGAACAGCGAACGAACGCCCCATCCTTCACTGAGCGTGTCGCGGCCGACGACCACGTCCACGGAGTGCAGGGGAGACCACGTCCACCGTCCCCGCCAGCGGGAGGCCCCCAGGCC
>JBMYZR010000010.1:0-49968 GCA_049610565.1 Flavobacteriales bacterium | reverse complement strand
TTGCCCAGCAGGTCCGTGATGGGGATGGTGCGGTACCCCAACTCGGTCTCGGCGAGGTAGTCCATCCCGTGCTTCAGGTCCGGCTGCAGGACGTAATGCGCGAGCATCGTGTCGTACACCCGGCAGTCCACCCGGACGCCCACGCCCAGCATCACCTTGTGGTCGTATTTCCAGTTCTGGGCCACCAGCACCTTGTCGGCGGCGTTCCAGATCGGATTGAACTCGGCGAGCAGACCCTGTACCTCCGCGTCCTCGGACTGGGCCGCATCCGGGCTGCCCAAGGGGACGGGCACGTACCAACCGGTGCCTTCCGCCACGCTGAAGCTCATGCCCACGAGGCGCGCGGTGCGGGCATCGAGGCCCGTGGTCTCCGTGTCAAAGGCAAACCGGTCGGCGGCCTGGAGCTGCGCGATGAGCTCACCCCGCAATTCCGGGGTGTCGGCCATTCGGTAGTCCACCGTTTCGCGGTCAATCGACGTGGGGCCAGCAGCGGCATCCGCGGACTCGCCCGCCGCATCTCCCCCGCCGAACATGTCCATCTGGGCCTGCCCACCCGCAGATGCAGTCAACGCCGCCGGTGCAGCAGAGACAGCCGCATCCCCCAGGACCCGGCGCGCGAGCGTCCGGAACTCGAGCGATTCGAACACGGCGGAGAGCTTCTCCGCATCCGGCTCCTCGACCACCATGGCGTCGAAATCCGGCTCCACCGGCACATCGAGCGCGATGGTGGCCAGCCGCTTCGACAGCAGGGCCTGCTCCCGGTAATTCTCCAGGTTCTCCTTCTGCTTGCCCTTCAGCTCCTCTGTGGAATCCAACAGGGTTTCCATGGACCCGTACTTGCTGAGCAACTTGGCCGCCGTCTTGGGGCCGATGCCCGGCACCCCCGGGATGTTGTCGGCGCTGTCGCCCATCAGGCCCAGCAGGTCGATGACCTGTTCGGTCCGCTCGATGCCGAACCGTTCGCACACCTCGGCAGGCCCCCAGATCTGCGGAGGGTTGCCGGACCGGCCCGGGCGGTACATCCGCACCTTCTCGGTCACGAGCTGTCCGTAGTCCTTGTCCGGCGTCATCATGTAAACGTCGAACCCTTCCTTCTCGGCCATGACGGACAGCGCACCGATGGTGTCGTCCGCCTCGTAGCCGGGAATCGTGATGGTCGGGATCCGCATCGCCTCGGCCACCTCGAGCACGCGCGGCACGCTGGCCCGGATGTCCTCGGGCGTCTCGTCGCGGTTGGCCTTGTATTCGGTGTACTCCTCGTGGCGGAACGTGGGGCCCGGCGGGTCGAACACGACGGCGAGGTGGGTCGGCTTCTCGTTTTTCAGAACGTCCAACACCGTGGTCGTGAAACCGAAGATGGCGCTGGTGTTCTGGCCCTTGCTGTTGATCCGGGGGTTCCGGATGAAGGCGTAATACGCCCGGAAAATCAAGGCGTAGGCGTCGAGCAGGAAGAGCTTCTTGTCGGATTCAGCGGTCAGCATGGGGCAGGCAAATTAGCCCGAAGGCCGCGCCACACCGCACTTTTCCGACCCTGGGTTATCGCGACTTGTACACGGGAACCGTGCTGCACGGTTCGCCAAACATCAACGACTTCACCACGGGTTGAAGCCGCTCCACAATCCGCATGGCCGGCCCCGCGCCGGACGTCAATCCGCACCCCTTGACCACAACCCGCTGCCCAGCGTATTCCGCAGGGTCCAGGTCCTGCGCGATCCGCGCCAGCACCATCGCCTCGAGCGCCTCCGGGCCACAGTCGTGCACACTGCGCGCGACCCCCATGAGCCGGGAGGTCACCAGCATCCACACCCACTCCGGAAGGATGGCCTCCGCGCTGCAATGGATGGCCACGTCCGCTCCCTCGAACGGGGTCACGTCGAGGTCCTTGAGCCAGCTCCGGAACTCCTGTTCGCGGATGGCCAGCCCCTGCCACAGTTGGGGGGCCAAATCCAGGTCACGCAACGTCCGCTCTCGCAACAGGGCCGACAGGTCCAATTGCACGATTCCACTTTCCTCGACGCGGTTGCGGATGGCATCCTCCATGGCCGCGAAGGTCGCTCCACGAGGGGGGTTCGAACAAACGAAAAGGCAGAGGTCAGCCGGCCTTCTGGGCACCGGCTCGGGCGCCGACCAGCTTGCGGGCGGCGGCGGCGATGTCGTCGACGTTGTAGCCGCACTCGGTGTAGAGCTCCGGCTGCGTGCCGTGCTCGATCCAGCGGTCGGGCACACCGAGGCGCACCACGCGTGCGGCGTAGCCTTGGTCGGCGGCGAACTCGAGGACCGCACTCCCCATGCCGCCCTGGATGCAACCGTCCTCGACGGTGATCACCTTGTCAAACTTGCCGAACACCTCGTGCAGGAGCGTCTCGTCGAGCGGCTTCACGAAGCGCATGTCGTACATGGCGGCCGAGATGCCCTCCGCCTCGAGCTGCTCGGCAGCCTTCAGTGCGTGGTTGCCGAGGTGGCCGATGCCGAGGATGGCAATGTCCTCACCGGTCCGCACGCGGCGGCCCGTGCCCACCTTGATCTTGCGCAGCGGCGTCTTCCAATCGGCCATCACGCCCTTGCCCCGCGGGTAGCGGATGCTGAACGGGCCGTGGTCATCGGCGGAGGCCGTGTACATGAGGTTGCGCAGCTCCTCCTCGTTCATCGGGGCGGAGACGATCATGTTGGGAATGCAACGCATGTAGGCCAGGTCGAAGACGCCGTGGTGGGTCGGGCCGTCGGCTCCGGCGAGACCGCCCCGGTCGAGACAGAAGACCACGTGGAGCTTCTGGAGGGCCACGTCGTGCACGACCTGGTCGTAGGCCCGCTGCATGAAGGAGCTGTAGATGTTGCAAAACGGCACCATCCCTTGCGTGGCCATGCCCGCGGAGAAGGTGACGGCGTGCTGTTCGGCGATGCCGACGTCAAAGGCCCGATCCGGCATGGCCTCCATCATGAACTTGAGGGAGCATCCAGTCGGCATGGCCGGCGTGACGCCCACGATGCGCTCGTCCTTTTCGGCGAGCTCGATGATGGTGTGGCCGAAGACGTCCTGGTACTTCGGCGGCTCGGGCGATTTGGGCGCGACCTTGATGATCTCGCCGGTGTCCTTGTTGAACAGGCCGGGCGCATGCCACTTGGTCGGGCTGCCTGCCTCGGCCGGCGCATAGCCCTTGCCCTTGGTCGTGATCAAGTGCAAGAGCTTGGGCCCGGGAATGTCCCTGAGGTCGCGCAACACATGCTCGACCTGCTCCACATCGTGGCCGTCGATGGGCCCGAAGTAGCGGAAGTTGAGGGACTCGAACAGGTTGGACTGCTGGAGCAGCGACCCCTTCACCATGTCGCTCACCTTGGACGCGATGGTCTGTGCGTCCGGTCCGAATTTGGAGACCTTGCCCAGCAACTGCCACACCTCATCCTTGACGCGGTTGTAGGTGTGGGAGGTCGTGATGTCGGTCAGGTAATCCTTCAAGGCCCCGACGTTGGGGTCAATCGACATGCAGTTGTCGTTGAGGATCACGATCATGTCGTTGTCCTGCCAACCGCCGTGGTTCAGGCCCTCGAAGGCGAGTCCCGCCGTCATGGCGCCGTCGCCGATGACCGCGATGTGCTGGCGCTTGTCGCCCTTGATCTTGTTGGCCACCGACATGCCGAGGGCTGCGCTGATGCTCGTCGAGCTGTGGCCCACGCCAAACGTGTCGAACTCGCTCTCGGTCCGCTTCGGGAAGCCGCTGAGGCCCTTGTGCACCCGGTTGGTGTGGAAGGCGTCACGGCGGCCCGTCAAGATTTTGTGTCCGTAGGCCTGGTGACCGACGTCCCAGACGATTTGGTCCTCCGGGGTGTTGAAGACGTAATGGAGGGCGACCGTCAACTCCACCACGCCCAAGCTGGCGCCGAAGTGGCCTCCCTTTTCGCTGACCACATCCACGATGAACTGGCGCAGCTCGTCACAGACCTGAGGGAGGTCCTCCACACCGCATTCGCGGCGCAGGTCGGCGGGCTCGGTGATCTTCGAGAGGAGGGGGCCGGCGGCGTAGGGTTGGTCGGACATGGTGGGACCCGGTGATTGCGGGCGTGGGGTAGGAACAAACTTAACCCATTCATGTTCCCGCACACGGCGCGGACCGTGAAGGAAGGCGAACCGCGGCGGGTCCGTTGAGGGAGGCCGGGGTGGACGCCGGGATCAGACGGCCGCCACCGCGGTGGACAGGGCGGCGAGCATGGCCCGGCCGTCGGTGTTGCCGAGGGCCTCGCTGCAGGCGCGCTCCGGGTGGGGCATCATGCCGAACACGTTGCCGCCCGCGTTGCAGACGCCCGCGATGTTCTCGATCGACCCGTTGGGGTTGAACTCGTCTCCGATGCCGCCGTCCGGCCCACAGTAACGGAACAGGATCTGGTCGCCGTCCTCGAGGGCATCGAGCCCGGCATCGTCGATGGTGTAGTTGCCCTCACCGTGGGCAATCGGAATGCACAGCGGTTGTCCGTCGGGAAGGCCCGCAGTCATGGGCGCCATGAGCGACTCGGGGCGCAGGAGCACGTTGCGGCAGATGAACTTCCGGCTCTCATTGTGGCGGAGCGCACCGGGCAACAGGCCGGCCTCGCAGAGCACCTGGAAGCCGTTGCAGACACCGAGGACGAGTCCGCCCCGGCCCGCGTGGGCCACCACCTCATCCATGATGGGGGAGAAACGCGCGATGGCTCCACTGCGGAGATAGTCTCCGTAGCTGAAGCCACCGGGCAGGACCACCAGGTCGACCCCCTTGAGGTCGCGGTCCTTGTGCCAGAGCCGCTCGACGTGGAACCCGAGTTCCGTGCCGAGGGCGTATTCCATGTCGTGGTCGCAATTGGACCCCGGGAAGGTGATGACGCCGACTTTCACGCCGGCGAAGTTCGCAATCCCGGCTCAGATTCAACGGGCCAATCGCCAAGTCTTTTGTCGACCGGTCGTTTCCCCTGCCCAATGGATCAGGGACACGGCCGGCAGCATGGACCCATCGAGCAGAATCGGAACCCCTGCCGCGCCCCGGACCTCGTGGATCTGACGCCCCGTCAGGTCGAAGATCTGGACGACGAACGCCTCCTCGGGATGGAGAATGGACCAACCCTGCGTCTGGCGTTCCAAAACGGGGTCCGATGCGTTGGACAGGTCGCCCACGCTGCTGACCACCTCCACGGTGACCACAATCTGGTGGGTGTCCGAACAGTAGTCGTTCCACGCGTTGAGGCCGACAGTGTACGATCCGGCAGCCGCGTAAAAGTGCAGGGGATTCGGCTCCGCGCTCACGTTGCCGTCCCCGAAGTTCCACTGGTATTGGGTGGCGCCCGTGCTCGTGTTGGTGAAGGCCACTTCGGCCTCGCCATCGATGAGGGCCACCACCGGCTCATCCACCTCGACACCTGCGGTCACGTGCGGGGCCGCGAGGACCTCCACGGACGTGCTGTCGGCGCACCCGGCCGCGTCGGTGATCACGGCGCTGAACACCCCGGCCTCGGTCACCTCGATGGACGTGCCCTCGACGCCGTGGTCCCACATCACCGTGTAGGGTGCGTACCCCCCCTCGATGTCCAGGCTGACCCCACCGTGGTCGTCATAGCACCCGATGTGATCGGGGATCGACACGATGTCAAACAGAGCATTGCCCGACCCACCGGCGCCCACCTCCACGGTGCGGAGGATGTCGGCACACCCGTCGGTCAGAGCCGTCACGGTGTAGGTTCCCATCGGAAGGCCGGTGAACGTTCCCGAATCGGCGCTGCCCTCGAAGGTTCCGGCGGGGTTGCCCTCGGCATCGACCAGCGCAAACCCGGTCGTCAAGCCCTCCGGGCCCGTCACGGCAATGGCCCCGTCCGCAGCGCTCTCGCATGCCGCATTCGTCGCCTCGGCCATCATGTCGTTGCCCACGATGAGGTTGAACCGATGGTGGTCGGACCCGTTGGTGGGAGAGAATTCATAGGTGAATCCGGGCTCAATGCCGCCGGTCCACCCCGTCTCCACGTCCTCCAGAACGAGGCACAGGTTGGAAGGAACGCGAGGGGCCTCGAGGGTGATGAGTTCGCCAATTCCGGCTTTGATCCACACCGGGATCACCTGGCTGACCGACGTCGTCTGGTTGACCATCACGCTCACAGAGTCGACCGTCTGGGTGTAGAGGTCCAGGTTGTTCCGGCCACGGAACGAGGAGGAAAACACAGCGTCTTCAGTCCGATCGTACGCGGCGTTGCCCCCGCCAAGTGCCACAGCGCATTGCTCCACGGACAACCCATTGCCCATTTGAAGGCTGAGCAAAGCGTCCGGCAGCCTGGCCGACTGGTTTGTCCATTGGGCCTCGTCCACCAGGGCCTCTGCGTCGAGCGTCCAGTTGAACGCCGTGTCCGCAATGATCCAAAAGGCGTCACCCGGTGCAAGAATGCCGGCACGGCCGAATTGTCCGACTCCCCCCACTTGGGCGACCCACGTCTGCAGGCTGTCCACCCACTGGTACATGGCCCCCATCGTGCCTGGCCCCACTTGTTCCGTGGCCGTCATGTCGACGTAGCCGGTCAGGGGATTCGACAGGAGGTTCCAACCCCGCCAGGAGGCGCTGGCGGCCTGTGCCGTGACCGAAACGTCGGCTTCAAGGACGGCTTCACCCTGCAACTGGTAGCTGTAGGTTCCGGGAGGGAGGGAGCACGTGAAACCCGCTCCGGCATCGAGGACGTCCGTGCCCACCAACGTGGTGTACATCGTGCCCGCCTCATCCCACTGCTTGACGTACACCGCGCCGGGCTGATCGAGGAAGGCGCTGGCTGTGATGCCGCTCATCCCCGTGCCCATCTGGTGGGTGTACGGACTCGTCTTGGTCCAATCGAAACGGCGGGTCACACCGCCGGAGATGGTGCCTCCGTCCGAGGTGATGCCGGCTTCTCCGTCGAGGCGCAACAAGCCGCTGGTCAGCACATCGGCCGAGGCGACATCAAAGGTTTTCGTGACGGTCACCAACCCGGCCAGGGTCATATCACCCGCTCCACAATCGAGGTGGGTCAACGCCGCTGGCCCGCACACGTGGGGGCCCTCGCCCACGAACACCACGCGGCCGTCTCCCTCGACCTCGCCAGCGGAAGCCAACGATTCGCTCACTTCGAGCAGGGCGCCTTCCGGCAGCCCGAGGATGGCCCCGGCCGAAATGCCCAGGGATTCCGCCCGGACCGTGTCGGTCCCGAACACCCATACCGAATGGCCATCTGCAATGCTGATGTCGTGGGAGGCCCCGGGAATGCAGCCGCAGTCCCAGGTGGACGCATCGGACCACGGCCCGCTTTGGACCGAGGCAACCACCTCACCGGAGGCCGCGTCGCCCGCCGAAGGCTGGGCGTGGGCCGAGAACATGAACGCAACGAGAAGGAGGGCGGTGATGTGCTTCATGTGGGCGCATACGGCCCGGTTGGCGGCAAGGTTTCACGCGCCCAGCCACCATGGCCACACGGTCACGGCGGCGGCCAAGGCCAGCAGAATCCAGGGGATGGACGGGGTGGCCTTCCAGCGGGGTGGACAGCACCATCCCACGGTCCACGCGCAAAACACACCGCCTGCAAAGAGGACCTGCGTCGCGCCCTGTGCGCCTGCGGACCCCAGCGTTCCCCACAACGCCAAAAGCAGTCCGGCACCGGCGACCCATTGCGTGAGGCGGCGCGCCGACCGTTGCCGCGCCGTGGCCCGGGCCAAGGACTGTTGTCTCAGCAACCACCCAGTGCACCCGAACGGAAGCCAAAGAAGCAGGACGGTCCATTCGCGCCACGGAATCAGGATGGCGGGCGAGGCGGCAGGCAGGGGTGAATCCAACAGCCAGGGCAACGTCCACGAGACCCCCCACGATGCGGACAGCCCCAGGACAAGGGACAGGGTCTCAGCGGGACGGAAAGACCGGAGAATCAGGCAGCCGACCGGGACCACCACGCTCCAGACCAACAGGGCCGGCCAGAGGACCCCCGCCATGCCCAGGTGGATGCCCATCCAGAACAGGGCGCGGGACCGGCGCGCGTCATCTTCGCCGAGCCGCAACCCTTCCCTGAGGCCAGCCAACACGAAGAAGCCCGCCCACCACAACCGCGCGGGCGAACCGGCGATGAGGGGCACGCTCCACAGCACGAAGGCCCAACCGGGAATCGAGGTGGGGCGGGTCCGCATGCGGGATTCGAGGTGGGACAGGTGCAGGATGCGGGCAGAGGCCAGGATGGCCAAAAAGGACAGCGCCTCCCCTCCACTGGGCATCTCGCCCCGGACACCCATGGCCGAAATGCCCCACAGCAGGGCCGCCGTCAGGGGCACGATGACCCACGCAGCCGGTTGATTGGAGCTCAGAAGCCGAAGCATGCCCAAAGGTGCCTATTTTCGCAGCAGCAAAGCGTGATCATGAACTTGCAGGACCTCATCACCCCCGTTGGCAAATTCGTCGAGTGGACCTTCGAGACCGTTCTGGTCCCGTTGAGCAACCCGTTCAACCTCGGTGTCATCCTCTTGGTCCTCGGCGGCATCGCCTTCTGGCTCCGCAAGCAGCGCCAATACACGGCGCAGGCCCGCCAGAGCGGCGACATCATCTGAGCCGGATCGGCTTCCTTTTCCTTTCGCGACTCAGCCCACCGTCCCAATGTCGGTGCGCAGCGTCTTGCCGTCGAACTCCACCTTGTCGGCGAGGGCGTAGGCCTTCTTGACGGCATTCTCCAGTTCCGCGTCAAACCCGATGCACGCCAGCACGCGGCCTCCTGCCGTCACGACGCCGTCACCCTCCTGCCGGGTTCCGGCATGGAACAAAAGTTGGTCCTCGGTGATGTCGGCACTGGCGGGAAGGGCCATGGGAATGCCCTTTGAGTAGCTGCCGGGATAACCGCCACTGGCGAGCGTGATGGTCGCCGCCGCCTTGCCGCTCAGCGCCACGTCGATCTCCGACAGCAGGCCATTGGACAACCCGTCCATCAGGTGGAGCAGGTCCGTCTCAAGCAGGGGAAGGATGATCTGTGTCTCCGGATCGCCCAGGCGGCAGTTGTATTCGATGACATAGGGATCACCCTGCACCTTCATCAGGCCGAAAAAGAGGAAGCCGCGGTACGCGATGCCATCGCGTTGGATGCCCCGGATGGTCGGGATGACCACCTGGTTCTTGACCTTCTCCATGAACTCGGGGGTCACGTGGGGAACCGGACTGATGGCCCCCATTCCACCCGTGTTGGGGCCGGTGTTGCCCTCTCCGATGCGCTTGTAGTCCATGGCCGAGGGCAAGAGCCGCCACGCCTCACCGTCGGTCACGGCGAACATGGACACCTCCACCCCCTTGAGGAACTCCTCGATCACGACCTCCTTGCCGGCGGCACCGAACGCCTCGCCCTTGAGCATGCTCCGGACGGCCTGCTCGGCTTCCTTGAGGTCCTCCGTCACGATGACGCCCTTGCCGGCCGCCAGGCCACTGGCCTTGACCACATAGGGTGCCTTCATGGACTTGAGGAAGGCCAATGCATCGCGCGTCTGCCCCTTGCCGAAGGTGCCAAACTTCGCCGTGGGGATGCGGTGGCGCTTCATGAACTCCTTCGCGAACTTCTTGCTGCTCTCCAGTTGGGCGCCCTCCTTGCCGGGGCCGATGACGGCGACAGACTCGAGCCCCTTGGCCGAGGCGAAGTGGTCCACGATGCCCGCTGCCAGCGGGGCTTCCGGACCGACCACGACCATGTCGATGCGGTGCTCCCGCACGTGGGCCTCCACGGCGGCGAAATCCATGGGGTCGAGGTCCACATTGGTGCCCAATGCCGACGTGCCCGCGTTTCCGGGTCCGAAATGCAGGCCCTCGAGCAGGGAACTGCTGGAGATTTTCCAACCGATGGCGTGCTCCCGTCCACCGGATCCAAGTATCAATACGCGCATGGCACCTCAAAACTACCTTCGCCACAGGCCCGGTGGTCGCCATGTTTTCAACACGGCGTGACCATTCCTCACCAATCCGGGCGGAGACACGAACGCATTGGAACCCACTCCGAATCCAATTGACCCCTCCCAACGTCCCCGGCTCAGCGTCGTCGTGATCACGCGGGATGAGGCGCACAACCTGCCTCGCCTGCTGGATTCCGTCGAAGGGCTGGCCGACGAGGTCGTGGTGTTCGATTCGGGCAGTGTGGACGGGACCGTGGACATCGCGCAGGCCCGCGGAGCGCGGGTCATCGATTGTGAATGGGCCGGGTGGTCCGCCACGAAGAACCAGGCCAATGCGGCCGCAACAGGAGACTGGATTCTCAGCCTCGATGCCGACGAAGCGTTGACCGCGGCATCCGCCGACGCCATCCGCCAGGTGGTGTCGGGCCCCCTCCGGACGTCCAATGGCGCCTGGCGGGTCGGCGAAATTGACCGCCTGACGCGCTACATCGACCGGTGGGTGCACCACAGTGGCTGGCGGCCGGACCGGAAAATCCGCCTTTGGCCCGCGGGCGCGGCCCGTTGGGAAGGCGCCATTCACGAGCGGCCTGTTTTTGACGGCCCCGTGTCCATCGTGCGCATCGCCGGCGACGTGGAACACCACAGCTACCCCAGTGCCGCCCATCACCTCGAGCAGATTGAACGGTTCGGCAAGGTGTGGGCCCAGGATCAATTCGACCGCGGCCTCCAGACGCCGCTCCTCCTCGTCTGCCTGAAGGTGTGTGCCCAGTGGCTGAAGACGTTCATTCTGAAGCGGGGATTCCTGGACGGCGCCACCGGCTGGACCGTGGCGCGCAGGAGTGCCTGGGCCACCTGGCGGAAGCACGCCCGCCTCCGGCTGATGCAACGCGGTGGCCCGCCTGCACCGTCGAGGGTGCTCATCGCCCGGACGGATGCACTCGGGGATCTCGTGGTCACGCTTCCCCTCGTCCACGCGCTCAAGGCCCAGTTCCCCGGCGTTCAGGTGGACGTGCTGGTGCGGCGCTATGCGAGTCCCATTGCGCACCAGGCCATCGGCGTGGACCGTGTGGTCGAATGGTCACCCGAATCGGCCGGCAAGCCCGCCGCTGTTGACCTTCTCCGCGCAGGCGGATACGACGCTGTCGTCCACGCTTTTCCCGAGCCCTCCGTGATGCGCGCCGCCGCAGCGGCCGGGATTCCCATCCGGATGGCCACCGCCCGGCGATGGGCCAGCGTGCGACACGCCACCCACCGGTGCTGGGACAGCCGGAAAGCGTCGGGCGGACATGAAGCCTGGCACGGCCTCCGGCTTCTTCTTCCGCTCGGCATCGATGGGGACCGGGACTTCCGGGTCCGGAAGAGCCTGATGGCTCCGCAATTGGACGAGGTGGTCCAGGACATCCTCGAGGCCCTCGGGCAGCCGCCCATTCTTCTCCACCCCGGGTCACACGGCAGCGCGGGGAATTGGCCGGCCGCCCATTTTGCCCAGCTGGCGATGCGCTTCGCCGAGGCCGGTCACCCGGTCTGCATCACCGGGACGGCCTCCGAGAAGGAGCAGTTTGCGCCCCATCTGCCCGATCACCCCCGCATCACGGAGCTCTCCGGTCAATTGGACCTGACGCAATTGATGGCCCTGCAATCGCGCGCCGCTTTGGTCGTGGCCTCCAGCACCGGACCACTGCACACGGCCGCCGCCCTTGGGACACCGTGCCTCGGACTGTATGGCTCCAACGCCCCTGCATGGCCCGACCGATGGGCGCCGATCGGCCCTCGGGTCAGCCTCTGCGTCACCGATGTCCATCACGAGGACGGCACCCTGGACTTGTCTGTGGACGACGTGATGAAGGCAGGACTCCAGGCCCTCAATGCTTCCGGTCGGCCCGGATGAAAGCGGGAAGCGAGAGGACCCAGACGGCCAACGTCACCCCGGCCTGCGTTTCGAGGGTGTCCTCAAAGAGGAAGGACGACAGCAGGATGACCACCCCGGCTGTCCCCCACGGGCGCCGGAAGGCAGACCGACAGGCGAGGATCAGCAACGCACACCCGACCAACCCAAGCTGGATCCACAAGCTGAGCCACTGGTTGTGCGGGCGGCGGCGCATGTCCTCCGGCCATCGGGGTTGACAGTCCGCGTAAGCGCTGCTCATCAGGGCCCGGCTCCCTCCGGACCCCACGCCGAGCAGGTGTGCTGGCCACGGCATCCTGGCCACCGCATCCATGGCGGTTTGCTGGTAGACGGAGCGTGCCAGGATGCTCGCGTCACTGGTGCGCATGCCGTCCAGCCATTGGCCCCAATTGAACTTCATCCGGTTCCACCGGCGGCTCCAGCCCAATCCGTTCCATTCGACGACCGATGTGGCGCCTCCTGCAATCGCGTCGATCTCCTCCTGAGACAGGGACTGGACGCCACTGCGGTCCTTGGACAACCCCTTCGATGCCAGGAAGCGGATGAGCCGGGCTTGGACCTGGTCAAACGGCAAGGCGTGGCGGTCCTTCCACGATTCGGCCAACTCGCCCCACGCGATTTCAGTCCACACGAAATGCCCGTTTTCCGTGACCCTCCGGTCGAGCTTGTGGACATATGCATTGCCCTCGGCACTCGACACCGGCAAGGCCGCCGCATCCGGATAGGCATCCGGCAACGCGGACCGCAAGGCGAGCGCCGCCAGCACCAATCCGGCACCGGTCGCCCCCACTCGAAGGGCCGCAGACCCACCACCCGGCCACGTTGCCTTTGCATCGGAGAAGAGCGCCGGCACCCACCACACGGCGGTGAGCAGTCCGCACAGCATTCCGCTCAGGCTCTCCGTCCAGAACCAGGTCACAAACGCCAGGCCCACGAACAGCCACGCCATCGACCTCGGCAACCACCGCACGGCCCACGGCAGCAGAACCGCCCACCAGAGGCCCAGCCGGATGTGGGAAATGAAGACCGACGAAGGACGGCCACCAAACGGCGCTCCATTGGCCAGGTCGAGCACGATGAGGGCCGCAGTGGCCAGGGCCGCGCTGAACGCCGCACAGTGGACGACCCTGCGGACCGACCCTTCAGAAAGAATGGCGCCCCCCCGCGCAGCGAGCAGGACCAGTCCGCCCACCAACAAGGGCAGCTTGATGCGCACGTCGTTCCACGCCAGGGCCGCATCCTCACTCCACAGGGAGGACAGCCCGGACAACAGGACCAGTCCGGCCAGGGCAAGTCCCGAGGTGCGGGCATCTCCCGTCGCGGCCGTTCGCCGGACCGGTTTCACGAGGTCGAGGATGGCCGCCAGACCCAGGCAGCCTGCCGCCACGCTCATGAAGGCGTTGGACCAGGGAAAGGCCAGAGCCACCGCGCACCATGCCGCGGTCCACCTGGATTCCCGAGCCCGCTCCGAGGACATCAGCGCTTGTCGATGGATTCCGGGGCCGTGGTGTTGCCCTCGCCGAGGAGGGTCGTCATCTCGTCTCCGAACACCGCGAGGGCGCGGTCAACGGTCGGATCTTCGGACAGGCTGCGCTCCACCATCCCGGCAGCGAGGTGGAACCGGAGAACGACCTCCTCCTCGAGGGCCTGCCGGATTTCGGGCTCGAACAGCGTGAGGTCGCGGCTGAGGTTGGGCTCGAGGGCCGCTTCCAGAAGTCCCATGGGACCGGCGGACACGCCCTCGTACTGCTCGATGCCGACGACCTCCTTGAGGTCCTCGAGCACCGCCATGCTCTCCGTGGTGTAGGTGAAGCCCTTCTCCTGGAGGTGGGACTCGAATCCCGCCCAATCGTCGGGGGCCAAAGCGAAGGAGACGGGGTCGGGCACGTCCGTGCTGTCGAGGCGGGATGCCACGGCCGTCGCATAACCGAACACCGCATGGTCGTCGAGCAGGCGCTCCAACAGCGTCGACATGAACGGCGTCTCGACTTCGATGTCGGGCTGGATGCCGCGCCCCTCGATGACGGGCCGCCCCCCAACAGTCTGGAACGTCCGGAGCAGGGAGTCCGACACGGCCTGCGCCTTGCCCTGCGCATCGCGCTGGCCTCCGTAATCGAGGCGCTGGATGCACCGCCCGCTCGCCGTGTAGTACTTGGCCACGGTCACCTTGAGCCGGGTGTTGAACGCCATGTCCTTCGTCTGCTGGACCAGGCCCTTTCCAAAGCTCTCCATGCCCACGATGACGGCGCGGTCGAGGTCCTGCAGGGTGCCGCTGACGATCTCCGAAGCGCTGGCCGACTGGCCGTCGATGAGCACGACCAGCGGCATGTCCAGCGCGGTCGGGCGGCCGAGCGCCACGTAGGACTTGTTCCACTTTTCGCTCTTGCCCTTCGTGGAGACGATTTCCGTGCCCTTCGGAACGAAGAGGTTGACAATGCTGACGCTTTCGTTGAGCAGGCCACCGCCGTTGCCCCGCAGATCGAGGACGAGCTGCTCCATGCCGGCCGAGTCGCGGAGGGCCATCAAGGCCTTGCGCACCTCTCCCGCAGAGCCGCGGGTGAATTTGGACAGGTAGATGTATCCGGTGCGGTCGTCGAGCATGCCCGAATACGTCACGGCGGGGATGCGCACCTTGGTCCGCTCCACCTCGAATTCGATTCGCCCTCCGCCGTAGGGCCGGTCAATGCCCACCATCACTGCACTCCCCGATTCTCCCTGAAGCAGGTCCGAGACGGCCTCGGAGTCCATGTCCGCCTCCACTGTCCGGCCATCCACTTCGCGGACGATGTCACCGGGCTTCATGCCCGCCTCATGGGCCGGGTATCCTTCGTACACCTCCACGATGGTCATCTCGCCATCGATCGGCTGGACGAGAGCGCCGATTCCGCCATACTCCCCGGTGTTCATGAACCGGATGTCTTCGATGCGGGATTCGGGGTAATACACCGTGTAGGGGTCCAGTTCGTCGAGCATGGCATCGATGGCCACGCGCATCAGGGTGCCCGGCTCGGGCTCCTCCACGTAGAATTCGTGCACACCGCGGAAGACGGAGGTGAGGATCTCGAGGTGTTTGGTCACCTCGAAATAGGTGCCGGACGGAATCGCCGCCCGGAGGCCCAAGAAGGCCAAGCTGACGACAACGATGAGGGTGGCGGCGCGGGAGGTGCGGTGTCGGGTCATGTGGCTTCGGTCAGGGCGTCCTTCATTCTGGGGAGCAAACGGGACATGGCCTTGTCCATTGCCTCCTGGCTGGGAATGTCCTTGCCCACAAAGATGAGCACCACGGCACACTGCTCGTGGTCGGACACCAATTCCTCGAAGGGCGACCGCAGGTTCCGCCAGCTCTCGCGCATCAGGCGCTTGATGCGGTTGCGGTCGACCGCCCGCCGGAACCGCTTCTTCGACACGGTGAACGCCACACGCGTCGGGGCGGGACCGTCCTTGGCCACCTGGCCAAAACGGGAAATCAGGGGGAAGGATTTGGCCGTGTGGCCCGCCGCGAACACGCGGTCCATGACCACCTTGCGCTTCAGGCTGCGCTCCCGACCCTGACTGCGGTCAGGATGGAGGTTCACGGCGTCCTCGGCGTTCAGTCCTTGCCGAGTATGTGGTTCTCAATGGCCATGCTCATCGACGGCGCCTTCGGGTTCGGGGCGCCCACGTCGATCCGCAGGTCATGGCCCTCCGCCGCCTTGCGGGTGGTGGGACCGAACACGGCAATCTTCGTTTCCCCCTGAACGAAGTCGGGGAAGTTCTTGAACAGGCTTTCAATGCCGGACGGCGAGAAGAACACGAGCATGTCGTACTTCACGTCGGACAGGTCGGACAGGTCGCTGCAGACCGTGTTGTACATCACCGCCTTGGTGAAGTCGATGTTGTTCTCCTCGAGCAGCGCCGGGATGCTCGGCTTGAGGATGTCGGCACACGGCAGGAGGAACTTCTCCTTCTTGTGCTTCTTGATGGAGTCAATGAGCTCCGTGAAGCGCAACTGGCCGTGGAAGATTTTCCGCTTGCGGTAGACGATGTACTTCTGGAGATAGTGAGCCGTGGACTCGCTGATGCAGAAATACTTGGTGGAATCCGGAACCTCGTAGCGCAGCTCGCCCGCCATGCGGAAGTAGTGATCCACCGCGTTGCGAGAGGTGAAAATGACGCTGCCGTGCTCGGCGAGATCGATCCGTTCTTGACGGAACGTCTGCCCATCCACACCCTCGACATGGATGAAGCTGCGGAAATCAATCTTCAACTTGTGCTTGGCCGCCAAATCGAAATACGGCGAACGCTCCGTCGAAGGTTTGGGTTGCGAAATGAGGATGGTCTTGACCTTCTTGCCCATGTGCTTACCCCTGCCAAGTGCGGAAAAGGACCGCAACCGGGAGGATTTCGAGGCCGCAAAGGTACAGAATCCCAAGCAGGGGCTGTTTGGTGAATTGGGGATTCAGACTCAACCCCCGACTTTGGCGGATGGCCCAGCCGAACACCCAGACCGCCGCCGCGCACCAGACCCCGGCCCGACTCGCTTCCGGGCCCCAGGCGGAGCAGACGAATCCAATGGGGGCCACCCACCAGGCAGCCGATTCCATCAGGATTCGGTGATGCAAGAAAAAGGCCTCGGCGCGCGCATTGTCCCCCGCATGGATGCCCCACAGGCGGGACACCATCCAACGCAGGGCGATGAGCGCGTTCCAGCCCAGGAAGAGCCGGTTGATCAGGGGCCAGGTTGGCTCCGCGTTCACGGACAGGGAGAAGAGACCGGCCAGGGACAAGGACAACGCCGCCCCCGCCAGGAGATTCGCGACCACCCACGAGACCTGCATCCGGTGGTCCACCAGTTCCGACATCATGAGCCTCGGATCCGTCCACGCCCACTGCATCCAGCGTTTGTGGTTCGGTTGAACCCGTTGGAGCACCCCAAACGCCAAGGCCAGCAGAAACCACGCCGCCCACCAGCTGCCTGGCAAATCGTATCCCGTGCGCAGGGTCCCTTCGAACATCGCTGCAAGGTCGTGCATCACGGCGCAGTCTCGGCGGGCTGGGGTTCACCCTCCACCGGGAACACGAACCCGCTCGCGCCAGCGTCCCCGACACGTCCTGCCCCACCACCGAACATCCCAGATCAACCCGCCCGGTGGAGCGGGAACGCCCTGTGCGTCCTTGCCGTCCCACGTCCATTCGCCTTCCTGCTCCTGCAGGTCGAAGCTCTGGCTGTGCACGATGGTTCCCTCCGGCCACCGGACCATGCGCAGCAACGCGCCGTGACCCGCTGAGGGAAACCGCCACCGCAAGGCGGGCACGCCATCCTGTCCGACCACCACGGACAGGGGTGCATCGTGGCCCGCGCAGTCCACGGGCTCCCATCGATTGATCCGGCCCGGCGATCCGCCATCGGACGACGGCGTCCATTCCTGAGGCCCGGGTCCCAGCCTGCGCCAGGACCACCCGGTCTCCTTCCACCACCACGGGCCCTGCATGCCGCCGTGCCACGAGACCGAATCCAACACTTCGGGGCCCTGCGAGGGCAGGCGAAGGGAGAGTTGGCCCTCCTCGTCGGGCAAGGCCGACCATGCCCCAACGGGCCAACACGCAGGCCCAGAACCGCCATGCGCCATGCGATACCACCGCGGACACCGGCCAAACGCCATCACGTCGCCTGCCTGGAGCACCAGAGAGCGGTTTCCCTCCACCCATTCGTCCCAATCCGAGGGGAGAGGGTGCACCTCCTTGGTGGCCTGCACGCCGCGCAGGTCGACGGGAAATGGACTGCGGTTCTCGACCTCCACGAACTCTCCGCCCCCGTCCTCCGCTGCCCACAACGCCTCCGCAACGCGCAACTCCACGGAATCCGGCAAGGGAACGGGAGGACAACTCACCTCCACGGTCCACCCTTCCATTCGGTGCGCCTCGGCCCCGCCCTCCACAGGAGAGGTCCGTCCAATCAACGTGGTGCGAATCGGCCAATCCGCGGCCATGGCCTCCCCGCCCGGGCGGCTCAGGCGAATGGCGTTCGGCGCATCCGGCACCGCCTCGTCCACCATGGGCACTTCCTCCCCGTTGGCCGCAATCCAGGACCACTCGACCTCCCGGAGAAAACCCGCCGGTGAGGACAGGTACACCTCCACGCTGTGAACCTGCCCGGTCCAATCGCGGGGGCACCCGTATCCGATGACGTGGGGTGACCGTTCGGTGGAGGGGTGTCCTTCCGTGTGCCAGTCGCTGCCGGTTGCTGGACCTCTGGCCAAGGGCATCCCGCGCCCATCGAACTCCTCGAACGAATGGGAACAAGGGGACCACGAAAACGACGCCACCGGATGTCCTCCCGGCGTGGTGATCTGCATCGTCCCCCCAGCGTTGGCCAACCCGGGCCAGTCCTCAAAGTCTCCCGCCTCGAACCGGTGCGTTTCACCAGGCGCCATGAGCCGCCTTCGGGTTAGTCGGGCACTGCCCCAATGCCAGGCCCCGGCATCCACGGTTCGGTCCGACGCGTTGTACAAACGGACAAACTCAGTGCGCTGGAAGGGGTCTCCGGGCAACGGGTCGGCCAACAGGCCCACCACCCGAACATCCTCCAAGGACGGCAGCACGGTCCAGTGGCCCGTCAAGTGGAAGGGTTGGCTGCCCGAAGCGCAGCCCTTCAAGGGACCCAGCCGAACCGGCATGCCCTGCCCGGACGGGGCGTCCGGAGCCGATGCCACCCGTTCGGTCCACGTGGCCAACACCACGGAATCCGAAGGCCACACCGGATCCGGCCCGCGCCCCCCCCCGATGCGCCACTCGGCCTCCAGCATCGACCGCGGGTCCACGGGCCCGGGCAGCCGCCACTCGAGGCGGCCCGGCCCCCGGATGATCAGCCGTTCGACCCGTTCTGCTTCGGTTTTCAACGCATCCGAAGTCAACGCCACATGACCGGTCTCGAGGGGCTCATTCAAGGGCTCAAACGGGTCTGCCGGGGCTGACCAGGGTTGGAAATTGACCATGGCCCCGCAGGCGGAGGGGTCCTTCCTGAGGAGGGGGCGGCCTCCCCCGGACAAGGCGGCCTCGTCGTACAGGACCGCATCGAGGAGGACCCCGGCCGAGTCGAAGAGCGCCACCCGCGCTCCTCCGTTGACCAGGGCCGGCCAGGACGACAACCCGATCCGGTCCGCCGCCCAACCGCTGAACTCGACGCTGTCCGACGCCCGGTGCACCACGACCGTGCTGCCTGCCGGCCACGATCCGGGCGGAAGCGTCCGTTCGTGACCGTTCCAGGACAACACCAGTCCGTCCGTGGAGAGGGTGTCCAAGGTGGACGGGTCCGCCGACCCGGCATGCAAGGCGATGAATTCGGCATCGGGTGCGCCCAAGGCAGGGGTCGGGTCAGGATGAAGCGACGAAATCACCCATGTGGCCTGAGCACCGGACTGCGCCTGCACACCGAAAGGGTGCAGCATGCAGAGTGTCAGGGACAAAACCGCCATGGACCTCGAAACGACAAGATGGACATGCATGCGCCCAACCTCGTACCTTTGCAACAGCGGAATCCTTCGCCCACAAAGGGATTGGGGCCGTTCACGAACTGCAAACAGAGCACACCATGGCATCCACGCACGGAAGGACCCTGGCCGTTGTCGGCGCCACCGGATTGGTGGGACGGACCATCATCGAAGGCTTGATTGCCCGGAAGTTTCCCATCAAGCGCCTGCTCCCCGTGGCCAGCGCAAGATCCAAGGGAAAGACCGTGGACTTCAAGGGAGAGGCCATCGAGGTCATGACCATCGAGGAGGCCATCGAGCAGAAGCCCGACCTCGCCCTGTTCAGCGCAGGAGGCGACATCAGCCGGCAATGGGCGCGGGCGTTCACCGACATCGGATGTTCGGTGGTGGACAATTCCTCCGCATGGAGAATGGACCCCGAGGTGCCGCTCGTGGTGCCGGAGGTCAATGCCGACAGCATCACCGACAAGGACCTGCTGATCGCCAACCCCAACTGCTCGACCATCCAACTCGTGATGGCCCTCAAGCCGCTTCACGACCGCTTCCTGATCCGCCGGGCCATCGTCAGCACCTACCAGAGCGTGACGGGCACCGGACAGGCCGGCATTGCCCAATTGACCGAAGAGCGGAACGGGAACGACGCCAACCGCATTTACCCGCACCCGATTGACGGCAACTGCTTGCCGCATTGCGACGTGTTCCTGGAAAACGACTTCACCCGGGAGGAGATGAAGCTCCACCACGAGACCAAGAAGATCCTGGACGATGCGCAGGTGGAGGTGAGCGCGACCGCCGTTCGCGTCCCGGTGGTGGGCGGACACAGTGAGAGTGTGTACCTCGAATTGGAGCGGCCCTTCAGCGTGCCGGATGTCCGCGAAGCCCTTCAGCTGATGCCCGGGCTCATCATCCAGGACGACCCCATGGCCAACCAGTACCCGATGCCCCTCCATGCCGAAGGCAAGGACGAGGTCTTCGTCGGCCGCATCCGCCGGGACATCTCCCACGAGCAAGGCCTGCACATGTGGGTCGTGTCGGACAACCTTCGAAAGGGCGCGGCCACGAACGCCATCCAGATTGCCGAATACCTCCAGAAGACTGGACGGTTCCGCAAATGATGCGCCGGTTCCTCCTGCACGCGTTGCTCTGCAGCGCTTTGGGTGGAGCGTCACAGGGTGACCCCTGCCTGCTCGTGCCCGACCCCGGACCGTGCGAAGCCTACATCCCCGCTTGGCATTTCGATCCGGTCACGCAGACCTGTGCCGAGTTCATCTGGGGCGGATGTGACGGCGTCGTGCCGTTTCAGACGTTGGCCGCCTGCCAGGCGGCCGGTTGCGTGGGGGACACGTTGGATTACCCCGTGTGTGACTCGATTGTCGTGACGCCGGTCTCCATGGGAACGTGGCCGAGCGGGGTGGATCATGTGACCATTCAGGTTGACGTGGTCTTCGATTCGGAGGTGTGGGTCAGCTATTGCGGGTTTGCCTTGAGCGATGCGGAAGGCCACCTCATCGCCGCCGAGACTCCCCTGACAGCGCCCAACGCCTACGGATTCGGAGGCGGCGGTGGCGTCTATTCCGAGGAACGGTTTCTCGACCTCGAACCCGGGGTCGACCTGCAGGGGTCACCCCCTCCCTTTCCTTGGACACTGCGCCTCTTCGAGGGGTGGATGGCGGGTGGAGCCGATCTGGTCTGCGAATGGACCTGGACGGAGCTCAACCTCACGGCCGACGTCCCGCTCGAGGGCACCGACCGACCGGACGTCGCGACCGGGTACTTCGACCTGCTCGGCCGACCGTCCACGGCCGTGCCCGGGCAAATCCTGATTCACAGAAGCCCCAACGGCGCAGTCAAAAAGGTCTGGATCACCGAATGACGTCGCCTGGCTCGGCACCCTCTTCCGGGGTGACGAAGCGCAGCCCGCCGTCTTCCGTGGACGCCATGAGGACCATGCCTTGGGAGACCACCCCGCGGATCTTGCGCGGGGCCAGATTCGCGAGCAAGGTCACTTTCCGACCGACGACCTCTTCCGGAGAGAAATGCTCGGCGATTCCGCTCACCACGGTGCGCTCGTCATAGCCTGTGCGGACCGTCAACTGCAGCAGCTTGTCCGCCCCCTTGACCTTCTCCGCCGCCACCACTTCTGCAACGCGGAGGTCCATGGCCTGAAAGTCGTCAAAGGTGGTCCCGGGCTTTTCGGGTTCCACATCGCGCAGGCCGGCTTCGGCTGGGTCCGGCCCCATTTTGTCGCGCTGCGCATCGACTTGCTCGTCGGTCACCTTCTCAAACAGGATGGGCAGGGCCCCGAGTGGCTGTCCGGTCGGCACAAGATCGCCACCGGCCGCATCCCACGGCAGGGACGCCGTGCCCAAAGCGTCCGACAGCTTCTCGGCGGTGCGCGGCAGGAAGGGCGCGAGGACGATGGCCGCGTTGGCCGTGACCTGCAGGGCCAGGTTGAGGATGTCTGCCGTGCGCTGCTCATCGGATTTGATGACCTTCCACGGCTCCTCCTCGGTCAGGTATTTGTTGCCCGCTCGGACAAGGCCCATGGCGTGTTGCAACGCATCCCGGAAACGGTAGCGTTCGATGCAGTCCCCCACGGAGCCCGGGGTAGACGCCATGAGATCACGCAAGGCCTGATCGATCTCCGTCCATTCGCCACTCGCCGCCGGCACCTTTCCATCGAAGTACTTGCCGGTCAACACGATGACGCGGTTCACGAAGTTGCCGAGCACATCGGCGAGCTCGTTGTTGACCCGGGACTGGAAATCCTCCCAGGTGAATTCGGCGTCCTTCTGCTCGGGCATGATGGAGGCGAGGACGTACCGCATCTCGTCACTCCGCCCGGGGAAATCCTCGACATACTCCTTGGCCCAGACCGCCCAGTTCCGCGAGGTCGAAATCTTGTCCCCCTCCAGGTTCATGAACTCGTTGGCCGGTACGTTGTGTGGCAACAGATATCCTCCGTGCTCCTTGAGCAGGATGGGGAAAATGATGCAATGGAACACGATGTTGTCCTTGCCGATGAAGTGCACCAGCCGCGTGTCTGCATTCTTCCAGTAGGGCTCCCAATCCACGCCCTGCTTCTCGGCCCAATTCCTTGTGGCCGTGATGTAGCCCAGCGGTGCATCGAGCCACACGTAGAGCACCTTGCCGTCCGCGCCCTCCACCGGCACGGGCACGCCCCAATCGAGGTCGCGGGTCATGGCCCGGCTCTGTAAGCCGCCATCGACCCAACTCTTGCATTGCCCGATGACGTGGGCCTTCCACGCCTTGGGATCGTGGTGGGCCTGGCCGTCCAGCTCCCCGCGTTCGAGATACTCCCGCAGCCACTCCTCGTGGCGGTCCATGGGCAGGTACCAAAGGGTGGTTTCCTTCCATTCCGGCGTGGCGCCGCTCAATGTGCTCATGGGGTCGATGAGCTCTTCGGGCGACAGCGCGGAGCCGCACTTCTCGCACTGGTCTCCGTACGCCTTGTCGTGACCGCACTTGGGACAGGTGCCCTGGACGTAGCGGTCGGCAAGAAATTGCTTCTCCACCGGATCGAAGAACTGCTTGCGCGTCTCCTCGGTGAACGCCCCCTTCTCCAGGAGGGTCAGGAAGTACTCCTGTGCGAAACGGTGATGCTCCGCACTCGACGTGCGGTCGTAGTGGTCAAATGCGATGTCGAGCCCGTGAAAGGCCTCCTGCATCTCCTCGTGATACCGGTCCACGATGGCCCGCGGTGTGGTGCCCTCCTTCCGGGCCCGCAGCGTGATGGCCGCGCCGTGCTCATCGGAGCCACAGACCCAGACGACGTCCTCCTTGCGCAAACGCAAGTAGCGCACGTACACATCGGCAGGGAGGTACGCCCCGGCAATGTGGCCGATGTGAATGGGGCCATTGGCGTAGGGCAAGGCCGATGTGACCAGTGTTCGGGCAGGTTTTGCGCTCATCGGGGCGAAGTTAGCGAGCATCTCGACGGCGACGGGGAGTTCGCAGAATTGCGATATTGCCGGAGAGTCTGATTGTGTTGAAACGAATTTCCCTCCTCATCCTGATGGTCGCGGGCCTCGCCTTCGCCGGGCATTCCAGTGAACCGGGGCAAGAGCGGCGGACGGCCCTGGATTCGTTGAAACACATCGACAATCCGCGCTGGTGGTACCCGGGGGAACCCATCCAATGGATCATGCCCGGTCTGCTCGACTCCCTGTTCCAGGAAGAATTCGACGGCTTCTTCATCTACACGCAGTCCCCCCGAACGGCAAACTATTTCAAGACCATTGCCTTCTCGCGAGCGCCCTCCGGAGAAGAGGCCTTGTTCATCCTCGGGGACTGCCGGTACATCAGTTACGACCGGGGACGGACGAACTCCAGCCAGAGCATCGTCAATGGGCACACCCACTATTCCTGCCACCATTGGAGAGACGGGATCCTCTACTTCCAAAATGGCCACGCCAACTGGATGCGTCATGGCCAACGCCTCTACCACTCTCGGGAGACGAAACAAATGGAGCGACACGACACGGCGCCTCCACCACCCGGCATTGAGGTGTCGGCCATCCTCCCCACAGAGGACGGCTCCCTGTTCCTCGCGCCCGTCAGCGAGACCATGACGAACCCCGACGTGATACCCGCCTATCTGCTTCCGCCCGGCTCGAGTGAATTCGAATGGAAGGGGTCGGTCAACCCCATCATCGGAGAAGTCAGCCCGCTCCTCAGGGTGTTTGATCTGAAAGACTATTTCACCTACCGGAAAGGTTCGAGCATGACCGTGATCCGGAAATCCGACCTGTCGTTCGTCAACATCCCATCCGGCCTGGCCAGCCAGATGGAAGCGCACACCCAAGGGGTGCCGGAGAGAAGTTGGACGGCGTGGAGGGGCAACACGCTGTACAAGAGCATGAACAACGGCCGCACCACCGAAGTGGAGGACCTCGATGCGCTCGTCTCAGGGGCATCGTGGTCTCCGCTCATTCTGCCCGCCAACCCGCCCAACACCACAGGCGACAAGGAACCGGTCCAGGACGGCTGGGGCTGGACCATGGCCTTCGTCATGTTCGGTGCGTTCACGGTCTTGCTCTTCGACCGGCTGTCCAACCGCAGCCGGACACGGTTCATCCCCGTAGAACAGACAGAAGACGGCATGGCGCCGGTGGCCTTGTCCAAGGAGACCGAAGTCATGCTCGCCCATTGCGGCCGGCGCATGGCGTCCGACGACTTTGACCGCATCATCGGCCTGGAGGGCGTGGACTCGCCGGAGACCCGCCGTTCCAGAAGAAGCCGCTACATCCAGTTGGTGAATGCGGAGGCGCAGGCCCGCTTCGGCCGAAACCTGATTGAACGCGTCCGGTCCGAGGCGGACAAGCGCGTGGTGCTCTACGAAATCGCCCGCCTCGACGAGCCGAAAAGCTGAGGCGGGACGCGGCTATCTTCGCCGGCATGTACGGTTCAATGAAAGCCCACCTCCGCGAGGAGCTCGACGCCATCGAACGGGATGGCCTCTTCAAGAAAGAGCGCGTGATCACGTCGGTTCAGGACGCAGTCATCCGTTTGGAAGACGGCAGCGAAGTGCTCAATTTCTGCGCCAACAACTACCTGGGCCTGAGCTCCCACCCTCGGGTGGTGGACGCCGCCAAGCGCGCCATCGACGAGCGCGGATTCGGCATGAGTTCCGTCCGGTTCATCTGCGGCACCCAGGACATCCACAAGAACCTCGAAAAGGCCATTGCCGACTTCCACCACACCGAGGACACCATCCTGTATGCGGCGGCTTTCGACGCCAATGGCGGCGTGTTCGAGCCCCTGCTGACCGCCGAGGACGCCATCATTTCCGATGCGCTCAATCACGCCTCCATCATCGACGGGGTGCGCCTCTGCAAGGCGGCCCGCTATCGGTTCACCAACAATGACATGGAGGATCTCGAGAAGCAGCTGCAGGCCGCCAGCGAGGCCGGACACCGCTTCAAGGTGATCGTCACGGACGGCGTGTTCTCGATGGACGGTTACGTCGCCCAGATTGGCCGCATCTGCGACCTCGCCGACCAGTATGATGCCCTCGTCATGGTGGACGAGTGCCATGCCACCGGCTTCATTGGCAAGACCGGCCGTGGGTCCATCGAACTGCGGGATGCGCTGGGCCGTGTCGACATCATCACGGGCACGCTGGGCAAGGCCATGGGCGGCGCCATGGGCGGGTTCACCACCGGCCGCGCCGAGATCATCGAGATGCTCCGCCAACGCAGCCGCCCTTATCTGTTCAGCAACTCCCTGGCTCCGAGCATCGTCGGCGCGAGCCTGGAGGTATTCCGCATGCTCGACGAAACCACCGAGCTCCGCGACCGCCTCGAAGACAACACCCGGTACTTCAAGGAAGGCCTCAGCCGGATTGGATTGGATTTCAAGGACGGGGAAAGCGCCATCGTTCCGGTCATGCTCGGGGACGCCCGCTTGAGCCAAGTCATGGCCGACGCCCTGCTCGAAGAGGGCATTTACGTGATCGGATTCTTCTACCCTGTGGTCCCCAAGGGACAGGCGCGCATCCGGGTTCAACTCAGTGCCGCCCACACACGCGAGCACCTCGACCGCGCCCTGAATGCCTTTGAAAAGGTGGGCAAGGCCCTGGGCGTCCTGCACGCCGCCGTCTGACATGCGCGTCCTCGTGGTCGGTCAGGGATTGGCCGGCACCCTCGCCAGCCATGCCGCCCTGGAACGGGGCTGGGACTGCCATGTGGTGGATTCCGGCCAACCCTCCGCCTCCGCCGTGGCAGCCGGCATGTACAATCCGATGTCCTTCCGGCGCATCGTCGAAGTCTGGGACGCTGCCGAGCACCTCGCCAGCATGAGACGCACCTACACGGCCATCGAAATGCAGCTTGGGGACCGCTTCCTTCATCCACTGCCCATCCTCAAGCGCATCCCCAACGCGGAGTACGCTGAGGAATGGAACCGCAAGACCGAGAGCCTGCCGTGGATTGAGCCGGTCCAGTCCGACCCCGACATCCGTCATCGATTTCCCGACGCCCCGCCCTCCGCAGGCCATGGCTACGGCGTGGTGCAAGGTGGCGGATGGCTCAATCTACCCCGCCTGATTGCCGCGTGGCGAGAAAGGCTGACCGAACAGGGACGCCTCAAGATTGCCTCCTGGAACCACGCCGACCTCGACTCCACACTGCAAGGAGGATGGGATGCCGTCATCGACTGCAGAGGAACCGCAGCTGCAGACGATCCAAACGGACGCATCGACATCCGCGCCAATCGCGGAGAAATCCTGACCGTACAGCACACTGCCGACACGGATCACCTACCGCTGCCTTCCGATCACATCCTGAATTTCGGCAAGTGGACGCTGCCCGTTGCCCCATACCAATGGCGACTGGGCGCGAGCTACGAATGGAACCGGAAGGACCTCAACCCCACCGGCGAAACGGCGAATTTCCTGATCGACGCGCTGCGCACAGCCGCTCCTGCTTCCGGTTCTGTGGACATCCTTCGCCATGACGTCGGATTGAGGCCCGTATCGAGGGACCGTCGTCCCGCTGTGGGGCCCTGGCCGCAGAAAAGGGGGCTGTTCGTCTTCAACGGTCTCGGAACACGGGGTGTCCTCATCGGCCCACGATGGGCAGAAAGCCTTTGTGACATTGTGAAGGGTGAGTCACAACCCCTTGACATAGTGGACCCTGCACGCCTCATCTCTCGTTTGTGAATTCATTTTTTTCTGAATTTCTTGCGGTTGCATGGCAGACGACCTCGAGGAACTCTCAGCGGCAGCCCGCTTTCTGATGCAGGAATGGCCGGACATCCTCAAGCCCTGGGGATTCACGAAATCCGCTGCACGGATTCACGCCTTGCTTCTCGTTCATCCCGGCGCACTGACTGCGGACGAGTTGTACGCCGCCACCAACATCAGCCGTGGGGGGATCAGTGAACAATTGCGCATCCTGTGCCATGCCGGCCTTGCCGAGCGTCTCCGCATCCTCGGTCACCGTCAGGATCAATTCACGGCCATTCGGGATGGCCAACACATCCAGCGCGCCCTGCTCGCCCATTGGGCCAAAAAAATCCTGTTGCCCATGGACCGCATGAAGGAAAGTCTTGCGGCCATCACCGACAAACACGACCTTCCATGGTACGAAGTCATCCACGATTTGCGCAGCAGTTTTGACTGACCGAGCCCTCCTTCATCGACACAAACGGACGGGAAGTACACCCTTCAACTCACTGCCAATCAGCACTTCATTGACATCCAATTGAATCCTTTCATTTCAAATATTTCTGAAACATGATCGACAAGCAGATTGAACAGGCCCTCAACGATCAGATTGCCATGGAAGCCCGGTCTTCCCATTTCTACCTGGGCATGGCCACGTGGGCAGAGACGAACGGCCTCAATGGCACGTCCGCTTTCCTGTATCGCCACAGTGACGAGGAGCGTCAGCACATGCTGAAGCTGATCAAATTCGTCAACGAGCGGGGCGGAACCGCCCACATTCCTTCTTTGGATGCGCCCACAGTAGAATTCAGCGGCCTGCAGGCCGTGTTCACCACGTTGCTCGAGCACGAGACCAAGGTCACGGCGAGCATCAATGAAGTGGTGGACCTCTGTCTGTCCAGGAAGGACTACACCACGCACAACTTCATGCAGTGGTACGTCTCCGAGCAGATTGAAGAAGAGGCGCTGGCCCGCACCATCCTTGACAAACTGGCCATGATCGGTTCCGACAGTGCCGGCCTGTACCTGTTCGACCGCGACCTCGAGTTGCTGGAACCTGAGGCAGACGCCTGATTCCCACGCCAGAAGCCTATTTTGCAGGCAGCGGTTCATTTCATGTGGCGTCTTTTCGTTTGCTGTTTCCTGATCGGTGGCGCTTGGCTTCCGGCCCGGGCCTCCATGGAGGAGCGCTGGGTGGAGCGTCATGCGGGACGAGATGTTCTCCCGGCCTCCCTGGATGCCGACGATCCGGAAATTGACCGCTCGCCCATTTGGGCCATCCAATACCGCCGGTACCTCTATCTGCTGGGCAGGGAGATGTTCTGGCCTGAACTGGCCTCCCGCGAGGCGTTTCGGATTGCGGTGGTGGGCTGGCCGGATCTCGCCGAGAACCTGGGCGCCAAGCTCGACGGCCGGGCCATCGCCGGCCTGCCCGTGGACATCGTAGCCCTCGATGCGGAATCGCTGGAATCGGAGCGGGGTGACTTCACCGTGCTCTTTCTGGGCGGGACGTCCGCTGATGGCGAGGCCAATGCCCGCATTCAGTCCTCCGTGAACCGATGGAACCGCAAGGGGAACAAAACCGCGCTCATCATCACGGACGGCGGAGACATTGCAGGGTTCGACCTCATCCTGCGCCGACGGAAAGTGGGCGATGAGCCGCAGCTGTGCATTGTCCAAGACGCCGACGGACTCCAATCCAAGGGCATGACCCTGCCGGCTCCATTCCTGCAAAAACTGTGTCCATGAGCAGGATCGCCTTCCTCCTTCCTTGGATCTGCCTCTGTGCCTTCCTCAGTGCCACCGCCTGCCTTGGCCAGGGGGAGCTCACCCGACAGGCCGTTTCGCTGGCCGAGGAGAATCGGTACGAGGAAGCCAACGACGTCCTCATGCAGGCCTTGCGGACGGCCGAATCCGAGGACCCCGTCACGTGGTATGTCCATGCGTTCGTCCAGAAGTCGCTTTTCGTGGGACGGGATGGGCGCAATCCAGACTCAGCTGCGCGCATCCAGGCCACCGAAGCCGCTGTGGAATGTGCTCGGCGGGGAAGCCGGGGCGACCTCGAGTCCAAGCGGACAGACCTGCTCGAGTTTCTCGCCGAAACCCACCTCGAAGATGCGCGGGATGCGGTCAGGACCAGCCAGCCCGGCGAGGCCGGTCGGGCCCGTCAGCACTTGCGCGCCTACACCGACATCCGCCAACACCTCGACCCCCGTTGGGATGCCGAGCCGGATGATGTCCTGCTCGACCAGATGCTCGCGGAGTACGCCTTCACGCAAGCCGAGACGCTGGAGCTCACCGGCGCAGGAGCGTGGTTCCAATGGGGACGGTCCTGCTATGAACGGGCAGCGGCCAAGCCAACCGATCGCTATCGGTCCCTGTACAATCTGGCGGTTCACACCTACAACCAAGGCGTGCGCCAATTCAAGGCGTCAGAAGATGACCTCGACGCCGTCGATTCTGCCCTCAAGGATGCGGCAGCGCTGTGGAACCTCGCCGCACAAGGATTGGAAGACGCCATCGCGGAGGACGGGGAGCGAACCTCGGGATATGAGGCTTTGGCGGTGGTGTCGGAAGCCCTGTTGAACCAGGACCGCATCGAATGGTGCAAGTCCCACCTGACCGAACTGGGCGACCGCTGACCATGCGCAACTGGTTCCATTCCATCGGTGCCCGGATTTTCGCTGGATTCGGTCTGTTCATCGCTGCGCTGGCCGTGTTCTTCGTGCTCACGGCCCGGACCACCAAGACCCAATCGCGGCTGCTCGACGAGGCTGTTGCCCTCGACATCGCCAAGGCGGATGTGGCCAAGCTGCTGCAGAGCGTTGAGGCCATGCGGGCCTACTCCCTCCTCGTGGCCAGGCTGCCCGAACCGGTCCACCTCCATGTGGACGCGCACCAGTCCCTCGACCAACACCAGGCTGGATTCGCCGCCAAACTTGGCGAACTCAGGAGCCAATCGCCCGAACAGGAGGCGCTCCACCAGCAGCTCTACCGCCACCACCTGGCCACGGACGCCCTGCTCGACCACCTGCAGGGTCTGGTCCCGCCGGGCACCCGGAAAGCGGACTTCGATGCGGACTTCGACACCATGGTCCGCGTCGACGAAATCCTCGACAACCCCTTTGACCCGGGCGAAGACCTCAGTTCCCGCCTCGACTCCGTCGAAGCCGGGCTCCAAGCCTTGGGGGCCCACTTCGAACAGGCTGTCCGCATCACCGACGACGAAGTGGAATCCAGCGGCCGCCGATTGGACGCCCTCGTCCGGTGGATTTCGTTGTTCGTGCTGCTCGCCGGCCTTGGCATTGCGGCTGGCGTGACCCGCGCCATCCGCCGACCGCTGCGGAAGGTCCGCGCACGGTTGATGTACCTCGCCCGGGGCGTGGACCACCCCTTCCCCATGTCCGCCCGAAAGGACGAGATCGGAGAGATGGCCGAAGCCCTGGACCGGTTGGCGGACGGCTTGAAGCGGACCCGGGAATTCAGCGCTGCCGTGGGCCGGGGTCAATTCGACGCCGAATACACGCCCTTGTCGGAGGAGGACATCCTCGGCAAGACCCTCATCGGCATGCGGAACGATCTGGCCAGCTATGAACGGGAGATGGAAGCCAAGGTCGAAGAGCGCACCGAGGTGCTCAAGCGACAGACCGACCAGCTCGAAGCCCAGGGCGAAGAAATCCGGAAGCTGTACACGGACCTCACCTCCAGCATTGACTACGCCCAGCGCATTCAAGGCGCCATCCTCCCCAGCGATGCCCTCCGCCGCGGTGTGTTTGACCGCCAATTCGTCCTGCACATGCCGCGCGACGGTGTCAGCGGGGATTTTCCGTGGTTCCACAAACTCGATGCCTGGCGGTTGATGGCTGCTGTCGACTGTACGGGACACGGAGTCCCCGGCGCCTTCATGAGCCTCCTCGGCCACAATGCGCTCCAGCACATCGGCAAGGTGTACACCCAGCCGGGCAAGATTCTCGACCGGTTGAACGAAATGGCGCGAAACGTCCTCCACCGGGGGGAGGACAGCAGCCTTGAAGCGGAAAACCAGGTGCCCGATGGCATGGACCTGGGATTGGTTTCCATCAACCTCGAGGAGCGGAAGATGGAATATGCCGGCGCCAACTCCCCAGCCTATCTCGTGCGCAACGGCGAAGTGACCGAGCTCAAGCCCGACAAGCGCGCCATTGCCAGCTTCGAGCCCGGCGAATTCAGGTTCAATACGCAGATCGTGCCCCTGGAGGATGGCGACATGGTGTATTGCGCATCCGACGGATACCCCGACCAGTTCGGCGGGCCGAAGGGGCGCAAATTCATGCGCAAGCGGTTCCGCGGCATGCTCGCTGAGCTGTCCTCCCTGCCCGTGGACCGGCAGGAAGCCGAGTTGAGGACGCGCCTGGAAGCATGGAGAAACGAAGCGGGCGAAGACCAGGTGGACGACATCCTCGTCTGCGGTGTCCGCATTCGGTTGGGTGGATGACGGACAAGAGGGGCATGGGCGAAGCGGACAAGCCGGGCAAGGGGCAGAAGCCAGAAGGGCGTGCTGCTCGATTCGAGGCCCTGCAGAAGGAACTGTGGGCGCGCCTTGGGCCCACGAACACCTTGATCCTGCTGGCGGCGGGCATCGGAATGCTCGCCGGCTTGCTGTCCGTCCTGCTCAAGAACGGGGTCGGATGGCTTCGTTCGCTCCCCGAATCCACGGGAGAAGCGGACTCCAGCCAATTGCTCTTCTTCCTGCCCATCCTCGGCCTGGTCCTGACCCATCTGCTGGTCCGAAAGGGGTTCGGGGGACGGCATCCGGGCCCCGGCATTCCCGCCACGCTTCACGCCTTGTCCCGCATGCGCGCCCGGTTGTCCCGGATGTCCATGGTGAGCCCGGCCACGACGGCGATGCTCACCGTCGGCTTCGGAGGCAGCGCCGGACTGGAGGCCCCCGCCGTCCAAGGCAGTGCGGCCATCGCGTCCGAGGTGGCCGAGCGGTTCCGGCTGGATTACCGGCACAGGCTCGTGCTCATCGGCTGCGCGGCCACCGCATCGCTCGCCGCCATGTTCAAGGCGCCGCTGGCGGCCATCGTCTTCGCCGTCGAGGTGATCATGATCGACCTCACGACCGCGAGCCTGGTGCCGTTGCTCATTGCCTCCCTGTCGGCCCTGCTCACCGCCACCCTGTTCATCGATCCCGAAGAGCTCATGCAAGCCGGCCGCTCCTTGCCCGGTTGGGACGGAACGGTCCTGGTGTACATCCCGTTCGCCGTGCTCTGCGGACTCGCCTCCGTCTGGTTCAGTGAGGTCTACCGCATCACCGGCAACCTCGTCAAGCGCTTCCGACGTCCCGCCGCCCGCATCCTGGTGGGCGGATCCGCCGTCGGCGCGGTTCTCGTGGCCTTCCCTTCCCTCTACGGCGAGGGGTTCGAGCTGATCAACGATCTGCTGCGCAGCCGCTTCGACGGGCTCGACCCGGAAGACCGGGGGGACATGATCCCCGGAACGGCCAGCCGCTTGCTGCTCGTGATGGCCATCCTGTGGGCCTGCAAACCCGCACTGACGGGGCTCACGGTCGGCGCTGGAGGGGTCGGCGGCATCTTCGCCCCTGCCCTGGTGAGCGGCGCCCTTCTCGGGGGCATTTTCCTCTTCGCCACCGACATCCTGTTCCCGAGCTGGCACCTCATCGGGGGGCACTTCGTGCTCGCCGGCATGGCGGGCCTGATGGCGGGCATCCTCCGGGCTCCCCTGACCGCCATCTTCCTGGCCGCCGAGGCGAGTGGCGGTTATGACCTGTTCATTCCCCTGATGCTGACGAGCTCCATCGCCTTCCAGACCGCCCGCTGGATGCGCCCCAACAGCATCTACACGCAGGAGCTCGCCGATCGCGGAGAGTTGATCACCCACGACAAGGACAAGGCCGTGCTCACCTTGATGAAGCTCGCCGACCAGATCGAGCGGGACTTCGACCCCGTGCAGTCCAGCATGTCCCTCGGTCAACTCGTGGAGGTCGTGGCCCGGAGCCGGCGCAACATCCACCCTGTGCTCGGCCCCCGCGGAGAGCTGGTGGGCATCGTTCCGCTCGAGGAAATCCGGGGAGTGATGTTCGACCGGAGCCGCTACGACACCCTGTTCGTGCGCGACCTGATGGTCGTGCCGCCGGCCACCCTGGACCTCACCGCCCACATGGACGCGGTCATGGGCACGTTCGACAAGACCGGGGCCTGGAACCTGCCGGTCACCGAAAACGGACAATACGTGGGGTTTGTCAGCCGTTCCAAGCTCTTCGGCGCCTACCGCGCCTGGTTGCAGGAGGTCTCCGAAGATTGAGCATCATGACGGATTGCCCGTCCGGGTGTGACATCCGTCACTCCGCGAGGCCGTGCTCGGTCGGTGATTGTGGGGCAATCCCAACAGTCTCCCCGATGTCCTCATCCAAAGCTCCCCCTGCACACAGATTTTGACCGCCAGCGCGGTCCATCCACTTGCCTTCCTTCCTTCAATCCAAATTGCACACGGAACCGGCGGTGGGGACATCGGAGAGCCGGGAGTCAACCCTCCCCTCCGTGCTGTGCATCACTCGGCGACCACGAGGCGGATGACCTCGCGGCGGTCGCCAGCCCGCAATTCCAGGAGGTGCACCCCCTGCGTGAGTCCTTCGAGCTGGAGGGTCCGGCCCTGAATGCCGTTCATGGGAATGTCGCGCTCCAGTCGGCCCGTGGCATCCCGGAGAAGGAGCCGGGCATCGCCTCCCGCCCACATGGCCTGCACCGTGACGGTGCCCCAACTGGGGTTCGGGAAGGCCACCAGCGTGGGCTGCACGGCATCGATGACCGGGTCCAGACCGACCACGTTGCCCAGCGAATCCACGCCGTACACGTTGATGTCGTCCAGGAAGACGTTGTTGCCGCCCTTGGACTCGAACTCGAACCGCACGCGGAGGTTGGGCACCATGTAGAGCGCGTTGTCCACTTCCTCGATGTGGCCGGCCCACTCTTCGGGTCCGGAGGGATAGAAATTGCCGCCGTGGTCCGGCGCCGTGGCCAGGTCAATCAAGCCGCGGTGGAATTGACGGGTGTTCCACGTCTCGCCGCAATCCCGGCTGACCTGCAGCTTCAGGCGGTCGTCCGTTTCACCGGTCGTGCGGTGGCTGTAGGCGTATTTGTAGCCGATCAGCACGGCCGCCATGTCCTCCGCGTTGTAGGTCGAACTCGTGATGCGGGTGATGTCTCCGCTCTCGTTGTTGCGGTTCCGCACGTACAGCGAACGGGCTCCGGAATACCCGGTGGTGGACCGGATCTGCCAGGGGTAGCCGGACAGCGCCTGGACGTCCCATTGGTCGTCCGCCCACGGTCCGACGCCGGCTTCGAAGCTCTCCTGCCAAGCGGCGGGGAGCATGCCATTGTCCATCACGGTAATGACCACGGGGTCCAAGGAGGTGATGGACCCGCCCCCGTTGGACACCGTCAGGTAGACCTCGAACTCACCGGCCTCGGCGTATTGGTGGATTGGATTGCGGTGCAGGCTGTCCACGCTGCCCTCCAGCACCGTTCCGTCCCCGAAGTTCCAGGACCAGTTTTCGATGCCGAAGAAGCTCTGGTCGGTGAATTGAATCTCCTCGCCGATGCAGACCTCGATGCGGTCCACCGCAAACTCGGCGCTGCACAGCAGCTCCTCCTCGAACACGCCGGTCTGGTCGAGGTTGTTCGGGGTCCAGAGCTGGTTGCGGTCCGCCACGTTGCTGTTCAACGCCGCCCGCATCCGGGCGCGCTGGCCCAGGGTGTACATCCGGCTGCAGTAGCTGTATTCCATGTAGTTCTGGACGTTGTCCAGCGATCCGCATGTGGTCCGCTCGAGGTCGCAGAACCCGACCGGGCTGCCTAGGCACAGGGGGGTGTCCTCCACGCCGTCGTCCACCTGGCAGTTGTCCGCCTCGTTGGGGTTGTTGGAGCTGCCCCACGTGTGGGGCAGGTTGAGCCAGTGACCGCACTCGTGGGTGAGGGTCCGGCTGCGGTAGGGGTTGCTGGTTCCGATGCTGCCGACGTACTCGTGCTTGAGGACGATGCCGTCGGTGTTGGCGCCCCACTCGGAGGGGTAATTCGTGTAGCCGGCTGCCCCTGCGGCCTCGGCGCACACGTAGACGTTCATGTAGCTCTCCCGGGGCCAGTTGATGAGCTGCTTCATCTCATTGGTGCCCTCGTAAGTCAAATCGCTCTGGATGCGGTTGATGCCCGAATGGCAGTTCCCGCTCGGGTCGCGCTTGGCGAGGCGGAATTCCACGTCGACGTCTGCAGCGATGTCCACGAACCCGGCCACGATTTGGGCGGTGTCCGAATTCATCAGGCGGAAGTCCCGGTTCAGGACCTCCATCGCGTCGAAAATCTGTTCGTTGCTGATGTTCTCGGGGCCGTTGTCGTGGATGACATGGAACACCACGGGAATGGTGTAGAGCTCGTTGTCCTCGCCGCCGCGTTGGAGGAGTTCGGACGCCGAAGCCCGCACCTCGGCCTCCCGGGCAGCCCGGGTTTCGGCTTCCTCGGGATGGGCCGCGTCGAAGGCGGCCTGGGCCTCCACCTGACCACAGGGGAGCGGTGCCTGGGCCGAAGCCGTGGAGGCGACACCCAAGAACAAAACGAGGAGCGCGGAGCTCCACACAGGGCGGAATCGGTTGTGCTTCATGATCTCTGCAGGGGAAGGCAAGGTACTCCGGACCACGGGCCTGCTCCAAAGCAGGGTCCATGGGTGGGCCCTCCGCAAGGAAGAAACAGGGCTGAGGTAATTTCGTTGCATGCGTCGACCCGATTCCCCCCTCCACAGGCCTGGCTTGATCCTGACTGGCCTTCTCGCCCTCGCCCTGACCGCCTTCGCCTGCCAGACGGAGCCAACCGCTGATGCGGCCACGGAGGCTCAACAGCCCGGAAGCGCCGTGGCCCGGGACATCAGCGATGCCGAACTGTTGGCCCTCATGGCCGACCGTCCTGACCTCCTGCTCATCGACGTCCGCACGGACCAGGAATGGGAACAGGGCCACATTCCGGGGGCGGCCTTCCTCGATTTCCTCGAAGACGACTTCGAGGAACGGGCCTTCGCCCTGCCCAAGGACCGGCCGATTGCCGTGTACTGTGCCGCCGGTGGCCGCAGCGAGGACGCGATGATCAAGATGAAGAAGGCCGGGTTCCGAGAACTCTACAACCTGCGCGGAGGATTCTACGGCTGGGAGGATGCGGGCCGGGACGTGTCCAACGCCGACCCGGTGGCACTTCCCGCCCGCGACTGACTCCCGCCAGACGACAAACGGTCCAGTGCAACGGGTTGGGCGCCTCGTTTGCGCCCGGGTTCAGGGGGCCGTGACGTCAAACAGCGAAAACCGCAATTCCGCTATGCCCGGCAGGGGATCCTGTCGCATGGCGTGCACGACCCGGAGGGTGTAGTCGCCCTCGAGGGGGAACGCCACACCGCGCTTGTATCCGATGCGGTGATCGATCCAGCGCCGTCCCTCTCCGTACCATCGCCCATCCGCAGCGGCCAACGGACACTCGAGCGTATCGGTCAGCGTGCGGCCATTTGGATACTCCAATTCAACGAAGAGGTACAGGTTTGAGAAGGGGTACTCTTCCCCGTGACGCAATCCGAATTGGAGGTCGTGTCGGTGGTCTGGATTGTCCACGGAGAACGCCATGACCGCCGTGTCCGCGGCGGACCACCCTTCGGGATTGAGGTCAACGGCATCCGACGACACGGGTGCGGGCCCACAGCCCATCAGGACCAGCGCCAACATGACCGGCCACAAAAGGCGTCGGATGGCTCGGTGCCATCTCATGACTTGGCGGGGCCCTTTCGGTTCCGGCGCTTCTTTCTCCGCCGCCCGGAATTCCCCTCCGCCGAAGCGCCCGAAGCGCCTGGTTTGGCCGCTTGATTGGCGCCACCGGCTGAGGCCTTCGGACCTCCGCCCTGACCACGGTCGCCCTTCCTGCGGGATCCGCCTCCCTTGCGGCGCCGACCCGAGGGCCGGTCGAACCGGTTCAGGTCGTCCTGTCCGACCACATCGCCAAACAGCGCGTCCTCCGGAGCCGCCTCCACCTGCACGGCATATCCGGTCAGATCGTCGGGCTTCTCCCCGCGCTCGTTCATGGCCATGATCTCGCGGACGTCCTCGAGTTCGATGGGGACAGGGGAAGCCCCCGGCTCATCGAAGTACTGGAACCACATCTTCCCGCCGAAAATGTCGGTCTTGAAGTGGCCGGCCTTGCCTTTTCTCGTGTGCAGCTTCGTGCTCGGTGGGGGAAACTGGGCCACCGCCTCCTTGTACTGGTCGAGCTCGAAATTGAGGCAGCACTTGAGCTTGCCACATTGGCCCGCCAGCTTCTGCGGGTTGAGGGACAATTGCTGGTAGCGGGCCGCACCCGTCGACACGCTGCGGAAATCCGTCAGCCACGTCGAGCAGCACAGCTCCCGGCCGCAAATGCCGATGCCGCCCAGGCGGGCCGACTCTTGGCGGGCGCCGATCTGCCGCATTTCGATGCGCACCTTGAAGGCCGAGGCCAATGCACGGACCAGCTCGCGGAAATCCACGCGTTGCTCAGCCGTGTAATAGAACGTGCATTTGCTGCCGTCCCCCTGGAATTCGACATCGCCGAGCTTCATCTCGAGCCGGTGCTCCGCCACAATCCGCCGGGCTTCCGACAGGGTGTCCTCCTCGCGGTTCCGGGCGCCTTGCCAGGTCGTGATGTCCTCCATGGTCGCCTTGCGGACGACCCGTTTGATCTCGTGGGTGTCCTTGACTCCCTTGGACTTCATCTGGGCACGGACCAACTCCCCGGTCAGGGACACGATGCCCATGTCTTCACCGGGATTGGCATCCACCACGGCGACATCGCCCGTCTGGACGCGGCGGCCCTGGCCGATGCGGAAGTAGCCCTTGCGGTTGCGCTTGAACCGGATCTCCACGATGTCGAACGGCCGCTGGCCTTCGGGGATCGGCACCCCCTCCAGCCAATCGAACACGGTCATCACATCGCAACCGCAGTTGCCGCAATTCCCATTGGACCGGCAGCCCATCGGCTTGCCGTCCTCGCCTTTCCTGCATGATGCACAGCCCATCTTCCCTTGCTCGCGGTTTCCCTCCGGAACGCTCCGGAGTGCCTTTCGAAAGATAGGCAGGCCACAGCGGCCTCTACTTGGCCCGGTGCAGAAGTTCCATCATCCGCATGCTCACATCGAGGAAGACGGTCCGGCCGTACACGTTTCCGGCCACTTCCCGTGCGGCGCGCTCCAATCCTGACTGCATGTCGAGGATGTTGGCGTGGTGGATGTAGGGGGCGAATTTCTCCGCGAAGGCCCGTTCTGCAGCCCGCAGGCGGACGGCCTTTTCGGCGCCGTAATTGCCGACGATGCACTGCCGGATCATGTGCAGCGCGTAGGCGAGGAAAGCCTTCTGCTGCTCGCGGCCAAGGTCGTGGAACCGGTCGGCCATCCCGGCGGCCTTGCGGCCATCTCGGGCAAAGCAGGTCCGCATCCACTCGACGAACATCGTGAACTCCTCCGCGGCATCGCTGCGCACTAGACGCCGCGCAACCGCCAGGTCGCCCTCGCACAGCGCAACCGCATCACTCACGGCCGTGTCGTCCGCCCCTTCCTGCCTCAGGCGGGCGGCAATCCGATCGGGGGCAATCGGGGGCACCGTCACAATCTGCGTGCGCGACAGAATGGTCGCAAGCAACGCTTCCGTGTTGTCCGCCAACAAGACGAACAACGTCTTCTTGGGCGGTTCCTCCAGCAGCTTGAGCAGCTTGTTGGCCGTGTCCACCCGCATCATGTGCGCGCCCCAGATGACCTGCACCTTCCACCCGCCTGCGTGAGCCGTCAGCGACAGGCGCCGCAGGATGTCCGCAGCTTCGTGCACCGAAATGAAGGGCTGCTTGTTGCCGAGGGCCATGCGCTCGCGGAGGTCCTGCATGTCGAAATGCGGTCCCATGTCCGCGATGGTCTCCCGCCAGACGTCCAATTGGTCGCTGCTCAAGGACTTGTCCTTGCCGGGTGGCTTGGCCACGGGGAAGCTGAAATGGAGGTCGGGGTGCTGGAGCTGGTCGTGCTGCTGACAGGACGGGCACACCCCGCAGGCTCCTTCGGGTCCGGGGTTCTGGCAATGCAGACGCCGCGCGAGGTTCAGGGCCAATGCCAGGCCTCCGCGGCCGGGGGCACCGGTCAACAACATGGCATGTGCCAAGGATCCCTCCTCGGCGTGGCGCGCCAACCGCTGGGTCAGCGCGTCCTGTCCGATCGCCTCCATGAGCCCTTCTGCCATGCCCCGAAGATAGCCGGCTTCACCCGGCCGCCGGCCGCCAGCGCAAACCCAATCGGAAGTCCAGGCCCGGCGCACTGATGCCCGAGGCGAAGACTTTGTAGTGGCGGTCCAGCACGTTGTGGACGCCGACGTTCAGCGTCGTGCGTTCGGTCAATCGGGCATCCAGATCGAGGCCCAGGGTCCACCACGCCGGATTGCCATCGGCCGTGGCCTCTGCAAGGTTGTCCGTCGTGCCCGGTCCATAGTCCTCCACGCGCTTCCACCCGCTCCAGTGAAGGTGGCTGCGCAGGGTCAGCCATTCGCCGGAATGGGAGGCGGTGACCATGCCGAAAGCAGGGGGAATGTGCGACAGGGGGCGGCCCTCCGCATCCCGTCCACGGGTCAGGTTGAGCGTCGCCCGGAACCGCCAGCCGTCCGATCCGCGGAATTGGGCCTGCCCTTGCACCCCCCGGATGATGGCCCGCCCAATGTTGGCGTTGACCTGGATGCGGTTGGTGTCCCCTTCCGCCACCAGGGTCTCGATCAACGACCCGCCCTCCGCTGTGAACGCGGTGTCCACGGCCTGGATGGCGTCCTCGAGCAGGGTGGAGAATCCACTCGCCTGGATCGTGAAGCGGTGGTCCCGGGTGCGCCAGAACCCCCCAACTTCAGCACTGCACAAACGCTCCGGACGCAAGCTGTCTGCGGGCACGATCACGAACCCATCCTTGGCCCGCACCTTGCCCACATCGTCCACGTTGGGGTTGCGGAATGCGGAGGACAGCATGGCGTGGGCGCCCCACTGGTGGTGTCCCTGCCAGCGCACGGTCCCGCTCCCCGTCAGGGCGCCCCGGTTGTATCCCACCTCGGTGAACGGGCTGAAGGCTGTGGGAGGAAGTGGCAGGGGGAAACCCGGCAACGGATCGAACCGCGCGTTGAGCCAGCCGCGGGTGTACCGCGCGGCGGCGTTGAACCGCCAGGCGTTCCAACGGCGGAACACGCCTCCGTAGGCCGAAGCCGAGCCCATCTCGGCGCCGCCGTTGGGATAGCGGGTCATCACGTCGGTCTCCAGCCGCCGGCCGTCCGCCCGGTTTTCCATCCACGCCTCGGACCGCACGCGGTGGTGGTCCCAATGGGCGCCGTACGCCACGGTCCACGGACCCAACCGGTGGTCGATGTCGAGCTGTGCGCCCACCACGTGGACGTCCTCCTCCTGCACCTCCCGCTCCTGGGCGCCGAACCGCGCCTTGAGCCGGCTCTCCCCGATCTGCTGCCAATAGGGCGTGAAGGTCACGTTGCCCAGCCACTCGATCCGGCTGCGGAACCGGAGGGAGACCAGGGAGCGGCGCTGGGGGCCATAGTCCCACTGTGCCCATTTGGGCCCACCACCGGAGCCGGCGTCGTTGAGCCGGTCAAACCGGGGGATGTTGGAGCTCGTGCTGTGCTGGAGGTTGAGCTCCACGTGGCGTTCCATGGAGCCGAACCGGACCTTCTGAACGACATCCGTCTGGTTGAATCCCGTCCCGGGTTGCTGGTGCACCACCGCATTGCTGTCCGCCCTGTCCACCACGCTCTGGCCCACGACCTCACTCTCGACCACCCACGGAATCAGGCCCCAGTCGGCGTACCCATGGAGGCGCCACCGGCCCATCCGAAGGTCCCCGAAACGACGGTGCGTCACGCTCGTGAATGTGGCCCACCGCCGGCCGGTGACCTCGGCATCCGCGTGCAGAAGCGGACTTCTGGACGCGGACCCGAATCCGGCCTGTGCGCGCACCCGGCTCCCCGCTTTCCACCCCGGACTCCGGGTCCGGTAATGGATGACCCCGCCGAGCGCATCGCTGCCGAATTGAACGGACCCCGGACCGTGCTGCACCTCGACGGCGCTCACGGCGAACGGGTCGACCGTCATCGCATTCTGCAGGTGGCCACTCCGGTAGATGGCGTTGTTGAGCCGCACCCCATCGACCACCAGGAGAATGCGGTTGGCCTCGAACCCGCGGAGGATGGGCGACCCACCCCCCTGCTGGCTTTGCTGGACCATGACCTGTCCGGATTCGCGCAGCAGGGTGGCCGCGTTGGCGGGCACTTCCTGCGCGATGGCCCGGGCGGAAATCCGGCTTACCGTCTCCGCCCCCATCCTGTGGCGCGCGACGTCGGCCGTGGCCACCACCACCTCGGAGAGGTTCACCGAGGACGGGGCCAGCTCCACCTGAACGTCCAGCTCGCGTTGGGGCATCGCCATGGACTGCGTCCCAAAGCCGAGGCTCCGGATTTCGAGGGTGTCTCCCTGGCGAATGAGGCTATCGAGCGTCAGCCGACCGTCGAGGTCGGTCATCCTGGCCGTTCCGGCATCGTTGCGGATGACCGCTGCCGGTACCGGATTTCCCTCCTCGTCCTTGACCTCGATGACCTGGGCGGACAGCAGTCCGGGCAACATGCACAGCGCGGCCAACCAGCCGAACAGGACCGGGCCACCGTCAATCCGCCAGGACCGTTCGCAAGACGTCCCACGAACGGAGCGCCTTGGGCGAGGAAAGGTGGAGCTGGAGGTAGTGCACATGATGGAGCACGAGCCGGTTTCGAACATCGGACGGGATCGGTTGGGACCGGATCGCATCAACTTCCGTGCCTTGAATGCGAAGAAACGCGGTACCGTCGGTTGGGGAAAGGAAATCGTCCCCCATTGGTGGACCCGATTCCCATTCCGCGCTCGCGAGGTTGAAGCGGCCCATGCCGGGGGGGGGCGCCACCGGAGCATCGGGCTGAAGGCCTTGGACGCGGACTGCTTCGACCAGGAAGGACAGGTGCAACCGGGTGAAGGCCTCTTCGGTCTCGAGGGCTTCCGCTGTCCGCCACAGGGCATCGAACAGCGCCGGGTGGGGCGCATCGGGCTCGACGGTTCGCAAGACGACCTCCGCCAGGAACATGGCCACCGACGACCGCGGCACCTCGAGCAGGGTCCGTTGCTGGGGCAGCGGCCGGTCAGCGCGGTCGAACCGACGGAGGTCCCCCTTCAGCGTGCGCAGCCCCACAAGGTGGAGCATGGACAACGGGGCGTGCAGGTTGCGGGCGCGGCGGGGCCCCTTGGTGCCCTCCCGAACCAGACAACCGATGATGCCCTGCTCCCGCGTGAACAGCTTCAGGATGGCCACGCCATCCTTGTGCCGGATGGTGCTCAGCGCAATGGCCGGTTCAATGTTCACGCCGTCTGGGCTCAATCCTCGTCGTTGTCGGGTTCAAACAGGTTGCCGATCAGGTCGCCGAAGGTGACATCGCTGCCGACGACCGATTGGCCGATCTCATTGTAGGCGGCCAAGCCGTGGAGCACGAACTCCATGTTGGCCAACGCCTCTTCCCCAACGACACCGGGACAGTATTTCCCGACCACGTCGCGCAGCCCGGCGACGGACTCCAGCGCCGCTGCATACTCCGCATCGGTCTGGTCGCGGAGCACCGACAGGTCGTTGCGGTTGAACCAGGCCACGATGGGCTGATAGGGGTCCTCCACCTTGCCGCGCTTGACGGACTCCAGGTCCGGGAACACCGTCGGGAATTCGCGGCGGATGGCCTTGCTGACCAGGGCCAACGCCACGCCTGCGGCGCCTTCCTGTTCGCCTTCGTACACAAGTTCGACCTTTCCATTCACGGCCGGCACCACGGCCAGCAGATCCGTCACGCGGACCGTGGTCCGGTCGGACCCATTGCGCAGGGCGCGCAGCTCACCGGCCGCCACCAGATGCTCCAGCGCGCTGATCGGCAGGCGGGCCGACACCCCGCTCTTCTCGTCGATGTACTCGCTCTCGCGGGCTTCGAAGGCAATGCGCTCGAGCACGCGCCGCACCACCCCCGGTACGCTGACGCGCTCAGACTGTCCCGGCTGCCAGGTGGCCTCCTGGTCCGTGATGGACATGGCGTCGTCGAGGGACGCCGGGTAGTGCGTCAGGATCTGGCTCTGGATGCGGTCCTTCAGCGGGGTGATGATGGCGCCCCGGTTCGTGTAGTCCTCCGGGTTGGCGGTGAACACGAACTGGATGTCGAGGTCGAGCCGCATCTGGAAGCCCCGGATCTGGATGTCGCCCTCCTGAAGGATGTTGAACAGCGCCACCTGGATGCGCGGCTGCAGGTCGGGCAGCTCGTTGATGGCGAAAATGCAGCGGTGGCTGCGCGGAATCAGCCCGTAGTGCAAGGCGCGCGGATCGCTATAGTCGAGGCCCTCGTTGGCGGCCTTGATGGGGTCGATGTCCCCGATGAGGTCGGCCACGCTCACGTCCGGGGTGGCCAGCTTCTCCACGTACCGCTCGCTGCGGTGCATCCACGCGATGGGGGTGTCGTCCCCGCCGGCCTCGACCAGGATGCGGCCCTGATCCGTGATGGGGGCCAAGGGGTCCTCGGGCAGCGGTGCGCCGGGCAACACCGGCACCCACTCGTCAAGCAGGTCGGTGAGTCCGCGGGCAATCCGTGTCTTGGCCTGGCCGCGAAGGCCCAGCAGGTTCATGCTGTGGCCCGCGAGCAGGGCGCGCTGCACATCGGGCAGGACCGTGTCGTCAAAGCCGACGATGCCCTCGAACAGGGGGGCGCCGGACTGCAACCGGTCAATGAGGTTGGCGCGGATTTCCGCGGCAATGGACTGCGGCGTGTATCCGGAGGCGCGCAGGGCGCCAAGGGTTTGGATGTCGGGGGCGTTCTGGGGCATGGGGTCAGCGGGCACGGCCGCGGCGGTTGCGTTCGAAGTCGGCGAAAATCGTGTCGCCCAGGCCCTTGAGGCCCGTGAAGAAGGCCCGGCCGTTGTTGGCCTCGGTGAAGTCCGAGACGAACTCCTGCAACGCCGGGTCCGTGGCGATCATGAAGGTGGTGATGGGAATGCCCAGCTTCCGGCACTGGCGCGCCAGGTTGTGGCATTTCCCGGTGATGTAGGGGTCGAGGCCCCAACTGTTCTTGTAGTACCCGTCTGGCTCCTTGAGGCAGCTCGGTTTGCCGTCGGTGATCATGAAGATCTGGCGGTTCGGGGTCTTCCGGCGGCGCAGGATGTCCATGGCCCGCTCGAGGCCGGCGACGGTGTTGGTGTGGAACGGCCCCACCTGCAGGTAGGGCAGATCGGCGATGGAAATCTCCCACGCATCGTCCCCGAAGACCACGATGTCGAGCGTGTCCTTGGGGTACTTGACCATCACCAGTTCGGCCAGGGCCATGGCGACCTTCTTGGCCGGGGTGATCCGGTCCTCTCCGTACAGGATCATGCTGTGGCTGATGTCGATCATCAACACGGTCGAGGTGGTGCTGCGGTGCTCGCGGTCCTCCACCACGAGATCGTCCTCGGTCATGCGGAATCCGCCCCGGCCACTCCGCGCGCCCGGCCCGTGGTGGATCTGGGCATTGCGCAGGGAGGCGCCGAAATCGACCTGGTCGAGCTTGTCGCCGAAGCGGTACGGCCGGCGGTCCTCATTGGGCTCGTCGCCCTGGCCGCGCTCCTTGGTGCGGTGGCGGCCCTGCGCACCCTTCCGGAGGTTGCCGAAAATCTGGTCGAGGGCCCGGCGGCGCATGTGCTGCTCGCCGCGTGACCCTAATTCCACGCCCCCCTTGCCGGGGCCGGTCGCCTCCCGCAAGTAGCCCTTGGCCTTGAGTTCTTCGAGGAAGTCGTCGAGCGTGTAGTCCGGTTCGGTCAATCCGTATTGGTCGTCCAATGCCCGCATCCAGTCCATGGCCTCCTCGACATCCCCGCTCGTGTGGGTGACCACCTCCATGAACACCTCGAGCAACCGCTCGAAGGGCGACCGCTTGTCCCGGTCGGGACGGAGTTCGTGAAATTGGAATCCAAGCATGGGGAAGCGCCGAAGCTAATGAGGGAACCCGTCCGGGGCGGAGCGGTTCAACCCCCAGCCACAAACTCACAACGCACGGGAACCAAAGAACAGGGCGCGGCCGGGCGTGTTACCTTCATCAGCGGAAGCGCTTTGCTTCCCATTCCCATTTGAACCCGTCCTGAACCGCCCCACGTTCACCCCATGACCCCGGATTCGACCGCACCCAACACGGCCAGGATGTCCACCCGCCCCGTTCACATCGGCGGCGTCGTGGTCGGTGGCGACGCCCCGATCGTCCTGCAATCCATGACCACGGCGGACACCATGGACATCGAGGCCACCGTCGCCGAGTCCATCCGCATGATCGACGCCGGTTGCCAGATCGTGCGCATCACGGCGCCGAGCAGGAAAGAGGCCGTCGCCCTGGGTGAAATCCGCGCTCGGCTGGACGAGGCCGGACACACCGGTGTGCCCCTTGTCGCCGACATCCATTTCACGCCGAACGCCGCTGAAATCGCAGCGGACCACGTCGAGAAGATTCGGGTCAACCCGGGCAATTACGCGGACAAGAAGAAGTTCGAGACGCACGACTACACAGAAGCGGCCTACGCGGACGAATTGGCCCGCATCCGCGACCGCTTCACCCCGCTCGTCCGCAAGTGCAAGGAACTCGGACGGGCCATGCGCATCGGCACCAACCACGGATCCCTCTCCGACCGCATCCTCAGCCACTACGGCGACACCCCGCTCGGCATGGTCGAGAGCGCCATGGAATTCCTGCACATCTGCCGGGATGAGGATTACCACGACATCGTGCTGTCCATGAAGGCCAGCAACCCGCAGGTCATGGTGCAGGCCTACCGGATGCTCGCCGACCGGATGCGGGATGAGGGCATGGCCTACCCGCTCCACCTCGGCGTGACCGAGGCCGGCGAAGGCGAGGACGGGCGCATCAAAAGTGCCGTCGGCATCGGTGCGCTGCTGGCCGAGGGCCTGGGCGACACCGTCCGCGTGTCCCTCACCGAACCGCCGGAGGCCGAAATTCCTGTGGCCCGCCTGCTCGTGGAGCTCGCCGAAAAGGGACGCCACGGAGACGACCCGCTGGCCGCGGCCACGACCGCCCCGGACGGGTACGACCGATACGGCTATACCCGCCGCAGCGCGGCCGCCGTGGGGGCCATCGGGGGGACGCAAGTCCCGGTCGTGTGCCATGACCTGACCGATCGGCCGTTGACCGCCGCCGGCCTGTTCGGGCTCGGCCACCGCTACCAGCCCGACCTCGACAAGTGGGCGGCAGACGATGCGGCCTGCGACCTGATCTTCATCGGAGACCGCACCTGCGACTTCGCCCTGCCGGGATGGCTGTCGGCCATTCAGGACGCGGAGGCCTGGCAACAACACGGTGGCCGCCTCGAACGGCACCACCCACTGTGGACTGCCGACGCCTTCGCGAACGCCACAGCGCAAGGTCAGCTCGACCCGCACCTCAACCTCCTCTCGGTCGACGCCGACGACCTCACAAACGAGCGCGCCACCGAACTGGCCCGGCTACAAGGCGACCCGGTGGTCCTCCTGTTGTCCACCGCCCGGCCCAATGCACTGCTCTCCTTGCGCGCCGCGTTCTTCCGGCTCGCCAACGCCGGTTGCACCCTGCCCGTCATCGTGCGGCAGGACCTGCATGGCCTGTCCGCCGACGCCCTGCAGCTCAAGTCAGCGGCCGACCTCGGCGGTCTGCTGCTCGACGGGTTCGGAGACGGCGTCTGGATTGCGGGCGACGTGGGACTGGAAGGCGGGCTTCAGGCCTTGAACCGGACGGCCTTCGGCATCCTTCAGGCGACCCGCACGCGCATCAGCCGAACCGAGTACATCAGTTGTCCCTCCTGCGGCCGGACCCTCTTCGACCTGCAGGAGACGACCGCCAAAATCCGCGCCGTCACCGACCACCTGAAAGGCATCAAAATCGGCATCATGGGCTGCATCGTGAACGGGCCCGGCGAGATGGCGGACGCAGACTACGGCTACGTCGGCACCGGACCGGGCAAAATCACGCTCTACAAGGAAAAGGAAGTCGTCGAGCGCAACATCCCCGAAGACGAAGCCGTGGACGCCCTCATTGAGCTGATTCGCTCACACGGGGACTGGGTGGAGGCACCGGAGCGAGCCAGCTCTTCTGCTTGAGGATGATCCACGCCACACCGCAGGTGATGGCCACGTCCGCCACATTGAAGATGGGCGGGAAGATTTCCATGCCGACCCACCCCTCGACCGGCCACCAGGACGGCCACTTGACCGTGATGTGCAGCATGTCGACGACGTTGCCGCGGAACCAAGGCGCATAGGCGCCCCACTCGCTGTTCCACGCCCAGTCGCCGGGTTGTCCAAAGGAGCTTCGGCTGAACAAACGGCCGTAGAACACGCTGTCCACGATGTTGCCGGCCGCGCCGGCCAGAATCAGCGCCAACGCCTGACGGAAGCCGCGGGGTGCGCCATTCCGGCCCATCCGCGTCAATTGCACGGCCAGGAAGACGACGGCCAGGATGCGGAACGCAGTCAGGACGTATTTGCCGGTCGCCCCGGGCAACGCCCAGCCGAAGGCCATGCCGTCGTTCTCGATGAACTGGATGTCGAAGGCACCGGGAATCCACGTCACCCGCTCGGCGAGGGCAAAGGAGAGCTTGATGCCCACCTTGACCGCCTGGTCCACGACCAACACGGCCGCCACGATCCACGCCGCGTGGGCGGGACGGGTGTCTGAACTCAACGCCGCTGGTCCTGCTGGTTCTTGGCCTCGATGGACATCGTGGCGTGCGGCACGAGACGCAGGCGCTCCTTGGCGATCAGCTTGCCGGTGACGCGACAGACGCCGTAGGTCTTGTTCTTGATCCGGAGCAGTGCATTCTCGAGGTTCATGATGAACTTCTTCTGGCGCGCTGCGAGCTGGGCGGTCTCCTCCCGGCTCATGGTGTCGCTGCCGTCTTCCATCATCTTGAAGGTCGGCGCGGTGTCCTCGGTCCGGTTGTCGTCCTCGTAGGACAGGGAGCGTTGCAATTGATCAAAATCCGAACGCGCCTGCTCCAGTTTGCTGTGGATCAGCTCTTCGAATTCCTTCAGGTCTGAGTCGGAGTAACGTGTATCCGCCATGGTTCATTGAATGGCAACCATGGCAATGGCCACGGTCATGTTGGGTTCCAATTCCTCTTCGTTCGCCTCCGGGCCGACAGGGGCCCATTCCACCTTCTCCGCGAGGGTCTCGGTCCGAATATAGTCCAAATTCGAGGCCACGGAATCCTGCAGTTCCTGCGGCCCATCTAGGGTCAGGGCGATGCGGTCCGTGACGTCCAGCCCGCTGTCCTTGCGCTGTTGCTGGATGCGGTTGACGAGCTCGCGGGCGAGGCCTTCGGCGCGCAATTCGGGGGTGATCTCGATGTCGAGCGCCACCGTCAATCCGCCCTCGCCGGCCACGAGCCAGCCGGGGATGTCCTCGGTCTGCACCTCGACGTCGTCGAGCAGCAGCTCCACCGGCCCGTCCTCGAGGGTCAGGTCCAGCTTGCCGTGGCGCTCGAGCTCGCGGATCGCGTCCTGATCGAGCTGGGCAATGGCACCGGCCACGGCCTTCATCCGCTTTCCGTAACGCGGTCCGAGCTTCTTGAAGTCGGCCTTGAGCCGCTTGGTCAGGATGTCGCTGTCTTCGGCCAGGGGCTCCACGGCCTTGACGTTGACCTCGCCCTTGACAAGCTCGGCCACCGCCTCAAGGCGCGCCCCGAAATCGGCGTCCAGCACCGGAACGAGGATGCGGCCCAGCGGCTGGCGCACGCGGATCTTCTCCCGCTTGCGCAGGCTCAGGGTCAGCGAACTCAAGCGTTGGGCCAGGTCCATCCGGGCCTCCAACTCGGCGTCCCGCAACCCGTCCTGCACGGCCGGCCAGTCGGCGAGGTGCACGGAATCCGCCCCCCCGAGGTCCTGCCAGAGGCGGTCCATGAAGAAGGGCGCAATCGGCGAGGCGAGCAGCGACACGGTGCGCAGGCATTCGTGCAGCGTCGCATAGGCCGCGGCCTTGTCCGTGTCCGAATCGCTCTTCCAGAACCGGCGGCGGCCGAGGCGCACGTACCAGTTGCTGAGGTCGTCGACCACGAAGGACTGCACCAGGCGGCCGGCCCGGGTGGGCTCGAAGCTGTCGAAGGCCTCCTCGACGCCCGCGATGCAGGTGTGGAGCCGGCTCAGGATCCACCGGTCGAGTTCCGGACGGTCCGCCACCGCGGGTGCCTCCGCATCCGGGGACCATCCATCGATGCCGGCGTAGAGGGCGAAGAAGGCGTAGGTGTTGTGCAACGTGCCGAAGAACTTCCGCTGCACCTCGCCGATGCCCTCGGTGTCGAAGCGCAGGTTGTCCCACGGTTGCGCGTTGGTCAGCATGTACCAGCGCGTGGCGTCCGGGCCGTACTGGGCCAACGTCTCGAACGGATCCACCGCATTGCCCAGGCGCTTGGACATCTTCTGGCCGTTCTTGTCCAGCACGAGACCGTTGGAGACCACGGTCTTGTAGGCGACCTGGTCAAACACCATCGTGGCGATGGCGTGCAGGGTGTAGAACCAACCGCGGGTCTGGTCCACGCCCTCGGCGATGAAGTCCGCGGGGAAGGCGAGGCCGCCATCCGGGCCCTCGACGCGGTCGCGGTTCTCGAAGGGGTAATGCCACTGGGCGTAGGGCATGCTGCCGGAATCGAACCAGACGTCGATCAGGTCGGCCTCACGGTGCATCGGGCGGCCGTCGGCCGCCTTGAGCACGATTCCGTCCACCACGTGCTTGTGCAGGTCGATGCGGGCGTAGTTCTCATCGGACATGTCGCCCGGCACGAAGTCCGCGAAGGGGTGGGTGTCCATCAGGCCGGCGTCCACGGCCTCGGTGCACGCCGTGTACAGCTCTTCCGCGGAACCGATGCAGCGTTCCTCGGTGCCGTCTTCGGTC
>JBMYZR010000009.1:0-55506 GCA_049610565.1 Flavobacteriales bacterium | reverse complement strand
GCGATCCCGTCTTCGAGGGGGACCTGGCAGGGCGCGGCGCCGGTGCAGGCGGCGTGGAAATGGGTGAGTTCGTCGGCGATGGCGTTGGCCTCGCCGATGTCGGGTTGGTCGATGTGGAGCCGGCGCGCCGGGCGGCCGGGCACGTCGAGGTAGAGTCCGTAGGGGTCGCGCTCCTCGCCGTCGGCGACATCTTCGAGCCGCACCACCTGGGCGGAGCGGTTCAGGAGGTCGACGGAGAGGTAGGCGTCGGGTTGGAACAGGCGCACCTTCCGCATGGGGGAGAGGCTGACGCGGCTGGCGGTGAGGTTGGCCACCGCCCCGGAGCTGAACTCGATGCGGGCGTTGGCGATGTCCACGCTGTCCCCGGCGATGGCGACCCCGTTGGCGGCGACCCGCACGACGTCCCCTTCGAGGGCGTGCAGCGCGAGGTCGATGTCGTGGATCATGAGGTCGAGGACGACCGGCACGTCGAGGCCGCGCGGGTTGAAGGGGGCGAGGCGGTGGGCCTCGATGAAGCGGGGGCGGTCCAGTTGGTGCTGGGTGGCCTGGAAGGCGGGGTTGAACCGCTCCACATGGCCCACCTGGACGACTCGGCCGGCGCGGTCGCGCGAGGCGATGAGCCGCTCGGCCTCGGCCAGCGTCGTGGTGACTGGCTTTTCGATGAAGACGTGGCACCCGGCCGCCAGGGCCGCCTCTGCGACGGCGGCGTGGTCCCTCGTCGGGGTCACGATGGCCACGGCGTCCGCCGCCGCAAGGAGGGCGTCGGCAGAATCGTGCACTGCGGGTGCCTCAGTCCAGCCTTCCTCCTTGGCCATGGCGGCGACAGCCTCCCGCGCAGCGGGGGCGGGGTCGAAGAACCCCACCGTCTGCCACTTCGTCCCGAGGGACTGAAGGCAGCGCAGGTGAATCCGGCCGAGGTGGCCGGCGCCGAGAACGCCGATGCGAAGGGGAGCGGACATGGACGGACGAAAGTACCCGGAGAGGGCACCCCGGAGCGAATGTTGGCAAGCCTTGATTTCCACACCGAATCCCGGCCCACCACTCGGCTATTTTCGAGGGTCCATGACCGCCACCGCCGCCAACCTCGACGACACCTACCGCCACAAGGGACTGCGCCGTGCGCTTCTGCAGAAGTTGCGGGAGATGGGCATCGCAGACGAACGGGTGCTGGACGCCATGGACCGCGTCCCGCGGCACCATTTCATGGACGACGCCTTCGTGCATTTCGCCTACGACAACAAGGCGTTCCGCATCGGGGCCGGCCAGACCATCAGCCACCCCTACACGGTGGCGAGGCAGACCGAATTGCTCCAGCTGCCCGCCGGGGCCAAGGTGCTGGAGATTGGCACGGGCAGCGGATACCAATGCGCCGTGCTGTCGGCCATGGGGTACAAGGTCCACAGCATCGAGCGGCAAAAGGAGCTGTACGACCGGACCACGCCCTTCCTGAAGAAGCTCGGCTACCGCGCCAGTTGCTACTACGGGGATGGATACAAGGGCAAGCCGGCCTTTGCTCCGTTCGACGGCATCCTGGTGACGTGTGGGGCACCCTTTGTGCCGGAGGCCCTGCTGGGGCAGCTGGCGGTCGGAGGGCGGCTCATCATTCCGCTCGATGATCCGGGCGCCGGCGAGGGCAAGCAGATCATGACCGAAATGCGCCGGGTGGACGACTCCACCTTCACGCGACAGACCCACGGGACCTTCGCCTTCGTGCCGATGCTCACCGCCCGGTCCGGGGCGGCAGGCTGACGGTCACCCGTTCATTCGCAGACGGCGCCGAAGTTGGACAGGATGTTCAGCACATCGCTGACGCCCGTGACCCCGTCTCCATCCACATCGCCCGGGCACACCGCCAGGGTGGACACGCATTGTTGCAACCCTGAATCCCAGACCGTGCCCGTGCCACAGGCATCGGCGTCACAACAGGGTTCGGCAGGGCAGTTGGACGACGCGCTGGCCAAGGGGCCGCATTCGACGCCGAATTGACCGAGCACGTCGAGGACGTCCGTCACGTTGACCGAGCCGTCGAAGTCGACGTCGCCCGGGCAGGACAGCAGGAGGGACCGGCAGAGCCCGGCGTTGTCATCCCACCACGTGCCTGCGCCGCAAACCCCCGCTCCGCAGTTCTCCTCGTCGTCGCAGATGCCGTTGCCGTTGGTGTCGGCGGTGCAATCGCCGCCGCACACGCCGAGGGCGTCGTCATACAGGCAGGTCCCGTCGTTGACCGTGGCGTCCGGGTTGTAGTTGCAGGCGGCGGCATCGGTGCAGCCCGGCACATCCGTGTCGAGCGGGCAGAGACCGGGGAATTGCAGGTCCACGACGTAGTCGACGATGCCCGAGCTCGTCCATCCATTGATGATCTGCACGGACCAGCTGCCCGATCCGCTCAAAGGGAGCAGCGACAGGCTGACGTTGGCGGTGTAGGTGCCCGGGGTGGTCACGTTCCACCCGCCGGGCCACGCGCCGGCGGAGGGGTATCCGGGGTCCACATTGTATCCGCCGATCTGCAGGCAGTCTCCGCTGGGGGAACACAGGACCAGCGCCATGTCCCCGGGCCACGAGCTGCCGCTTTGGGCGTTGTCGAAGTCGAGGGTGATGTCGAGGGCCTGCGGGACACCGTTGGCGTCGAAGTTGGTCGTCTGGACGCCGGTGCCGGCCAGGGTCGCCGTGATGCCGTTGAGTTCGAGGCCGCCGATGACGCCGCCGTCCGGGCTGCATTCGGCACAATCGCCGGCGTAGATGCAGCCCTCCGTGTTGGTGTCGCCCGGCGTGTAGTTGCAGGCCGTGGCGTCGCCGCATTGGAGGTCGGTGGAGTCGATGACCTGGTCCCCGCAGGAGCCGATGCAGCTCGCCGAATTGAAGGTGGGGATGAGTGCATTGTCCTCCACGAGGGGGTGGAAGGTCAGGGTCTTGCTGCCTCCGGCAATCGCGTGGCAATAGCTCATGATCGTGCCGAGCTGGCCGGTGGGGTTGTTGGTGTAACCCGTGCAGTCGCCTTCGTAGCTGCCACAGTTGTCGATGGGGCCACCGGGCCATCCGCACCAGTGGGTGTGGTTGGAGCCACAGTTGTGCCCGATTTCGTGGGCGACCACGTCGAGGTTCCAGGCGTAGGTGTTGATGTTGTAGGTCGTGGTGGAGGAGAGGTTGCCGCTGAGGCCGGCGTTGTAGCTGTTGCAGAGGCCGCTCAGGTAGGCGATGCCTCCCGTTCCGATGTTGGTCCGGATGGTCAGGTAATGCTTCAGGTCCAAGGGGATGGCCGTGAAATTCGGATTGGAGTTCCACTCGGAGTTGAAGGCGCTCAGCAGTCCTCCGCCGTCATTGACCACGGAGATGTAGGGGTCGGGGGACATCCAGACGTGAAGGAACCGGACCTGGAGGGTCACGAGATCGTTCAACTCATTGCGGTAGATCTGGTCCACCGAGGCGAGGATGGCGAGTGCCCAGTCCACGGCGTCGTCGAGGTTGGAGCCGAGGGATTGGTAGGTGAATTGGTCCACTTCCAAGCCCACCTCGACACATTCGAGGAGCGAGGAGGAGCGCATGGAGGGGCCGCGGTGGCCGCCGCGGTGGCCATGCTGGTGGGGGAGTTCGGCCTGTTCTTCGACACCGCAGGTGAAGGTGCGCGTGTCCGTGGAGGCGTCGACGGGGAACAGGGCGTGCAGGTCGTCCTGGCGGCGGTTGATTTCCCACCGGCGGCCGTCGCGCTGGAGCGAGGCGACGACGTGGTCGTGAAACAGGATGAGGGTGCCGGAGATCTCGCCCTCCACCTCATAGGTGACAATGCGGGGCGTGACGTCCACATACCGGAAGCCATCGGGGCCGGTCGCCGCCACGGCGAAGGCCTCGCTGCGCACGTCGAAGCGGCTGAGCTTGACGGTCACGTCCCGGTCGGGGAAGGGAAGGACCATGGACGTCCGCTCGGGCTTGGCCTCCCGCAGTGCGTCAAACCGCTCGGCCTCGAGCCGGATGCCCACGGCATCCTCCGCCTTCACCGTCGGAAGGAGGTGCTGTTCCAAGGGCGTCACCTCCCAGAAGGGAAGGCGGTCCGAGGGGGATTGGGCGCCCACAATCGCGGGCAAAAGCAGAAGAGCGAGGGGGAGAAGAAAGAGTCGGTTCACGGGCTGGCGATGTTCCCTCAAGCTACACCGCATGTCCGCCGGATTGACCGACGATGACAAATGTCACAGGATGCCCTCGAGGCTGCCGCGGCCTTCGCGGACGACTTCCGGCTCTCCCCCCGTGCAGTCGATGACCGTCGAGGCTTCGAGGTGGCCCAGGCCGCCGGCCACCACAGCGTCCACCTGATTCTCGTACTTCTCGTGGACGAGTCCTGGGTCGGTCATGTATTCGATGGCCTCGTCATCGTGGTGGACGGAGCTCACAACGAGGGGCCGGCCGAGGACCTCGATGAGGGCGGTGGGAATGGCGTGATCCGGGATGCGGATGCCGACCTCCTTCTTCGACTTCCTGAAGAGCCGGGGCACCTTGACGCCCGCGTTGAGGATGAAGGTGAATGGGCCCGGCAACGCCCGCTTCATCAGTTTGAAGACCGGCTGGGGCAGGGGGGCGACATATTGACTCACCTGGCTCAGGTCCTTGCAGATGAGGGAGAAATTGGCCTCGGACGGGCTCAGGTCCCGCAGTCGCGCCATCTTCTCGAGGCCCTTGGTCGATCCGAGGGCGCAGGCAAACGAGTACACCGAATCGGTGGGGATGATGAGGACGCCGTCCCGGCGCAGAAGCTCAGCCGCCTGCTCCACTTTGCGGAGCTCGGGGGTCTGTTGGTGAATCTCGATGTGCATGAGAGAGAAGATCGGGAATTCCGACCGGGAAATCAACCCGCACAGCGCACACAGGTCAACGCACCGGGCATGAGCAGAAGGCGGCCTGTGGGAATGGGTTCTCCGCACCGCGTACACAGGCCGAAGCGGTCGTCGTCGAGGCGTTGGAGCGCCCGGTCCAGGCCCTGACGCTGCTTCTCGGCCTGACGCAGGGCGGCCTCGTTGACGGACTTGTTGTTGATGGCGTCCATCCGGCTGACGCGGCCGATGGCCTCGCTGGGCGGAATGGGCTTGGTCAGTTCGCGGTATTCCTCAATCCGCTCGTCCAGGTCCCGCGCCTTGCGCTCGATGGCCACCCGGATCTTTTCCTTCTCTTCAGGCGAAAGCATGCGCCAATTAAACCCATCTTGGCGGCAATCGTCTTCATCCTATGCGCATTCCCCTGCTTTTCTGCCTGTCCATCCTGCCGATCGGCCTGTGGGCCCAACCCGAACTCGAGGCCTGGCTCCTCAACACCGATGGCGCCACGGGCCAATACTGGAACGGAAACAACCTGGTCCCGATGCAGGACGAGTGCGACGTCCAGCTGATCCAATACAGCACCGACAACGTCTACGTCCACGCCACCGGCATCCCGCGGTACGCGACGGCGCCCTTCCCGGACGGCAACCCTTCACAGGCCACCGCGCAGGACTACCTCTTCCAGATTCCCCGCGAGCCGCAGGAAGGGCCCACGGGCGGAACGGCGACCGGACTCGGTCACACCGGCGTCCTCATCAACGGGGTGGTCATTTTCAATGCGCAGGACGCGTTCAGCTACAACAACCAGGGCTTCTGGCACCAGAACGGGGGCTTCTTCGAGAATGACGGATTCGACTGCGCCAAGGGCCATCCGGCGATGGGTCAATACCACCACCACCAGGTGCCGACCCGCTTCGACGACAGCTTCGCGCCCAGCAGCGACGTCTGCGGTGACTTTCCCAGCGAGGCGCTCTTCACGGTCGACCCGTCGGCGCACAGTCCGCTGATCGGCTATGCGTTTGATGGCTATCCCATCTACGGTCCCTACGGATTTGCCAACGCGGACGGTTCAGGCGGGGTCGTGCGCATCGAAACCAGCTGGCAGTTGCGTGACATCACGGTGCGCCACACGTTGCCGGACGGCACGGAGCTCGCGCCCAACCAATACGGTCCGGACGTCGGGGAGCTCGTGACGCCCGCCATTCCCCCGGGCGCGGCCCCGGTGGCCGCCGTGCTCGGCGCCTACATCGAGGACCACGAATACGTGGAGGGCTCGGGCCACCTCGATGAGTTCAACGGCCGTTTCGCGGTCACCCCGGAATACCCGCAAGGGACCTACGCGTACTACGCGACGGTGGACGCTGATCACAACGGACAGTATCCCTACTTCTTCCCCGCCTACCGCGGCGTGGTGGAAACCGACAACTTCGGCGGCGGCGGCCCCGGCCCGGGTGGGGGTGGCGGAACCAACGTGACCATCGATGAGGAGGTCGAGACCTGGACGGGCGGGGTGTCGGACATTCCGGCCCTGCGGGACGCTCCCTTCTTCGCCTACCCGAATCCGGTGTCACGGGCTGACCTGTTGCGCTTTTCTGGACGGGTGCCCGACCGCTTGGTCGTCCGCGATGGGGCAGGCCGCATCGTCGCCGAATGGACCGCGGCCGACGTCGCGGGCGGCATGGCCATTGAGGAGCTCTCTCCGGGCGTCCACACTTGCTCAGACGCTTCAGGGTCGGTGCGCACCTTGCTCATCATCCGTCCCTGATCCCGAGCCTGCATGAACCAACTCGTCCCGCTGGCCTTGGCCCTCGGCCTGCTGTCTCCTGTCCATGGACAGTGGGTCCTGGATGGAGACTGGAGCGGCGATGGTCGCAAGGTGGAGGCCTCGGACCGGTGGGAAGTCCCCGTGTCCATCTCGCCCGCGGCGGGTGAAGTTGTGCTCTTGAACGCGGCCTATGATGCCGATGGGCACGTGGTGCCGCGGTGGCGGGGATTCACGTCCTGGGGCAGCCAGGCGTGGGAGGGAGAGGGCGAAGTCGGCGAACGGCCGGTGGACGCCGCGCATGGCACCGCGGAAGGCCGGTGGTTCATGCTGAGCGAAATGCCGGCTGAGGTGGGAGATACCCTCGGCAGCCTGATGCGGGTCCGAGCCTTTGATGGACCGGCTCCGGAGGGAGAATGGGGAGAGGAAGGCGTGGTCGACCTGACCTTCGTGGGGCCCCTCAACGAGGGAGGCAGCCTGGACGCGAGGACCGACTATGCCGGGGGGCCTCAAGACCTGTGGAACTGGTTGCTGGTGTCGGGCGCTGCATTCGACAGCTGCTGTGCCCATCAGGAATTGCCCGCGTTGTCCATCCTCAGTGCCGTGGACGGCAGTTACCACCCCGATTTTGGCCAGGAAGGTCGCATCGTGCTCGACCCGAATGGCTGGCAGGTCGAGGACAGCGTTCGCCACGAGTTCAGCGGCCGGTTCTCGCAGGCGCTGTTCGTGCCTTGGAATCCCTACGAGTCCGACCCGAATGACCTCGACAACATCCGCATCCTCGCCGGCGGAACCTATGCGTTGGCCGGCGCCTTCCGGCCCTTTCTGGCGATGTTCCATTGGGACGGGACCCTCGAAACCGACTTCGGCGAGGGCGGCATCATGACGTGGTTCGAGGACGCCAACTTGAACCACGGGGTGCGCGACCTGCGCCACCGCTGGGAGTGGCTTGGGCCCGATGCCGGCGTGCACGTTCTCCTGGGGACGCCCGAGGGCGAACCCACGTTGGCAGGGGGCACGATGTCGGTCGGATGGGCGCCGCTTTGGCCGGAGGCGTCGCCCGGATCACCGACCACCTCCATCAATCCGGGCCTGATGACGAACGACCCGGTGCGCTCCGTCGCGCTGGCCGCAGGGTTTGGATGGAAACTCGAAGACGAGACCGTGGTGGTGGGCACACGGGACATCGAGCCCGGCTGGGACGGGGAGGCCCACCCCGTCTGGTGGACGGGACCCAACACGTCCTTCGGCGGGGTCAACGCGTATTGGACGGAGGACACGGAGTTTCCAAGCCAACGCGTCGGCGCTGCCGTCAGCCTGGGCACCCGGTTGTACATCGCCGGTACCCTGCCCGGGGACAGCCCGGCCTCCAGTTCCTGGGCCCTGTCCCGCTGGACTGAGGATGTGTCGGATGTGCCCAGCCTGCAGGCCAAATCGACCGGCCCCTTTCCTTTTCCGACCTCGGGAGGCATCGAATGGCCGTGCGCCCCGGGGACCATCCAGTGCCGGGACGGCCTCGGCAGGCTGTTGGGCGAGTGGCGGCACGCAGGAGGGCGTTTCCGGTTGGACCTTCCGAGGGGTGCGGCGTGGCTCGGGTCCGAGGCGCTCGGGTGGCATCGGGTCCAACGGCTGGATTGACCTGAACCGAACCGGGATTCAACGTGGACAAACCGGAGCGGATTCCTGCGGTCGCGGAGCGGGGAGACGGCTAAGTTTGCCCCACGATTCCCGACCCCATGAAGTTCTTCATCGACACCGCCAACCTCGACCAGATCCGCGAAGCCGCCGCCCTCGGCGTGCTCGACGGCGTGACCACCAACCCCAGCCTGATGGCCAAGGAGGGCATCTCTGGAGACGGGGCCGTCCGCCAGCACTACGTCGACATCTGCAACATCGTCGACGGCGACGTCAGCGCCGAGGTCATCAGCACCAACTTCGAGGACATGGTCCGCGAGGGTGAGGAGCTGGCCGCCCTGCACGACAACATCGTGGTCAAGGTCCCGATGATCGAGGACGGCGTCAAGGCCCTCCGCTACTTCTCCGACAAGGGCATCCGCACCAACTGCACCCTTGTCTTCTCCGCCGGACAGGCCCTGCTCGCCGCCAAGGCCGGCGCCGACTACGTGAGCCCGTTCATCGGCCGTCTCGACGACATCTCCACCGATGGCCTGCAGCTGATTTCCCAGATCCGCGGCATCTACGACAACTACATGTTCAAGACGGAGATCCTCGCGGCCTCAGTGCGCCACACCATGCACGTCATCGAGTGCGCCCAGATCGGCGCCGACGTGATGACCGGTCCGCTGTCGGCCATCAAGGGCCTGCTCAAGCACCCGCTCACCGACAGCGGCCTGGAGAAATTCCTCGCGGACCACGCCAAGGCCGCCGGTGCCGTCCCGGCCTGAATCCACAGACGACACCCACACAATCGGTCGAAGGCCGGGCAACGCAAGCCCGGCCTTCGTCGTTTCTTTGTTCCATGCGCCTTGCTCTCGGATTCCTGTTCGCGCTGTTGAGCCTCGGAATCCTCCACGCCCAACCCGTTTGCACCTTCGTCGGTGACGCCACATCACTGGGCGGAGATTGCTACGAGATCACTTCGGGGACACCGTGGCCAGGCTCGCCTGCGCCGTTTGAGTTCGGCGCCGTCTGGTTCAACCAGCAACTGGACCTCACCGAGCCGTTCAGCATCCGGGTGGAAGCCAACCTCGGCGACGACGACATGGGGGCCGACGGCATCTACATGGTCCTGCACACCGATGTGGGCGGGCAGTTCACGCTGGGAGAGGGAGGAGTCGGCCTGGGCTACGAGGGCATTGCGCCCAGTTTCGGCGTGGAGATTGACACCCATTTCAATCCGGATGGGGCCAACCAGCCCATCGGTGACATCTCACAGGACCACGTGGCCTTCCAGCGGGATGGCGTGATTTTCCACGACCTCGATTACTTCAACCTCGCTGGTCCCAACCCGGCCCTGCCGACCGGCGCCAACATCGAGGACGGAGACCTGCACCTCCTGCGGCTCGAATGGGATCCGGGCACGCAGATCATTGAATTTTATTTCGACTGCGAGCTGCGGTTGACCCTCAACATCGACCTTGTCTCGGAGATCTTCAGTGGCCAGACCGACGTGTGGTGGGGCTTCACCGGGGCAACCGGGGGACAGGTCAACCAACAGACGGTCTGCATCACGTCGTCCGCAGTGGGGCTTCCCCCGGAGTATGCGGTCTGTCAGGGTGATGAGGTCCAGCTTCAACTGACCGCCAGCCAACCCGGCTCGGTGTCCTGGAGTCCGGTCGACGGGTTGTCCAACCCCAACGACGCGGTGACGATGGCGTCGCCGGACGTGACCACGACCTACACGGCCACTTGGACCGATGCGTGCGGGGAGGAATTGGTGGAGGAGACCACCGTGGTGGTCACGCCTGCCCCGGCGCCGGTTCTGCCGGATACGGCGGCGTTCTGTCCAGGCGAGGAGGTGGAGTTGGAGGTGGTGCTGACGGGGGACGAGACGGCCACATGGTCGGACGGGACTCCGGGCGCCACGTGGACCGGAACGGACGTCGGTGTGCAGACCGTGACCGTGGAGGCGGCCGGTGGCTGCTCGGCCACGGCCAGCACCTGGGTGGAGGCCCTCGATCCCATCGACATCGTGCTCCCGGTGGTGCCCGATCTGTGCGCCGGACAGGACACCTTGCTGGCCTGGCCCGGTGGCGGGACGGATTGGGCGGTCAATGGCGACCCGATGCCGGCCGGCTGGTTGGCGGTGGCCGGGGAGGCGACGGTGACAGCCCTCGACGCCGCCACGGGATGCGCCGTGGAGGAAACGGTGGACATCGGCCTCATCGATCCCCAGCCTGCGGACCTGCCGTTGGCGGTGCCCACTTGCGTCGGACAGCCGGTCGTGCTGGAACTCACCATGGACCCCGGATCCACCGTCTCATGGTCGCCTGTGGCGGACCTGGACGATCCCGGGGTGACACAGCCCACGGCCTCCCCCACGACCACGACGCTCTACACGGCCTCCGTGCTCGACATCTGCGGCACGGTGACCGAACTCGAGACCAACGTCGTTGTCTTCGACCAGCCCGAGCCGGACCTGCCGGACTCGGCTCTGCTCTGTGGATCGGAGGACCTGTTGCTTGAGGTCGAGCCGCTGGCTGGCGTGTCGGATCCGGTGTGGACCGACGGCAGCGCAGGTTGGCAGTGGCAGGGCAGCGCACCGGGGTGGATTGGCGTGACGGTCACCGTCCTGCCGGGTTGCTCGGGCAGCGACAGCACCTGGGTGGCCGTGGAATCCCTCGACCCCCCAACCATCGAAGTGGATCCGCTGTGTCCCGGTGATTTCGCCTTCGTGCCCTTCCCCGAAGGCTGGGTCAACTGGTCCCTCGACGGGGAGCCGCTGCTTGAGGGCGGCCTCACCGTCACCGAGCCGGGGGTTTATTTCGTGGACGCCGAAACCGCGCAGTCCGGATGCGGCGTGCAGGTGGGCATCGTCGTGCCGACCGGAGCCGTGCCCCAGATGGGGTTGCCGGATGTCGTGGAGTTCTGCATCGACCAGGTGGTCTACCTCGAGACGGGGGTGCCCGACCCGGTGCTCTGGAACGATGGCGTCACCGGCCCCTCAAGGCAGATCAATGCACCGGGCACCTACATCGCCACGCACACCACGGACTGCGGCAGCGTCTCCGATACGGTTTCGGTCGTGGAGATTCCCTGCGGGTGTCTCGTCTTTGCGCCGAGCGCCTTCACCCCGGACGGAGACCTGATCAACGACGCCTGGCGTCCCAGTCTGGACTGCGAGCCGGAAGAGTACTCCCTCAAGATCTTCGACCGGTGGGGGGTGCTGATCTGGGAGACCGTGAACCCCGAGGAATACTGGACCGGGGGCTACCGGGCGGACAACCGGCCGCTGGAAGAGAAGCTCTACTACGTGCGGGATGGACTGTACGCCTTTCAATTGACCTTCCGCGATCCCACATCCCGGGTGCGCCGCATCGAACAGAAACGCGGGCACATCCTGATCATCCGATGAGGCGCAGAGACCCACAATCCGACTTGTGGAAAACTCCGGCCTCCCGGACGTACCACCGCGGATGTGGAGGCGTTGACCCCCTTGAACCATGCGCTCCAATCGCGTTGCACCCATCGGCCTGAAGGCCCTTCAAGGCGCCCTGCTTCTCCTCGGTTTGTGGGGGTGCTCGGTCATCGGGGAGGACCAGGACATCCCGCGTTACCTCGTCGTGCCGGACGTGACGTTCACTCCGGACGAATTGCAGGGAACTGCCTCCGTCAACATCACGGACCTCTGGGTCTACAGTGCGACCGATGTGGTCGGGGTCTTCCCCTTGCCTGCCGTGGTGCCCCTGCTTCCCGGGGACATGGAGAACGGTTCGGTGCGGCTGTTGGCCGGCATCCGGGAGAATGGGCTCAGCGACCGCCGTGCGCCCTATCCCTTCTACACGGCCTTTGAACAGGAGGCGTTTCCCGAACCGGGATTCCGCGACACCCTGCAGCCCGGGGTGGAGCTGGTGGAGGATGTGCGGTTGATCCGTGTAGAGGATTTCGAGACCTCCAATGTCTTTGGTTCCATGATCGGCGGGCAAGGCCTGATGCGGGTCGATGCGGCCGGTCAGGTGTTCGAGGGGGAGGAGTCCGGGCGAATCGAAGTCCAAACCGGAGCAGAGGCAGTCAGGGTCCGCACCGTGGAACAGGAGTACGACCTCGAAAACGGGGCGCCGGCCTTCCTTGAGATGGATTACCGGTGCGATCAGCCGTTCGCGGTGGGCCTGTTCGGGTTCCGCGATGGACAGGAGTGGCAACAACCCGCCATGGTGCTGACGGCCACCGACGATGGCCTCGATCCGGTGTGGAACAAGATTTACATCGACCTCGCGCCGTTGGTCACAGCCCAGGGCGTGGCCGATCACTTCGAGGTGTACTTCGAGTGCTTCCTCGAAGCCGGCCGGGCGACGGGAACCGTGGGGGTGGACAACATTCGCATTCTCACCTACTGATTGATGGTGACCCCAGCCCCCGCCGCCACCCAGGAAGCCCTGCCCATCACGGGGCGGTCCCAGCGGTGGGCTTCGGTGCGGTACGTCCTCTTCGATGCCCTCGCGTCGGTGGTCGCCTGGGTCACGCTCTTCCTCTTCCGGAAACGGCACATCGAGTTTGCACCTGCGTACTTGGAGCAATGGGTTCCGGCCCGCATCCTCCAGGATGAGAACTTCCTCTTCGGGATTGTCTTCATCCCGATGTTCTGGATCGGGTTGTACGGCTTGGTGGGCATGCACTCCGACCCCTTTCGGCGGTATCGATCGCAGGACGTCGTGCAGGTCCTGTGGGTCAGCCTGCTCGGATCGCTCGCGCTGTTCTTCGTGCTCATCCTCGACGACCAGATCGTCACCTACACCCAGTACTACCAGTCGATGCTGGTCCTCTACGGCGCCCAGGTGGCGTCCGTCCTGGCCGTTCGACTCCCGCAGACGACGCGCACGGTGAGGCGGGTGCACCGCGGCGATCTCGCGTTCAATACGCTGGTCGTGGGGTGCAACGAGCACGCGGTGGAGATGATCCGGGAAATCCGGGCGCTGAGGCGGAACCCAGGTTTCCGCTTCATCGGGTTCACGCAGGTGGGCGAGGAAGGATGCCGAACGCTCGAGGGCATCCCCTGCCTCGGAAGTTCAGACAAGCTCGCTGCCTTGGTGCGGGACCACGAGGTGGAGGAGGTCATCTTGGCCGTGCGGGGAGGACACCATGGCGAACTCGAGGCCATCCTCAACCAGCTGGAGGGCCTGTCCGTGGGCATCAAGATCGTCCCGGACATCTACGACATCCTGTCCGGTTCGGTCCGGATGCAGAGCCTCTTCGGTGCGCCCCTCATCGCCATCCGGCGCGACATCATGCCGGCGTGGCAGGTGGCCGTGAAGCGGGGCATCGATGTCGTGGCCAGCACCATTGCGCTCATTCTGCTGACGCCGTTGCTCCTCGCCATTGCCGTGGGGGTGAAGCTCGGTTCCACGGGCCCCGTGTTCTTCCATCAGGAGCGCGTGGGCCGATGGGGCCGGCCCTTCACCATCCACAAGTTCCGGTCGATGTACACCAACGCCGAGGAGCAGGGCCCCCAATTGTCCCGGGACAACGATCCGCGCATCACCCCGATCGGCCGGTTCCTGCGCAAGTCGCGCCTGGATGAATTGCCCCAGTTCTACAACGTGCTCGTGGGCGAGATGTCGCTGGTCGGGCCCCGGCCGGAGCGCCAGCACTACATCGACCTCATCACCGAGCGCGCTCCCCATTATCATCACCTGCAGAAGGTTCGGCCCGGCATCACGTCGTGGGGTCAGGTCAAATACGGGTATGCGGAAAATGTCGACCAGATGGTCCAGCGGCTCCGGTTCGACCTGATCTACATGGAAAACATGTCGCTCAGCCTCGATTTCAAGATCCTCGCCTACACGGTCTGGATCGTCCTCCGCGGCCGGGGAAAGTGATTGGCGGCTTCGTCGCCGGTGCGGATTGGGGCTCCGTAATGAGTTAAATTTAGGGTGCCATGCCGCGCCATTGTTCTGGTTTTCCGAGGATTGCCTTGGTTCTTGTGGGCTTCCTGTCTTGTGGCTGGAACGCACGGGGGCAGGATGGGTCTGACGTGGCCGTGCAGCAGTATGAAGCGTTGGTCGTGGAGGTCCTTGAGGCCCGCCTCCAGGCGGAACTGACGCTCGACGGCAACACGGTCCGGTTGCGCACGCCAGCAAGCCGATTGCTCCGGTCCATGCGGGATGTCGTGCGCGCCTCCGCGCCGTATTACTTCGAAGGGGGGCTGGCGGAATTCCGGCGGTTCACACCGCGCGTGTCCGACGCCCTCGATGCGCTGGACGGAATGCGGGTCGAGCCGGCGCCGCGGGGCTGGACGGAATCCGACTGGCGATACTACGCGGTGGAGCGGGCCACCCAGGACGCGATGCTGCTGGTGGCGATGGACGTGGGCGTGTACGCCAATGCCCTGCTCGCCGCCGATGTGCGGGCCCGGTCCGACCTCGCCCGGGATTGGGAGGACCTGCAGGGGGGCAGTGACCCCTTGCGGCCCGAGCCGCTGCCGGATTTCGGCGGAGGCGATCCCCGCGACAACAGCAGCCTCGATGGCCTCGGTGACCTCGGTGGTTCGAGCGGCAGCAACACCTCCAACCGACCGGCCGGCAGTGACGGCGATGCCCTGCGGGCGTTGGAGTCCTCCATCCAGGAGCTGATCCGCCGCGTGGAGTCATTGGAACGGGGCACCGCCCGGCCTTCCCCATTGCCGTCCGGCGGCAGCTTTCCGACGGCCGGTCCGGATGGAGGCTGGACGCCCGGAGGCGCCACGGCCTTTCCCAACGGACTGCCCGAGTCGTTCACCTTGCAGTTTCCCGGAGGGTCTGCGGCCTTGGGGCTCAGCGCCGAGTACAGCCTCAACACGCTGGTGGAGTGGATGGCGGCCCGGCCCAGCTTGCGGGTGCTCGTGACCGGACACAGTGACGCCACCGGCAGCGGCCACGCCAACATGGAGCTGAGCCGCCGTCGGGCGCAAACCGTGCGCTACTACCTCCTCGAACGCGGGGTGTCCGCGGACCGGGTGACCTCGGCCCATTTCGGGGAAAGCCGGCCGGAATGGGGCGGCGCCTTCGATCGCCGTGTCGAGATTCGGCTCCTGCTGGATTGATCCGGACACCCACGCCGCGTCCTTGCCCACCTTTGCGCCATGAAAATCGTCTGCATCGGCCGGAACTATGCCCAGCACGCAGCGGAGCTGGGCAATGCCGTGCCCTCCGAACCCCTGTTTTTCTTCAAGCCCGAAAGTGCCATCCTGCACAAGGACCACCCGTTCGCAATACCCGAGTGGACCGAGAATTGCCACTTCGAGGTGGAGCTCGTGGTGCGGATGGACCGGGCGGCCAAGTGGATCGAGGAGGGACACGCGGGGCGGTGCTACACGACGGTGGGGCTGGGCATCGATTTCACGGCCCGGGACGTCCAGTCTGAGTTGAAGGCGGCCGGGAAGCCTTGGGAAAAGGCCAAGGCCTTCGATGGCTCTGCGGTCGTATCGCGGGAGTTCCTCGCCTTGGACGCGCTCGGCGGGGACATCCAGACCCTTTCGTTCAGCCTGTTGAAGAATGGAGAGGTGGTCCAGTCGGGATCGACCTCCGAGATGCTGTTTCCGGTCGATCGGCTCATTGCCCATGTGTCGCGGTACAGCACCTGGAAGACCGGGGATCTGCTCTTCACCGGAACGCCCTCCGGGGTCGGCCCCGTGCGGTCGGGTGACCGCTTGGAAGGCCGCCTCGAAGGGCGCACGATGTTCGAGGTCGAGGTCCTCTGATCTTCGGGTAGATGATCAGCTCACCGGCACCAGGGCCTCATTCTCAAGGGGCTGCCGGAAGACGATGTCGCCACCGAACCGGTCCATGACCACCGGCTGAGCCCGGTCGAGGTCGTCGGCCAGCAGGGCCTTGGACAGCGGGTTGAGCACCGCGCGGTCGATGAGCCGCTTCACGGGCCGGGCACCGAACTCGGGGTGGTGGCCTTCTTCCGCCAACCAGTCGATCACGTCCGGCGTGGCCTTGAGCTCGATGCCGGCTTCGCGCAGGCGACCCTTGAGTCCCGCCAGCTGGAGCCGGACAATGCGCCCGGTGTGTTCGCGGTCGAGCGGGTGGAAGACGGCGATCTCGTCGATGCGGTTGACGAATTCCGGACGGAGGAAGGCCAGCAGGGCATCCCGGGCCACGTCGACCGTGGTGTCGTCCTGTGCGGTCTCAGCGGCCGGACGACCGGCGTCGGCTCCCGCGGCGAACCGGGCGGCCAGGGCGTCCGTTCCGGCATTGGAGGTCATGATGACCAGGGCATTCCGGAAATCCACGAGCCGGCCCTTACCGTCGGTCAGGCGCCCCTCGTCCAGCAGCTGGAGCAGTGTGTTGAACACGTCGGGGTGGGCCTTCTCGATTTCGTCGAGCAGGACCACGGTGTGCGGGCGGCGACGGACGGCCTCGGTCAACTGTCCGCCTTCATCGTGCCCGATGTACCCGGGAGGAGCCCCGATCAGGCGGCTGACGGTGTGCTTTTCCTGGAATTCGCCCATGTCCAGCCGGACCAGGGCGCGCTCGTCGTCGAACAGGAATTCGCTCAGGGCCTTGGCGAGCTCGGTCTTGCCCACGCCCGTGGAGCCCATGAAGAGGAAGCTGCCCATCGGCCGGTTGGCGTCGGCGAGTCCGGACCGCGACCGGCGCACGGCCTCGCTGACGGCCTGGACCGCTCCTTCCTGGCCGATGATGCGTTCGGCCAGCAGGTCCTCGAGGGCCAGCAGGCGGGACCGATCGGATTGGAGCATCCGGCAAACGGGGACGCCGCTCCAGAGGCTCACGACGTCTGCGATGCCTTCGGCGTCGACTTCCTCCTTGACCAGGCGGGACTCGCCCTGCATGGCCACAAGGTCGGCCTTGGCTTGCTCGAGGGCGGATTCGTGCTCGCGGGTTCGGCCATAGCGGATCTCGGCCACCTTGCCGAAGTCGCCATCCCGCTCGGCGCGCTCCGCCTCGACCTTGAGGCCCTCCAGCTCATCGCGGAGGGACTGCACGCGGTCGATGACCGAGCGCTCGGCATCCCATCGGGCCTGCAGGGTGTCGCGCTCCTCGCCGAGGTTGGCGAGGTTGATGTCGATCTCCGTGCGGCGGACGGGGTCTTCCTCGCCGGCGATGGCGGCCTTTTCGATCTCCAGTTGGAGGATGCGGCGATCGAGGTCGTCGAGGGCCTGGGGCTTGGAGTTCATTTCCAACCTCAGGCGCGCAGCGGCCTCGTCAATGAGGTCGATGGCCTTGTCCGGCAGGAAGCGGTCAGGCAGGTACCGCGTGGACAGCTCCACGGCCCGGACCACGGCTTCGTCGCGGATCGCCACGCGATGGTGGGCCTCATAGCGGTCCTTGATGCCCCGCAGGATGGCGATGGCGCTGTCCCGGTCCGGTTCGGACACGCGGACTTTCTGGAACCGCCGTTCGAGGGCCTTGTCCTTTTCGAAATGCTTCTGGTACTCGTTGAGCGTGGTGGCCCCGATGGCGCGGAGTTCACCGCGGGCGAGGGCGGGTTTGAGGATGTTGGCCGCATCCATGGCGCCTTCGCCACCGCCGGCGCCGACGAGCGTGTGGATCTCGTCGATGAAGAGCAGCACCTGACCGTCGCTCTCCTCGACCTCGCGGACCACGGACTTCAGGCGCTCCTCGAACTCGCCCTTGTATTTGGCCCCTGCGATGAGGGCGCCCATGTCGAGGCTGTAGAGGGATTTGTCGAGGAGGTTGTCGGGCACGTCGCCCGACACGATGCGGTGCGCGATGCCCTCGGCGATGGCGGTCTTTCCGACGCCCGGCTCGCCGAGCAGGATGGGGTTGTTCTTGGTGCGCCGGGTCAGGATCTGCAGGACCCGGCGGATTTCCTCATCGCGGCCGATGACCGGGTCGAGCTTGCCGGCGTGGGCCATGGCGTTGAGGTTGCGGGCATACCGGTTGAGGGCGTCGAGCGCATCCTCGTGGCTGGCGCTGTCGACCGTCCGCCCGCGGCGGAGGGCCTCGACGGCCTGTCGGAGCGCGTCGGGCGTGGCGCCTGCATCGGCGAGCAGGCGGGCTGCCGTTCCGCCCGCGGCGAGAATGCCGGCGAGCAGCAGATCGAGGGCGACGTATTGGTCGCCGCCTTGGCGTGCGGATTCCGCGGCACTCCGCAGGGTGGCCTGGGCCGTGTGGCCCCACGGAATCTGGGGCTGGCCCTCCTGGGTGGGGAGGGCGTCGATGGCGCGGTCGACGGCATGCCGAACCGGGGAGGCGGAGACCTCCATGCGTTCGAGAAGGTGTGTGGGCAGCGGGTCTGCGCCGTGCAGGAGCGCGTGCAGGATGTGGAGTGCATCCACTTGGGTGTGGCGCTTGCGGCCGGCCAGGGCGAGCGCTTCTTCCAGGATGCTCTGGGCTTTGAGGGTGAAGGCGTGCTGTTCCATGGTGTGGGATTGTCAAATGAAGTGGGCCGCCCCGTGCGGCCACCTCCACCTCCTCCAAGACGGTGCCAACGCGAGAATGCCGAGTTCGGCGTGTCATTTTGGCGCGCAAACCGGGAATTGGCTGACGTTTTGTCGGTCGGGGTGCGCTTACTTTTGTCCCATGCAGGAGAAGCGGGTCTTCATGGTCGGATACATGGGGGTGGGCAAGAGCACCAGTGGCGCTCGCCTCGCGAAACTCATGGACCTGCCCTTCTTCGACACCGATTCCGTCCTGCGGGAGCAGCATGGCGGCAGCATCACGCAGCTGTTCGAGGAGCACGGAGAGCCGGCCTTCCGCATCATGGAGCGGGAGGCGCTCCACGCGCTGGTCAGGGACCACCAGCAGGCCCTGATCTCCACCGGCGGCGGGACGCCGTGCCACGCGGACAACATGGACTTCATGCGGGCACAGGGAACGGTGATCTACCTCCAGATGCCCGCTGATGAGCTGGTCCGGCGCCTCGAAGGCCGGGCGGATCAACGCCCTTTGATTGCCGGCGTTTCCGCAGAGGCGTTGCCGGCCTTCGTGGCCCGGCACCTCGCCGAACGGGAGCCGGTGTACAGCCAGGCGCACATCACCGTCGATGCCCGGCATTTCGACCGGGACCGCATGAAGTCCGTCCGGAACCTTGTGGAGGGGCGCGCCTGGTTCAGTCCATCAGGACCGCCGCATCCGGACCCGGACCGCTGAGGCGGACGTCGATGTGCGCCTTGAGGTTGGTCGAGAGGCTCATGCCCACATAGTCGGCCCGCACGGGGAACCGGCGGTGGATGCGGTCCACCAGCACGCAGGTGGCGACGGTGCGCGGCCGGAAGGGGAGAAGGTGGGCCACAGCGTGGAGGAGCGTGCGGCCACTGTTGAGCACATCGTCCACGACAATGATGGTGGCGCCGTCCAGCGAACCGGCCTCGAAGTCCGCACCATGGCGGTCGGTCACCGAGATCGGGTGGTCCAGCGGGGCGTCCTTGTCGAGGGCCACGGTGAAGCCCTCCACGGCCTGGGTCGAGATGGCGTCGAGCGCATCGACGAGCCGCTTGGCCATGACCGTGCCCTGCCCATCGATGGCCGCGATGGCGATGAGGGGGGCAGTGTGGTGGTCCTCCAGGATCTGCCGGGCAATCCGCTGGATGCACCGCTCAATGCGCTGGGCATCGAGGATGACGGCTTCTTGGGTGTGGGCGTCCGCGCTCATGGAGTGCCAAGTTCGGGTTTTCCTTCCGGCTCCGGGAGGGTCGATGCGTCGAATTCCAACAGCGAGACGGCCTCCACGTGCGCAGTGTGGGGGAATTGGTCCACGAGCTTGAACGCCTTCAGCACATAGCCGGCCTCGCGCAGGGCGACCAGATCGCGCGCCTGGGTGGAGGGATTGCAGCTCACGTAGACGATGCGCTTGGCCCGCAGGCGGATGACCTTCCGCAAGGATTTGGGGCTGATGCCGCTGCGCGGTGGGTCGAGGACCACCGTCCCGATGCGGCCCTTGTACTCGGGGTGGTCCAGCAGAAACCGCCCCACATCGGCGGCGTGGAACTCGATGCCGTGGACGCCATTCCGCTCCGCGCTGCGGCGGGCGTCTCCGATGGCCTCCTCGATGAGGTCCACCCCGACCACGGCCGTGTTGGGGCCGCCGTGCCGGGCCAGCAGCTGGGCGATGGTGCCCGTGCCGCAGAACAGGTCCATCATCACCGGGTCCGGGGCGTCCACCTCGGGCATCGGCTCGGTGAAGGCGTAAGCCATGACCTGCGCGTAGAGGCGTTCGGCACAACGGGGGTTGGTCTGGAAGAAGCTCCGCATCCGGATTTCAAAATCCAGCCCGTGGAGTTGCTCGACCACATGGTCCCGGCCGATGGTCGCGTGGGTGCGGCCATCCCGGGTCTCGACGCGTTCGCCCTTGTCGTCGTTGAGGGTGTGCAGGAACCCGGCAAGCCGTTCCCCGAGGCGCTCCTTCAGGCGGGCGGCGAACGCCTCCGTGTCGAATTGGTCGAGGCCGTCGCTTGTGGTCACGAGGTTGACGAGCAATTCGTCGGCCGTCAGGCTCCGCCGCACGACGAGAAAGCGGAAGAACCCCTCTCGCTTGGGAGCGTGCCAGGGAGGGAGTCCGGAGGCTTCGCACCATCCTCGGATGTCCTTGACGAGGGCCTCGAAGTCCGGATCGAAGAGCCCGCTGTCCCCGTCGAGGTTCTCGACGGCCCACCACGTTCCCCGGGCCTTGAAGCCGAGGAAGAATCCGTCCTCGAATTCCGCATCGGGGTCGTCTCCCGGGCTCCGGCCGATGGCGGCGAAGCTGTACTCCATCTTGTTGCGGTAGTGAAATCCGCTCGGGGAATCGACCCATCCGGCGTAGCAGGCGTCGAGGTCGGGCACCCCGCCAATCCGGCGGTAAACGTCGAGGGTGGTCTGTTCCTTCCAAGCCCGCTGGGCGTCCAGCGGCAGCGTGATGTAGGGGGCGCCGGGAATCGCCTGGTGGGGCACGTCGATTTCGCCCGGTGCGCGTTGGAGCACGGCGGTGATGCGGGCCTCGGCGTGCCGCCGCTTGCACAGGGAAACCCGGGCGCGCACCCGCTGGCCCTGGATGGCGTTGGGCACGAAGACCGTGAAGTCGCCCTCGTCCGTCGGGACCTTGGCGATGCCCTTGCCGCCGAAGGCGACGTCGAGGATGTCGAGTTCGAGGAGGGTGCCTTTGTGGAAGAGGCGGGATTTGCGTGCCAAGGGTCTGAAAAATGGAGGCGTAAGCCGGTGCAGGACGGCGAAAATACGCCCCGGTGCCGTGCTACCTTGGCGCCATGCTGCGCTTCTTCCTTCCGGGCGTTCTTCTCGTTTTCGGCCTCGTGGATGGCCCGGGCCTGTGGGCCCAGCACCCCGATGAGCTGGCGGTCATGACCTTCAACATCCGGTATGACAATCCCGGTGACCCAATCACGTGGGAACAGCGCAAGGAGACGGTGTTTGGTGCGGTGGGGTGGTTCGATCTGCTGGGGTTCCAGGAGGCGTTGTCCCACCAGGTCGATGACCTTGCAGCCGCCTTGCCGGATCATGCATTCTACGGCGTGGGCCGGGAGGATGGCGAACAGGGCGGGGAGTTCTGTCCCATTTTCTGGCGGCGCTCCCGCTTCGAGCAGGTCCATGCCGAGACGCTCTGGCTGAGCCCCACGCCCCGTGAGGTCGGCTCCGTCGGGTGGGACGCGGTCCTGCCCCGCATCGCCACCGTGGTCGTCCTGCACGACAAGCAGACGGGCAAGGTGTTTCGGGTGATCAACACCCACTTCAGCCACGTCGGGGAGGTGGCCCGGGAGGCCTCTGCCCGGATGCTCTCCATGCGGATGGCGGGAAGCAGTGCCGATGTCAACCTGCTGCTCGGAGACCTCAATGCCGAACCCGGCTCGGTGGCGCTGGACGCGCTGACGGGAGGGCGGTTGGCCGATGCCTACAGCGCGGCGGACAAGCGCTGTCGGGACCGGATCGGGACCTTCACGGGGTTCCCGACCTCGGGGCTGCGTGCGGCGCCCCGCATTGACCACATCCTCGTAGACGGGGGAGAGGTGCTGTGGTATTGCACCGAGGAGAAGATCCTCGACGGGTTCTACATGTCCGACCACCTGCCCGTCTACATCGCGCTGATGCCATGACGGCGCGGGAGGCCATCGCCTTCTGGGGCGGTCCGGTGGGGTTCCTGCTGGCCCTGTTGCTGTTGCCGGGGGGAGAGGTGCACCAGGGCGCCCTGGCCGGGACGGCCCTGTGGATGCTGTGGTGGTGGATCGGAGGGGCGGTGCCCCTCGGGCCGACCAGCCTGTTGCCCCTCGCTCTGTTTCCCCCGTTCGGGGTCATGGACCTGACCGCCACCGCCGCCCCGTTCGGCTCGCGCTTCATCTGGCTGTTCCTCGGGGGCTTCGTGCTGGCCCTCGCCCTCGAGCGCCACGGTCTGCACCGCCGCTTTGCGTTGCACCTGCTCCACCGGTTGGGGGGAGGGCCACGGCGCACGCTGCTGGGATTCATGCTCGCCACAGCGCTGCTCAGCATGTGGATTTCCAACACGGCGACCACCCTGATGATGCTGCCCATGGCCACGGCGGTGCTCGCGCTGCTGGAGGAGCGGAGTGGCCCCTTGACGTGGGGGCCGGCCCTGATTCTCGGGGTGGCCTACGGGGCCAACACCGGGGGAATGGCCACGTTGGTGGGGACCCCGCCCAATGCGGCCCTCGCCGGTGTGGCCAGCGACCGGTTCGGCGTGGAGATCGGTTTCGTGGAGTGGATGGGCGTCGGCCTGCCGGTGTCCATGGTCGTCTTGTTGCTCGTGTACGGCTTGCTGCTGGCCGTCCACCGCCTGCCGAAGGGGGACGGAAGCGGAGCGTCTCAGGAGGTGGTCCGCCGCGAACGCGCCGCGCTGCCGGCGATGGGGCCAGCCGAGAAGCGGGTGCTCGTCCTGTTCGTGGGCACTGCGTTGCTGTGGATGTTCCGCAGGCCGTTGAATGCGGGGTTGGCCCCATTCGGGGTCGCGCTCAACGACACCTCGGTCGCCGTGGTGGCGGCCATTGCCTGCTTCGCCTTGCCGGACGGCCTGGCCCGCGCGTCCGGTGAACGCGCCAAGCGGCTGCTCGAGCCGGACGACCTCAAGCGGTTGCCGTGGGACATCCTCCTCCTGTTCGGGGGCGGACTGGCGCTGGCCAAGGGGTTCGAGGCGGCCGGCTGGGCCGGGTTGCTGGCCGACGGCGCGGCTGGACTCGGTTGGTCTGAAGGGGCCATGCTTGTGCTCGTCACCGGCATCGGGTTGTTTGCCACCGAACTGATGAGCAACCTGGCCCTGACGCTCCTCCTGACCCCGGTGGCGGGCATCCTGGCCGTCGGAATGGGGGTCCATCCGCTGTACTTCGCCGCCCCGGTGGCGCTGGCGTCGAGTGGCGCTTTCATGCTTCCGATGGCCACCCCGCCCAACGCGATCGTCTTCTCCTCGGGCCGGATCCGGATGGCGGACATGGCACGCATCGGACTGCTGCTCAACCTGGTGACGCTGGGGGCCATCCTGCTGCTCTGGGTGTGGCTCGCGCCGGAAGCCTGGCGGTAAGAAGTCGACGAACTTGCGTTTCGGAGAGACGTGGGGTATCTTTATGAAGACCAGATTAACCTTGGGCCATGACCCGACACCCCGTTCGTGCTCTTCTGTTGCTGTGTGGCATCCTCCTCTCTGCGCCTTCGCAGGGGCAGGTCACATGGAACCCCGACTACAACGGTGACGGCGTGATCACGGCTGCGGACCTGACCGGGTTCCTGACGGCATGGGAAATGGGCGTGGACACGATTGTCAAGTCCGCGTGGGAAGTGCATTGCGACCGGATGATGGAAGGGCTGGTTCCGCTCGACAGCGTGGAGTTCACGCTGGCCGCCATGGACATCCAATTGCGCGAGGATTCCGCCGGAGAGATGCAGCTGGACACCGCGTGGATTGACCAGCGCTGGATGATCACCAACATTCCGATCGAATTCAACCATGTCCGCTTCTTCGGGCCCACCCCCTTCGTGACCGGGCAGGTGAGCTACCATCCCGTCACCGACAGCTACCTGTGGTACATGGAGTTCAATGAGAGCCTGCTGTTCACACCGGAGGACAACCGACTCGGGGAGCTGCAGGAGGAAGGGTGGTTCCAGAACATCTATGTCTTCGAGGAGCTGTTTCCGCACGCCACGTCCATCCTGTTGCCCTACGGCGAGACCTGGCACCTCGGACCCCGTTATGGTGGGGGCAATGACGGCACGGAGACCTGGACGGTCCTCGAATACTCCGTGACCTTCCACGGCACGCCGTGACCCGGGCAACTTCGGCGGCCCCGGACGTGTTCCATCTTTGTCCCATGGGTCGCCGTCCCGCTTTCCTTCATCCCGTCGTCGCGTGCGCCGTGCTCTGCGCGAGCCTGCTGTCGGGGTGCCTGAAAACGCCGCCCGACCCGCTGCCGCCGGATTCGCCCACCACTGAATTCCTCCGTGTTCCCGCCGGCTGGGCCGCGCCCGACATGCCCGCCGACAACGCCTTCAACGACGTGCGCTGGGCCCTGGGCCGGGACCTGTTCTTCGACCCGCGTCTGTCGCTGGATGGCGCCGTGAGCTGCGCCACCTGCCACCTGCCGGAGCGGGCCTTCGCGGCGCCGGAGCCCATCACGCCCGGCGCCTTCGGTGCCGTGGGCGAACGCAATGCGGCGACCCTGACCAATGCCGCCTACCAGCCGCATTTCATGTCCGAGGGCGGGGTGCCCACCCTCGAGATGCAGGTGCTGGTTCCGCTGCAGGAGCCGAGCGAAATGGCGCACAACATCGTGACCGTCTGCGAGGAGCTGTCCGCCGCGTATGCCGACCAGGCCGAGGCCGCCTATGGCCGGGCGATGAACCCTTTCGTGATGACCCGCGCGCTGGCCACATTCCAGCGCAGCCTGCTGAGTGGGGACGCCCCGTGGGACCGCTGGCAGCGTGGCGAGGCCATCGACCCGGCGCTGGCGGCCACGCTGACCGAAGGCGCGGCGTTGTTCGGGGCCGAGGGGCTCGGGTGTGACCGGTGCCATGCGCCGCCCCTGTTCACCACCCACGGCTTTGCCAACAACGGCCTCGATCCCGTCTCCGAGGATCCCGGCCGGTGGCGCCTGACCGGAGAGCCTGCCGACAGCGGGGCCTTCAAGATTCCGACCCTCCGCAACATCGGGTTCACGGCTCCCTACATGCACGACGGCCGCTTCTCCACCCTCGACGCGGTCCTCGATCACTACGCCGCAGGCGGGGCCGGCCACGCCCACCAGGACAGCCTGATGGCGCCGTTCACCCTGTCGGCATCCGAACGGTCTGCCTTGTTGGCCTTCCTCTCCGCGCTGGATGACACGGCCTTTGTGGCCGATGCGCGTTGGCGGCCGTGAGGCGTTATCTTCATGGTGCCTTGAGAATCTCGATTCCTTTCCGCCGGACCCTGCTTCCGGTGCTCCTGTTGATCGCCCTGCCGGGCCTCCTGATTGCCCAGCCCGACGATCCGGGAGACCTGACGCTGTCCCCGTTGCGGACGTGGATCAAGGCCAATTGGTATGACGGACTGTTCGAGGACCTTGGCTACAACCAGGCCCGCATCCAGATGTACGGGTACGTGGATGCCGATGGCGGACAGATCCAGTGCATCTACACCGGGTTCGAGCAGGCGAGCGGCTTCGTGACCTACCCCAACCCCATCAACGCCGAGCACCTCGTGCCCCAGTCCTTCTATGGGTCGGCGAGCCCGATGAAGTCGGACATCTGGTCCATTCGGCCGTGCCACGGATCGGCGAATTCCGCGCGCAGCAACGACCCTTACGGCGAAGTGCCCGACGGCAGCGCCCAGTGGTATGGCGTGACGGCGGCGGGGGACTACCTCAGCACCGGCAGCACGCCCTCCAATCCCGACGCATTCAGTGAGGGATCCGGCGGGTTCTGGGAGCCCCGCGAGGCGGTCAAGGGCGACGTGGCGCGCAGCGTGTTCTACTTCTACACCATGTACCCGACCGAGGCGGGACCGCTCTCCGATGTGGGCGATCCGGCCATGTTGTACCAATGGCACCTCGACGATCCGGTCAGCCCGGATGAGATCGTCCGCAACAACAGGACCGAGGTGGCCCAGGGCAACCGCAACCCCTACATCGACCACCCCGAATGGGTCTACGACGCGTGGTTCTGGGAACCACCGACGGACGTGCCGGGCTGTCTGTCCGGCTCGGCCTGCAACTACGATCCGGAGGCCACGGTCAGCGACGGCAGCTGCATTTTCGAAGGAGACCCCTGCGACGACGGCGACGCGATGACGTTCAACGACGCCTACCTCGATTGCGACGCCCCGGGCTTTGGCTGCGAGGGCATCCCCGTGACCGTCCCGGGCTGCACCTCCGGGTCGGCCTGCAACTATGATCCCGCCGCCAACCAGAACGACGGCAGCTGCATCTTCGAGGGCGACCCTTGCGACGATGGGGACGCCACCACGTTCAATGACATCGTGACCGACTGCAGCGATGTGGACTTCGGGTGCATCGGCACGCCCATCCCCGTGGAGGGCTGCACCTCCGGCTCGGCCTGCAACTACGACCCCGCCGCCAACATCAACGATGGCTCCTGCGTCTTCGTGGGCGACCCCTGCGACGATGGGGACCCCAACACCATCAATGATGTGCTGTCCGATTGCACCACCTGCGCCGGCGAGGTCGATGAGACCGTCTGTCCGGGGGACTTCGACGGGGACGGACTGGTGGCGGTCAGCGATGTGCTCTTCCTCCTCGGCGAGTTCGGCTGCCTGTCGGGCTGCGAGGCGGACATCAATGGGGATGGACAGGTGACGACGGCCGACATGCTCATTATCTTGGGGGTGTTCGGAGTGCCCTGCTTCTGAGCCCATCAACCTCTCCATGAGATTCTCCCTGTCCGTTGCCCTGTGGCTCTTTGCCACGGCCTTGTTTTCCCTTCCCGTCCACGCCCAGATCGAGACTCCGGCGGAGTTCCTCGGCTACGAACTGGGCGACCGCTTCACCCGCCACCACAAGGTGGTCGACTATGCCCGTTCCCTCGCGGCCGGGTCGGAGCGGGCGGTGTGGATGCCCTACGGCACGACCTCCGAATTCCGCGACCTCGGCCTGCTTGTCGTGACCTCCGAGGCCAACCATGCCCGCCTCGAATCGCTGCGCCTCGCCAACCTCGCCCGGACGGAAGGGCAGGGGCTGCCTGCCGATGACCCCGGCGTCGCCTTTGTCTACCTGAGCTACAACGTCCACGGCAACGAGGCCGTCTGCACCGAGGCCGCCCTGCGCACGATGCACGCGCTGGTGTCCGGGACCGATGCTGGCGACGGCGATGTGGCCGCGTGGCTGGACCGCGCGGTCGTCCTCATCGACCCCTGCGTCAACCCCGACGGCCGCGACCGCTACGTCGCCTTCCAGGACCGGACATCCGGCTTGACCCCGGACGCCGATTTGAGCACAGTCGAGCACGACGAGCCCTGGCCCGGCGGACGCAGCAACCACTACATGTTTGACATGAACCGCGACTGGGCCTGGCAGACGCAGGTGGAGACGCAGGGCCGGGTGACGGCCTACCGCCATTGGATGCCGCAAGTCCACGTCGACTTCCACGAGCAGGGCATCAATTCGCCCTACTACTTCGCGCCGGCGGCCGAGCCGTTCCACAAGATCATCAGCCCGTGGCAGCGGAAGTGCCAGGAGCACATCGGCGCCAACAACGCCCGGTGGTTCGATGCCCGGGGCGCCCTGTATTTCACCCGTGAGGTGTTCGACTTGTTCTACCCCGCCTACGGCGACACCTGGCCGCTCTACAACGGCGCCATCGGGATGACCTATGAGCAGGGCGGCAGCGGCCGGGCGGGCCGCGCGGCGATGACGCGCCTCGGCGACGTCTTGACCTTGTCCTACCGCATCCAGAACCACCACGAGTCGGGCCTGAGCACAGTCGAGGAAAGCGTGGCCAAAGCCGATCAGCTCGTGCGCGAATTCGCCGACTACCACCGCCGCAACATCGAGGACCCGTTTGGCGACTACGTCGGCTACGTCTTCCCGGCGGGCCAGGACGACGCCAAGTTCACCGAGCTCCTGCGCCTCCTCGACGCCAACGGCATCGAATACGGCGCCGCTCCGGCCGCCTCGGGGCTGCGCTGCCTCGATTACGCCACGGGACAGATGACCAAGCGCAACGTGGGGTCCGGCGACTTGCTCATCGATGCCCGGCAGCCGCACGGTGGCATCCTGCAGGTGCTGATGGACCCGGATCCCGTGCTGTCGGACAGCATGACCTACGACATCACCGCATGGGCCCTGCCGCACGCCATGGGCCTCGAGGCGTATGCTTTGACGTCTCCATTGAAGACCGACGGCGAATGGGGCGTGGCCACGGTGTCACGGCTCCCTGACGACCGGTCGCAGCCCTACGCCTGGGTGTTACCGGGCAGTGGGGCCAATGCCGTTCGCGGCTTGGCTTCGTTGCTCCAAGATGGGGTGACCGTGCGCCGCGCCGACACCGGGTTCACGGTCGATGGCCTTGTGTTTGCGGCCGGGGATTTCGTGATCACCCGCCGCAACAACGAAGGGGTGGCCGACATGGCGGGCGCCCTGGAGCGGGCCTCCCAGGCGGCGGGCGCCGCGGTGCAAGCCGTAAGCTCGGGCCGGGTGACGAGCGGGTACGATTTCGGCAGCAGCCATTACGACGCCATCCAGGCGCCTCGGGTCGCCACGATCGTCGGGCCCGGCGTGAGTTCCCTGAGCGCCGGGGAGATCTGGCATCACTTCGAGACGAAGCTGGGCTATCCGCTGAACCGGGTGGGCGCACTGGAGGACCTCGACCTCGACAACCTCGACGTCGTTGTTCTGCCGAGCGGCTGGTACCGGATGGACGAGGACGAACGGTCCGAGCTCGCCGCGTGGGTGCGCGGTGGCGGCCAGCTTGTGGCCGTCGGCGGTGCCTGCAGCGCCTTTGCCGGTCAGGATGGCTGGGGCCTGCAACGCTACGCGGAGGGAGAACGCGCCGCCATCGAAGCGGCCGAGGCGGCCGTCCAGGAGGCGGCCGATGAGCGCAACGCCCACGACCGGGCCGCCCAAGGGCTCGACCCGCTTCCGTTCACCGACCAGGATCGCGACGGCCTGCGCTATGACCTGCCGGGCGCCATCTTCCGCGCCGCGGTGGACGAGAGCCACCCCCTGGCCGACGGCTACGGGAGCGAGTACATGACCCTGCGCACCTCAGGCCGCCGCTATGCCGCCCTTGAGGAGGGCAATGTGGCTGTCCTTCCGCCCGGCGACCAGGGCCGGCCGTTCAGCGGCCATGCCGGCGAGATGGCCATTCCCGCCCAAACGGGATCGCTCGTCGCAGGCGTCCACACCATGGGCCGGGGCAGCGTTGTCTACCTCGTCGACAACCCGCTCTTCCGGGCCTTCTGGAAGTCCGGCCACCGCTTCTTCGACAACGCCGTCTTCCTCGGCCCGTCGATGTGATTCCCATGCCGCATTTCGGAGCCTCAAGGGTCCGCACGGCACCCTGAGGGTATAATTTGTTATCTTGTAGACAGCCCCAAATCTGCTGGTCATGCTGTCCACGTTCCGTTTGCCATGCCATGCCGCTTTCGCGCAGTGCGCGATGGTCATGCTCCTCCTCACCACCCTAACTGAGGGACGTGCCCAAACCGTCAGCGTGACGTTCAATGTGAACATGGCCAACGAGACCACTGACCCTGATGGTGTGTTTCTCGCAGGCGGAGCTGACTTCGGTGCGCCGGGAGACAACCCGATGACCGATCAGGACGGCGACGACATCTGGACCATCACGGTCGAAGTTCCATCCGGTTACACCGGCAACTACACCTTCCTGAACGGCAACTGCCCGGATTGGGGGTGCAAGGAGAACATCATCGGGCAGGATTGCGCCGATGCTGCCAATTGGAACGACCGCATCCTCGGTCCGGTGACCGAGAACACGGTCATCAACACCTGCTTTGGCCATTGCACCACGGACGGATCCTGTCCTGTCGTGACGGGCCCGGTTGACGTGACGTTTCAGGTCGACATGTCCAATGAGGATGTAGTAGAGGGCGTGTACATGTCAGGCACTTTCGATGGGTGGTGCGGATGTACGGCCATGAGCGATCTCGATGGGGACGGCATCTACACGGTGACCATTGAAGGTGTTGAGTCGGGCGGATTCGAGTGGAAGTACCTGAACGGGGGCTGGGGAGGCGAAGAGAACTTCGAGCCCGGCGGCGAGTGTACCCTGACCTCGGGCGACTTTACAAACCGCTTCATCGAGGTGGGGGGAGTGGATCCCATCGTACTCGATGTGGTGTGCTTCAACAGTTGCGAGCCGTGCGGTGGCATCACGCCCTGCATCGACCCCGCACAGGTGGATTCCACGATGATGTGTCCCGAAGTCTGGGAGCCCGTCTGCGGTTGCAATGGCGTGACTTATGAAAATGGCTGCAAAGCCCAATTCTTCGGAGGGGTGACCTCCTGGACCGAAGGGGAATGTTCCACCTCCTCCTTGGTGACGTTCCAGGTCGACATGAGCCATGAAGATGTGGCAGGGCCGATTTACGTGACCGGATCCACCATCGATGGGTGGTGCGGCACGTGCGTCGAAATGTTGGACGAGGATGGCGATCTGACCTATGAGGTCACGGTTCAGTTGGAGGCAGGTGACCACGAATACAAGTTCAACAATGGCGGATGGGGCGGCACTGAGAACTTGGACAGCGTGGAGGACAGCCTCTGCACCTTGACGACCATCAGCGACGATGGAACCTTCGTCAACCGTTTCCTGAGCACCCTCCCCGGGGCGAGTGACATCGTGCTGGACCCGGTCTGCTTCAATTCCTGCCTGGCCTGTGAGGACTTGCCGGATCCATTGACCCTGGTGACGTTCCGCGTGGACTTGACCGGAAGACAGGTGGGCGGTGGCGTGTACATCAGTGGCGAGACGATCGACGGTTGGGCGGGCTCACAAGTGGAGATGACGGATCCTGACGGCGACAACGTGTACTCCGTGACCCTTGAGCTCGGCCAGGGCGATCACGAATACAAATACATGATCGGCAGTTGGGATGACAGCGAGCAGCTCGATGAATTCGAGGACGCGGAGTGCACCCTCACGACCGGAGGATTCACGAACCGGTTGCTGACCGTCACGGGCACCGCGCCCATGGAGTTGCCTGCCGTCTGCTTCGGGTCCTGTTCGGAATGCCTGACCATTTTGGACCTTCTGGCCTCCACCTCTGACCTCAGCGTGTTGCATGAAATCGTCACGACGACGGAAGAGGTGTACGACATTCTCTCCGGGAACGGTGACCAGGTGACCTTGTTTGCGCCGACGGATGCGGCATTTGAGGCGTTGGATGCTGACTTCCTGGACGAGCTCTTTTCCGGGAATGGAACCGGCGAGGACCTGCTCTTCTGGCATTTCGTGGACGGGGTGTTGATGAGTGGAGAGTTCTACGATGGACTGACCTTGACCACGTGGCAGGGAGAGTGGACCATGGAGGTGGACAATGGGGTTGTCTCCATCGGCAATGCCACCATGGTCGGAGGGGACGGTCAAGCGGTCAATGGGGTGGTTCACCTCATCGATGCGGTGTTGAATGTGGCGTGCAGTGACCCCCAGGCCTGCAACTACAATCCCAATGGGGGGACGGGAACGGCCACCTGCGAGTACGCCGAGGGCTGCGATGTCTGTGTGGACGGCACGGTCGTGGATGGCGATGCGGATGACGATGGGGTGTGCGACGAAGACGAAGTCGCAGGCTGCACCGATCCACAGGCCTGCAATTTCAATGATGAGGCCGGGTTCGATGACGGTTCGTGCTGCTACCAGTGCGGTGGAGGTGTGGTGGGCACGTGGATCTGGTCCGGAGAAGCCGGGGCACTGTCTGTGGGTCCCGAACCGGGGTCATCCGTGTGGTATTCCAGTCCAGAAGAAGGGTTGGTTCCCGAGCAATATGACGACTCATGGACCTTCCAGTCCGATGGAACCTTCCTCTTTGAGACGAATGGCGGAGTCTCGAACCCTTACGAAGGCTTCATCATCACGCCCATTTCTTTCGGGCCGGGTTCCTATTCGTTGGAGCCTGGAATGGGCATCGATGGAGGCGACCTCTTGATCATCGGGGATCTCGTGACGGATGATTTGGTTCCGGAACCCTGCGGTTGGATGGGGCTGTGGGACTCTGGTCCCGAGTATACCGTCGTCTCCGTGGATGCCGAGAGCATGGTGCTCGTCTCCTCGATCCGTGCCCAGGATTGCGGGCCTTTGGAGGGGTACTTCACCTTGACGTTCAATCGGGTGCTGAGTGGCCCGGCCTGCATTGCCGGATGTACGGATCCGGCGTCCCCGGAATTCAATCCGGAGGCCACGTGGGACGATGGGTCATGCGTGAACAACCTCGGTTGTGGTGACATCGGGACCGATGCCTTCGACAACCAGGGGCTCGGGCTGTATCCGGAGGCGTCGAATCTGATGGTGGGCATCCCGGACAGCCTTGAATTGGCCTTGCACGTTCCGGCCACCATCGAGGAGGAAGGCACGGGCAATGTGTTTGGCGTGCATTCCTTTGTTCCGTCCGGCTTCGGGTCGACCAGCATTCCGGGCATGGCCTTGCCCGATTTGCCCGGTGCGGTTCCCGTCGGTCAGCAGGCCTGTTTGACATTGGAAGGCACACCCACACAGGCCGGCGAGTATGACGTCGTCCTGGTCGGGGAGTTGTTCCTGTCCGTTTTCGGCACGGCGTTCTCGGCAGGGACCTATACACTGGACCACCCGGTGGTGGTGGACCCCAACCCCAACCCGATTTCTGGGTGCACCTACTCCGGGTCGTCCAACTTCAACCCCCTCGCCAATGTGGACGACGGAGGGTGCCTCTTCGAGGGGTGCACCGATCCCGAAGCCGACAACCATCACCCCCTCTTCAACGTGGAAGATGGCAGTTGCGTGTACGGCGGGCTCGGTCCCGGAGACGGCCTCTGCCCAGCCGATTTGAACGGAGACGACCTTGTCGGGGTGGGGGACCTGCTCATCCTCCTTGGCGAATTCGGCATCGTCTGCCCATAGCCTCCTCTCCCTGTCCAACCTCCCAACCTCCCGCCAAAACGCCATTCGCCATGTTCGCCCAATCACTCCAGTCCCTGCGTCTCCGTCGCTGTTCATCGGCCATGGCCTTGGGCATCCTGATGCTGTCCACGGTGCCCTGTACCGCCCAGTCGACCCTGTCAACCTTGTATGTCCAGGATTTCTCGGACTGCTCGGACATCACGTTCACCAACGCGTATGATGCCGGTTACACGGACTACATCGACGGCATCAACTTCGAGTGCTCGTTGCAAGGCCCGAGCGGCCCGTACAACCAGTGGGCAGGCGGTGACGGTTCCGGCAGCGCTGCTCCGAGCCCCAACTTCACCACAGCCGACAACGGGTTCCTGCTCATCGATTCCGACCTGTTCGGGGCGGATGAGAACTATTCAATCAGCTGGGTAGAGAACTGTTGGGTGACGATGGAAACGCCGGCTGATTTCACCGGATACCCCTTCGTGACCGTCGAGTTCGAGAACTTCTACCGGTGTTGGGACAACACCACCGACATCGAGCGCTGCTACCTCGAGCTGTCCCTCGATGGCGTGAATTGGCCTGATCCGGCAACCCTTGAAGAGGAGGAAGGGATTGTGGTCATGGACGGTGAGGTGGTGACGGCCCGGTACGAGGTGTTTCCCACGTTCGAGCGGGCAGACGAGACCGAAAACCCCTACACGGCGCGGTTCGACATCGGGGATGTTGCCGGCAACCAACCGACGGTGTATTTCCGCTTCCGCTGGGTTGGCCAATGGGGCTATTCGTGGATGATCGACGACCTCCGGGCGTTCGAAACGCCGGACCACGACCTGAGGGTCACGGGCGGTCCCAGCTTGACGGACTTCGAGAACACCGGCCTCTGGGAGGCTTCGGTCTGGCCTGAAAGCCAGTTGCCCACCAGCGGATTCGACGTGGCGGTGGGGGTCACCTCCATGGGGTCTGTGACGCAGACCGGGGTGACCTTGGACATGGAGGTCAACGGTGGCGCGGCCCCCGGTGGATCGAGCCCGGAGACCACCCTGGCATACGGCGAGGTCGACACCCTCAAGGTGCAAGGGTGGTTGCCTCCAGGATTGGGCGAGTACACCCTTGACTTCGAAGTGTCTGCAGATTCCCTGGATCAGTTCCCGGGAGACAACTCGGCCACATTGAGCATGGAGGTGACCGAGTACCACTATGGACGGGACAATGGCACCTTCCTCGGGCAAACGCCCGCGGACGGCACCGTGGATTTCTTGGCCGGAGTGCCCTACAATGTGGTCAATCCCATGACCCTCTATGGCATTGATGTCGCCATCATGGACGGGTCTGACATTGGCGCTGAGGTTGTGTGCCACCTCTTCGATTGGGTGGAGTGGGACAATGGAGGAGGCCAATACGACGGACTCGTCGCCAGCACAATCGAATTGCCGGTCAACGTCGAGGGTGTCAACTCCGGGGATGGAGAGCCCATCTGGACCACGTTCACGTTTGCTGAGCCCATCGAGCTGGATGCCGGCGCATCCGTGATGGCCTGCTTCGAGCACCTCGGAGGCGACAATGTGCAGATTGGAACGAGCATCCCGCAAAAGGACGCGACGGCCTTCATCTACGGCCCATTCGGCGCTGGCTCTGAATACGATTGGTACTTCACCACGGATTGCCCCATGATCCGGCTCAACCTCGATCCACAGATCGGGTGCCTCGGATGCACGGACCCGGCTGCCTGCAACTTCGACGCGGGGGCGTGCGGAGACAATGGAACCTGTGTCTTTGCCTATGGGTGTGACTACTGCCTTGGGGGCAGCGTGGCCGATGGCGACACCGACAACGATGGGGTGTGCGATGTGGACGAGATCGAAGGCTGCACGGATCCCGCAGCGTGGAATTACGACCCGGCGGCCACCGATTCCGACCCGTCATCGTGCATCTACGTGCCCCAAGGGTGTGAAAGCATCGGCAACGACAATTGGAACAACCTCGACCTCGGCGTCTTCCCGGACTATGTCACCCTCGTGTACGCCATTCCGGTCACGGAAGATTTGGTCCTGAATGTGCCACAAACCATGGTGGAGCCCGGGTCGGGCTCGCTGTTTGCCGTTCAGGACTTCACCCCGTCTCAGGTCGAGGGACTGCCTTCGGGTCTGGAGATGGATTGGCCGGATGCTCCGATGGAAGGAGGCAATCAGGCCTGCGTCACCTTGTCAGGCACACCCGCCGAGACGGGCGTCTTCGAGGTCAACTGGACTGGTGCGGTGGTCTTGAGCCTGTTCGGCTCGTCCTTCCCGATCGGCGATTACACCTTCTCCCAGGTCATCCAGGTTCTGCCCAATCCCAACCCCATCCCCGGGTGCACCTACACAGGAGCGGCCAACTTCTCTCCGCTCGCCAACGACGACGATGGCAGTTGCCTCATCGAGGGGTGCACCGATCCCCAGGCGGACAATTACCACCCCATCTTCAATGCTGACGACGGAACGTGCGAGTACGGTGACGGGGGAACGGGCGGCAATTCCGATTGCCCCTCAGACCTCAACGGCGACGACCTCATTGGCGTGGCCGACCTGCTCATCCTCCTTGGCGAATTCGGTATCCTTTGCCCATGACCTTCTTCCACATCCAGCGCGGCTTCCGCCTCCTTGCGACCCTCCTCTTCGTGCTCTCCGGCCTTCAGGGCTGGGGGCAATGCTCGGAACTCTTCATCTCGGAGTATGTCGAAGGATGGTCCAACAACAAGGCCTTCGAGGTCTACAACCCGACAGAGGCACCCATCGACATGTCGGACTACCAATTGGAACGCTACTCCAATGGAGCGACGGCAGCACAGGACAACCAGAAGATCACCTTGATGGGGACCGTCATGCCCGGGGACGTGCTCGTGTATGTCATCGACAAACAGGACCCGGATGGAGTGGATTTCGAAGCGCCGGTGTGGCCTGAACTCGCCGCAGCCGCCGATCATTGGTTGTGCCCGGTGTACGAGGTCAACAACACGATGTACTACAACGGCAACGATGCCTTGGTCCTCCGCAAGATCTCCACCAACACCCCGATTGACATCTTTGGCGTCATCGGGGAGGATCCCGGCACAGCAGGGTGGGATGAAGTGACCCAGAACCAGACGCTCGTGCGCCATCCCGACGAGACGGGGGGGGACATCAATGCTGTGGATGACTTCAATGTGCTCGCCGTCTGGGACTCGCTGGGGGTCAACGTCTTCGATCACTTGGGCTATCACATTTGCGATTGCACCGATTTGCCCACGGCCATCTACGGCTGTACCGTGGCGTCGGCGTGCAACTACAGCCCGGTGGCGACAACGGACGATGGATCCTGCGTCTATCCGGCAGAGCCGTGGTTGGACTGCAATGGCCAATGCCTGCAGGACCTCGATGGCAACGGGGTGTGCGACGACCTCGAGGGCAGCATTCTGTTCCACGAGGACTTCGCCAATGGGTTTGCCGGCAACAACGGTGTGGGCCCCTTGGTCGCCGAAGACACCAGCCCGAGCACGACCATCTGGCAGTGGGTGGACCCGAACGGCGACGGATACCATCCGGACGGCTCGGCCAGTGGCGTTCAGCCGCCTGCAGGAGAATTCAGCACGAACATCGGGGCATTGGAGTCCGCCACGGCGGACAACGGGTGGGTCATTTTCGACGGCGATTACTACAACACGCCCATCACCAGCGGCGTGGAAGACGTCGAAGGCACATTGAGCCTGCCGACCCTCGATTTCTCGGGGGTCACGTCCGTGGTGATCGAGTGGGACCAGTACTTCCGGTACTGCTGCTATCCTCTGGCCCCCTTCTTCCTCGAGGTGTCGTCCGATGGCGGGGCGACCTGGACGTCGTTTGAAGCCAAGGGCGAGTTTCTGGAAAGTGCCAATGCGGCCTCCGCCAATCCCCTCCACACGACGGTCGACATCGGGTGCGCTGCGGCTGGAGAGCCTGCCGTGGCCATCCGCTTCGCCTGGCGGCAGCACCCGGATTACGGCAGTGGGTACAGCCATTATTACTGGGGCCTTGATGACATCGTCATCCGGGAGAATCCCGTGTCCATCGGCATGGAGATTGCGCATGTCTTCACGGGCGATGTCGTCAACGATTTCGCCTATTCCTTGGTGCCCCTCTCCCAAGTGGTCAGCAACGGGGATGGGGGACTCCTCGCCCAGGTGCACCACCGCAACACGGGCAACATCGACCTCCCCGGAGCGGTGGTCGACATCGACATCCTCGATTCCATCGGACAGGTGGTCCACTCGACCCAGACGGCACCGTTTACCTCCGTAGCCCAGGCCAATGGTGCAACGTGTCCTGCAGAGGACACCGCCTTGCTGGACATTCCCACGGGGTGGGTGCCGGACGGAGTGGGGGAGTACACCGTGCGGGCGACCCTGACGGCGCCCGAATACCCCAACGCCGTGCCCGTCGAGCAGTCCATCCGGTTCACGGACTGTCTGTTCGGGCACGACGACGCGGCCGCCTTGGATGAGGTCCTGACCCCGGTGGTTCACGACGACATCCCCGACCTCTTCGATCCCACCGGTTATGGAAGCCGGTTCACCTTCGAAGAGGCGGGCCAGCATGTGTACGGCATCGAGGTGGCGTTTGGACCGGAGCTGGGTCATGGGCTGGAGTTTGAAATCCGGTGGATCGAACAGGACCCGACGACCAGCTTGACCGACAGTCCCTACGCGTTCGCTGAGTTCGTCACGGATTCAGCTTGGGGAAGCAGTCCCGAGGCACCGGAATTCACGGCGCTGTATTTCGAGCAGCCGATTTCCGTGAACGCCAGCAGTTTCTATGCTGCTGCGGTCATCACGGAATTTGAATGGGAGGAGTCGTTGGAGGTGCTGGCCAATGCCGACAGCGACTTCGACGAGAGCACCATCGTCTACCTGCAATCGGGAAGCGGAGAATTCGTGTGGTTTGCAGGACAGTCCAGCACGCCGGCCATCCGGTTGATCACCTGTGTGCCCGAACCGATTGAGGGCTGCACGGATCCTGAAGCGACCAACTACGACCCCTTTGCCACGCTGGATGACGGAACCTGCACGTATCCCGTGTCCGGCTGCACCGACCCGGAGGCTGTCAATTATGACCCGGTTGCGGTCATTGACGATGGGTCCTGCGTCTTCGATCTGGGGTGTCCGGACATCGGCAGCGGTGCCTTCGATGGCCAGCCGCTCGACCTGTATCCCGCGCAGTCGATGGGCATGGCCGGCATTCCGATGGACGCCTCCGTCGCCTTGCATGTGCCATCGTCCATCGTGGAGGATGGAACCGGGACCGTGTACGCTGTCCATTCGTTCGTGCCGTCCGGCTATGGGGGCGACGACGTACCGGGCATCACTTTGCCGACCCTGCCCGGCACGATGGAAGGCAACCAGCAGGCCTGTCTCGATCTGGTGGGCACCCCCATGTCGGCCGGACTGTTTGAGGTTGAAGTGGTCGGTGACCTCTACATCTCCGTCTTCGGCAGTCCATTCCTTGCCGGAGAATTCACCTTGCTCCACACGGTGGTCATCGAGCCCAACCCCAACCCGATCGAAGGCTGCATGTACGTGGGCGCGACAAACTATTCGCCGCTGGCCACGGTCGACGTGGGCGGATGCATCATCCCCGGATGCATGGACGCAGCAGCGGTCAATTACCACCCGGTCTTCACCCTGGACGACGGCACGTGCGTCTTTGCCGATGACCTTGGCGGAAGCCAATGCCCGTCCGACCTCAACGGAGACGACCTCGTCGGCGTTGGCGACTTGTTGATCCTCCTCGGAGAATTCGGCGTTCCCTGTACCCCCTGATTGTCGATCGTCTCATGCCCCACACCATGCTCAGACCCACTTCCCTTCCTCCTTTCGGCATTCAGCCCACTTCAGCTGTTCTCGTGGTGATGGTCCTCCTTGCGTTCATCGGCTTGCCGGGTGACGCACAGGCCCAGACGTTCGAGGTCACCTTTCGGGTGGACATGAGCAATGAAACCGTGTCTGCGTCCGGCGTGCACCTCGCAGGCAACGTTCAGGGCTGGGATCCTGCCGCGACCATAATGCACGATGAGGACATGGACGGCGTGTATGAGGTCACCGTCGACGTATCGGAATCGTTGGGCCCCATCGAGTACAAGTTCATCAATGGCAATGCTTGGGGGTCAGATGAGGTGATCCCCGCAGCCTGTGCCTCCAATGGCAACCGTTCTGTGGACCTCTCCGAGACCACGGTTCTCGATGTGGTGTGCTTCGGGCGGTGTGCTGCATGCGGAGTGACGACCGTGTTGTTTCAAGTGGACATGGCCAATGAGCCGGCCATCAATCCGGTGGGCGTGCACATGAACGGCAACTTCAATGGGTGGGATGGAAGCAATTTCATCGAAATGGAAGACGCGGATGGAGACCTCATCTATTCCTATGTCGCCCAGATTGACGGGGCGTTGCTGGATCCGGTGGACACGGTGCAGTTCAAATTCCTCAACGGCAATGCGTGGGGGTTTGATGAGAACCCGGATGGGGAATGCTCCATTTATGGGAACCGGTTCATCCCGCTTTCCGGGGCCGATGTGGTCTATGAATACTCGGCGGGCCAGCCGTATTGCTACAATCAGTGCACGGGCTGTTTGGAACCCACCCCGGTGACGTTCAGGGTCGACATGGGCACCCAGGCGCAAGTGTCGCCCAACGGCGTGTTTGTGGCCGGCAGTTTCCAGGGGTGGACTCCGGGGACGAGCGAGCTGCTCGATCCCGACGGCGACCTGGTCTACGAGGGCACCTTTGACCTCTTCCCCGGTGACTATGAATTCAAGTTCATCAATGGCGACAATTGGGGAGGAGATGGCGATGGCAACGTCGACAACGAGAACCCCCCGAGCGACTGCACCGTGAATGGCAATCGTCCATTGGTTGTTGGATCCGAGCCTGTCCTCGTCGAATACTGCTACGACCAATGCAACGCGGAATGCGTGCCGGACCCGAATCCGGCCATGGTGGGCTTCAGGGTCGACATGAACAACCAATTGGTCTCTGCATCGGGTGTTTGGGTGATGGGCGACTTCACCTCCCCGTCGTGGCAGGCAGGGGCCATCCAAATGGCCGACTGGGATGGAGATGGCATTTACGAAGTGGACGTCGAGCTGAGCGGGTCCGCCTATGTCCGCTATCTCTTCTGCAACGGAGACCCGTATCCAGGGGGCTCTCCCGATGATTCAGTGTGGGAGGTGGGAGACTTTGTTTCGGCCGGATGTGGTGTGGTGAATCCCTTTGGTGTCCAGCAACGGATTCACCAACGATCGGGCATGGATGAGGTCCTGCCGGCCGTGTGCTTCGGCGCGTGCTCGACGTCAGCGGATTGTGTGCCCTGTTCGGCGTGCGGATGTGTGGAAGGCCCCGACTTCGTCCAGCAAACGTTTGAGTGCCATCCCCCGGGCACGCCCATTGCACTCAGCAGTGCGCATTGGTCCACGTGGATATCGGGGCAGGAGGGAACCGACATGGATGCCCTGGTGACCGATGTGGACGCGGCATCCGGCAACCACAGTTTGAACCTCGAATCCACGGACGCAGGGGTCGGAGGACCGACGGATGTGTTGCTGAACCTCGGCAAGAGCGAGGGCAGTTGGCGCATGTCCTGGGAAATGAAGGTCCTGTCCTCGGCCTATTTCAACGTGCAAGGCTCGATCCCGGCCGGAGCGGATGCGAGCAGTTGGGCGCTCAATTGTACCATCGATCCTGCCGGGGGTGTAGCGGTCGATGGTGCGTGGGGGACAGCCTCGGGCACGCTGTCTTCCCTGGAGGAGTGGTTCAACGTGACCCTGACCGTCTCCCTCGATCAGGGACAGATGAAGCTCGACCTCAGTGATGACCTGACGACGGGGTGGGTGTCCTTTTCAGGGGACGTCTGGGGAAGCGTCAATTTCTTTGCCTTCGGGGATGGGGTGTCCAACGGGCACTACCTCGTGGATGACATTGTGCTGGACCCTGTGGCCACGTTTGGTTGTCTCGACGAAGCGGCGGCGAATTACGATCCGGATGCCCTGTTCGACCTGGGAGGCGATTGCATTTACATCGGGTGCACCGACCCTGCAGCGGACAATTATGATCCCACAGCCGATGTCGACGATGGGAGTTGTTCCTATTTCACGCCGGACTGCGAGGCCATCGGGGCTGAAGAGTGGGCCGAGTTGGACCTGTCCGTTCATCCTGTTCAAGTGGAGATGGTCTTTGGCGTGGATGCCGGGAGTGAGTGGGTGTTGAATGTTCCGCCGACCTTGGTGGAGCCGGCTTCGGGGTCCACGTTTGCCGTGTTGGAAGCCACCCCGGTCAGCGCAGAAGGTCTGCCAGAGGGAATTGACCTCATGCTGCCCAGCAGCCCGTTCGACGGAGGCAGTCAAGCGTGCATGGCCGTGAACGGTGTGCCGCTGGAGACCGGATTGTTCGAAGTGGAATACACATGCGATGTCGTGTTGAGCCTGTTCGGACAGCCGTTTCCGGTGGGGGATGTCCTGTTCACCCAGACGGTGGTCGTGGCGCCCAACCCCAACCCCATACCCGGGTGCACGTATTCCGGGGCGGCCAACTATGTGCCGTTTGCCACCGTGGACGACGGAGGGTGTGTCATCTCGGGTTGCATGGACGCAGAAGCGGACAATTACCACCCCATCTTCAATGAGGACGACGGAAGCTGCCTGTACGGCGGAGGCGGAGGCAGTGGGAATGCCTGTCCCGCAGACGTCAACAATGACGCGCTCATCGGCGTCGCCGACCTGTTGATCCTCCTCGGAGAATTCGGCTTGACCTGCACACCATGAAGATCTTGTTCCGCTTGTTGTCCCTTGTCGGGTTGGTCCTGATTCCCTGTGCGTCCGGGGCCCAGTTGGTCACCGATGCGTCCGTCACCCCCGAAGAAGCGCTGATCGAGCACTTCAAGGGGCAGAATGTGGAGGTAAGCAACATCACCTTCTCAGGAAATCTCAGCCAGATTGGAAGCTTCAATTCGGCCGCCAGCAACGTCGGCATCGGCAGTGGCATCATCTTGGCCTCGGGGGATGTCGAGGTCGCCATCGGGCCGAATGACCAGGGCGGTGCAGGCCTGGGCGGTGGGAATTTCGGCAGCGGAGATGTCGACCTGTCGACCCTTTCCACCTTCAGCACCAACGATGCGGCCATCCTTGAATTCGATTTCGTCCCCACCCGGGACTGGCTCGAATTCCGGTATGTCTTCGGGTCGGAGGAATACAACGAGTACGTGTGTGGCTCGGTCAACGATGCCTTCGGGTTCTTCCTGTCCGGCCCCGGCATCCTCGGTCCGTATGCCAACAATGCCGTCAACCTGGCGGTGATTCCGGATGCCCTTGACCCTGCACAGACCCTGCCCGTGACCATCAACACGGTCAACAATGGTCAAGTCGGATTTTCGGGCACGGCAAGCAATTGCATTCAGGTCAGCCCGAATTGGAATTTGAACGCCGCCCATTTCGTGGACAATGAGAACAATGCGGACCCGAATTCCGTGCAGATGGACGGCATGACGGTGGTGTTGACGGCCTCTGCACCCGTGCAATGCGGCGAGACGCACCACATCAAGATCGCCATCGCGGATGCCGGGGACACCGCCTTCGACAGTGTGGTGTTCCTCGAGGGGGGGAGTTTCACGGCGACCGGTACCAATTGTGGTGCGCTGGCGTCCTGCGATCCGTTTCCCGATCTCGGCGATGTGTCGTTTGGATATGAGCCCGATGGCGTCACCACCCAGTTGGAGGCGGCGCAGGTCGGCGCCGCGTACGGGGACGCGTTGCACATCCGTTGGCCCTCATTCGCCACGGACATCATTCCCGATACCCCGTTGAACGCGCCGATTGACTCCGTGCTCGTCAGCGCAGTCTCCCTTGTGGACGTCGCCACGGGAGACACCCTCTCGCTCGAGACGGTCGGATTGTCCCTCGATTGTGCCCAGATGGAGGTGGAGCCCGTGCCCGATTGTGCCTTCCTCGGTGGGGAAGAAGCGTGCCTCGCCTTGTCGGGGATTCCGCAGGTGCCGGGGGAGTTCCTGCTGCTGCTCGAGGTCAACGTGTGGGCCACCGTCTTTGGATTTCCATTGGCCACGCCTTTCACCTTTTCAGAGTGGCCATTGACCATTGCACCGGTGGAAACGCCGGTCACCTTTCGTGTGGACATGGGGCTGGAAGACGAAGTGTCGCCCAACGGCGTGTTTGTGGCCGGCAGTTTCCAGGGGTGGACTCCGGGGACGAGCGAGCTGCTCGATCCCGACGGCGACCTGGTCTACGAGGGCACCTTTGACCTCTTCCCCGGTGACTATGAATTCAAATTCATCAACGGCGACAATTGGGGAGGAGATGGCGAAGGGAACATTGACAATGAATACCCTCCAGCAGAGTGCACGGTCAATGGCAATCGCCCCTTGACCGTCGGGCTCGACCCCCTCGTGGTCGAGTACTGCTACAACACGTGTGAGGCGGAGTGCGAGTCCCCACCGCCGGTGCCCACCGTCACCGTTGAATTGGCCCTCGAGGCAGAGTCGTGGATGGACACCCAGGGGTACAGCGCACTGTACGTGGAGGGAGACTGGCCCGGCGCGGAGCAGGGGGGCACGGGGTTCGGGCAGAGCGTCTTTGCTTCGAATGGCGGCTTGTTCATTCCCGATGATCAGAGCCAGTGTTTCTCTCAGGGGGTCAACGTATCCGGGTATCCGGAAGGGGCCATCGTCGGAGGTGACTTGTCCCTCGATGCCATCGCCGTCAACATGGAGCACAGCTTCATGGGCGATCTGACCATCACCATGATCTGTCCGGACGGCTCATCCATGGGGCTGCATCAGCAGGGGGGAGGGGGAACCTTCCTGGGGGTTCCCGTGGACAATGACGCCACGCCCAACGTGCCCGGTGACGGGTTCGATTATTCGTGGTCTTCGACGGCCACCAACGGGACGTGGGCGGACAATGCCGGGGGAACCCTGCCGCCAGGCGACTACGAGTCCGCCCAGCCTTGGTCGCTCCTCGAAGGGTGCCCTCTCAACGGTGCATGGACATTTGAGGTCTGCGACAGCTGGGGGTCGGACAACGGCTTCATCTTTGGTTGGGCGTTGCAATTCAGCGAAGCCTCTGAGACCACGCCCCATGTGATGGAACTCGATCCGGCAGACGGATTCCACAAGCTCCATCTCGAATTGGCCGTGCAGGACGCCGAGGCCGGATTCGGTTTCGATGTGCTCGCCCTCAATGAAGCATCAGGTTTTCCTGTCCTTGAGCCGGAGCTGGTGTCGTCGACCTGCGGGTTTGGGGACCGTGCCCGTCACTTTCTGCCGGCCGACCTCGGCGCGCTGTCGGAGGGAGACACGATTCGCTATGTGCATCAGCCGACGGGCCTGGTGCACTGTGCCGGCCAATGCGAGCCCTGCGTCTGGCCGGGGTGCACGGACCCGGAAGCAGAGAATTTCAATCCCGACGCCAACCTCGATGACGGCAGCTGCAGCTATCCGCCGGTCGGGTGTGCCGAGATCGGGGATGAGGGCTGGGCTGACCTTGCCATCGGGTTCCATCCGGGTTCCCTTGAAGCGGTCTTCGGGGTCGATTCCACATGGGAGGTGGCGTTCAATCTGCCGCCCCTGGTCAGCGACGGAACAGGGCCGCTGTTCCAGGCGCTCAGCTTCGACGCCATCGCATGGGCGGGGTGGCCGCCCGGCACGTGGAGTGGAGACTCTGCGGCGGCGGTGTCTGTGCCCGGAGGCACGCAGTCCTGCATTGTCCTGAACGGACTCCCGACGGAGACGGGCACCTACACGCTGACGCTCACCGGCACGCTCGTCGTGTCCATCTTCGGCAGCCCCTTCGCCATTGAGGACTACACCGTCCCCCTCGACATCACCGTCCTCGAGAATCCGAACCCCATTCCGGGGTGCGTGTACTTCGGTGCGGGCAATTTCTCGCCCATCGCCACCCTCGACGACGGTTCCTGCATTCTCGCCGGCTGCATGGACCCGGACGCCATCAACCATTCTCCAGCGTTCAACCAGGACGATGGCAGTTGTCTGTATCCGGACGATGTCAGCGGCCCCAATTGTCCGGCTGACCTCAACGGGGACGACCTCGTCGGCGTCTCCGACCTGCTCATTCTGCTCGGCGAATTCGACGCATTCTGTACACCATGACCCCATCTTCCATTCTCTCTCGCTTGGCCGGCCTGCTCTTGCTGCTCATGACGACCCTGGTCGCCCAGGCCCAATTGCCCGACGGCAGCATCGCACCCGATTTCACCGCCACCGACATCAACGGCGTCGAACACAACCTGTACAGCCTGCTCGACGAAGGCAAAAAGGTCATCGTGGACTTTTCTGCCACATGGTGCGGGCCGTGCTGGAACTACCACAACTCGGGCGCTTTGGAGGAGGTTTGGGAGACCTACGGGCCCAACGGAACCGACGAGGTCTTCGTGTTCTTCATCGAAGGAGACGACACGACCACCCAAGCTGACCTCGAAGGCACGGGCACGGCCACCACAGGAAACTGGGTGGACTTGATTGATTACCCGATCATCGACAACGGGGGCAGCATCTTTGACGATTACGAAGGGGCCTACTACCCGACCATTTACACCATCTGCCCCAACCGGCAGGTGCAGGAGAGCGGCCAGCTTGATGCAGCTGGACACGCGGAGATTCTGTTTGGCAACGATTGCGCGGCGGCCACGCTCGCCAATGACGTCACCCTGCTGGACTTCGTGGGGGAGGGGGCCGGTTGCATTGGTCTTGACACGGAGATTGCTGTCCAGATGATGAACCTGGGCTTGAACACCTTGACTTCCGCCACCATCGGCATGTTCGTCAACGGCGTCCAGGTGGGGTTCACCAACTGGACGGGCAGCCTCGATACCTATGGCATCGAGGTGGTAACCTTGCCGCCCTATGCGTTCAGCGGGGATGCGACCTATGAACTGAGGGTGACCAGCGGAGACATGGACCCCACCAACGATGCGGTGGAGGTCGAATTCGACGCGGGTGTTCCGACCACCCGCCTCCTCCACATCGAGATCCTGACCGATGGGTGGGGCGCGGAAACCGGATGGACCGTCGAGGACAATGCGGGCAATGTCATTGAATCGCTGGCCACCGGGTCGTTGTCCAACACGACCACCTACACGTGGGAGGTCGAGGTGCCGGCAGACGGGTGCTACCGGTTCACCTTGACGGACGAGTACGGCGATGGGTTGTTCGGAAGCCAATGGGGCAATCAGGATGGCTACTGCATCGTCCGCTCTGTCCACCAGTTCCCCTACGAGGCCGGTGATCCGGTCGCTGCCCTCATTCTCGATTACGACGGCATGAGCAATTTTTCCGTTCTTGGAGAAAGCTTCAATGCCGCTGAGAACTTCACCGGAGACGGCACCTTCGGCTGCACGGATCCGTCCGCAGCCAACTACGACCCCGACGCCCAATTCGACGACGGATCGTGCATCGCGACGGTGGGCTGCCTCGAGATTGGCCAAGACTTCTGGGCGGAACTCGTCCCGTTCGGCATTCACCCGTCGTTTTCGACCTCCTATTTCGGCGAGCTCGATTGGTACGATGCCTCGGAGGATGTGTTGGTGACCGATTGGGTGCTCAACGTGCCCAACACCATCACCGACCCCGGCAGTGGGGTGGAGTACGGGGTGCACTCCTTTGACATCGACTCCATCTCCGGGCTGCCGGAAGGCATGTCCGCTGAATTGAGCGAGTCGTCCTTGTCGGGAGGAGAGCAGGCCTGCATGAGCCTGTCCGGGTATGCTTTGGAGGAAGGGGAACACCAGCTTCAGGTGGCGGGCGAGATGAGCATTTCCATCTTCAACTCGCCCTTTTCCATCGGGACCTTCACCGCGACGCTGGACTTGTTGGTCCAGCCCAACCCCAATGCCATCCTCGGTTGCACCTACCCGGGCGCCTCCAACTTCAACGTGATCGCCAACCAGGACAATGGCGCCTGCCTCTTCCCGGGCTGCATGGACCCGGCGGCGTTGAACTACCACGCGATGTTCAACGAGGACAACGGCGACTGCCTCTACGCCGATGACGTGTCGGGCCCCAGCGCCTGCCCCTCCGACCTCAATGGGGACGGCCTCATCGCTGTCGCTGACCTCTTGATCGTCCTCGGCGACTTCGGCAACCCCTGCACCCAATGAACCGCCTTCCTTCCTTCTGCTTGGCGTTGATCCTGTTGGTCAGCGCGCTCCCTCCACAGCTTCTTGCCCAACCGACAGGAATCGTCGTGGAAACGATCAGTGACAACATCGGCATGGTCGGCACGACCGACCTCACGGGATATTCCACGTACCGTGTGTATGTCAAATTCAGCCACCCGGATGACTTCCTCTCGGCCGTGGCAGGCGATGCCGCAAACGGCCCGGTCGTCATTGAAGGCGGCAACAATTTCTACCAAGACCCTTTGGGCGGCGCCACGCCCGAGTTCAACAACCCGGCGCTCTTTGCAGCGTTTCCTTCTCTTGAATACGACAGCTACGTCACCATCGGCATTGACGGCCCGTCCCAGAACTACCCGGGAACCGCGGGAGTGTCCATCGTGACGGACGAGGATCAGCCCTGGAGCGAGACTTTCGAGCAGGGCAACGACCTGATCATCGATTCGCCGATTGGCGGGGCTTGGTTCGCCACTTACATCTACAGCAATGGTGTGGCCGGACCGGACTCCCTCGTGTTGATCGGTCAATTCACCACCGATGCTGCGCTTACCGGTCAGATCACCTTCCAGACGTTCATCCAGGGACAGCAGGGTGAACAGGTGACGGAGACGTCAGGGACCATCCTGTCCACCTTGGCATTCAGCTCCATCCCCGATGCCATTTTCGGGTGTGTGGATCCGGATGCTGAGAACACCACCCCCGGTGCCAACACCGATGATGGTTCTTGCGTGTACGCCTGTGACTACCCGGCAACGCAACTGGAAGTGGTGTCCACGGAGGCTGTTGCACCGGCCTGCGTCGGCTTTTCCAATGGCCAAGCTTCGGTTGAGGTGATCGGCGGTCAGGGCGGCGTGACGTACGGCCTCGGCAACCAGCAGAATGCCACCGGCATCTTCAACAACCTGACTGCAGGTGCATACACCATTATGGCCACCGACGGCCAGGGGTGTTCGGTGGAAGCCATGGTGGAGGTGCCTGAAGCGAGTGCCCTTGAATTGGACGTGTTCGTGTCACAACCCATCAGCTGTACAGGCGAGGAAGATGCCGTCATCGCGGGTACGGGTACAGGCGGGGCCGGAGACCTGCAGTTCAGCCTGTCTGCTCCGCTTTACGATGCGTCAGGGCTTTACTTCGAGACGGCAACGGACGAACCTCTTTTCGATGGGCTGGGGCCGGGCATTTATTCCGTCTACACGCTCGATGGAAATGGGTGTGCCCTGAACTCCTCGAGCATCTTGGTGGCAGAACCGACGCCGTTCAACGTTTACGCCCAGGGGGTCTTTCCGGCGTCGTGCGAGGCGTCGCAGGATGGCGTGGTGGTGCTGAATTTCTTCGGGGGCATCGGAAACTCGACCACCTACAGCATCGATGGAGTGAACTATTCGTCGGAGAACATCTTTCATGTCTCGCCGGGCACGTACACTTTCTATGCACAGGACGTCAATGGGTGTCCGGACACGTTGTCCAATGTCGTGGTGGAGGGGAGCGGTCAGCTCGAGCTCGAGGTGGACGTGACACCGCCATCGTGCGCAGGGGGGGCAGACGGGACGGTGTTGCTCTTCCCGGATGGGGGGAGCTCCGTATTCGATGTGCAGTTCAATGGGGAGCTGGTGAACGTCGAGGTGCCCGTAACCGGCCTGTCTGCCGGCACCTATTCGGTTTACGTGTCGGACGATACAGGATGTGAAGCCGAATTCGATGTGGTGGTGGACGATTTGCCCGAGGTGACACTTGAAGTGTGGGTCCTCGAAGAGGCTCCCTGCGCCGGGGGCACAGGGGACATCGCGCTCACTGCAGCGGGGGGAGTCGGACCATATTCCGTGGAGGGGGCCTTCGGCAATGAGACCTTCGATCTGGACATTCCCTTGGACGGCATTCCCGCTGGATCCGGAATGGTGACCATTGTCGATGCCAATGGATGTGCCGCGACAGCGCCGTACTTCATCGACGAACCCTCCGCGCTGTCCGTGGAGCTGGGCTCCATTCAGCCGACGACGCCGGGCAACAGCGAGGGCTCCATCACGGTGGACCTGTCCGGGGGCACGCCGCCCTACAACACGTTCTGGACCCGCGACGACGGTGTGGTGGTGAGCTCGCTCCAGAATCCGACGGGGCTGATGGCCGGCACCTACAGCCTGTCGGTGGCCGACGCCAACGGGTGCACGTTGACCGTTCCCGGATTTGTGGTCCTCGAGTTGGACGTGGAAGGGTGCACGGATGTGCTCGCGCTGAATTTCAGCCCGGGTGCCACGCTCGACGACGGGTCCTGCATCTACCCGGGGTGTGAGGACCTCGAAGGGGCGGAGGTGGACTTTGCCGCGGTATTGCCGGGCACCCTGGAGGGGACGTTTGGTGTGGTCCTGGAACGGGAGCTGCTGCTGTTGGCCGGCAACCTGGTGGTCGAGCCCTCGACGGGCACCCAATACACCCTGCTCCAGTTCTCGCCGGATACGGCATTCGGCCTTCCGGCTGGACTGGACCTGGGGAACGTCAATGCGGACCTCGCGGCCGGCGAGACCCTGTGCTTGACGCTCGACGGAACGCCGCTGGAGACCGGAAGCTTCGAGGTGACCATCGAGGGCGATATGGCGGTCAGTGTGTTCGGCCTTCCGTTTGCAGCGGGGCGGACGGCCGTGTCGTTCGCCATCGAGATCCTCGACAACCCCAATCCCATTGCAGGGTGCACCTATCCCAATGCGGCCAACTACCTCGCGTTCGCCACGGTGGACGATGGGAGCTGCCTGATTCCCGGCTGCCTGGATCCGGAGGCCGTCAACCATTCGCCCCACTTCAACGTCTCCGATGACTCGTGTGTCTACGCTTCCGATTTCGGCGGCTTCGGGGACGACATCTTTTGTCGCGCGGACTTCGATGCGAGCGGACTTGTGGGCGCCTCGGACCTGCTCATTTTCCTGACGGCCTTTGAGGGCGCCTGCGTAGAGTAAGTCCCCGGCCCGTCGATGGGATTCAGTTGCAGACGTTGGCGAAGGCGCCGAGGACCTGAAGTCCATCGGTCACGTCCACATCGCCGTCGCCGTCGAGGTCACCGGTGCAGATGCCGGTGCACCCGAACTGGGTGAGCACCGCCAGGATGTCGTCGATGTCGACCATGCCGCTGCCGTTGATGTCCTCCGGGCATCCGTTCTGGAGGACCAGGCTCAATTCGGTGGCCACCGGTGAGCTGCCGTCGGACTCGCGGTACTGGAGGTTGCAATCAAACACGATGGTGCCGTCCGTGGTGAGCTGCGCAATGAGCACCCGGCCTTGGGCGTCGGGCGCGGTCCCGTTGACTTCTCCCGGAATCGCGATCCAGCTGCCGCCGGCCGTGCCATCGGAGGTGAGGTCCTCTCCGGCTTCGAAGGCGTTCAGGTCGAGACCGACCACGGTGATCTCCCCGTCGCCGTTGGATTCGGCACCGACCGTCACCCAGCTGTCGTAGGCGAGCGAGGGGAAGTCGGTGAAGAGCAGCGGGTTGATGCCGTTGCCCGTGGCCGCGCCGAGGGGATCCTGATACCAGCTCGTGGAGCTGCTGATGTCGATGGGGTTGGCCGCGGTGCCATACACGGACAGCACATCGACCGACGGGTTGCTGAAGGTGGCGTAGACGCGCCACGTGTTGAGGCCGAGGCCTGCGCCGCCCTCGCTGATCAGCTCCGCCGTCAGACCGGTGAAGCTGCCGTTGAGGTAGGTGCAGCTGCCGTTGTCGTCCGTGGCCGCATCGTTGTAGTTGAAGGCGTTGGGGTCGGTGCACCCGGCGATTTCGTCGGTGTCGCAGATGCCGTCGCCATCCGCATCTCCAGGACAATCCCCACCGCAGACGCCCAGTGCGTCGAGCTGGTTGCCGTTGCAATCGCAATCGCCGGCCGGGATGTCCGCACAGCCGCATTCGTAGATCGCGCCGGGCCCATTGCACACCCCACAGGCGTCGAGCGAGCCGACACAAGGGTCCACATCGTCACACACGCCGTCCTCGTCCGCGTCGGCCGAGCAGGTGCCGCCGCACACGCCGATGGCGTCAAGCTGGTTGCCATTGCAGTCGCAATCGCCGGTCGGAATGTCCGAGCATCCACACTCGTAAATGGCGCCGGGACCATTGCACACCCCGCACGCGTCCAGCTCGCCAAGGCACTCGTCTTCGGTGTCGCAGATGCCGTCGCCGTCGGAGTCGGCCGGACAGTCCCCACCACACACGCCAATGGCGTCGATTTGGTTGCCATTGCAATCGCAATCCCCTGCTGGAATCTCCGAGCAGCCGCATTCGAGCACGGCACCCGGTCCGCCGCAGACCCCACAGGCGTCGAGCGTGAGGCATTCGGTGGCGGTGGGGTCAGCAAAGTTGCAGGCGGTCACGTCCACGCAACCGTCCAGAGTGTCGCAGAGCCCGTCCGCATCCGTGTCCGCGCAATTGGGCACACCGACGAGGCGCACGTCGTCGAACGAGGGGCGCTCGCCGTTGGCGTTGGTGCGGGTGACGACCCGCAGCCGGACTTCCTCTCCGTCGGGAACGGCAAGCGGACCCACCGTGATGGATCCGAAATCGTTGATCACATTGAAGATCTCCACGCCAGCGCCGTCCACAATGGCCTCCAACCGGAAGAAGTCCGTGTCCTCCCAGTTGCCGGCCTCGGACACGTTGAGCGACACCTGCAGGTCGGTAAAACCCGAGACATCGATGGCCCGGGTCGTCCAGGTGCAATCGAAGTCGAGGTCCTTTCCGGCGAATACCGTGTCCCCGTTCAGGACCTGCGTGAAGAAATAATCCGTGGCGCTGCCGAAGGTGATGCTCCACTCCGTCTCGGACGCTGCGGTGTTGGTGTTGCCGTTGTACCCGTAGCTGAGGGTTGGGTAATTCCCGAACGTCTCTTCCCAGATGGTCGTGGGGCCGCTGCCCTGGCACCCGAAGCCCGGGGCGGCGCAGTCGGTGTAGACGTCACCCAGCGTGAGGGCGTCCCCGTCATCGCAGGGGGCGCCGAGGAGCACGCAGCTGCCGTCGTCGGACGTGGCCACCGGGTCGAAGTTGCAGGCGGCGGCATCGGTGCAGCCGTTGACCGCCTCCGTGAAGTACCAGGCGCGGAACACGAGGCTGGGGTCATCGACGTACGGGTTGCGGTTGCCCTGGGCCACCTCGATCCGGTCGTTTCGCTGCACCTCGAAGGCGCTCACAGGGTCGTTGAGGTGCCAATCGTAGAGGGTCTGAGGATCGCACACGCCGGAGAGGTCACCGGCCTGCGTCGGGTACATCGTGTAGAAGTAGTAGACGGCCCGGGCGATGTCGCCCTTCTGGGATTCGCGGGGCTCCCACACGCCGTTCGACCGTTCGCTGAAGTCGTCCGGGTTGGCGGGGATGGTGCCGGTGGAGATGTAGTTGCCTTGGGCGTCCACCCCGTACCACTGGGCGGCCGCATCGTCCACCTCGCCGTAGGGGCTGTTGGACCGGGCGGAGTTCGGGCTGCCATGCGACGGCCGCAGGCTCCAGATGTCCGACCGCATGGGGGAGACGCTGCCGTAGTAGCTCTGGGGGACCAGGTGTTCGGCGTTGATCGGGTCGGGGAAGGTGACGAATCCGGAGGCCTGCTGGAAGCCCGTGTAGACGCATTCGATGTTGCCGCTCACCTCGTCGACGGAGCCGTACATCTGCTCCCGGGCGGCGTTGTAGCCGAGGTCGGTGTGCAGCCCGTCATACCAGTTCTGCTTCAGCCACGAGCGCAGCGGCGCGTTGTTGAGGTCGGACGGCGGGGTGGGCGGACCGGTCTCGAGGTTGGCCCGCAGGATGAACAGCCCCTCCTCGATGTGGCTGACGATGAGGTTGCCGGAGGCGAAGAAGGGGTACACGCTCCAGGCGCCGTTGAATTGGGCGGAGTTGGAGGACGGATAGACGTCGAAATGAGCGACTTCTGTGAGGCTGCCGGAGCCCACCTCCGCGAGGTCGAGGATGCGCAGGCCGGCCCGGTAGTTGGCCTGATAGCAGTAGCCCTCGTGGTTGTAAAGGTTGTGGTCGATGGCGGGGGTGGAGCCAACGTGAGTGCCGATGAGCTGGGGCGAATCGAGGTCCAGGCAGTCGAAGATGTAGGTCCGGGTGTTCACGCTGCCCTCGTCGTTCTCGTCGTTGACCAGCAGATAGCGTTGGTCCTCGGTCAGCCAGCCCTGGTGGGTGTAAGCGGAGCCGGAATAACCCGTGTTGCTGAGCATGACGGGGTCGCCCGCATTGGTCACGTCGACGATGGCGATGGAATTCTCGTTGAACGCGAAGGCCATCTCCTTGCCCACATGCTGGGCATCCGGGCCGTTGTAGACCACGATCTGGGCGTCGTGGGTGTATCCGTCCTCGGCGAAGCTGCCGATGAGCGTCGGCGCCGTCGGGGTGCTGATGTCGAGGATGTGCAGGCCGCCACTGAACGTATTGCTTCCCACGGCGTAGGCGCGGCCCGTGGCTTCGTTGATCGCGATGTTGTGGCAGTTCCCAAACCCACCATAGTGAGCGTCCTCCGTGAAGGTCACCGGTGGGTTGGTCACGCCCTCCAGTTGGGTCAGGTCGAACACCTGCAGCCCGTGACCACTCGCTTCGGAGACGATGAACGCGTGGTCAGCATACACCTTCACGTCGCGCCACAGGGACGAACCGGTGTGGCTCGGCAGGGTGCCGATCACGGCCGGTGCCGTCGGGTCGGTCACATCCACAAAGGCGGTGCCGCCTGCCATGCCGACGATGGCGTATTCCTTGCCGGTCTGCGGATCCGTCCATCCCCACAGGTCCTCGGCGTCGCCGCCGCCCATGGAGGAGGAAGGCACGAAGCCCATCAGGTCCACTTGGTCACAGGGGTAGCCTGCGGCAAAGCCGTTCTCGCAGGGCGTCTGCGCCGAAAGGAGGGGGGCGCAGAACAGGCCGAAACCGGCCAGAAGGAAGGAGGTCAGTCTCATCGTTCGATCCAGGGTGTCGATCACTCGAAGCAGGTCAGGCTGAAGCTGCTCAGCACGCTCAGGATGTCCGAGACACCCACAATGCCGTCCTGGTCGATGTCCCCGTTGCACGTGGGGCCCTCGCAGCCAAAGTTGGAGAGCAGGATCAGGATGTCGTCCACGGCCACGATGCCATCGCTGTTGACGTCTTCCGGACAGTTGTTGGGGAACACGAGGGTCAACCCGGTGGCCTGCGGACTCGTTCCGTCGGCTGCGCGATAGAGCAGGTTGCAGTTCAAGGTGACCGTACCGTCCGTGGTGAATTGACCGATGAGGACCCGCCCATCCGCATCCGGGAAGGCGAGGGGCTCCGTATCCGGGAAGGTGAACCAGCTTCCGCCGGCCACCGGGTCGGAGGTCAGCGCTCCGCCCGTCTCGAACGAGTTGTAGTCGAGTCCTGCAGATTGTACCCCGGTGCCGGAATTGTCTTCCGCTCCGATGGTGACGTAGCTGTCCCATTCCAATGAAGGGAAGGATTCAATCAGGAGAGGATTCAGTCCTTCGGCCGTCGGTCCGCCCACGGCGCTCTGGTAGAAGCTGGTGGTGGAGCTGATCGACAGCGGATTGGCCGCATTTCCGAAGATGGAGAGCAGCTGGTCGTTCGGGTTGCTGAATTGGGCGTACACCCGGAACGTGTGGGTCCCTTCCGCGGCGCTGTTCAACTCGAAGGTCTCGAAGACCAGACCCTCGAAGGAAGCCGGCAGGTAGGTGCAGCTGCCGTCGTTGTCCGTGGCGGTCGGGTCGTAGTTCTCCGCGAGCGGATCGTCACAACCGGGCACCTCGTCCGTGTCGCACACGCCGTCCCCATCGAGGTCCGAGGTGCAATCACCGCCACACACGCCGGCTGCGTCAAGTTGGTTTCCGTTGCAATCGCAATCGCCGGCCGGAATCTCGGTGCATCCACAGTCGTAGATGGCGCCCGGGCCATTGCAAATGCCGCATTCGTCAATCAGGCCGACGCAATCGTCGACATCGTCGCAGATGCCGTCGTTGTCCACATCAGCGGCACACGTTCCGCCGCACACGCCGAGGGCGTCGAGGGTGTTGCCGTCGCAGTCGCAGGCACCGTTGGGAATGGTGCCACAGCCACAGTCGTAGATGGCGCCAGGGCCGTTGCAGATGCCGCAGTCATCGAGCTGGCCGACACAGTCGTCCACATCGTCGCAGATGCCGTCGGCGTCCGCA
>JBMYZR010000008.1:0-60192 GCA_049610565.1 Flavobacteriales bacterium | reverse complement strand
CCCAGCGTGTTGACCACGCGGCCGAGCATGCCCTTGCCCACCTTCACGGAAGCAATGCGGTTCAGACGCTTGACGGAGGATCCCTCCTTCAGCTCGCCGGACGGTTCCAGCAACACCGCACCCACGTTGTCCTCCTCGAGGTTCAACGCGATGCCACGGACACCGTTCTCGAATTCGATGAGCTCACCGGCCTGCACATTGGACAAGCCATAGATGCGGGCGATTCCGTCTCCAACCTGGAGCACGGTGCCAACCTCCTGGAGGTCAGCTTCGGTTTGGTTGCCGGCCAGCTGCTCACGCAGGATGGCGGATACTTCGGCGGGTTTGATCTGGGACATGAGGTGGGGATACGCTCAGTAAGCCGGTTCGTAGGGGTTGTTGGTGAGGTTGCGGTGCATCGTCCGAAGGGACTGGAACACCGTGGCGTCGATCATCCGGTCCCCGACCCGCAGCTTGAAGCCGCCGATGAGGGTGGGATCGACTTTCTCGGACAATTCCACGCCTCCCTCGTGGACCTTGCCGACCAATGCATTGATTTCCGCACGACGTGCGTCGTCCAGCGGAATGGCCGTCACGACTTCAGCCAACACGATGCCACGCTCCTCCCGGACCAGGGCAATGAAGGCCTCGGCCATCCCGGCGAGCATGCCTGCCCGGCCCTTCCGGGCCAACTGGGCGAGGAATGCCGCCGTCAACGGCTGGGCACCTTCGAAGACGGAGCGCACGATGGCCTCCTTCTTCTCGGGGCGAACGACCGGGCTCGCCAGAATGGCGGCGAGCTCGCGGTTGTCCTTGACCGTCGCGGACAACGTCCGCATGTCCTGCTCCACCGCATCCACGGCGTTCTGCTCCTTGCTCAGGGCGAGCAGGGATTTTCCATAACGTCGGGCTACCGCGGTCGTGGACATCCGGTCAGTTCAATTTGGAATCCGTGATCATCCGGCCGATGAGCTCCTGTTGGGCTGCATCGTCCTTCAGCTCTTGACGCACCAGCTTCTCGGCAATGTCCAAGCTCAGCTTGGCCACTTCTGCCTTGAGCTCGGCCACGGCCGCGGCGCGCTCACCATCGATGGCCTGCTTGGCCTGCTCGATCATGCGCTCGCCCTCGTCCTTGGCTTGCTGCTTGGCGTCGGCCACGAGCTTGTCTGCCATGTCCCGCGCATCGCGGAGCATGCCGTCCCGCTCGGCACGGGCCTCCTGCAACAGGCGCTCGTTGTCCGCCTGGAGGTTTTCGATTTCCGCCCGGGCCTCCTTGGCCTTGTTGAGGGCGCCATCGATTTCCTCCTCACGGTCCTTGAGGCCTTGAAGAATCGGACCCCAGGCAAGACGGCGCATCAGGACCAGCACCACCAAGAAGGAGATGGTGGACCAGAAGACCGTGCCTAAGGCTGTATTCAGCAGCGCTTCCATGGATCAACCAGGGCTTGCGCCCGAATCAGTTGGCGAGGAAGCAGACGATGATGGCGAACAGGGCAGCACCCTCGACGAGAGCGGCAGCCACGATCATGTTCGCGCGGAGATCACCGCTGATTTCAGGCTGGCGGGCCATCGATTCGAGGGCGCTTCCACCGATGCGGCCGATGCCGACACCAGCTCCGATTGCAGCGACACCTGCACCGATACCAGCGAGGCCCTTGGTGATGTTGGCGGCCTCCATGAGGATCATAGCGAGTTCCATGAGGAAAGGATTATGGGTTGTATTGGGTTGTGATCAATGATGGGCCTCCTGCGTCGCGTCACCGAAGTAAAGCGCGGCCAGAAGGGTGAAGACGTATGCCTGGAGGAAGGCCACCAGGAGTTCGATGAAGTACATGAAAATCATGAACGCCACCGAGAAGATGCCCGTGCCCACACCGGCGGCCACGTGCTGTCCGTAGTCGCTGATGATGAAGACCAGGAAGGTCAGGGCGAGGATGATGATGTGACCGGCGCCGATGTTGGCCGTGAGACGGATCATGAGAACCGTCGGCTTGAGCAGGATGCCCACGACCTCGACCGGGACGAGGATGAACTTGATGGGAAGCGGCACCCCGGGAGGCCAGAGGATGTGGCCCCAGTAGTGCTTGTTGCCGGACACCGTCGTGATGATGAACACGAACGTGGCCAGCGTCAGCGTGACGCCCACCGTGCCCGTCACATTGAATCCACCGATGAAGGGAATCAAACCGAGCAGGTTGCAGAAGAAAATGAAGAAGAAGACCGTCAGCAGGAACGGCAGGTAACGCCCCGCCTTCTTCTCGCCGATGCTCGGCACGGCCACCTCGTCGCGGATGAAGAGGATGAGCGGCTCCAGCGCGTTCTGCAGACCCTTCGGCGCTTGTCCCTTGCGCTTCTTGTATGCCGCGCCCACCCGAGGGAAGACGAGCAGCATCAGGAAAATCACCACGAACATCCCGAAGACGCTCTTGCTGATCGACAGGTCGTAAATCTGGGCGGCCTCCCCGTCGTGGTCCTCCGCATGCAGAACGCCGTTGCCGTCCAGGTGGTACGTCAAATGGGTCGACGCACTGTGGTAGGTGCCGTTCCCATGGCCGTGGTCGGAATCGTGCTCGTGGCCCTCATGTCCGGTGTGGGCCGGATCCCCCATCCCGTGGTCGCTCTCGTCCACGTGGTCCTCTCCGTGGTGGAGCAGGTGAGCACTGGAAAACACGTCCACGCCGTGGCCGGGCACGTAGGAGATGATCGGAAGCGGAATGTGCAACGCCGTCGGACCATCCCCCCACAGGTGAATGTCGTGTGCGTCCGCAATGTGGTGGATGATGAACTCGCCCGGGTTCGGCTTCCCTCCGTCAGACGAAGAGGCGCTCACGGTGCCCATCAGTCCAAGACCGAGGAGAAGGGCGAAGATTCCCTTCCATTGACGCAAACTGCCCTTGGTGGGCATGGTGTAGTGGCACATCGCCGGGGCGAATTTGAGCGCGAAGATAGCCACCGACATCGTTCCGACCGACTTCTTTCAGCGCCAAAGGCACAGAACTATTCAGAGTCGGACGTTGGTGGAATTCCGTGGCGCATGGATTCGGCCACGAGAACGGACGTGAACGCCGCGTACAGCAGGTAGGTGGCAATGCCGAAATTCCGGGGATCCGGCGCATCTGCGATGACATAGCCGAGGATCACGGCCATCACCACGCCCATCTTCACCAGCGAGGCCACCATGACCCGGTTCACCAGCATCGCCGGTCGCGTGCCCGGCTTGGGGCGCAGCATCCGCTCGAGCATCAGGTTGACGCCCGCGAGGAGGACAGCCATCATGAGCAACGGGGTCCGGACGGCATCCGTCAGCAAGGGCTCGCCCAGGGTCGAGACGACAATGCCCCCAGCCACCAGGACCAACGCGTTGAGGATGTGAAATTTCATCGGGACAAATCTCGGAAGACCACGGTCAGGGATGCGGCCAGTCCCACCATCGCGCCCAGCGCTGTGGCCCACGCCATCTCGTGTCCAGACCGGTCGTCCCAGAGGCTGCCCAGCCAGGCCCCGCCTCCGATGCCCGCCAGCAATGTGGCGGCCAATCCCATGTGGCGCATGGCGCTCCGGCCACCGTCAGGCGGACTGCTGGAGCGGTTGGTCGGCATGGCCCACGTTGGTGAAGGGCGACTCTTCCTGCACGGCGGGCTCCACGGCCTCGCCATCATCGAGCTTGCAGACCCCTTCGATCCGGGCACCGGCCTCAACGGCCATCCGGCCATAGCGGATTTCCCCGCTGACCGCACTGGACGCCTTCAAGGTGAGCAGTCCCACCACGCGGAGGTTGCCGGTGACCACGCCTTCGGACTCGCAATCCTGGCAGTCGACATTGCCTTCAACCCGGCCCTTGACGCCAATCACAAGACGGCCGGTCGTGTGGATGTCCCCCACGAAATGCCCATCAATGCGAATGCTGCCCTCGCTCCGGATGGAGCCCTCCATCAGGGTACCCTCAACAATGCGGTTGATGCCCTGTTCGATGCCGATGTCGCGGTTGCGGTTTCTGGCCATGATGCTCGGTTCTCGCGGTGGTTCAGTTCCCAAGGTAAACCGCATCGAAGAATCGGCCGTAGCCCTCGATGTCCTTGCCCTTGAACAGTTCCACGTAGTTCTCGGTGTGAATGACGAACATGCTGAACCCACTCGTGTTCAGCTCGATCATCGATTCCCGGTTGGCCGTCAGGACCTTGTAGTAGTCCATGGCCCGGTCCTTTCGGGGGAAGGACTTGACCAGCACCAGCTGGTTTTCCCGGTCAATCAGGTTGCTGGTCACCTTCAGCCCGGCGCTGGCAAAAAACTGCCGGTTGAAGTCGGACAAGGAGGCCTTGGTCTTGTCCGATCCGCCTTTCGCCACCGGAATGACCACGGCGAAATAGTGTTCGAGCACGGGCTTGTCCGTGAAGTTTCCGAAGTCCGGGACCTCCGGCACCGCATCGGTCTTCTTCTTCTTCTTGCCCTCCTTCTCACCGGGCTCACCTCCCCCACCGACGCCCAGGCCGGCGAGAATCTCCTCCGCTGCCGTGCGCTGTTCGGTGGAGTCGCAGGACGCCACGACCTCCTGCAGGGCCGCGATGTAGTTGTCCCGACTGCGGACGCGTCCGTCCAACCATCCGATGCACTGCGCCCGCAGGAAGCGGTACCGGCACTCCTGCGTGTGGTTCGGCACGGTGTCGAGCAGGGCATTGATCTCGGTGAGCAATTCCTGGTAATCCTTCTGGGAGTAGTACCGGATCACATGCGCCTCGTACGCGGCCAACTCGTCCATTCTGCGCTGCTCCTCGAAGTCCACGAAGTCGGGATCCTCCACGAGCTGGGCCCATTCGCTGTCCGGGTAGAGCAGTGAAATCTGGTCCGCCCAGTATTGGGAGTTGCAGGTCTCACAGAACGGGTTCTGGTAATTCTCCGTCTCCTCCAGGAAGAGGTACGTCCGGTACAATTGGTAATGGGCCAAGGGGTGCTCGGCGCTCTCCTCGTACCGGTCGAGCAGGTCAATCCACGCCTCGATGGCATTGTCCGTGTCGTCCAGCTTCTCCTTGTAGATGACGCCGCTCTGGTAGACCGCCGTCGCCGTTTCCACATCGGCTGTGGCCTGCTCCTCCACCGAGCACGGCAAGGTCTCCAACAGCTCCTCGGGGGTGGGCAACTCACCGCCTGCACCCAGCAGGTCCACCGACACCACGTCGTCTGTCACCTCCTCAATGGTGCCGAACCCAGCCGCCATCTTCCGGCTGCGCCGCCAATCGTCCTCCAGGGGACGGTCCCCCCATTGGTCGAAGAAGTCGCGTTGTCCCTTGTCCCTCAGCGTAGGGTTGTAGGGCCAGAACGCCGTGGCCGCTCCGGGAACCGCCATGCTCTCAGCCAAGGCTTCCTCGGCGAGCCGTTCCGCCTCCGCAGCCGCCTCTTCCTGGGCAATCCTCAACCCCTCGATGATGTCCTCCATCCGCGCGTACCGGGCGTCCTCATCGAGGTTGCAGATGTCACGCAAGCTGTCGTTGCGCACGATGACCATCAGCTGCTCCACCAGCTCGGTCAAACTCTTGGCGTTGTTGCTGACCTCCTGGTAGCGCGGGTGGTCCTCGTCCATGTTGGCCAGCGTGCTGTCGTAATACGCCTGGGCCAATTCATACTCCCGGTCCTCCAAATGCAGGTCGGCCAATGCGAGGAAGCTCTTCATCCGCGGCCGGCGGTTGCCCGAGTTCTCCGCCAAGGCGTCCCGCAGGTAGTCCATGCCTTCCTCACGGTTCAACTCCTCCAGCTCAATCTGGGCGAGTGCGTAGTAAATCTGGTCCCGGTACGCCTCGTTCTTGTCCTCCTCCAGCATGTCGTAGAAGAGCTCCTTGATCTCCATGCTGTCCCCCCGGCGACGGTCAAAGGCCAGCGCCTGCTGCATGCGGGCCTGGAACTCCATTTCGTAAGGCGTCTTCAACTTGACGATCTCCTCGAACAGCTCAATGGCCTCGCGGTTGCTTCCGTACTCCCGCTTCAATTGGGCCAGCACGAACAGGGGACGCGCCCGATCGCGCTTGGGCTTGATCTTGGGGATGGCCCGCTCGATGTAGCGCATGGCCTCCTCGATGTTGTTCTGGGTCAACAGGAACTCGGCCTGAACCAGGAAAGCGTCCGCCCTCAACTCATCGGATGCATCGCGCTCTCCCACGGCCTTCAGCAGCGCGGAGTTCGCCTTGGGCATGTTGCCCATCGCCATGTAGGTGCGCGCCAACCACGCCCCGGCCGCCACTTGACTGTCCGGCTCCTTGTGCTTCCGCTGGAGGTATTTGAACACCTCCTCCGCCTTGGACAAGTCGCCCTTGTAGAAGTGGCCCTTTCCAATCAGCGTGTAGTTGTCGTCAATCCACCGGTTCAGCTGGGGGCGCTTGAAATCCTTCTGCTGGCTTTTCGGCGGGGTCATGGCGTGGCGGTCCACCACCCGGCTGCACTTCTCGATGGCCCGCTCCATGAGGGGGTACAGGAAATCGGCCTGGTCTTCGGTTCCGTAGAGGAACAGGGGAATGACCTCGTCCCAGTTCTCCTCGTGCGTTTCCGCCAGTTTCTGGTCCGCCTCTTCCATCGCCAACCGGGCGAAGTGGAATCCGTTGAACCGGGAGGTCGTGTTGTGGTATGCCCGGTAGAACCGTCCGTCACGTTGGGTCGTGCATCCATAGGTGCCCAGAATCAGGAACAAGGCCACCATGGACAACGCAGTCCATCCGTGATTGGCCGTCTTGTGGGACATGGGTGTAAGGGGCATGTTCGACTCGGATTCCGAGCGACCAACTCGAAAGCCGCGAAAATATTGCAATCCGGCCGCCCCGAAGACAAAATGGTGGTGCATCCTTTCGTTGTCGTTCATCTTTGACACCCGAAGACCCCAGGAGGATGTCCAAGCCTGCACAGTCCAACACCGCTGCGAAAAAGCGATTCAAGTTGATCCTTCAAGAGGAGGGCACGTTCGCTGAGCGTTGGTCCATGCGGGTGCAGCCCAACCAACTGCGTGCGTTGGCCATGCTCTCGGCCTTGGTCGTGGCCGGCATCACCTACGTCATCATCGCCCTCACCCCACTCAAGGAGGTCGTGGTCCCGGGCTACGTCGCTTCCGAAACCCGGGCCATGCAAGCGGATTCGTGGCGGGTCACGGACTCCCTATCGACCATCGTGGATCGCCAATCGCGCTATCTGAACAACCTCCGCGCCATCCTGGCGGGAGACCTTCCCGCCGATGCGCTGGCCATCACACCCGACATGATCGAGGCCAACCCAACCGGCTCCGGTCCCATTGACACCACGTCCACCGCTGCCTTGGACGGTTTGCGGGAGCGCGTGGAAGAAGAAGATGCGTTTGCCGTCAATCGCCCCAATGCACTGGGTGAGTCCGGCTTGTGGATGCCCCCGGTGGAAGGCACCATCTCCTCACCGTGGAACCCCGGCATCGGACATTGGGGCGTGGACCTCGTCGCCCCGGCCAACACTGCGGTCAAGGCCGTCGGAGAGGGGTCGGTCCTGTTTGCCGGGTTCACCTCCGGAGGGGGACACACCGTCATGATCCAACATGACGAGAACCGCGTTTCAGTGTACATGCACAACAGCCGCACCCTCGTGTCCACCGGAGACCGTGTCAATCAGGGAGAGCCCGTGGCCATCATCGGGAACACAGGTGACCACAGCACGGGCCCCCACCTGCACTTCGAGTGGTGGGAATCCGGGGTCGCCATCGACCCTGCCCTGCGCATCAGGCTGTCGCCCTGACGCCCGAACCAGGTCAAGGAAAACGCAGAATCAAACGGCTGCGCCCACCACGGATGTCTGCCAGGACATCATGTTCCGGAACGCCTGCATCCGGCCCTCCATCATCTCCTCGCTCACGGCCCGGATGCCCTCCGTTCCGAAGGACTCGCACGTGAAGCTCGCCAACGCGCTGCCCACCACGATCGCCTCCTTCAAGGTCTCGAAATCGGTGGAGCCGCAGCGGGCCACGTGGCCGATGAATCCTCCGGCAAAAGTGTCACCCGCGCCGGTCGGGTCCACCACCTCCTCCAGGGGAAGCGCTGGGCAGAAGAACGTGACAAGCTCACCGTCTTTCTCGTGGAACAACAAAGCGCCATGCTCGCCCTTCTTGATGATGAGATAACGGGGACCCATGGCCAGGATGGCCCGGGCCGCCTTCACCAAGCTGTATTCCCCACTGAGCTGGCGGGCCTCCTCATCGTTGATGGTCAGGACATCCACCCGCGCAATGACCGCCTTCAACGGCTCCATCGCAATGTCCATCCAGAAGTTCATGGTGTCCAACACCACGAGCTCCGGACGGGCCTCCATCTGGTCGAGGACGGACATCTGCAGGGTCGGATCGATGTTGCCGAGCATGAGCCATTTCGCCTTGCGCCACGCCTCCGGAATGACCGGCTTGAAGTCCGCCAGCACATTGAGCTCCGTGGCCAGGGTGTCCCGGCCGTTCATGTCGTCGTGGTACGACCCCGCCCAGAAGAAACTCTTCCCGCCTTCCGGACAATCAATGCCGTCGAGGTGCATGCCCGCCGACTTCATGGCGTCCAACTCCGCCTGCGCGAAGTCTTCGCCGATCACACTCACCAAACCGGTGTCCACGCCGAGGCGTGTCGCAGACCACCCGATGTATGTGCCGGCCCCACCCACGATTCGCTCGCGCTCGCCGAAGGGGGTCTTGATGGAGTCAAATGCGACCGTTCCGACGGCCACGATGGAGGAGGGATTCCAACTCATGGGATTCAAATTGAACGGCGCAAAGGTACGGCTCGCGGGGACCCCGCCCGTTTTCAATGCGTGAACGGCATTGCACTTATGCCGACAGGCGCTATCTTTGCGCTCCCTTCGAAAGGAGGGTTGAGCATTCCCCTATAGCTCAGCTGGTTAGAGCGACTGACTGTTAATCAGTAGGTCCCTGGTTCAAGTCCAGGTGGGGGAGCCACAAAAAAACCCCGGGTCTCGGCCCGGGGTTTTCTTTTTGTCGGTGTTGTCGTTTTCCTTCTGATTCACAGCAGGTTGATCCGACTGGCCAAGATGTCCTTGTAGCTGCCTCCGATCGGAATCTCCTTCTCCATTCCCTTGACCTGGATCATCGAGTACTTGATGCTGTGGATGGCGTCGAGGTTGACGATGTAGCTCCGGTGCACCCGCATGAAGCGGCGCTCATTGAGCTTGTTCTCCACATCCTTCATGGTGCTGTGGATGGTGAAACTCTGCTCGGGCGTGTGGACCACCACATAGTCCTTCAGGGCCTCGATGAAGAGCAACTCGTCGTAGTCGATCTTCATCAGGCGGCTGCGGTTCTTCACGAAGAGGTACTCCGCCGTCTCCTTGTGCTCCGCCATGTTGCGCAGGAACTCATTCTCCAGACGGGCCTCCTGCTCCTTGGCAAACTTGTGAAGGGCCATCTCGATGCTCGTCTGCAAATCGACGTCCTTGAACGGCTTGAGGATGTATCCGTGTGGCTCGGCCAACTTGGCTTCTCCCAAGGTGCTGCGGTCTGCATACGCCGTCAGGAAGATGATGGGCACATCCAACGTCCGCTTGATTTCCTCTGCGGCCGCAATGCCGTTCATGTCTCCCTTGAGCATGATGTCCATGAGCACCACGTCGGGACGGAAACGGACGGCCAAATCGATGGCGTCCTCCCCGTTGTCCGCCGAGGCGACCACGTTGTATCCAATTTTCTCGAGGGTCTGTTCAATGTCCTTCCGGACGATGCTCTCGTCCTCCGTGACCAAGATGTTGATCGACATGCGTGCGTTGGTTCAGGTTCGGGGCCAACCTGTCGAATCGTTCGATGGAAGCGCTTGCTTCATCCGTCAAACAGGTTTTTTGGCCGCCGAAATCTAACCAAAAACCGCGTACCCCCGTCACTTTCCGCCAAGAGTTCGGCGTCCAACTGCTCGCTGAGCGCCTGAACGAGGTACAATCCGAGGGAGTCCTTTCCGCTCCAATCGAACCCTTCCGGTAGTCCAACTCCATCGTCCCGAACCTCGATTTGGATCTCCTCCTCCTCAGCCTGTCCTTCCACTTCCACCGCCCGGAGACCCACGGTGATTGTCCCGTTTTCCCGGCCTTCGAATGCGTATTTCATGGCATTCGATACCCATTCGTTGAGAATCAAACCACATGGAATCGCTTGATCCAATGGTGCTTGGATGTCTTCGAGGTCCGTGACCAGCTCCACCCGCGTTCTCGATTGATACCCCTGGATGATGTTGCCTGCAATGCGCTCCATGTACGAGGGGAACCCGATGCTCGACACGTCCGTGTTCTGGTACAGCGTCTCGTGGATGATGCTCATGGTCGACACCCGGTTCTGGATTTCCTCGAGACCCTCGATCGCCTTATCGTCGTTCACGAACGATTTCTGCAGGTTCAGGATCGAATTGATGATCTGCAGGTTGTTCTTGACCCTGTGGTGGACCTCCTGAAGGAGGATTTCCTTTTCCTTCAGCGCACCGCGAATGGCCTTGTCAATCCGCTTGCGTTCGGTGATGTCATAGGCAATCGCACTGATCTCCGGCGTGCCCTCCACGAGTTCAATCGGATTCAGAAACAGCTGGAGCCAACGCCGCTCTCCCCCTTCCTGTTCGGGGCCGATCGCCCATTCAAAGCGTTGGGGCCTGCCCTTCAACGCCCTGTCGAACCGGTCCTCGAGATCAAATCCGTTCCATTCCTGGCTCTGCGCAACCAACTGGCCCAATCCCGCACTCCACGTGTCATGGGCAACGTCGTCAGAAGCGTCGCCTCCCAACCACATCACGAAATTCCGATTGGCACTGGTCACCTGATGCCCACTGGTGGCCGTCCAAATGATGAAGTCCTCACCGGATTCCACGATGCTGCGCATCCGAGCGGTGGCGCTCTTCAATGCCGCTTCGGCCGCAATCCGCTGCTCGATCTGCTGGGTGAGTTGCTGGTTGGCCTCTTCCGCCAATTCCGCACGAATCCGCTCCTGCATGAGCGAGTGGCGGTCCGTCACATCCGACAGGTTCACCTGCACGGCCGGCTGGCCATCAAAAATGGTCAACCTCCATTTGAAGGTGATGCGCTTTCCATTGCCTGGAAGCTCCACCTCCCATTCCTCCACATCGCGACCCTGTCTCGCCTCGGATGAACTGAACAAGGCCCGTTTCCGGTGTTCCTCAGGGAACATCGTCTCAAACCGCACGCCCTCGAGGACATCGGCATCGCCCTTGAACAGCGATTCCGCCACAGGGTTGGCATAGCGAATCAAATCGTCGACCAGGATGAGAATTCCATTGGGCGAACTCTGAACCAGCAGACGGAAACGCTCCCGCTCCTGGATCAAGTCGTACTCGATGCGCTTCCGATCGGAGATGTCGTACATCATCCAGACCTCAGACCCGTCCTCCAACCGACCCTTGCCGATGTCCAGGTTGAGCATTTCCCCATTGCGGTTCTGCAGCATCCAATCGCCGCGATCGAAGACACCACTCCCCTCAATAGGTTCAAGGTTGCCGATGCGCCGCAGACCCAACTGGCCCACCGGGTCACCGATCACTTCCTCCGGGTGCTCCACCCCCAGCATCGCGAGGAACCGTGAATTGACGTCGAGCACCACGCCGTCCTTGATCTGGACGATGGCCTCCTGCGCGATGTCGTTCAATCTGCGGTAATGGGCCTCCCGGTCCTGAAGGGCCTGCTGCCGAAACCGGGCTTCGCTGATGTCCACAATCTGGACGATGTCCGTGACCCCCGGACCCGGAGACAACCGGAGCTCGACATGAAATGGCTCACCCGCGGCCCGGCTGGCCATCAGTTCCAGCCTCAACACCTGGCGATCCACCACAGGCACACAGGTCCAGCGGACATCCAAGTAGGTCAGGTCCTCTTCCCTCCAGGTCAGCCAACCTCCGTTGATCCAATCGACCTGTTCCGGCAGGCCCTGCTTCCAGCCAAACAGGAAGGCAGCATGCCGGTTGGCCCGAACAGCCTGTCCATCCCGAACCAGGATGATGGCCGAGGGAAGGCTGTCCATCCAGTCCTCCGGCCATTGCAACAGCTCTTCGTTGTCTTGGCTCATGTCATCGATCGGTTTTGGCCCCGTTCACCTTGACGATCCTTCCGGCTTCGTACTGGCGAATCAAGCGGATGCTTCCCGCACCGTCGAAATATCGCCAATTGCCATCGCGAAGGCCACCCTTGTAGGATCCGATCCACTCGCGAATTCCAGACGGCCAATACGCCACATGCTCACCGGTGGGAATGCCGGCCACATACGCCCCTTCAAAGACGACGTTGCCTTCCGCATCGAAATGGATCCATTGGCCATCCCGTTCTCCATCCACATAGGCTCCCTCCCTGCGATCGTCGTTGACATGCTCCACCCAATCGCCCTGCTTCCGTCCCCGCTCATACACGCCCTGGGCCAGCACATCTCCAGTCTCGGACCATTCCACAAAGTCGCCATCCTCCCGGCCTTTCCGGTACTGTTCGTCGCGGTGCACGCTGCCATCCAGGTGATACCACACCCAGCGGCCATGCCACTGTCCAGCGCGATAGCCACCCTCTTGCTCGACCCGCCCATCCCGGGAATAAAACGTCCATTGGCCCTCCCGAAGGCCTTCCTTGTACGGTCCAGCAGACCGAACCTCACCATTGGGCCAGAACTCCGTCCAGTCCCCGGTTCTCCGTCCAAGCGAATCCAGACTGCCTGTTGCTCCGAGCACCCCTTCCCGAAACACTTTGACTTCCACAAGGTGTCCCTGTTCGTCAAAGAATCGGTGCGTGCCCATCGGCGTATCCTCCCGCCATGGTCCAGATCGCGACACTTCTCCATTGGGGTGGAATGCCTTGCGCAAATCCAAGGCCACCGCTTCCGGTGCATCCTCCACCAATTCACCACGGTGCCAGGTTTCGGTCCCCTCCAAGTCACCTTGACGGGAAAACCGCTTGAATACGCCTTCTTTCAAGCCCCGTTCCCACGGCCCCTCCTCCCGGATACGGCCATTGGACCAGAACGTCAACCATTTGCCGGTCTTCCTCCCCTGGTCATCGTAGCGGTTCACCTCTTCCACCCACCGCAACAGGTCATTGCGATACCCCATCCTGCGGATGATGCGGCCCCGCTCCTGGTTCGCATCGGTTGCAAATCCCAAGGCCACCCCTTCGCGTTTTCCATTGTCCCACGGAATGGTCTCCACGACCATTCCCCGCCCATCCAACACGCGCTCCTCGCCTTGCAACGCATCCAATGTCCATGGCAGAATTCGCCGTTGAACACCCGATGAATCCCACCGGATCTCTTCACCATTCTTCAGGCCACCGACGTAGTTCAACGTGGTCTGCACACGACCCGCTTCATCGTAAAAGACCCATTCGCCTTCCAGTTCGCCCCGAAGCCGATTCCCCTCGCTCTTCCACGTTCCATCCGCATAAAACGACCGCCAATACCCTTCTGGAATGCCATCCACCAACCAACCTTCGCTGCTCACCGCCCCACTGGGATAGCGATATTGGACCTGGGTGGAGTCCTGGGCCCGTCCCATCATCCCGCCCAGGAACAAGGCGGCGAGCAAGGTCAGGATCCGGGAAGCGAACATGGATGCAAGTTGCCACACCAACCCCAACGACAGAACGACCCGATTCATGATTTTCCCCGCATCATCATCTATTCTCTTTCTAAAAAAGAAGATGATGTTGTCATAGGTCTGTGGAAACGGAGGAAAACAAAGCGCGATCAGATTTGGACCGAATGGCCCTCCACAGGGTTCTGGATTTCATCCACGGATTGTCCACGATGATGGCCGATTGATATTCAGAAGATTGATGGAGATATCCACGTTTCAACACAGGATGTGGATGACGGCATCGAAGGGGAAATGGTGACGGATTGGGGTGTGGACATCCGGCGGGAACCTGTGAGGATGATTCGGAGAAATCGGGCAGGAAATTGTGTGCGCGTCCGCATCCGTTTTGCAAGCCGCCAAGGAGGCCAAACCACCAAATTTTTTTGCGCTTGGGTTACGCACAGAAATTCGTGCGAATTCACAGTCGATTGTGGGTGGCGTTTTAACGGATGCAGGGTGAACTTGCCCTCATGAGGATTCATCTGGCCAATGACCACGCTGCTGGCGACTTGAGGGTTGCCGTGATCGCCTGGTTGAAGGAACGCAACATCGACATCGTGGACCACGGGACGCCTGAATCGTCCAGTGTGGACTACCCGGATCACGCCCATCCCTTGGCCACCGGCGTCGTGTCGGATGACACGTTGGGGATCCTCATCTGTGGCAGCGCCAATGGGGTGGCCATGACGGCCAACAAGCATCCCGAGGTCAGGGCGGCCATTGCATGGCGACCCGACATCGCGCGCCTTGCACGGGAGCACAACAATGCCAATGTGCTCTGCCTGCCCGCTCGATTCATCGCCATCCCTGACGCCCTGGATTGTGTCGCCACCTTCATCGATACCGAGTTTGAAGGCGGCCGGCACGCCCGTCGCGTTGACAAAATCGCCTGCTCATGACCCGTCATTTCCTCCTCCTCCTGCTGGCTGCCGCCGTGGCCGCTCCCAACTTGTCTGCACAAACTCTCCTGCACACGGAACAGGGCGTGCCCTGGTCAAAGAGCATCACCCCGGAAGACCTGTCCAACCACCTGCACATCCTGGCTGCTGACAGCATGGAGGGGCGGGAAACCGGCAAGCCGGGGCAGCGCAAGGCTGCGGCGTACATCGCAGCGCATTTCGAGAGTGTGGGCCTGAAGCCGGTCAACGGTTCCTACATGCAGGAAGTCCCCTTGACCGTGAGTCAGTTCAAGGGCGGCCTGTTCAGCATTGGAGACGGTCAGTACGTGTACAAGAAGGACTGGATCCCCTACCCCGGCATCGAGGTGTCCGACGTGGAAGGACCTGCAGTCTTCGTAGGGTATGGCATCCAGGACGAAGGATGGGACGATTACGCCGGAGTGGACGTCCAGGGCAAGGTGGTCATCATGCTCGATGGGGAGCCGGGAAACGAGAAGAAAGGCTACACGCTGACCGGAACGAAGGAGCCCAGCGTTTGGAGTTCCATGCGCAATGCCAAACGGGAGGTTGCCGACAGCTTGGGCGCCTCGGCGGTCATCGTGGTCACGGAGGAATACGCCACCCTGAAGTCGCGTTTCATGCCCTGGCTGACCCGGGATCGCATGCGGTTGGATGTGGACCGCGAGGGAGAGGGAACGGACGTGCCGACCTTGCTGATGGCACCGGAAGCCCTATTGTCCATGACCGGTTGGAAGTCACTCGATGTGGCCCGAAAGAAGTGGCCCAAGCGGAAACTGGACAACACGGAGTGGGACACGTGCAAACTCGCATTGGCCCGAATGAACGACCGCGTCATCGCTCACAACGTCTGGGGCATGATTCCCGGGTCGGACAGCACCTTGGCGGATGAAATCGTGGTGTTGACCAGCCACTATGACCATGTAGGGGTCGACAAGACCGGAGATGTGTTCAACGGTGCAGACGACGACGGCAGCGGAACGGTGAGTCTCCTGGAGAATGCTGAAGCGTGGATGCAGGCCACCCAGGCTGGCGAGGGTCCCCGTCGGACCGTGTTGTTCATCGCCTTCGTTGGCGAAGAAAAAGGCCTTCTCGGATCCGAGTGGTACAGCGATCACCCCGCATGGCCCCTCGAGCAACACGTCTGCGACCTCAACATGGACATGGTCGGACGTGTGGACGAGGCCCACCCCGACGATGACCGGTACATCTACCTGATTGGAAGCGACAAGCTGTCCACGGAGCTCCACGACATCAGTGAAGCCGTGAATTCGGAACACATCGGCATTGCACTGGACTACACCTTCAACGCGCCGGACGACCCGAACCGTTTCTACTACCGCAGCGACCACTACAACTTCGCCAAGCACGACATCCCCGTGATCTTCTACTTCAGCGGGGTCCATGAGGATTACCACGGTGTGGGCGACACGCCGGACAAGATCCTGTATCCGAAGATGGCCGAGATTGGGCAGTTGGTGTTCTTGACCTCCTGGGAGGTCGCCAACCGCGACAAGAAGCTCGTGGTGGACGTGGTCAACGACTTCCCATCGAACCGCTGAGGGCGGCTTCGAACCGGGCCAATTCCAGATCGTGCGCGGGCCCTGTGGCGGGCCCGTTGAAGCCGCTGTGAATCCAAGGGGTGGATTCCCCGTCGACGCCCACGATGACCGTGGTGGGAAAGCTGACCACTTTGTCGAGGAAAGGCAACACCTGCTGGGCTTTCGACTTGGAAGCCGGTCCGGCGACGCGGATGTGCCAGCGGTCGGCATGATGGTCCATGCCCATGTGCACAGCATACCGTTTCATGCGCTCGATGGCCGCGCTGTTGGCCTCGGAATCGGGGCGGTCCAGACCCACACCGCGCTCGAATGCAAGGGTGTGGACGTGAACCTCGGGATGGCGTTCAATGAGGTCGAGCAGCAGTCTGTGCTCGTCCATGCAATTTGGACACCATGACCCCATGACACTGAGAATGTGAACGTTGGAGGCATCGGAGGCTTTCCAGGTCACTGTATCGCCGGACAAATCCAATGCCGTGTAAGCGACGGGCTGGCCGGTCCATCGGGCAATGGGGGCATCGGTGAGTCCGGATTCTGACGCTGCAATGGACTGTCCGGTGAACGGCGAGGAATAGTGGTTTCCGCTGAGGAACAGGCCCTCTTCGATGTCGCCTTCGGCATTCACGGAGCCGCTGAACCGGAACAGGTGCGCGCCATCAAACGTTTGCAGAACGAATGTCCCGTTTTCGCGCAAATGGCCGTGAAGGAACCGGAAATCACCGGTCGAAGTGGAGATGCTGCCTCGACAGGCTTCTCCGTCTCGTTGAATGAACAGCTGTCCGAACCAAGGGTCGTCCTGCCCGAAAGCGAGCAGCCAGGACAGGGTGTCCGTGGACCAGGTGGCCTCTTGGTGGGGGTCATCCCCCTCTTCCCAGCGCACGGGGACGTGATAGTCGCCTGGTCGCAGGACGTCTTTCCACGAGCCCGTGTCTCCAGCGAGGGACAGGGTTCCGTCGAAGACGGGAATGGACCAGGTATCGGGCCCCAGGGGCAGTAGAACGAGGGATTCCTGCGCGTTGTGCAAGGTCAGGGTGTCTTCATTCCAATGTCCGGGGATGCGGACTTGATCAGAATCATTGAGGAGGAACAGGAGCTCCCCATGTCGTCCAGCAGGACGCGCGTCTTCGTGAGCGGAGTCCGCGGCCGGCGGAATGTTGCATCGAAAAAGCAGAATGACCATGGCAGCCGTGGCCACCATGGTCATTCCGAAGCGGGTCAGCGTGAGCATCAGAGGTCGAACTTGATGCCTTGGGCGAGCGGAAGCTCGGTGCTGTAGTTGATGGTGTTGGTCTGGCGACGCATGTAGGCCTTCCAGGAATCGCTGCCCGATTCGCGGCCACCACCGGTTTCCTTCTCCCCTCCGAACGCACCGCCGATTTCCGCACCGCTGGTGCCGATGTTGACGTTGGCAATGCCACAGTCACTGCCGGCGGCGGACAGGAAGCGCTCCGCTGCGCGAAGGTTGGAGGTCATGATGGCGGAGGACAGGCCTTGGACCACGCCGTTCTGCATGGCGATGGCCTCATCCAAGGTGTCGTATTTCATGACGTAGAGGATCGGAGCAAACGTCTCGTGCTGAACGATGGCCATGTCGTTCGTGGCCTCCGCAATGGCGGGCTTCACGTAGCATCCGGAAGCGTATTCAGCACCTTCGAGAACACCGCCTTCCACGAGGATGCGTCCGCCTTGCGCCACAACGTCTTCGAGAGCCTTGTTGTACATCGCCACGGCGTCGTGGTCAATGAGCGGCCCGACGTGGTTGTTTTCATCGAGCGGAGATCCGATGCGCAGTTGTCCGTAGGCCTTGGTGATGGCGTCGACCACCTTGTCGTAAATGCTGCTGTGGATGATGAGGCGGCGGGTGGAGGTGCAACGCTGGCCACAGGTGCCAACAGCGCCGAAAACGGTGCCGGGAACGACCATTTTGAGGTCGGCGTCGGGTTCGACGATGATGGCGTTGTTGCCGCCCAATTCGAGCAGGCTCTTGCCCAGTCGGGCGGCTACAGCTTGGGCGACAATCTTGCCCATCCGGATGGATCCGGTGGCGGAAATGAGGGCAACCCGCTTGTCGTGGGTCATCATTTCACCCACGGTGTAATCACCCTGGATGATGCAGGAGAGGCCTTGGGGAACGTGGTCCATGTCTTGGGTGACCTCATTCCAGATGTTCTGGCACGCCACTGCGGTCAACGGCGTCTTCTCGGAAGGCTTCCAAATGCAAGCGTTTCCACACACCCAAGCGATGGCGGTGTTCCAGTTCCACACGGCCACCGGGAAGTTGAAGGCGCTGATGATGCCCACGACGCCCAGGGGATGCCACTGCTCGTACATGCGGTGCCCGGGGCGCTCCGAATGCATGGTGAGTCCGTAGAGTTGGCGGGACAGGCCGACGGCGAAGTCGCAGATGTCGATCATTTCCTGGACCTCGCCGAGGCCCTCCTGCAGGCTTTTGCCCATCTCGTAGGAGACGAGGGCACCGAGGGCGTCCTTGTGACGGCGCAGGGCCTCACCGTACAACCGCACGACCTCTCCGCGTTGGGGGGCGGGAACGTTGCGCCATTGGCGTCCCGCTTCCGTGGCTGCTGCAATGACCGTTTCGTAGTCGTCGGCAGAGCACACACCGGTGGCGCCGATGGTGGCACCGTCCACAGGGCTGGTGCTGACGATCTGGTTTCCGATGCTGGAATTGGTTTGACCGATTTGGACTCCGGCGTTGTCTGCGGAGAGACCAAGTTGGTCGAGATGCGGTTTCATGTTCATGGTGGCGAAAATTGCTCCGCGAAGGTACGGGGCAGTTCCCTCCCCCTGTGATTCTCTTAGTGTGTTGAAAATCAGGCGCTTGTGTTTTTCAACGAACGCAGAAATTCCATGTCGCACACAGCCTTTGGTCTCATGTGTCGAAAATGGGCCTCCTAAAGCCGCGCCTCATGTTCCACGTGGAACGTCAGCGTCCGAGGTACAGCATGAGCACGGAGGTGTCCGAAGCGGAAACGCCGCTGATCCGGCTGGCTTCGCCCAGTGTCTTGGGGCGTGCATGCGTGAGCTTTTGTCGGGCCTCCATGCTGAGGGAGGTCATGCGGTGGTATTCTAGGTCATCTGGGATGGTCAGGTCTTGAAGGCTGCGCATGCGGTCTGCCTGAGCCTGCTCCTTTTCGATGTAGCCTTTGTACTTGATGCTGGTTTCCACATACGTGCTCCAGGATTCAGGCAGGCTGTCTCCTGGAACGGGGAGGTCGTGTATGTGCACATGAGGTCGGCTGAGGATCTTGGCCCACCGTGTCTTTTGGTCGATGGGCTGGCTGCCGACGGCAATCAGTGCTGGATTGACTTCGTCAGGCACTGCAGATGTGGTTGAGAGAAGTTTCTCGAGTTGGCCAATGGCATTATGTTTCACGTGGAACATGTCCCAGGTGTCATCGTGAATGAGACCGAGCTCACGGCCCTTTGGTGTCAGTCGAACGTCGGCGTTGTCCTGGCGAAGCAGGATTCTGTACTCAGCGCGGCTGGTGAACATCCGGTAAGGTTCGTCCGTGCCCTTGGTCACGAGGTCGTCAATGAGTACGCCGATGTAGGCTTCGTCACGGCCCAGTGTGAATGGGGGTTCTCTCCTGAGATTGAGGTGGGCGTTGATTCCGGCAATGAGCCCTTGGCAGGCTGCTTCCTCGTAGCCTGTGGTGCCATTGATCTGGCCTGCGAAATAGAGGTTGCCCAAATGTTTGGTCTCGAGGGTGTGATGCAGTTGAGTAGGCGGAAAGAAGTCATATTCGACGGCATAGCCTGGTCGGAACATTCGGGCATGTTCGAGTCCAGGGATTTGACGCATGGCCTTGAGTTGTGCCTCTTTGGGCAAGGATGTGGAGAATCCGTTGAGGTAGGTTTCGACAGTGTGGCGTCCTTCCGGTTCGATGAAGATTTGGTGTCTGTCTTTGTCTGCAAACCGGTGGATCTTGTCTTCAATGCTGGGGCAGTAGCGCGGCCCTTTGCCTGTGATGGCCCCTGAAAACAGCGGGCTGTCCTTCAGGCTGTCATTCAGGATTTCATGGACAGCAGGGTTGGTGTACGTGATGTGACATGGGTGTTGGTCCGACAGATTCAGCGGTTCATAGTAGCTGAATGCCTCGGTCGAGGGATCGCCGTGTTGAATTTCGGTCTTGCTGAAATCAATGCTTCTCCCATCAATTCGGGGCGGGGTTCCCGTTTTCATGCGGCCTGTGGTGAACCCGTGTTCCGCGAGTTGGCCTGTGATGCCTTCTGCAGCCCGTTCGCCAGAGCGGCCGCCTTGAAACTGTTGATGACCGAGGTGTATCCGTCCTTGGAGGAATGTGCCTGATGTCAGGATGGTGGTGGAGGCATGAATGTCCACACCCAATTGAGTGCGTACTCCGGTCACCTTGTGGTTCTGGATCAGGAGGGAGGTCACCATGTCCTGCCAGAGGTGGATGTTGGGGTGAGATTCCAGGGTCATGCGCCATTCGTTGGCGAATTGGTGGCGATCGTTCTGTGTGCGTGGCGACCACATGGCCGGGCCTTTTGACCGGTTCAGCATCCGAAATTGGATGGCGCTGCGGTCGGAAATGCGTCCACTCATGCCGCCGAGGGCATCGATTTCCCGCAGGATTTGGCCTTTGGCAACTCCGCCCATGGCGGGGTTGCAGCTCATTGCCCCAATGGTGGTGAGGTTCATGGTGATGAGCAGGACTTTGCTGCCCATCTGTGCGGCGGCATGGGCTGCCTCATTGCCGGCATGACCGCCGCCAACGACGAGCACGTCGTAAGATTCTAGCATGGTATACGTTCCACGTGGAACAACTGTTGGTCAGAAAAAGGGTTCACGCATCAAGAGCCATTGGGACTCGGCTTTGCGCATGGTGTGCTTGGCATCATCGGTGTCATCACGGAGTCCGGTGAGATGAAGCACCCCGTGGGCCATCACGCGGTGAAGCTCGTCCAAGGGTTTGATCTCCAGTGTTTTGGCATTGTCGCGTGTGCGGTCCACGGAGATGACGATGTCGGCCGACAGGCCCTGTGCAGAGGGCATGGGGAAGGTGAGAATGTCGGTGTAATAGTCATGATCCAGGTGGAGCTGGTTCATGGCGAGCATGGCCTCGTCTGTGGTGAACAGGAAATTCAGTTCGCCCGCATTGTGACCCGCGTGATGGATGCAATGGTTCAGCCAAGCCCTCACTGCATGACGCTGCCGGAGCCGAAACGGGGTGTGCTGGAATTGGAACGTGATGTCGCCCGAAGCGCTCACTGGGCTGCCTCTGGCTGGGGGATGGCGTTCTCGAAACGCAGGATGGCGATGCGCCCGAGCTCCTCGAATTCGCAGGAGTCTGCGAGCTGGCGCATGAGGAAAACACCCCGGCCATTGGGCTTCTCGAGGTTTTCAGGAGCGGTGGGATCGGGAATGTTGTCGAAGTCGAAGCCTGCGCCCTGGTCGGCGATGCGGAACTCCAGAACGGGCCCTTCGGTGCGGACTTGAATGTCCACCATCTTGTTGATGTCCAGTTTGTTGCCGTGGACCACCGCGTTGTTCACCGCCTCGGTCATGGCGATGAGAATCTCCCCGTAGTGGGTCTCCTCGACGCCGAATTCTTCGCAGAGCGCATTGATCAGGCCCTCCACTTCGGTGATGCCTTCCATGCGGGAGGCGATCTGCATTTGTCTCACTTCGGACATGGTGTGAATTCACTCCCTGTTGGGGAGTTCCAAAGTATTGAAATAATCGTTGACGCGGACCTTGTAGTAGGGGGTGAGGTCCGCCGGAACGGTTCGCAACAGCTCAATTTCCTGTGCCTTTCTCCGCTCGTATTCCTCGAGGCTGGGGGGGAGCTCGGTTGGGGTTTCCCGCGCCGTCCGCGACTCCCGCTCTTCTTTCTCGCCCCGGACGCGCTCGGCATTCTCCGCTTTGAGGAGCCGGGTGAGGATGTCCTGTTGGCGCTCCAGGGTGAGTTGATCGAGCTCGCCATTGACGATGTCCTTTTCGATTTCCTCCATCTGTTTGGCGATCTCCTCAAGGCCGTTTCCTTGGCCAGAACCGTCTTCATTGAGCTGTTTTCCAAGCTCTTGGGTCATTTGTCGAATGGCGGATTGCTGGGCAGCCATCTTGGCGAGTTCCTTGCTGAGGCCCCGTTGGCCATCTTTCCCCTGTCCCTTGTTGAAGCCTTTCATCTTCTCCTTCATCCGCTCCAGCTGCTTGGACAGCGACTGCTGCATGCCCTTGAGCTGTTTGGCGCTGGGGGAGGGTTTGGACCCGCTCCCGCCCGGTTTTTCGCAGTTGCCGGTGCCGGGTTTGTTGCAGCTGGATTGGTTCTGCATCTGCTGCAGAACGTCGTCGAGAAGGAGGGCGAGGTTGTTGAACGACGTCATCACGTACTGCTGATTCGTGGTGATGATGGCGGTCTCCCTGTCCGTGAATCCATCCAGGGCCTGGCCCATGTGCAGGTTGACGAGGCTGATTTCCCGGTTGACGATGCTCTGGAGCTGGGTGATGCGCTTGCTCAAGGCGAACAGGCTGTCCTTGACCATTTCGGCGTCGTCCTTGAGCTTCCGCTGCAGCTGGCCGTGTGAGACATAGCGTGGGTCGTCCTTCTGCGTGTCTCCGACGTCCGCCATCAGGTCCTCTTCATCGAAGGAGAGCGTGATGATGTTTTCCAATAGGGCGCGGAGGGCTTCCATGTCTTCCTCCATGGATTCCTGCTCCTGTTGCTTCATGGCGCTCTCCATCTGCTGGGCCATCTGCTGCATGTTGCCCGCAGCCTTCTTCTGGCTCTCGGAAGCCTTCTTTTCCTTGCCGCTGTCCAGTTTCTCACCGGCGTCTTGCATGTCCTGCTCGATCTCCTCCTGCAGCTCCTCCATCTTGGGCATGCCGTTGGGGTTTTCGAGCTCCTCGTTGAGCTTCTCTGCGTCGTCCAGCGCCTCCTGGATCTTGTCGAAGGCCTGGTCGAGCGAGTCCTGCTTGGCCTTGAGCTCCTCTTCGGGGGTTTCGCCCTGTTCGGTTTCCTCTGCGAGCTTTTCCTGCTCCTCGGCGAGTTGCTCGAGGTCGGAGATGGCCTCTTCCATCTTCTGCTCCCACTGGAGCTGCTTGAACTGCTCGAGGGCCCGGTCCAGCTCCTGTTCGAGGGCCTCCTGATCGAGGTCCATCTGCTGGAGCTGCTCCTCGATCTTCTCCTTGTCGCCCTCCTCGAGTTGCTCCATCATCTCGCGGAGCTCGTCAAACATCTGCTGAAGCTCGTCCGTCATGACCTCGTCCATGAGCTTCTGGAGTTCCTCCTGCTTCTTCTGCAGGGCCTCGTTGGGCTGTTGGAACTCCGACTGCATCTCGTTCTTCTTGCGGTTCTCCTCCTGCATCCGCTTGACCTCTTCCTTGAGGGCCTCCTGTTGCTTCAGCAGCTCCTCGAGCGCGGCCTTTTCCTCCCAACCGAGCTCTTCCTCCTCCATGAGTTCCCGGCGCAATTCCTGCATCTCCTCCCGGAGCCGGCGGGCTTCCTCGAGGTTGGCTTCCAAGGCGGCCGTCAGCTCCGTGTCGGCGCTGTCGAGTTGCTGGGCGAGCTCCTCGGCGGTGGGCGCCTGGTGCACGAACGTGCGCGACCGGGTCATCTTGGGTCCGTTGACGCCGTCATTGTCCCGCACCTCGAACCAGTACTCGACCTCGTCGCCCAAGCCGATTCCGGCCTCGGTCAGGTCCCAGAGGTGAATGAATCCATCCTCGCGGCCGGAGGGCCGGTCGAGCGTCAGGGATTCGGCGTCTCCGCCTCTGATGCGGTGGACGAATCGGAGGGAGGTGAAGCCGTAGTCGTCCTGAACGATGCCGTTGAAGGCGATGCGGTTCAGGGTGAGGCTGTCCGGCACCTCGAGCACCCGGATGGTCGGACGCCGGTCGGCGATGGTGCGCAGGCGGTAGCGGACCGAATCCTCTTCGGACACCTCCTGCGACCGGGGGTGGAATGCGTAGGTCAGGTCTTTCGTGGCCACCCGCGAGAAGCTGAAGCGGTTGTCCACGTCCGGCTGGAGGTCCTGGGCATCATCGCCCCAGCGGAGGCCGAGTTCCGAGGCGTGCCGGGTGCCGAGCTGGAAGCGCAACCGGCTGCCTTCGGGGACATCGAGGTCACCCTCGTTGCGCTGGTCGAACGGGGGCAGCCCCGTGTGGGCCGGGGGCAGCACCGAGACCTTGAGGTCCTGCAGTTCCGGGCGGGGGAGGACGGTCAGGACGAGGTCCAAAGCGGGCGTGCCGGGGGCCGACACCACGAGGTCCATGGATTCCCGGACCGCGCGGAAGGTGTGCTCCCACGCGCCGTCGCCATTGCGTTCCATGCGGAACCGGCCTTCCCCGGCTTGCACGTCCACCCTGTCGGGCACGACGGCGCCCTCGGTGCGGATTGTGAGGGTGAAGTCGGTGCGGGCGATGGTGCGCAATTCCCCGTCGTGAACGAGGCGGAAGTCCGGCAGATCGAGGGCCTCCGTGCGGTGGTGGATGAGGCGATCCGTCGGGGCCTCCATGGCCTCGGGCAGGGCGAGGTAGAGGCCGGCAAACAGGGCGACGGGCGGCAGGACGTACTTGAGGTAGCGCCGGTTTTCGCCGAAATCGACGGCCGAGGTGAAGCGGTAGGGGCGGAGGAGGTCGCTGCGTTGCTGGATGGACGCGAGGATGAGCTCCCGGCTTCCTTCGTCGGCTTCATCGGCCCGGGATTGGAGCTGCAGTGTGTTGAGCAACCGGTCTTCGATGTCCGGGAAATGGCGCCCGATGATGCGCGCCGCCGTGTCGTGGTCCAACCCCGAACGCAACCGGAGCAACCGAAGACCCGGCAGGAGGAGGTACCGAACGGCAATCGTCGTCACCGTGGCGAGGAAGAGGTAGAAGAGGCCCGTCCGCACGTCGGTGCCGAACCGGCCCACCGCTTCGAGGCCGATCACGACAAGCCACGAGACGGGCAGGGTGGCGGCGAGGATGAGGGCACCGCGCAGCATTTCGTTGCGGTGGTACTTCCGCACGAAGGCATCCAATCTGCTCTTGAGTTCCTCGTGTTGTCGGGCCATTCGGGGCGTCAATTGACCGCGAATCCGCCTCAGGGCTCGCGAACCCTGAAGATACGGCCGGATCGTCTCGCGGAATTCATCACATGTTAAAGCGGGGGCACAAGGACGCGTTGTAGTTTCGCGCCCGATTCCAACCCATTGGTTATGCGCGTCATACACAATCCAACCCTCCCGGTTTTCGGGCTTCTGACGGCCTTTCTTCTTGTGGCTCAGGGGCTTTGGGCCCAGGAGGTCTTCCTCAACGAGGTCGACGCCGACAGCTACACCGTGCCGGATAGCCTGGAATTCGTGGAGCTCTTCGGCGCCCCGAACCAACCGCTCGATGGCCACATCGTGGTCTTCTACAAGGGGGGCGGAAGCGTTCTGACGTCCACGGCCTATGCGGCGTTTGACCTGGATGGATTCCAAACGGACACGGCCGGGTTCTTCCTCCTCGCCAACCCCGCAGTGGGGGGTGCCGACATCGAATTCGAGCCCGGCCTGCTCCGAGATGGGGGAGATGCCGTGGCGCTGTTCGAGGGAGACAGCGCGGACTTTGCCTTCGGGGCCCTGCTGACGACCAACGGGCTCCTCGACGCCGTGGTCTACGGCACCGCCGACCAGACCAACCCTATCCTGATCGACTCCCTGACGCCCGGACAACCGCAGTTGGACGAGTGGATGCTGGGCATCGACAACGGAGGCGCTTTGGCCTGGGCGCGTCTTCCGGACGGCGGGCCGGCTTTTGGCTCCGATCAGATGGTCCTGCAGCAGCCGACCCCCGGCTACACCAATGTGCTCGATTGCGACGGCGGCCTCATCACGGCGCAGGGCAGCGAGGACGGCACGGCCACGGTGTGCGTCGACCTTGCAGGCGGATTCCTGCCCTTCTTCGAGTCGACCAACGCCCTCGACAGCCAGTATGGCTTGGTCGTGACCAACCTCAACGGGGAGGTCATCGACGTGGTGCCCGACGGGGAGGGCAACCTCGGTTATGATTTCTCCGGATCCCCCTCCGGGCCCTGCCTCGTCTGGGGAATGAGCTATGACGGGGACCTCGACCCGACGTCCATTGCCGCAGGGGCTCCCTACGATAGCATCTCCGCGACGGGCTGCGTGGCCTTCAGCGCCCTGCCGGTGGAGGTCAACCGCATTTACTGCCTGCCCCCCAGCTGCGACGGGGGCACGGTGCTCACCGCAGCTGGTCAGGACGAGACCATCGGGTGCTTGGGCTTCGCCAACACGCTGGTCCACTTCGGTTACACGTCGCAGAGCCCGGATGCCGATTACCTCTTCGTGATCGCGGATGAGGCGGGCAACATCCTCGACTCCACCTCCACGGCCCAGTACGACTTCGAATCGCTCGGACTCGGCGAGTACACGGTTCACGGATTCAGCCACCTCGGTGCGATCGATTCGACCACCTTCATGGCGGGCCTGCCGGTTTCCGGCCTCGCCGCCGATTCCTGCGGCCTGCTCTCCGGTGAAGCGCTCGACGTGTCCATTCTCGCCTGCGACCCGAGCGGGCTGTGCACGGACCTCTTCTTCTCGGAATACGTCGACGGCACCACGTTCAGCAAGGGCCTCGAGATCTACAACCCGAGCGGCTCGACCGCGGCCGACCTCAGCGAGTACTCCGTCAAGACTTACAACAACGGCAGCAACGTGCCCAACCACGAGGTGGACCTGTCCGGGACGCTCGGCCCCGGCGAGGTGTACACCATCGTCAACCCCTCCGCCGTCCCGCAGCTGACCCAGCTCGCCGACCTGCTCGACGATGTGACGCTGTTCAACGGAAACGACGCCACCACGCTCGAACGCAACGGCGTGGTCGTCGATGTCCTCGGAGAAGTCGGGGTCAACCCCGGCGAAGGCTGGCCGGTCAACGACATCACGATGTTGCACCACACGCTCGTCCGCAATGCGGATGTGACGACCGGTTCCCCGGATTGGAACGTCGTGCAGGAGCAATGGGCGGATTACCCGGAAAACACCTTCAGCTTCTTCGGGGAGCACGAGGCCCTGCCCTGTGGGCTGGATACGGGTGCCGTGCCGACCATCGGGTTCGGTGTATCCGACATCGTGGCCTTCGAGGGCGATGTGCTGCTGATCGAAATGCCGGTGTCGCTGCCGGTGGGGGAGGTGCAGGTCGAAGTGGCCGTCGAGGAGGGTGGAACCGCCACGCCCGTCGCCGACTTCGGCACGCTCTTCCCTCTGGACATCACGTTCCCGCAGGGATGGCTCGAGGCCCAGACCTTCACGGTGGGCATCGTCGACGATTTCGAGCCGGAGGGGCTGGAGACCTTCACCCTGACGCTGACCCTGTTGCAGGGAGAAGCGGAGGTCGCCATCGGTTCCGTGACCGTGCAAATCGCACCGAGTGACCTGGGCTTCCCGCATTACCCGATCGCGGATGTCCGCGGCATCGACGCCAACGGCGTGCTGGACAGTTTGCTCATTCCCTGCGAGTTGCGGGGAGTCGTGCACGGGTTCAACACCTACCCGTCCGGTTTGCGCTTCACCATCATCGACCCCACGTCGGGCATCGAGGTCTACAGCCCGGTCGACAATTTCAACTACCTCGTGGCCGAGGGCGACAGCGTCCGCATCCGGGGCTCGATCCAGCAGTTCCTGGGCCGGGCGCAAATCGTGGCCGACACGCTCATCCTGGCCGCTGAGGACCAGCCGTTGCAGGAGCCGGAATTGGTCAACGTGCTGGACGAATCCACTGAGAGCGACCTGATCCGGTTGAAGTGCGTCGAGCTCGTGAACGCGAATGAGTGGACCAACTTCCCGCCCCAATTCGAGGTCTACGTGTCCACGGGAGCCTCGCTCTACAAGATGGTCATCGACGCCGATACTGACCTGTTCGGCACCGAGCCGCCGGAGGGCATTTTCGGGGTGACGGGCATCGGGGGACAACGCGACGACGACGCGCCCTTCCTCGACGGCTACACGATCCTGCCGCGCGGGGCCTTTGACCTCTCCGAGCCGGTGTCGGCCGATTTCACGGCACCCACGCCTTGGGAGACCGAAAATGGCCCGCTGCCGTTCGAGAACCTGTCCGAAGGCGCAGGCTCGTACTACTGGAGCTTCGGAGACGGTTCCCCCCTCGACACGGCGACCTCGCCGTTGCATGAATTCCCGGTGGACAGCACCTACACGGTCATCCTGACGGCCACCAGCGAAGACGGGGTGTGCACGGACCAGGCGACGCAGGAGGTGGTCATCGTGTTCCCGGACACGAGCACCATCGGCGTGGGGGAGTGGGATGCCCTGACCGGCCCGCTGTCGGGTGGCCCTGTGCCGTTTGGACAGGCCGGACCCTTGCGACTGCAGTCTGCATGGGACATCGCCGAATGGACGGTGCGCGATGCGGCTGGCCGGGCCGTGAAGTCGGGCGGACGCGTGGCGGCGGGTTCGCCGTGGATGTTGGGCGCCGACGGCATGAAGCCCGGATGGCACGTGCTGTCCTGTGTCGGAGTCGACGGGCGGCGTTGGAGCCTGCCGTTGATGGTGGACTGATTCCATGCGGCAGTCCCGGGCCATCCTGCTGCTTCACGCCACGGTCGTGGTGTTCGGCTTCACCGGTGTGCTCGGCAAGCTCATCACGCTTCCGGCGGTCCCCCTCGTGTTCTGGCGGACCCTCATTGGCGCCCTCGGCCTCCACGTTTGGATGACGTGGCGAAACCGCGGCCCGGGCATCCCTGCCGACTTGCGGTGGCCCGTGGCGGGAACCGGTGTGCTCGTGGCCATTCACTGGGTGACCTTTTTCGCCTCCATCAAGGCGAGCACGGTGTCCGTTGCCCTGGCCGTGATGGCCACGGTGCCCTTCTTCGTTTCGCTCATCGAGCCGGTGGTGCGCCGCCGCAAGCCGGACGTGACCGAGTTGCTGCTCGGCCTGGTGGCGATCACCGGGTTGTGGTGGATGTACCGGGTGGACGTGACTTACGGCAAGGGCATGGTGCTGGCCCTCATCAGCGCGTTCTGTGCGGCGTTGTTCGGCACGTTGAACAGCCTCTGGAGCCAACGCGCCGCGTCGCTGTCGGTGTCCCGTCTGGAGCTCGCTGTGGCCTGTCTCGTGTTGGGCGGGGTCCTGCTCGTGTCCGGCGACGGGGTCGCCTTCTGGCCGAGCTCCGCGGATTGGGGGTGGCTGCTGTTGCTCGGTCTGGTGGCCACGTCCATTGCGTTTGCCATCACCGTGGAGGTGATGCGGGTCCTGAGCCCCTTCACGGTGGCGATGGCCATCAACCTCGAGCCGGTGTACGCCATCCTCCTGGCGCTCGTCCTCTTCGGCGAGGAGGAGGTCATGCCGCCCGGATTTTACGGAGGCGCGGCGGTGCTGATCCTGAGCGTCTTCCTCGATGTGTTCCTCAAGCGCCGCAGGGCCCGGGTTGCATTGGAAGAGGTCACGCCATGAGCTCGAGCGTGATCGCGTCCCCCATCGGCCACCGGGATTCGGGGATGCGCAGGCGGCCGTCGGCCCATTCGCATTGTCCTTCCGCCAAGAGCCGGGCGAGCTCCGGCTGAGCGAGCAGATCGAGGCCGGTCTGGTCGAGTAGGCTGGACGGATCCACGCCTTCGATCCGGCGGAGTCCGGTGATGAGGCCTTCGTTGAAGCGGTCCGTGTCGTTCAGGGATTCCGAGTCCCGCTGTCCCGACCAATCCCCTGATGCCGCGGCCTTGAGGTAGCGCGCATTGGACCGCGCGTTCCACCAACGCTGGCCCTCGAGGTGGCTGTGGGCGCCGGGGCCGATGCCGAGGTAGGGGGTTCCGTTCCAATAGGCGCTGTTGTGCCGGCTGTGGCCGCCGGGCCGGGCGAAGTTGGAAACTTCGTAGTGCTCGAATCCGGCGCGTCGCGTGGTGGCGCACAGGGCGGCATACTCGTCGAGGACCCGCTCGTCCGGGGGGGCGGAGACGTCGCCTTTGGCCAATTGGTGGCCATACGCCGTCTTGGGTTCTGCAGTCAGGATGTAGCAGCTCAAGTGGTCGACCGGCAGGGCGCACGCGATGTCCATGTCCGCCTTCCAGCGCTGCGCGCCGCCCACGGGCACGCCGTAGATGAGGTCGAGGGAGAGGTGATCAAACCCCGCCTTGGCTGCGCGTTCCACGGCGTCTTTGGCCCCCGCGGCGCCATGGGCCCGGTTCATCCACGTGAGCACGTCGGGCTGGAAGCTCTGGACCCCGATGCTCAAGCGGTCGATGCCCGCGGCCTTCATGCCCTCCAGCGTGCCGTCATCGAGGTCTTCCGGGTTGGCTTCCACCGTCCATTCCTCGAGGGCCCAATCGGCTTCCTCCATGGCCACCCGAGCGATCCCAGCCAGTTCGGCCGGCGTGAGCAGGCTGGGGGTCCCGCCCCCGAAATACAGGGTGCGGAAGGTGTGGCCGGACCATGCCGGGAGCTGGTTCCGCAATTCGCCGATCAGCGCCTCCACCATGGCCCGCCGGTCCGACAACCGGGTGGTGAAGTGGAAGTCGCAATAGGTGCACGCCCGGGCGCAAAAGGGGATGTGCACGTAGAGACCAGCCATGGCCTGCAATTTCGGGCGGCTTCGTGGGTAAATTGCACCATGGCCACGTACCGCGACCCTTCAGGCAATGCCGCTCCGGAAGCCCCGGCGGATTGGACGGTTCACCGCGATGCACGCGGGGTCTGGTGGGTCCGCATCGGACAGCGCAACCACCGGGTGGCCCTGAACCGCACTGCGGACGGCACGTGGGACATCCTGTTGGACGGCGTTGCGGACCGGTGGGTGGTTCATGGCCTGCGCGAACAGCTGATGGAGCGCATGGGCCTCGAGGAGGCGGGCGCGTCTGCCGCCAAGGAGCTGCGTGCCCCCATGCCCGGCAAGGTGATCGAGGTGCTCGTCGAGCCTGGACAGGCCGTGAATGAAGGGGATCCGATGCTCGTGCTGGAAGCGATGAAGATGGAAAATGTCCTCCGCGCCGGGGGCGATGGCGCCGTCGGGACCATCCTCGTCTCAGAAGGGGAAGCCGTCGAGAAGGACGCCGTGCTCATCGCCCTCGCGGATTGATTCCCGGACAACGTTCCCTGCACACCCGCCGTTGTGGATAAACGATGGCGGCCGGCGAGGGCGGGCCGCCTGCTCGGCTACCTTCGATTATACACCCATGTGCAGATTCACCACACGGCTCCTCCTCGGCGCATCGGCGCTCTGGATGGCCTCCATGCCGCTCTCCGCGCAGACTTGCTCGGACCCGCAGTTGCTCTGCCCCGAGGCTCCGGCCCCGGTGTTCGTTCTCGCTGATGCGGACGCCCTCCTGAATTTCGAGTGCATCGACGCCACCCACGTGGCCGTTCTCCGGTTCCAATCCGACCACGATTTCGCGAATCCCGGCAACGCCCGAATCCGCATTTCACAGGTGTCCTGCGAGGGCCCGGCCGGTCCGGATACCCTGTCCGCCGTGGTCGTCAGGGCCAACGGTGACCCCTGCGACCCCGCGGCCATCACGGCGATGGGCCCGTGCATTTCCGGAACGGATGACCTCGTGTGGGAGTCGTCCACATTGGACCACAATACCGAGTATTTCCTCCTGATCGGCACCGAACACGACCCGGCCGACACGCTGTGTGCCATGGTGGTCGAGCTGGAGGGCGACGGCGTGACCATGGACGCTTGCTGCAACCACACCCTCATACCGGGCGCGTCTGCGGAACTGTCGGTGGTGGGCGGTGACCCCGCATTCGGCTACGTCTGGTCTCCGAATTTCTACCTCTCGGACCCGGACCTCGCCACCACGACCGTGACCCCGGCGGAGACCATCACCTACCAGGTGGACGGCCAGATTGGGGACTGCCAGGTCAGCAGCTCGGTCACCGTCACCGTCGGCTCGCCCATCAGCGTGCCGAACAGCTTCACGCCCAACGGCGACAACGTCAACGACTTCTGGGGAATCGACGGCATCGCCGCCTTCCCGGGCGCCAAGGTGGAGGTCTTCAACCGGTGGGGCCAATTGGTTCACCGTTCGCTCGGTTACGCCCAGCCCTGGGACGGCACGGGCCGCTCCGGAAAGCCCCTGACCCCAGGCACGTACTACTACGTCATCGAACTCAACGACGCGGACCTCCCCCTTCCGCCGGAAACCGGCCACGTGGCGATCATCCGATGAAGTGCATCCGTTCCCTCATCCGCGCGGCCGTGGTGGTCGGCGCCCTGGTCACCGGCCTCGACACGGCCCAGGCGCAGCAGCTGCCGCTCCGGACCAATTGGCAGTTCAACTACTTCCAGGAGAACCCCGCGTTTGCCGGTTTCTCGGATTGCCTCGAGCTCAAGGCGGGGTATCGCCAGCAGTGGGCCGGTTTCGAGGGCGCTCCCCAAACGGCCTTCGCCAACCTGCAGGGCGAGATTGCCCGGTCTCCCGGCGGCAACATCCATGGATTCGGTGGGCGCGTCACGGACGACAGCGCCGGTCCCTACGGGTTCACGCAGCTGGACCTCGCCTATGCCTACCACATGAAGATGTCACAGGGGTGGCGCCTGGCCGCCGGCGCGGCCTTCGGGTTCATGCAGTACCGCCTGGCCCTGGGCGACATCATCCTGCCGGATTTCCAGGCGGGCAATGACCCGGCCATCACGTCCAACGCCAACCAGCTTCTGGCGCCCACCCTCGATTTCGGGCTGTGGACGTACAACAAGTACACCTTCTGGGGCCTGTCCATCCAGAACCTGATCGAACCGTCCGTCGACCAATGGGGTCTGGACACCCGGTTCCGCCGGCATGTGGGCTTCTACGGAGGCTCATTGATCCGCCTCGAAGGACCGTGGAGCTTCCACCCGGCGGGTTCCCTGCGGTTCTCGGCCGGAGCCCCGGTCGCCGTGGACGTGCAGGCGCTCTTCGACTACGATGAGGTCATCCGCTTCGGTGTGGCCTACCGCAATGAAACCGCGTTGAGCGGGTTGTTCACCCTCAAGCTGATGGAAAACGTCACCGTCGGCTATGCGTACGATTGGAACGTCGGTCCCTTGAGCCAGGCGGCCTCCAGCACGCACGAATTCACCTTGGGCATTCTCGCCTGCCCCGTCAAGGGCAGCCACGTCCCCTGCGCAGCATTCCAGTGAGAGGAGTGGAACCCCAACCCCGCCCGTCCGTAGAGGAAATGTCAAGCAGATGAACGCATCCCGCAGAGCATACGGTCCCTTTTCCTCCCTGCAGCGGCAGGGCTCCGGTTTCGGCCTGCTCTTGCTCCCCCTCCTTCTCGTCGTCTTCACCGGATTCCTTCAGGCGCAATGCCCGGACGAGATCACGGTCCTCCAGCCGATCTCCTGCAGTGGGGCGGATGACGGTGTCCTGACGGTCAGCCTGCCAGATGGAGTGGACGGAGCCGATGTGTATTGGCTGATTGAAAGCGACACGCTGTTTGGTGTGGTGCAGGCCGATCTCGGGCCGGGAAGCTACCTCGCCTTCGTTCCGGGCTGCCCAGCGCTCGGGGTGACCCTCAACGAGCCGTTTCCCTTCTTCATTTCGGCCACTGTGTCGCAGCTGCCGACGTGCGACGACCCCTGTTCAGGGGAAATCACGGTGACGCCGAATTTCGGGGCCGCTCCGGTGACCTACAGTTGGTCGCATGACGCCACGGAAACCGGACCGGTGGGATCCGGGGTGTGCGAACAGGTTGTTCTGGTGTCCGCCACGGACGACAACGGCTGCATCGACCAGGACATCATCACCGTGGAGATTCCGCCGGTGGAGGTGCTTGCCTTCGGCACGGACCCCTCTTGCTTCGGATTCAGTGACGGAGAGGCGTCGGCCGTGGCCACGGGCGGCCTCGGCGGCGGTTTCACCTTCGACTGGACCGACGGCAACGGCAATCCCGTGGGCACCGGAGCGGACGTGTCCGGCCTTCCGGCGGGCACCTACACCGTGACCGCCATGGATTCCGGCGGGTGTGGGATGTCGACCACGGTGGTCCTCAGCGACCCTCCGCCGGTGGCGGTGGACATGGGCGCCACCCCGGTGTCCTGCGCGGGCGATTCAGACGGCAGTGCATTTGCGGTGTTCCCGGGAGCGACCTTCTACGATTGGACCGGCCCGGGTGGGTTTGCCACTTCCGGCGCGGACCTCGATTCCATCACCGGCCTGTCTCCGGGAAGCTACACCGTGCTTGTGACGGCGGCCGACGGGTGCATCGGTGCGGGAACGGCCCTGGTGGACGAACCGGACGCGCTGACGGCGGAGTCCTTTCTCTCCGCCCCGTCCTGTCCGGGCCTGTCTGACGGAACCGTTGGCGTTGTGCCGCAGGGGGGAACGGCTCCCTTCACGGTGGTCTGGACCTTGCCCGGAGGAAGCGTGGAGAATGGAGAATTCCTGAATGGTCAATCTGCAGGCACCTTCGCCTACACCCTCACGGATGATGCGGGATGCGAAACGTCCGGCACTGTGGCTTTGGAGGACCCGGATGCGGTGGCGTTGAGCCTGGACATCACGCCCCCGCCCTGTGCGGCAGGCGCCGGGTCGGACGCAGGCAGCATTGTGGCGACCGTCACCGGCGGATTGGGGCCTTATTCGGCCACCTGGGTCGACGTGGCCACCATGGAGGTGATCGGCTCCGGGTTGACCCTCAACGGGCTGACGATCGGGACCTACGGCGTGGGCATTCTGGACCAATTGGGGTGTACGGTGGATTCTGTGGTCACCATGAATGGTCCGGACAGCCTCACGGTGTCCGTGCTGGCGACCATGCCGTCCTGCTTTGGCGATTCAGACGGGGCCGCCCTGGCGGTCGTGGAAGGCGGGACGCCTGACTATTCCGTGGTTTGGTCCGGCGATGTCGAGCCCACGATTGCCCCGTCCATCACCGGCCTCGGAACCGGAGAATACACCGTGACCGCGACCGATGCGAGCGGATGCATGGCCGATGTGGCCTTCATTCTGCAGGAACCCGACCCCCTGGTCCTTGATGCCACGACTACGCCGGTGGGTTGTGCGGGTGCGGACGGCACCCTGACCGCCACGGTAACCGGCGGCATTCCCTTGTATTCGACCACGTGGACCGGGCCGGAGGGCAACGCAGGAAGCGGTCTGGACCTGACGGATCTGGCCGCCGGCGACTACACGGGCACGACCACGGACGCCAACGGCTGCGTGGCGGAGTGGACGGGCAGCATCGAGAGCCTCCCGCCGGTGACGGTCTCGGCCACCGTGACCGTGGTGGATTGCAGCCTTGGCGTCGCGGAACTCGTGGCTGAAGCCACAGGGGGAGACCCCCCGCTCGACCTGGTCCTCGAGGGACCGGAGGGTCCTGTGCCCGCTTCGGAATGGAGTGCGCTGTCGCCCGGGAGTTATGCGTTGACCGCCACCGACGCTCGGGGCTGTTCGGCCGATACGGCGTGGACCATCGACCCTCCGCTCGTGGTGGACATCAACAGTGTGCCGGAAGGCTGCACCGGACCCGGCGAGATCGCGGTGAGCGTGGAAGGTGGCACAGGCACTTACGATTTCAACGCCGACCCCATCGGCGCCCCGACCACGTCCGATGCGACCAGTGCGGCCTGGTCCGGCTTGGCGGCCGGCACCTACACGGTGAGCGTTTCCGATGGCGTGTGCACCTCCGAATCGGAGGTGGCGCTGGACGGGTTCACGCTGTTTGATTGGACGGTCACTGCGTTGGATTACGCCTGTGAACCATCGCCCGGTGCCCTCTCCGTGGTGGTGCAAGGCGGTGCAGAGCCCGTCAGCATCTCTGCGGCGTCAACCGATGGCAGCATCGTGTGGATGTCGGCCGACACGGTGGGCCTTCCGGCAGGCGACTACACGCTGAACGTGACGGACGGTGCCGGATGTGAACGGGACACTGCGCTGACCATCAGCGCATTGCCGGAACTCACTTTTGCGGCCACGGCCTTGCCGATTTCCTGTCAGGGTGCCGAGGATGGCGCCATTGTCGTGGAGGCAACGGGCGGAACGGAACCGCTGTTGTTGGGCGTGAACGGGCCGGATGGTTTGCTCCTTGAGCCATTCGAAGGGCTGGGTGCCGGCCTCTTCACCGCAGGTGTGGTGGACGGCCGGGGATGCATGGCGGATTCGACCCTTGAACTGGTCGATCCGGAGGCCATTGTGGTCAGCGTCGGATCCACGCCAGAGAGCTGCGAGGGTACGGAAGATGGCGGTGTGTTCATCGAGGCCTCCGGCGGCACGGCGCCGTTGACCCTCCAATGGGAGGAGGGTCCGCAGGATTCGGTGTGGACCGGCTTGGCGGCCGGTGATTACGGATGGACCGTGGTGGACGCGCAAGGGTGCGACACGGCGGGCACGGTGACCGTCGAGTCCGGCGGTGGCCTGGCCGTGCTCGTGGACGTGATGATCGAAGCCTGCGACGGCCCTGGCGCCTCGGCGGCCGTGGCGCTGTCGGTGACCGGCAGTGTCGACTCGGCCACGGTGCTCCTCGGAGGGTTGCCGGCCGACACCGAGACCCTGACGGGCAACGAGGGCGTCTGGACGTGGAACAACTTGCCCGCGGGCACCTATGGATGGACCGCCAGCTTGGGACCGGGGTGCACCACCGCCGATCAGGTTGAGGTGGTGTTGCCTGAGCCTCTGTCGTGGAACGGCTTGGTGCTGCAGCCCCTGTGCTCCGGGGACAGCGGACAGGTCGAGGCGATCGCGACGGGTGGTGCCGCACCAGTGGACTGGACGTGGTCCGGCGTGGCGGAATCCGGAGACACGCTGTCGGGCAGCTCCGGCAGCACAGGGCCCTTGCCGGATGGCGTCTACGCGTTCACCGCCATCGACACCCTCGGCTGTACCCTCGTGGACACGGTGAGCATCGCAGCCGCATCGGTGGACCTCATGGTGGACATCGCGCTCATTCAGCCCAGCTGTGGTGGCGCCCTGGTCGGAGAGGCCACGGTCACCCCTTCCGGTGGATTGGCCCCCTATGACATCACCGTGGAGGGCGCCGCGGACAGCCTGTTCCTGCCCTTCCTCGTTCCCGGGACGTATCCCTTCACGTTGACCGATTCCGTCGGGTGTTCGGTGGAGGACTCGCTCGTGGTGGAACCCGCCAGTGAATTCGTGCTGGTCGCGGATGTGGATTCGGCGACGTGCGCCAACAGCGAGGACGGACTGATCCTGCTGGAAACGGTCAATGCGGTGGGCGAGGCCGAGTTCACCTTTGTCGGGCCCTTCGGTGCTTTGCCGGCCACGGACTCCATTCCCGATCTGGCTGCCGGGGTGTATGAAATCACGGCATTGGACGAAGCCGGCTGCCCGGCGGTGCTCCTCGTGTCCGTGGGGGCCCCGTCCCCGGTGGTCGTGCTCCTCGACAGCCTCGATCGCCCCAGTTGCGCGGGAGACCTTGACGGAAGCCTGTTGGTGACCGTGAGTGGCGGCAGCGGAGCCGGGTTTGACATCGCGTGGACCGTCGACGGATCCCCGGCCGGAACGGGTCAGGCCCTGACGGGCATTGGAGAAGGCAACTACGCCGTGACCGTGACCGATGGGGCAGGGTGCACGGGCGACATTGCCTCGATTCCCCTCGTGGCCGAGGGCGATGTGACGCTGACGGTCCCGCTGGACACGGCGCTGTGTGCGGGCCAGCCCTTGAGTCTGGAGGCGCTCGCCGAGGGCGCGACCGACGTGAGTTGGTCCTTGCCCGACGGCACAACGGGCCCTGGTTTGGCGCCTGCCGTGGCCTCCGTACCGGAAGGAGAGGGGGCGTGGGTGTTCACGGCTTCGCGGCTTGGGTGCATCCGAACGGATTCGGTCCAGGTGACCGGGTGGGCCTTGCCCGTGCCGGACGCCGGAGTTGACCAGATCATCCCCGAAGGCGGCACGGCGGGCATTGGCGGAGAAACGGATCCTGACCTCGTGTACGCGTGGGAACCCGAGCTCGACGTGGTGTCCCCCACCTTGGCGGCCACCGCCACCGAGGCGCTGTTCGCCGCGACGGAATTCATCCTGACCGCCACATCGGCCGAGGGGTGCACGGGCTCCGATACGGTGTTCGTCGACGTTCTCCTCGAACTCGACATTCCCTCCGGCTTCACCCCCAACGGTGACGGCATCAATGACCGCTGGAACCTCGGCGGACTCGACCAGTACCCCAGCGCCGAGATCACGCTCTTCAACCGGTGGGGCGATGTCCTCCTGACCTTCGGCTCGACCGATGGCGTGTGGGACGGCACGCTCAACGGCATTCCCGTCCCGGTGGGCACCTATTACTATCACATCCGGGTCAATGAGCCTGCGTTGCAGGCGGAGTGGACCGGACCCATTACCCTGATGCGATGATGCGGGTCAATTTCCACCTCCCCCGGCTTCTCGGGCTGACATTGCTGTTGTCTCTGCTCGGTCAGGATGCCGCAGCCCAGCAACTTCCGGTGACGACGTTGCCGCTGGATCACCCCTTCGACGCGCACCCTGGAGCGGCCGCGGACACGGTCATCCACGTGAGCATTTGGCAGCGCAGCCCCTGGACAGGCGTCGCCTCGGCACCGCGCACCACGGCGCTCGCCCTCACGTCCCCCACTGGGAATTCCTCCATCGGCTGGGGTGCCCGGGTGTGGAGCGATGTGGCCGGTCCCACCCGAATGGCCGGTGCGCACGCCGGTCTCGCCTACACCACCCGCTGGACGAAGTCGCTTCGCCTGTCCTTCGGCCTGGGCCTGGGTTGGACGCAGTTCGCCATCGACGGCAACCGCATTGAATTTGAGCAGGAAGGCGATCCGGCGCTGGGCGACACTTACCGCAGCGTGGGTGTTCCGGACGCGACCGCCGGCGTGTGGATCACGGGTGACCGCCTCAAGGCGGGCTTCTCCGCGGGCCAGGTGCTTGGTGGCAATCTTCCGGTCTACGATGGCACCGGCGTCGAGTCCCGTCTCGAGTCGCACCTGCGCGGCATGGTGGCCTACCGGTTCGGAGAGGGCATGTTCGGCTGGACGCCCATCGTGCAGTTCCAGCACCTGCGGCCCATTCCCGCCGAGGCTTCCCTCGCGCTCCGGGTCGACCGAAACGAGGACCACTGGGTCATGGCGGGATACCGCACGGCGGGCGCGGCGCATTTTGGTGCCGGCATCCGAATCAACAACCAGCTCACGTTCAGCTACAACCGCAATTGGGCGATGGGCACCCTGGCCCGCGTTCTGGGCGGCGGCCACGAGGTGGTCTTGGCATTCACCGTGCCGCGTTGATGACGGGTGCACGACCCCGCCGAGGGTGAGGGGCCTGCCGGTAGTTTCGACCTGGAAACTGCAAAGGCCGAACGATGGCGGGATTCAAGAATTTGGAGGATTTGGTGGGCGATCTGAGCGCCGGGCTGGTGAAGCTGCGTGCGGGAGAATTGGAGCCCGAGGAGCTGACACCCCTCGTCGAGGATGCCCGCGAGCTGTGTGACCGGCTGATTTTGTTGCGGTTCAAGGCGCATGAGTTCGCCTACGAGGTGAGGAAAAAGGCACCGGAAGGGGGCGTGGACGAGCAGACGGTGGACCGTCAGCCAGTGCGGCCGTTCCGGATTGGTGCAGCCTACCAGACGTCGCTGATCGATGCCATTGAGGAGGTCAGCCGCGAGCAGGCCGAACAGGCGGCAGAAGCCCGCCGCAACGCAGGAACCCCCGGCTTGTTCGATGAGGTGCCCGATGTGCCGATTCCAGTTCCCACCCCGGTGCCGACCCCGGTGCCTGCGCCAGCTGAGGAGTCCGAGGCGGAGGCCCCGGCGGACCCGGTGTCGGACGCTGTCTCCGAGGCCGTGACGGAAGCGGTGGCGGAGGCGCTGGAGGCCGATGCCCCTGTGGAAGCGGAAACGGCGCCTGAGGAGTTCGCGGAAGAAACGGAGGACGCTGTGGACGTCGAGGAAACGGCAGTGGAAGAAACAGCCGTGAAAGAAGAGGCCGGGGAGCAGGCAGATCCCGCCATGGAGGAGGTCGATGTGGAGGCCGTGGAAGAAGAGCCGGAGTCCGCTGAACCGGCCGCGGAGGACCTGCCCGAGCCCTCCTCGACGGCTACGCAATCCGCCGAGCCGGTGACGAGTTTGGCCGAGCAGATGGAGCAACGGGCCATCGGGGACCTGCGGACCGCGTTCAGCCTGGTGGAGAAGTACGAGTGCATCAAGGTGCTGTTCCAGGACGACGCCATGCTTTTCGACCGTGTCCTGGAGGCGCTGGATGGCGCAGGGGACATGCAATTGGCCTTGCTCTGGCTCAACCAGCACGTGCCGGATTCGAGCGCATGGGATGAGGACGATCCGACGGTGGCGCGGTTCATGGACAAGCTCCAACGCCGGTACGCCTGATGCTGACGGTGGTCCCAACCCCGATTGGAAACCTTGGTGACTTCACGCCCCGGGCCATCGAGGCCATTGAAGCGGCCGATTTCGTCCTCGCCGAGGACACCCGGACCACTGGGTCGCTTTTGCGGTTGAAGGGCGTCGAGGCGCGCCTGAGGCCGTTCCATGCCCACAACGAGCACAAGGTGCTGGAGGAGGTCGTGTCCACCCTTCTCGCCGGGGCCTCGGCTTGCCTGTGCAGCGACGCGGGAACGCCGGGCATCAGCGACCCGGGTTTCCTCCTGGTTCGGGCGTGCGTCGAAGCCGGGGTGGAGGTGACGTGTCTTCCCGGGGCGACCGCATTTGTCCCGGCGCTCGTGGTGAGCGGCCTGCCATGCGAACGGTTTGTCTACGAGGGGTTCCTGCCGCACAAAAAGGGCCGGCAGACGCGCCTGAAGGCCCTCGCCGAGGAGACCCGGACCACGGTGCTCTATGAGTCCCCGCACCGCATCGTCAAGCTGCTGGCCGAACTGGTCGAGCACTGCGGGCCGGACCGGCGGGTCAGCGTGAGCCGCGAGCTCAGCAAGAAATTCGAGGAGACCCGTCGCGGCACGACTCAAGAGCTGCACGCGCAATTCGAGGCGCACGCGCCCAAGGGGGAGTTCGTGGTGGTCGTGGCCGGCGCGGACTGAGGCCCGGCCAAGGGCGCCCGCTCAGAAGAGCACCTTCTGCAGCTCGCCCACGCGGCTGACTTTGACCAGGCTCAGGCCTTTCGGAGGGTCTGGCAGGTTCTGGCCGAGCCCGCTGATCACGAGCCGTTCCATGCCCATTTTGGCGGCCTCCGCCATCCGCTGTTCGAGGCGGGCCACCGGCCGGACTTCGCCCGTGAGTCCCACCTCCCCACACATCGCGGTGCGGGGATCGAGCGTGAGATCGAGGGTGCTGCTGAGGATGGCGCCAACCACGGCCAGGTCCACGCCCGGGTCCTCGAGGCGGATGCCGCCGGCGAGGTTGAGGAAGACGTCCGAGGCGCCGAGCTTGAACCCGCAGCGCTTCTCGAGCACGGCGAGCAGCATGTTGAGCCGGCGGAGGTTGTAGCCCGTGGCGGACCGCTGGGGCGTGCCGTACACCGCGCTGCTGACGAGCGCCTGGATTTCCACCGTGAGGGGCCGGGCGCCCTCGATGGCGACCGCGAGCGCCGTTCCACTGAGCCGGGCTTCCCCGTTGCCGACCAGGGCGCCGGAGGGGTCCGTCACCGGGTGCAGGCCGTCTCCGCGCATCTCGAAGATGCCGATCTCCTGGGTGGAGCCGAAGCGGTTCTTGACGGCGCGCAAGATGCGGTAGGCGTGGTGTCGATCGCCCTCAAACGTGAGCACGACGTCCACCATGTGCTCGAGCACCTTCGGACCGGCGATGGCACCTTCCTTGGTGATGTGACCAATGAGCACGACCGGCAACTGCAGGGGCTTGGCGGCCAGGATGAGCTCGGCTGTGGACTCCCGGACCTGCGCGACGGACCCCGGTGCACTCTCGACACGGGGCGTGTGCAACGTCTGGATGGAATCGACGAAGAGCAGGTCGGGTTGATGCGCCTTCACGGCCTTGACGATGCCTTCCGTGGAGGTCTCGGGGAGCACGAGCAATTCGCCGCCGAGCGTGCCGAGCCGATCGGCCCTGAGCCGCACCTGTTCCGGGCTTTCCTCTCCGGAGACGTAGAGCACCTTGCCCGCTGCCTTCATGGCGGTCTGCAGGCTCAAGGTCGACTTGCCGATGCCGGGCTCTCCTCCCAACAGGACGAGGGCACCCGGCACAAGGCCACCGCCGAGGACCCGGTCGAACTCCCCTTCGCCGGTGCCGACGCGGACGCTCTTCTGTTCCGTGTAGTCGCGCAGGGGACGCGCTTCGGCCATGCCGGCGGCCACGGCCGCACGCTCCATGCGCGGATTGGCGTGCTCCTTGAATTCGGTGACGGTGTTCCACGACTTGCAGCTGGGGCATTGCCCCACCCACTGGCCGGTCACATGCCCGCAGTCACTGCAAACGAAGCGCGTGCGGGTCTTGGCCACCGTTCAGGGTCAGCGAAGGATCATGACGTTGCCGCTGAAGTCCCTTCCGTTGGGCAGGGTCAGCATGTAGTAGTGGGTGCCGGACGAGACGTCGCGGGCATTCCACAGGTTGTCATAGTTCTCGGAATAGAACACCTGGTTGCCCCACCGGTCGTACACGGCCAGGATGGCACCGTCGTACTTGAGCAGGCCCTCAATTTCGAAGGTGTCGTTCTTGCCGATGGACCCTTCCGCGGTGCCCGGCGTGAAGATGTTCGGGATCTTGATCTCGCAGTTGGACCACTCCACCTGCCAATCGAAGCTCAGGCCGGCGGGCGTGCAGGGGTTGTATCCGGTGCCGGTCAACAACAGTGGGTTGTTGTAGTACGAGGAGTCGAGCAGGTTGTCGAACATGGCCGTCGTGAAGGTCACAACGTCCGTGTTGAGTCCCGGAATCTGCACCGTGGACCCACCTCCGGAGAGGGGCTCGATGGTCCAGTTCCACTCGACGGCGTTGTTGGCCACCAGTTCAAAGGTGTTCGGGATTTCTGGGCACAGGAAGAGGGGCAGCTCAGTCGGCAGCAGGTTGGGGGCGGAGGGACCGAGGTCCACCGGGTATCCCATCCAGACATAGGTGCTGTCCAGTTCGCTCGTGCAGCCCAGCGGATCCTCGAACAAGGCCGACACCCACGTCTCGTGGTGCGGGTTGTAGGTGGCGAGGAAGGTGTTGCCGACACTGCCGTCTTGCCACGTGACCGTCCAATCGTTGGTGGTCAGGGGGTCGATCAGGACGGTGTTTCCACCCTCGCAATCGAGGCTGTAATCCGGCAGCAGGTTGGGCAGCGGCTGGAAGATCAGCACCTCGGCGCAGTCTTCTGAGGTGCCACATTCGTTGGTGGCTTCGAGGCAGTAATCACCGGCCTCATCCGCAGTGAGGGTGAAGTCCGTGGCGCCCGGAATGTTGATGTTGTCGAGGGACCATTGGACGTCCAGATCATCCGAGGGATCGAGACCTCCGTCGAGAATCACCTCGACGCCTTCCTCGCACACGACGATGTCCTCCCCGAGTTGGGGGTCACCCAATTCCGAGGTCACGATGGTGAAGGGCAGCTCGAGCGTGCCACAGAGGTTGTTCAACGTCACGCTCAGGTCGTACTCCGCGAAACCGTTGAAGGAGTACGTGGCAAACAGGCCGGACGTGCTGCTGGCTTCGGGCCACTCGAGGGGATCGAGCGTGCCTTGGAACGTGGTGTCGACCGAGAAGTTCGCGTTCTCGCCGTCGCAAAGCAGATAGCTGCCGTCCGCCTGGAGGTTGGCGCCAGGTCCGACGAGGGTGCCGGTCGGGGTGGTGCTGGTCTCCATCGGGTAGCAGGCGCTGTAGCCGCAGTTGTCATCGGTGAAGCAGACCTCGTAGAGTCCCAGACCGCTGGTCGGGGTGAAGAAGGTGTTGAACTCCGTCGGATCGGAGAAGAATCCCGTGCCTTCGCTCACACTCCAGGAGCCGCCCACGGGGTCAACTTCGCAGTCCGCCGTGGCGGAGTAGACGAGTCCGCCGCCGGCGGGCAGGTCGTCCACCGGCTGGGGGTTGGTGGTCGTGCAGTTGTAGACGGTGAAGCCGAAGTCGGCCACAGGGGCGTTGGGGCCGGTGACGAGCACGATGTCCACCTGGTCCCCGAGGGAGACCTCGATGTCGGTGTGGGCCGTGAACACATCGAAGGAGGTGAGGATGTAGCTGGTCTCGTCTCCATCCGGTGACGTGACCGTCACCTCGAGGAAGTTGTCTCCCCCCCAACCGGTCGGGTCGGATGCGGTCATGTAGACCAGCAGCGGACCGGCATCGGGCGTGGTGTAGCCCCCGGAGAACTGCACGGAGTATAGGCTGTCGCACACCGGCGGAATGGTCACTTCCGGAATGACCTGGGTCACCTGTTCGATGTTGAAGACGCGTTGGCCCTGACAGCCGTCGTCGTTGGTCACGAGGATGCGGTAGGATCCGGGGGTCGCACCAATGGCGGTGTCGCCCAGTTCCGTGGCGGGGATCACGATTTCACCACCAGCACCGTTCCAATCGCCGTCCCATTCGTATTCCACGAAGGTGTCCATGTCCTCATCGCAGACCGACACGATGGCCGTGTCGTCTCCGCAGATGGGGTTGGGTTCGATGCAGACCTCGGGCAGGAAGTAGAGGCTCTGGTAAATGAAGAAGTCCAGCGATGCAGAGCACCCTTCGTCGATGGAGGCCGTCACATTGAAGGTTCCGCCGAAGGGATAGGTGCATTCCGGTCCTGAACAACCGAGGGACCAGGCGTAGCTGTCGAAGTCGTCGTTGCACGTGATGGTGGTCTCCTGGCCCGAGCAGATGCTGAAGTCACCGTCCACGGTCAGGGTGGGCAATTCCACATTGATCACCTCGACCACGTATTGAAGCTGGGTCTCTCCGACCGGGGTTCCGTCATCCGTCGCGGTGATCACCAGGTCGTAGGTGCCGACGTTTTCCGGCGTACCTGCGAGGTAGGCGTCGAGGTACGTGATGCCGTCCTCCACATAGGTGCCGTTGTTGGTGATGGCGCCGATGTTGGAGAGTTCAATCGACACGGTCTGGCCGTCCTCAGGGGCGAGGAATCCAAGGTTCAGGTCGAGGGTGTCGTTGAGGCAGACAAAGAGCGTGTCATCACAGCCGCTGCCCGGTGTTTCCGTGGGAATCGGCGCCTGGTTGGGGTCCGCTCCCGACACGTTGATGCAGAAGTCCTTGCCGTTGAGCCAGAAACAGCCGTCCTGCTCGGAAGGACCGGCGCCATAGGGACCGTTGTACGAGTCGTCCTGGAAGTTGAACCGGCCGAATTGAACGAAGTTGTCGCTGTTGTTCTGGACGTCAACCCCCACCGTGGCCGGATCGGGTCCGCAGCAACCGCCTTCTCCGCCGACATCGCCGTGGGCCCACTGCATGTCCTGGTAGCACATCTGGACGTTGTTGCCCCCGCCGATGGACACTGAGCCGTCTTCGGCAAAGACGATCTGGTAGCTGACCGTGCGGTCGTCGTGGTTGTTGTAGTAGCCGACATCCACCCAATTGACGTAGACGGCAGTCGGCGTGATGCGGTAGAAGATGTCACCGGTCAGGCGGTAGTCCGCGTCGCCCCAGTATCCGGAGATGATGTTGTAATCGGAATCCGGCAGCTCTTCCGGGGTCCAGTCGATGACGGGCTCGGTGAAGGAGATCAGGCCTTTGGAGTTGATGTAGAATTCATTGTACTCCTGACCGAACAGATTGAACGAGAAGGGCAGGGAGAGCGGTCCGTGGGCGTAGTCGACATCGATGCCTGCACCCCCGGTGAACTGTTGCATCTCCGGGGTGATCTCGGTGTAGCTCTCATCGGGTTCAATCCAGCAGTCGCACTCCCCGGACCGCGCGATGCGGTGCTGCTTCCGCTGCTCCTTGCGGGCGATGTATTCCGGGGTCTCCTGATGCCGCTTGATGACGTCGATGACATCCTGCTGGTTGTAGCCTTCCCAATTGCGGTAGGTTTCCCACTCGTCCCGGTCCATCATCATGACGGCGAATTCGAAGCCGCCATACTTGCTGTACAATGCGGCGATGTCGTTCGGAAGTGCGTCCTGGGCGACGGTGGAAAAGGACAGGCTGACGAACAGGAGGGAGACGACGGTTGCTCTCATGGTGTTGGTTCTCGCGGGGGCGCAATATACCGCAAGGAACGCCCACCGAGGCACACGGTCCGGCGCCACGGGAAAGCCGTGCGGTCTCACACCATTGAAACCTCCATTTGGGTCCGTCGGTTGCACATCAGGAGGCCCGCTCCCGCCGTACTTTTGTCCTTACCCATGAAGAACATCCGGAACTTCTGCATCATCGCCCACATCGACCACGGCAAGAGCACGTTGGCCGATCGCCTGCTCCAGATGACCGGAACGGTCAGCGAGCGCCAACTTCAGGAGCAGACCCTGGACGACATGGACCTCGAACGGGAGCGCGGCATCACGATCAAGAGCCACGCCATCCAAATGCGCTACAGCCAGGGGGGCGAAGAGTATGTGCTCAACCTCATCGACACCCCGGGACACGTGGACTTCAGCTACGAGGTGAGCCGGTCCATCGCCGCGTGCGAGGGCGCCCTGCTCATCGTGGACGCCACCCAGGGCATCGAAGCGCAGACCATCTCGAACCTGTACCTCGCCATCGAGCACGACCTGGAAATCATCCCGGTCCTCAACAAGATGGACCTGCCCAGCGCCGACCCGGAAGCAGTGATGGACCAGATTGTGGACCTCATCGGTTGCGACACGGAGGACATCCTCCCGGCCAGCGGCAAAACGGGCTTCGGCGTCGACAAGATCCTCGAGGCCATCGTGGAGCGGGTGCCCGCCCCCAAGGGCGATCCGGAGGCGCCACTGCAGGCCATGGTCTTCGACAGCGTCTTCAATTCCTTCCGCGGCATCATCGCCTACTACCGGGTGCTCAATGGCGAAATCAAGAAGGGGGACCGCGTGCGCTTCTTCAACACCGGCCGCGAGTACAATGCCGACGAAATCGGTGTGCTCGGCCTCGACCTGCAACCGCAGGACTCGGTGGGCACCGGCAACGTGGGCTACATCATCTCGGGCATCAAAAACGCCAAGGAGGTCAAGGTCGGCGACACGCTCACCCTTTCCGCGGCACCCTGCCAGGAGGCGGTGAAGGGTTTCGAGGATGTCAAGCCGATGGTCTTCGCCGGCATCTACCCGGTCGACACCGAGGACTACGAGGAGCTCCGCTACAGCATGGAGAAGCTCCAGCTCAATGACGCGTCCCTCGTCTTCGAACCGGAGAGCTCGGCCGCCCTCGGCTTCGGTTTCCGCTGCGGTTTCCTCGGCATGCTCCACATGGAGATCGTGCAGGAGCGCCTCGAGCGCGAGTTCAACATGACCGTCATCACGACAGTCCCCAACGTGAGCTACATCTGCCACCCCAAGAAGGGCGAGCCGATGGTCATCAACAACCCGTCCGAGCTGCCCGATCCCGGCAAGCTTGACCACGTGGAGGAGCCGTTCATCAAGGCGCAGGTCATCACCAAGGCGGAGTATGTCGGTGCCATCATGACCCTTTGCATCGACAAGCGGGGCGTGCTCCAGAACCAGGTCTACCTGACCTCCGATCGCGTCGAGCTCACGTTCTCCATGCCGCTCGGCGAAATCGTCTTCGACTTCTACGACAAGCTGAAGAGCGTGTCGCGGGGCTACGCGTCCTTCGATTACTTCCCGGACCAGTACCACCCGTCCCAGCTCGTCAAGCTGGACATCCTGATCAACGGCGACCAAGTCGACGCCCTCTCCGCGTTGGTGCACCGGTCCAATGCCTTCGAGCTTGGCAAGAAGATCTGTGCCAAGCTGAAGGAGCTCATTCCGCGCCAGCAATTCATGATCGCCCTGCAGGCCGCCATCGGCGCCAAGATCATCGCCCGGGAGACCATCAAGCCGGTCCGGAAGGACGTGACGGCGAAGTGCTACGGTGGTGACATCACGCGGAAGCGGAAGCTGCTCGAGAAGCAGAAGAAGGGCAAGAAGCGCATGCGCCAGGTCGGCTCCGTCGAGGTGCCGCAGGAGGCGTTCCTCGCCGTCCTCAAGCTCGACTGAGTCCGTCGATCAGGCCTGTCCGGCCGCCAGTTTGTTCTTGTTGGCCAACTGGCCACAGGCGGCGTCGATGTCTTCTCCGCGGGAGCGGCGGACGTTGACCACCATGTTGAATTTGTCCTCCAGGAGGTCCTTGAACTCGTCGGTCTTCTTGGCGTCCGCCTTGCGGAAGAGCGCGTCGTCGATGGGGTTGTACTCGATGAGGTTCACCTTGCAGGGAACGCAGGCCGCGAACCGCGCGAGGTCCCGGGCATCCTCGATGTCGTCGTTGAACCCGCCGAGCAAGATGTACTCAAAGGTGACGCGGGTCCCGGTCTTTTCGTGGAAGTAGACGAGCGCATCCCGCAGGCTGGCGAGGTCGTTGGTCTCGTTGATTTCCATGATCCGGTTGCGCTTGCCGTCTTCAGCGGCGTGCAGGCTCAAGGCGAGGTTGAACTTGACCTCGTCGTCGCCCAGCTTCCGGATCATCTTGGCGATGCCGGCGGTGGAGACCGTGATCCGCTTCGGGCTCATGCCCAGCCCCGGTGTGCCGGTGATGCGGTTCACCGATTCCAGGACGTTGCGGTAATTGAGCAGGGGTTCGCCCATGCCCATGTAGACGATGTTGGTGAGCCGGTGGTCGTGGTGGCGCTCAGCGAGCATCGCGATGTGGCGCACCTGATCGACGATTTCCCCGGCCGTGAGGTTGCGGAGGAGCTTGAGCTTGCCGGTGGCGCAGAAGGCACAGGACAGGCTGCAGCCCACCTGGCTGCTGATGCACGCCGTCATGCGGTCCTTCGCGGGAATCAGCACCCCTTCGACCACTTTGCCGGGCTCGATGGGGAAGGCGCACTTGACCGTACCGTCCCGGCTGACCTGCTCTTCTTCCGGGGCAATGGGCGACAGGGTGTACGCCTCGGTCAGCGCATTCCGCAGGGCCTGTGGCAGGTTCGTCATGTCGTCGAACCGCGTGGCTCCCTTGGTCCAGATCCAGTCAGCGACCTGCTTGCTGCGGAAGGCGGGCTGGCCCAAATCAATGAGCGCCGCTTTGAGGGCGGCGTCATCGAGGGTTCGGATGTCGGTCAGGGCGGACATGCAGCCGCGAAGGTACGCGGGCCGCAGCGGCCGGACCTCAAGCGAGGGGTGCGTCGAGCCCGGGGCCTTCTTCGGAAGACAGGAGCTCGGCCATGCGACGGCGCAAGTCTTCGCGCTTCCTCACGGCCAAGGCAATCTCCTTGCCGTTCACCAGCGTGATGGAGTTCGTGCGGTAGTTGCACTGGCGAATCTTGTTGAGGTGCACCAGCTGGCTGTTGTGGACGCGAACAAACTTGGCATTGTCGATCAGACTTTCCACATACTTCAGGTTCTTGGACACCATCAGACGCGTTCCGTCGGTCTTGTAGATGCAGGCGTAGCTGCCGCTGGCCTCGACGTGAAGGATCTCGGAATGGCGGATGAAGTGGCGTTGGCCTGAGGTGGTGATTTCCAGCTTTCTGTGGAAGTCCCCATTCTCAATCATCTTGATGCGGAAGTGCTCCCGGATGCGATCTGCACAGGCCTTGAGGTCCACCGGATCGACCGGCTTCAGGAGGTAGTCGAACGCTTGTCTGCGAATCGCGTCGATGGCGTAATCCTGGTAGGTCGTGTAGAAGACCACATAGAATTCGCGGTCATCGAAGCGATCGATGAGGTCGAGCCCGGTTTCGAAGGGCATTCGGATGTCCACGAACACGATGTGGGGCCGGCCGTTGCGGATCGCATCATAACCGATGCGGGCATTCGGGGCCTGATCAATGACTCGGATGAACGGGCAGTGCCGTTCGAGCTGGCTGTGCAGCACCTCCCGGGCGGGAGCTTCATCATCGACGATGATGGCGTCGAGCTGAGCATTCATTGGCAAACGATTTGGTTGGTGCATGTGAGAGGGGTTTCCCACAAGGCTACAAAATCGAATATACGAATTCGACGCGGTAAAATGCAAATTCGCAGACGATAGAAATGGATTTGTATCCGTTTTTGTCAGCGAACGCCCACCAAATCGAGGGCGAGACCGACCGTGTGATACACGTCGAGGTCCACGTTGCGCAGCTTGCCTTTGGGCCGACTGAACCCTGTGCGCACGGCAACGAGGTCCAAGTCGTGCACGGCGACAATGTATTGGCCGTGCAGGCCTTGCATGCTGGTGAAGGCGTGTCCTTTGTGAACGCCCATCCAAACTTGGTAGCCGTAGTGTTGGATGTCGGTCCCGTCCGGAAGGGGCCCGATGGGGGACATGAGGTCCGACATGAAGTCGCGGTCGATGAGGCGGGTCGAATCCACCCGGCCGGAGTCCAGCATCAATTGTCCGAGTCGGGCATAGTCCTTGGACCGGGAGTAAAAGCAGCAGTAGTTCCGTTCGTGGCCCCGGTCGTCCACTGCCCAAGCCGCGTCCTCCTCGGCTCCGACGGGTTGCCAGACCGTCTGGGCGAACCATGTGCCAAGCGGCACGTCGATGACCGAGAGCAGGATCTCCTGAAGGATGAGCGTGTTGCCACCCTGATAGGCCCAAGGGGTACCGGCCGTCCCCTCCACGTCATACTCAGCAGTCCGGTCCAGGATGCCCTCGCCGTAGGTGCTCTTGGCCATGAACCCAATGGGGTTCCGGTAGTTCTCACCGAACGGGATGCCCGACCGCATCTGGAGGACGTGCCGGAGCGTCAGGTCCGAGCCGGGGCCCTCCTTGAACCGGGGCAGGTAGGTGGAGACGGGCTCCTCCACGGACAGCAGTCCTTGGCGGACAGCCGTGCCGATGGCCAGCGCCGTGAAGGTCTTCGCCATGGAAAAGGCGTTGGTCCGCATCGTGTCGGCGCCGGGGATCGATTCCGACGTCCAGTCGAGCAGGAGAGAGTCCCTGTGCACGACGGTGAGGGCGACGGTGCCGAACGCCTCCGTCGAATCCTGGATCGAGGCCGGGATGTCTTCCGTGTACCGGACGTGCTTGGGCCAGGGCTTCGGGTTGTCGGCAGCGGGTATGGTTCTGAACGCCTTGAACTGCAGGTCGTCAATCTGGGCGTTGCGGTAGCCCCGCAGATAGCATTCGCGAAGTCCCTGCCAGACGTGACCATTGTCCGTCAGTTCGAGCACAAGGATCAGGGCGGCGGCGGTGGCGAGCAGCCAGGGCAGAACTCTCTTCATGGGAATCAACGCGAAGCCCCAAGTACGTTCAGAAGGTGGAATTCGAGTGCATCCCGGACCTCGTCGCGCCGGACCGCGCGGTCGCTCTCGCGCTTCAGGCTGGTCACGCCGCGGTCCGCAATGCCGCAGGGCACGATGAGGTTGAAGAAATCGAGGTCCGTGTCGAGGTTGAAGGCGAGGCCGTGCATGGTCACCCACCGGCTGCATTTGACCCCGATCGCACAGATTTTGCGCGCGGCGAGCCCGGCCTCGGGATCCATCCACACCCCGGTGAGGCCCTCGACACGGCCGGCCTCCACCCCCCAATCCGCACAGGTGCGGATGACCGCCTCCTCCAGTTGACGCAAGTACCAGCCGATGTCCGTCCGGATTTGGTCGAGGTCCAGAATGGGGTAGGCCACCAGCTGGCCGGGGCCGTGGTAGGTGATGTCCCCACCGCGGTTGATTTCATGGTATTCGACCCCCAGGTCGGCCAAGCGCTCGGGCGAGGCCACGACATGGTTGGCGTCCCCGCTCTTGCCGAGGGTCAGGACGTGGGGGTGTTCCACGAAGAGCAGGTGGTGTTCTGGCCACGGAAAATCTGCCGGGTTGTCGCCCTCGGTCCGGCCCGTCTCCGGAAGGCCGGCCCTTCGGCGCGCAATTTTTCGGTCTACAGCCACCTTGAGGAGCTGCTCCTGCAGGTCCCACGTGGGTTTGTAGTCCGCGCGGCCCAGGTCGCGCACCTGCACCTTGGGGGTCATGCCATGCGGGCCAATTCGCCCTTGAGGTAATCGATGTACCGGATGTCCACCGGGTCCACGCCGGCCTTCTCGGCCATGAGCAGGGACAGCCAGTCGCCAAGGTGGACGAGGTGCATCCACTGCTGCAGTCGGGTCGACCCTGCGGCGGAGACCTTCTCCACGGAGGCGCCGGCGTCGCGGAAGAGGGCCTTGCACAGCCGCATGCGCTCGGCGGTGCGGGGGTGGTCCTCCGTCGTGTGGAGAAACAGGGCGGCGATGGTCGCGTCCCCGCTTTCCCAACCGACCAGCTCGTTGTGGTTCATCTCCGGGAAGACATGGTGGTTGCAGAGCCGCTTGGCGTTTTCGTTGAGCTGCTGGCGCCAGCGGATGAGCACCGGCTCGAGGGCGGCGTCCCCGTACAGCATGGGGCTTTTGTCCGCGAGCAAATCGGCCCAGCGGTCGGCGAGGGCCTGGATGGCGTCGGATTCCGTGCGAAGCAGGTCGGCGGCGGCGGCGACATCGGAGAGGACATCGGGCGCGTCCGTCGGCGCGTGGCCGAGTGCGGCGAAATGGTGCAGCAGTCCAGTGACCGCCCAGCCGAACTGGGAGCGGGGAGGGTGGCCTCCGGGAACGGTCAGGCAGGGCCAACCGTGCTCCTCGGCCAGGGCGCCGAGCTTCCCACCTGAGGTGAGGGCGCGCACTTGGGCTCCGGCGTCCACGGCCGCCGCGAGGGCGGTCAGGGTCTCCTCGGTGTTGCCGCTGTAGCTGCAGGCGATGACGACCGTGGAGGGCCCGACCCAAGAGGGAATCCGGTAGTCCTGACCACTGGCGACCGGGACGCTTGCTGCATCCGACAACAGCCCGGCCATGAACCGGCCCCCAATGCCCGATCCGCCCATGCCGAGGACGAGGATGCGTTCGTGGCTCGGAATGTCCGCCGGGAGGGGCTGTGTGGCCATGGAGGCCGCCGCGGCGGAGAGCTGGTCGGGGAAGGAAGCGATGAGGTCGCGCATGGTGTGGGGAATCCCCACGAATTTACGGCCGGGCCGACGGCCGGGGAAGCCTAATTTTGCGGAGGTTTCCGCCGCAACCGATTCACCATGATCCGACCCGAACAGGAACGCGTCCGCCTCGAGAGCCTCGCTCAACTCCGCCAGCTGGGCATTGACCCCTATCCGGCCGCCGCCTACCCCGTGGACACCCACGCGGGCCCCTTGTCCGCCGATTTCGAAGCCGACCGCGAGGTCTGCCTCGCTGGCCGCATCCTCTCCCGCCGCATCATGGGCAAGGCGTCTTTCGCCGAGCTGCAGGACGCCACGGGCAAGATCCAGATCTACCTCAACCGCGACGAGCTCTGTCCCGACGAGGACAAGACGATGTACAACACCGTCTTCAAGAAGCTGCTCGACCGCGGCGACATCGTCGGGGTGAAGGGCACCACGTTCACCACCCAGACCGGCGAGCCGAGCGTGCTGGTCAAAGAACTCACCGTCCTCAGCAAGTCCATTCGCCCGCTTCCTTCGGTCAAGACTGACGAGGACGGGCAGGTGCACGACGCGTTCACCGACCCGGAGCTCCGCTACCGGATGCGCTACGTCGACCTGGTGGTCAATCCCGAGGTGAAGCGCACCTTCGAGGCCCGCAGCCGGGTCATCCAGGCCATGCGCGACGCCTTCACCGAGCAGGGTTGGCTGGAGGTGGACACCCCGGTGCTGCAGGCCATTCCCGGTGGCGCCGCGGCCCGTCCGTTCATCACGCACCACAACGCGCTGGACATCCCCCTCTACCTGCGGATCGCCAATGAGCTCTACCTCAAGCGCCTCATCGTGGGCGGCTTTGACGGCGTCTTCGAATTCTCCCGGAACTTCCGCAATGAGGGCATGGACCGGACGCACAATCCGGAGTTCACCGTCCTCGAGCTCTACGTCGCTTACCAGGACTACCACTGGATGATGGAGACCATCGAGCAGCTGCTCGAGCGGGTCTGCCAGGCCGTCCACGGCACCAACACCGCCACGCTGGAGGGCAACACCATCGACTTCGCGCCGCCCTACCGCCGGTTGTCGATGCGCGATGCCATCCTCGAGCACGCCGGCGTGGACATCGACGGCATGGACGAGGCCGCCCTGCGCGGAGCCTGCGCATCCCTCGGCATCGAGGTGGACGACAGCATGGGCAAGGGCAAGCTGATCGACGAGATTTTCGGCGAGAAGTGCGAGCACCATCTGGTGCAGCCCACGTTCATCACGGACTACCCCGTGGAGATGTCGCCGCTCACCAAGGCGCACCGCGACAAGCCTGGCTACACGGAGCGCTTCGAGCTCTTCATCAACGGCACGGAGGTGGCCAACGCCTACTCCGAGCTCAACGACCCCATCGACCAGCGTGAGCGCTTCGAAGACCAACTCAAGCTCGGCGAGCGCGGGGACGACGAGGCGATGTTCATCGACCAGGACTTCCTGCGCGCGCTGGAGTACGGCATGCCGCCGACCAGCGGCGTCGGCATCGGGGTGGACCGCCTCGTGATGATGCTGACCGACCAGCGCTCCATACAGGAGGTGCTCTTCTTCCCGCAGATGCGGCCGGAGGTCTTCCGCACCGGACCGGACCTCGGCGCGTTGGAGGCCTTGGGCATTCCTTCGGACTGGGCGCCCCACGTGGCCGCCGCCGGGTTCGACACCCCCGATGCCATCCGTGAGGCCAAGCCGACGGCATTGCGCGAGAAGCTCAACGGTTTCCGCAAGAAGAACAAGCTCGACCTGCCCGCCCTGCAACTCGAGGAGGTCGAAAGCTGGTCCGCATGACGGCGCTCGCGCGCACCGGAGCCGTCACGGTCTGGTCGGTGATCCTGTTGTCCCTCGCCTCCTGCGCACCGGGCGGGCAAGGGAAAGACAGCCTTGATCCGGCTGCAATCCAGGCGGACAGCGCCACGGTCATTTTGTCGAAGTACTACTCCAGCCGGAATTACCGGAACTGGCTGGGTCATTTGCAGGACAGCCTGGGCGGTGCGCCCCTCCGGTTCGTTCAGGCCTACGGGCTGGATTCGTTGGCCCTGGAGGCCGAGTTGGCTGCGGCCGACGCGGTCGTCTTGACCGGCGGAGAGGACATTCACCCGGGGCGGTATGGCCAAGCCGGGGACACTGTCCGCTGCGGGCGCATCGATGAGGAGCGCGATCGGGTCGAGCATCACCTGCTGGACGCCGTGTACCGGGAGGCCTTGCCGTGTCTGGGCGTGTGCCGAGGCCTGCAGGTCATGAACGTCCATGGCGGAGGGTCGCTGCGCCCCCACTTGCCCGATGACGGATTTGAAGGCCACCGGGGCGGTGAGCCAGGAAGCACAAGAGACACCCTGCATGCCGTGGTGGTCCAGTCGCCGTGGTCGTTTGGTTCGACGTCATGGGGTGCCGGTCAACACGCCGCGGTGGTCAGCCACCACCACCAGGGCATCGGACGGTTGGCGACGGGATTCGAACCGTGGGCCATTGCGCCGGACGGCCTGATCGAGGGCATCCGGTGGGCGGACACCACGGCGCTGTCGTTCCTTGTCGGGGTCCAGTATCATCCGGAGCGGTCCGTGTCGGGATCGGTGTTGACCGACGGACTCGGTGTGGCCTTGTTGGAGGCCGCGCGCCACACGGATTGACGGGCGCCTCAGGGCGCCTGGTCGGCGAGCTGGGTCAAGGAGCGGCCATCGAAGCGAGCCATCTCTTCCCTCCACGCGTCGACCGCGCGTGCAAAGTCCGCTTCATGGTCGGCCTCGATGGGCGTGGATGGAGGGAACTCCTCCCGAAGGTGGTCCACCTGCTGTCCGTTTTTCCAGAACCGGAAGCACACATGGGGTCCGGTGGCCAGGCCGGTGCTGCCCACATAGCCGATGACGTCGCCCTGGCGGACGGCTTGTCCTTCCTTGACGTTTCGGCGGCTCATGTGCAGGTACTGCGTGGTGTAGGTGCTGTTGTGGCGGACCTTGACGTATTTGCCGTTTCCCTTGGTGTAGCTGGCCTTGACGACCACACCGTCGCCCACCGACACGATGGGGGTGCCATGCGGTGCGGCGTAGTCGGTGCCGAGGTGGGCCTTGACCTTCTTGAGCACGGGGTGAAAGCGTTTCTTGTCGAACCGGCTCGAGATGCGGCTGAATTCGACCGGCGCCTTGAGAAACGCCTTCCGGAGGCTGGCACCGGTTTCGTCGAAATGGTCCACGCCGTCTCCCTGGTCGTAGGCGTAGGCTGGGAAATTGCGGCCGCGGTGCACGAATTCGGCGGCGAGGATGCGGGGCATTCCGACGGGCGACCCCCCGACCCAATCCCGGTCGTAGAGGATGCGGAACCGGTCGCCGGCCTGGATGCGGCTGAAGTCGATGGTCCAGGCGTAGACCTGGGACATGGCGAGGGCGAGCGTCGTGGAATGCCCTTCGTCCTCGAGCACCTGGTACAGACTGCCGTGGACCTCGCCTTCGACATACCCCCGTCGGGTTTCCGACGGGAATTGCCCACGTCGGGCCCGGCCCTGATCGGTCAGGTCAAACACGACGTATTCCTTGGAGCTGATGGTGTAGGCAAAGTGCCGGGGCGCGCCGTCCGGACCCGAAAACAGCGACCAGCCGTTGCCGGCCTTCATCCGCCGCACATCGAAGACGGCCTTCTGGTCGGTGGCCATCCTATGGAGTTGTGCCGCGCTGACCCCGGCCGGCGCCAGGATGTGGGAGAGGCTCTGTCCGCTCCGGACCTCCCCGGCGGTGACTTCGAGCACCACGGTGTCGGCGATGGCAAACCGCTGGGCCTCCTTCTCTCCGGGAGTCAGCACCGGCTCTGCAGGCGGCGCCTCGCGCGATCCGGCCAAAGCGAGGACCTCCCGCTGTCCAGGGCCGTCTCCCGAACAGCTCCACAGGCCACAGCTGAGCAGCAACACGGAGAGGAGGGAAGACAGGAGTGGACGCATGGACTTTGCAGACAGCCAAGTTGCTGCCGTTCGAAGAAGCAACGGCGGCTTCCACGAAAAGTTTTGCTGCCGTGAGGCTTTAACGCAGGATGGGCGTCCTGAGGCGGGGGCTCACTTGTGGGGGATGTGGGTCATGACCCAACTCTTGCCCCAATTGGCCTGCTCCTCTTCCGTCCACAACTCCGGGAAGAAGATGAGGGTCTGGAAGCGCGGTGGCAGGTATTGCTGCCAGTTCGTGCCCCCGGTGGCGGCGATGTCCACCGGGTTCTTCTGCAGGTGACGGACTGCACTGCGGTAGTGGGAGAGGGGCCAATGCACATTGACCAACTCATCCAAAGTCCGCAAGGCTTGCTTGAGCGCCTCGCTCCGGTCCTTCTCGTCGAGGTTCAGCCACTTGCGCCGCAGGTTGGTGTAGTAGCGGTCCTCGGCGAAGTGGACGATCTCTTCCCGGTACTTCTTTTCGAATTGCTTCAGGGTCAACGTGGGCACGCCACTGGCCAGCTCGCTCGCGCCGCGGCGCCAGTAGAGGACGTCGAAGAGGCTGTCCAGCTCGTCGAATCCGTGGTGGACATGCTGTTCCCGTAGCTCGCGGTGGACGAGGCGATCGAGGGAGGTGCAGGCGATTTCGATCAGCCGGTACTGGACGCTTTGGAAGCCGCTCGAGGGCAGCAGGGACATCCTGAATTTCAGGAATTGACCATGGTCCAGGCCATCCACCATGATGTCGAAGCTGCGGACGAGGTTCTCGAAGTAGCGGTTGACGCGGTTGACCCGCTCGAGGAAGGTGGCCGCATCGATGTCGGTCTCCTCGTGGATTTGCTGGATCTCGAGCAGGGACAATTTGAAATAGAGCTCCGTGATCTGGTGGTACATCACGAAGATCTGCTCGTCCGGGAACGGCGTCACCGGTTGCTGCAGGCTGAGCAGCGTGTCGAGCTTGATGTAGTCCCAATAGGTGGGGAAATCCGCATGCAGGAGCCCGTCGAGGTAGGACGTCAAGTCCTGTCCCATCGCGGCGTATTTGTCCTGCAGCAGCTTGAGGCGGGCGAGGACGCCCGGATCGAAGGAGTCGGCTTCGGCCATGGCGGCAAGTTACGGCCCGTTGGCGGCGGCCTGTACTCCCAGCGGAGTGCTTCGGTCCTCGACGAGCTCGAGGCGCACCGATCCGATCACCAGGTCGGACTCGATCAGGACGGGCAGGTGGCGGTCATCGGCCGACACGATGACGGTGAGGTCATCGGCATCCTTCCAGATCCGGCCTTCCTGGACGACAGGCGTGAAGGCGAGTCCGTCGAAGCTGCCCGCCTTGACCTTCACGTGACGCGGGCCGACGAACCGGGCCCGCAGCGCATGGATGCGGCCGTCCACCAGGGTCGGGATGTCGATCAGATCACCGGGTTGCATCCGCCCCAACGGAAGCCGCCGGGCGCAGTAAAACGCCGACACCAGATCCTGCACGAAGGCGGGCATCACGTGGTGCCGGGTGGATCCGTTCTGCGTCGTCGCGGCGGTGCGCCGGGCCGGATCGAAGTCGATGTCCCGCTCGAGCCGGTAGCCGCCCTCCCGCACCCGCCGGATGAAGCGGTGGGGAAAGAGCCCGTCGCGGTCGATGTGGCTTTCGTAATGGTCGCGGACGCGGAAGACCCAATCGAGGGCGCCGGTGCTTCGCCCGGTCCCGACCACCTTCCACGTCGGACGTCCGGCGTATTCCGGGCCAGCCGTGACCGTCAGCCGGGCCTCTCCCGCCTCGAGGATGCCATAGCGGACCGAGTACAACAGGTCCTCTCCCGTGAAATCCACAGGGCCGGGCAGGTGCCGCAAGGCCAAGGCTGGTCGGCGGGATGCGGAGTCGGCGTGAATCTCCACGGGGGAAACGGACTCGCTGGACTGGGCCAATCCGGCCAGTCCCGACAGAAGGAGGGAGACAATCAGGGCACCGCGCATGCCCGTGATGGGCAAATCCGGTGCCGAAATGCGCGTCAGTCCTGTCCGAGGTGGGCGATGCACTTCAGTTCGACGGCAATGGGGGTCGGCAAGGCGCCGATTTCCATGGTGGTCCGGCAGGGCCGGCGGGCGGGGTCCACATGTTCGAAATGCTCGCGGTACACCCGGTTCCACGTGCCGAAATCGCGCTGCATGTCGGTCAGGAACACGGTGATGTCCACCAGGTCTTCCCACTTCGCGCCCTCGGCTTCGAGGATGGCCTTCACGTTGGCCAGCACGCCGCGCGCCTGGGCCTCGAAATCGAATGCGGTGAAGTTGCCGTTGTGGTCCTGCTTCAGGCCGGGCACGCCCTCGTCGTGGGCCCCGCTGCCGGGGATGCGCGGTCCGACGCCGCTCAGGAAGAGGAGGTCGCCGACGCGGCGGGTCAGGGGGTAGAGGCCGACGGGCTTGGGGGCGTTGCTCATGGGGCGGGGGTCAATCGTGGGGGGCGCAGGCTGGCTCAGCCGTGCATGGTTTCTTTCTTGCCGTAGCGCTGGATGACCTCGGCCTCGTGGGCGAGGAACTCCTTCCAACGGGCATCCACATCGACGCGGCCCCCATACTGGCGGGCGAAGCCGATGAAGGTCGTGTAGTGCTGGGCCTCGCTGACCATCAGTTCGTGGTAGAAGGTCTTGAGGTCGTCATCGGCGATGCGCTCGGACAGCATGCGGAACCGCTCGCAGCTGCGCGCCTCGATCATGGCGGCCAGCAGCAGGCGGTCGACGAGCTGTTCCTCCCGGCTTCCGCCTTTCTTGATGAAGGCAGCGAGGTCGTGGATGTAGGGATCCTTCCGCTCCTTGCCGAGGACCCAGCCGCGCTCCTTGATCTTCTCGACCACCATGCCGAAGTGCTCCATCTCCTCCATGGCGATGCGGGTCAACTCCTCGACCAGATCGGTCAGTTCCGGATAGCGGACGATGGTGGAAATGGCGTTGGAGGCGGCCTTCTGCTCGCACCACGCATGGTCGGTGAGGACCTCCGGGATGTTGGACTCGACGAGCTCCACCCAGCGGGGGTCCGTGGGAAGCTGCAGTCCGAGCATGACGCTGTCGGTTCCGTTCGACATCGCTCAGGAATTCATGGCGTCCTCGATGGCCTCGGCATCCAGTGGAATGTCGCCCATCAGGTCGTCGAACCCGTCCTCGGTGACGACGATGTCGTTCTCCAGCCGGATGCCCAACCCCTCCTCGAGGATGTAGATGCCGGGCTCCACGGTGAACACGTGGCCGGCGCGGATGGGCTCGTGCCACAGGCCCACATCGTGGACGTCCAATCCGATGAAGTGGGAGGTGCCGTGCATGAAGTACTTCTTGTAGGCGGGCCAGGCGGGGTTCTGCTTGGCGACGTCGTGCTTGTCGATGAGGCCAAGACCGAGGAGCTGCTCGGTCATGAGCTCGCCCACCTGCTTGTGGTACTCGTGGAGGCTGACGCCGGGGCGCAGCAG
>JBMYZR010000007.1:0-67244 GCA_049610565.1 Flavobacteriales bacterium | reverse complement strand
GCAGCAGGCCGGGCCCCGATGGGTTGGGCGGCCAGGGCCAGCGGTTGAGCGGGGCCAGCCGGTACCTCGGCGACGTCATGGAGATTTTCCGGAAGCTGCCGGGTCGCCCGTTGAACGCGCGCCAGCTGGCCAGCACGATGGGCATTGCCGACTCGGACATCCGGGACATGCTGCACGTGCTGATGCGGGAGCAGGCCGGCAAGGGCGTGCTCGTGGAAGTCGGCAAGGGCCGGTTCATGTTGCCCGAACAGGGCGGCCGCGGTGGCCGGAACCGGGACAACCGGGGCCGCCGCAAGGACCGCAAGCCCGGAGACCGCCCCCAGCATGGCGATGTGATCACCGGCACAATCCAGATCACCAAGTATGGCAAGGGCTTCGTGAGCGTGCCCGGCGAATCCGAGGACATCATGCTGCCCAAGGGCAACACGGGCACGGCCTTCTGGGGGGACACCGTTGAGGTGGGCTGGATGAACCGGGGCCGGCGCAAGGTGCCGTATGTCGCCCGGGTGGTGAAGCGGGCCCGGGAGCTGTACGTGGTCATGCTGCAGCCCGTCAAGGATTACGCCTTCGGCATCCCCACCGACAAGCGCCTGCACCGCGACTTTCTGATTCCCGCCCGCTTCCTGCACGACGCGCCCACCGATGTCAAGGTGGCCGTCCGGCTGGAGGATTGGGCCTCGCCCGACGACCCGCCCATCGCCGAGGTGGTGGAGGTGCTGGGCGCGCCAGGCGTCCACGAGGCGGAGATGCACGCCATCCTGCTGGAGTACGGTTTGCCCTACCATTTTCCGGAAGACGTGGAGGCCGAGGCGGAGACCATTCCCAAGGAACTCGACCCCAAAGAGATCCAGCGCCGCCGCGACATGCGGGACGTGACCACGTTCACCATCGACCCGGAGGACGCCAAGGATTTCGACGACGCCCTCAGCGTGCGGGACCTCGACAGCGGTCACCTCGAAGTGGGCGTGCACATCGCGGACGTGACGCACTATGTCCGGCCAGGAAGCCGGATCGAGGAGGAGGCCGTGGAGCGCGCCACCAGCGTCTACCTCGTCGACCGGACCATCCCCATGTTGCCCGAGGTGCTGTCCAACAACCTCTGCTCCCTGCGCCCCAACGAGGACCGCTACGCCTTCAGCGCTGTCTTCGAACTCGACAAGGATGGGCAGGTGGTCAAGGAGTGGTTCGGCCGCACCGTCATCCATTCCGACCGCCGGTTCACCTATGCGGAGGCGCAGGAGCGGCTCGCAACCGGGAAGGGCGACCTCGCAGGTGAGGTCCAGCGGCTCGACCGCCTCGCCAGGAAAATGCGGGCGCGCCGGTTCAAGGCGGGCGGCATCGACTTCAACACCGAGGAGGTCCGGTTTCGCCTCGACGACGACGGAAAGCCCGTGGAGGTCCTCATCAAGCGGATGCTCGATGCCAATCGGCTGATCGAGGACTTCATGCTGCTGGCCAATGTGCGGGTGGCCAAGTGGATCGCCGGGTGCAAGGGCCAACGGCCGCCTGGCGCCGTCTACCGCATCCACGATGCGCCCGACCCGACCAAGCTCAAATCGCTGCGCCAGTTCGTCGCCCAGTTCGGCTACAAGATGGCGGACACCGAACCGGGTCAAGCCCACCGGGCGATCAGCCAACTGCTGAAGATGGCCGAAGGCAAGGACGAGGAGCGCATTGTCAAGCAAATGGCCATCCGGTCCATGGCCAAAGCCGAATACAGCACCGAGAACATCGGCCATTACGGCCTGGCCTTTGAGCACTACACCCATTTCACTTCGCCGATTCGGCGCTATCCGGACATGATGGTGCACCGCAGCCTGCAGCATTACCTCGATGGGGGCGCGGCCCTCGACACGGCGGAGCTGGATGGCCCGTGTGCCCACAGCAGCGAGCGCGAGAAGCGCGCGGCGGAGGCCGAGCGGGCCAGCATCAAGTACAAGCAGGTGGAGTTCCTCGGCTCGCAGTTGGGCGCCGAATTCGATGGCGTCGTCAACGGCATCTCCAGCAAGGCCGTCTACGTGGAGCTCAACGAGAACAAGTGCGAGGGCTACGTCGACATCCGCGACATTTCATCGGACCGGTTCTCGCTCGATCCCGAGCGGCAGTGCCTCGTCGGTCTGAACACCGGTCAGGAAATCCACATGGGTGCACCGGTGCGGGTGCGGGTGGTCCGGGCCGATGTTCAGCGGCGCGAACTGGAATTCGAGTGGCTCGGTGCATGACCGGGCACCCGGGTGGGGAGCGTATTTTCGTGCAGTCCGCCGATGGGCGGCGATGCGCTCTTAGCTCAGTTGGTTAGAGCAGGGGACTCATAATCCCTGGGTCGCGGGTTCAAGTCCTGCAGGGCGCACCACGGGCTCAGCCCATTTGGCCGAGCAACAGAATCAAATCGGTCGTCGTGATGATGCCGTCGCCATTGAGGTCGTAGGCGATGCTCTCCTTCGTCACGGCCTGCATGAAGAAGGAAAGGAGGTTGAGGAGGTCAGCGAGTGTCATGCTGGAAGAGGTTGAAGCCACTTCGTTGAGTGGCTCGTATTTGTAGACGAATACAAATATACAAAGCATAAAGTGTAAAATCAAAGGTGTGAACCCATTGCGGACGATGTCGCTCCTGCAATCCGGTTTGTCCGGGAAGTGGAAGAGAGCCTGTTGACGTGTATCTTCGCCGTCCCTTTTCGGGCAATTAGCTCAGTTGGTTCAGAGCGTTCGCCTCACACGCGAAAGGTCACTGGTTCGAATCCAGTATTGCCCACCCCGCCCAAGGGGCCTTCCCCCCAACGAGGCCCCGGCCCCGCTCCTTCACGGAGTCGGGGCTTTTTCTTGCTTCCGGGTGGACGCTGTTTCTTTGCCGCGAGGCCCCGTAGTTCAACGGATAGAATAGACGTTTCCTAAACGTTTGATCCAGGTTCGATTCCTGGCGGGGCTGCCACTCTTTGGCCAACCCCGCACGCGTGATCCCATCCTCCCCTTCCCGACTTGACGGATCCTGGCGCAGGCTGCTGGGCGGGAGTGGCGTCGTGCTGGCCTTCAAGGTGCTGGGCGCACTCGGAGGCTTCCTGTTTTCCGTCTGGGTGGCCCGGAATCTGGGCGATGCCGCATTGGGCCGGGCTGAGCTGTTCATCCTCTGGGTCACCGTGGGAGCCACCGTGCTTCGCGGGGGATGGGAAGGCGCCGTGGTGAAGGCTTTCGGGGCATGGACTTCCCACGGGATGGCCGAGCGGATTCGGTCCGCATTTCGACGGTGGACCGGGGGGATGGTGGGCATTGGCCTCCTCGCCGGATTGGCCGGGTCACAGGTGTTCGGCCCCGATCAGGGCCTCAGTCCGTCCTCGTGGATTGGGTGGGGCATCGGAGCGTGGGTGGTCATCGGTTGGTTGGCAGAATGCCTCCGCGGCACGGGACACGTGTCCACCTATGCGCTGTTCCAGCCGGGGTGGTGGATGTTGCTGGCGGGCCTCCTGATCGCCTTCGGGGTCGACGACCCGGTGATGGCACTGGTGATGTCCGCCGTCGGCATGGCCTTGGTGGCCTTGGTGGCTGCTGGCTGGTGGTTTCGCCATCGATTCCGGACCGGCCCCCTGTCCGAACCGGAGCCAGTGGTGGGGATGAGCCGTCTGGCCTTGCCCATCTGGATCGGCAGTGTGCTTCACCTCGTGCTGTCCTGGGCCGACACGGCCATGCTGTCCGCCTGGTTGACGGAGACCGATGTGGCCCATTACCGCGCGGCGTTCCGACTGGCCGCCCTGCTGACCTTCACCCAGTTTGCGGTCAATGCGCTGGGCGCCCCCACATTCGGTGCCCTGCATGCCGCCGGGGACCGCGCGGGTTTGCGGCGCACCGTTCACCGCATCGGCTGGCTCAACACGGCCGTTGCTGTGCCCGGCCTGCTGTTCCTCCTCGCATTGGGCCCCTGGTTGCTGTCGTTCTGGGGTCCGGCCTTTGCCAGCGCAGAGGCGGTCACGGCGCTGGGCATCCTGGCTGCGGCCCAGGCCCTCAACGCCCTGTCCGGCCCGGTGATGTACCTGCTCAACATGACCGGCGGCGAGCGGGCGGGACTGCTCATCCTGGCGTTGTCCGCCGCCGTTCAGGTGGTGCTCGGTGTCATGCTGGTTCCGGACCATGGCCTGATCGGCGCGGCGCTGTCCGCCGCAATCGGCATGGCGGTCTGGAACGGGGTCGGCTTGCTCTGGGTTCGACGCGTGCACGGGTTCTGGATGGTTTCTTTGGCGAACGGATGGTGGAGACGAAGCTGAACTTCTTCCTGATCGGCGCACCCAAGGCGGGCACCACCCATGTGCACGCCCGGTTGTCCCGGCACCCTCAGGTATACCTGAGCCCGCTCAAGGAGCCGAATCACTTCGCCACGGACATCGACCCGGCCCGGTTCAGCCCGGCATTCCGCTCCAATGTCCCCGCCGACCTCAAGGGATATCTGGCGGACCGGCCTTTGCGCCCCAGGCAAATCGGCTTCGTGCACGACCGGGAGCAATACCGCCTTCTGTTCGACGCGGTGCGGCCTGAGCACGCGGTCGTGGGTGAGTGCAGCACGAGCTATCTCTGGTCAAAGGAGGCCGCATCCCATGTGGCAGAGGCGTACCCGGAGGCTCGCATCCTCTGCGTGTTGCGGAATCCGGTGGAGAGGTTGCATTCGCATTGGTTGATGGCCCGGAAGTACGGCTTCACGACGGCGGGTCTGCTCGACGCGGTGAAACAGGACCAGGCCCATCCCGACCCGAGTTGGGGACGCAGTGAGCTGTTCGTGGAAGCCGGTTTGTACGCCGAGGGATTGCGCCGGTGGATGGACCGCTTTCCCCAGGGTCAGGTCAAGGTGTTGCTCAATGAGGACCTGAACCGACCGGAGACCTGGACGGACCTCGCGGCTTGGCTGGGGGTGGAGAACGCCATTCCCGACGTGGAGGCGAAGGCGGGAAATCCGGCGGGCCTGGCGCGTTGGGAGGGCCTCAATGCCTGGCTGACCTCCACCGGTCTCAAGGCGGTTGCCGGCCGTTGGTTGCCCGGACCTGTTAAGCGCGCCGTGGGCCGACGCTGGTACACGCGGGACGGCCTGCCCCCTTTGAGCGAAGGCGACCGCACCGCCTTGCTTCCCCTTTTTGAAGCGGATATCCAAGCCACGGAGGCGGCGATACGTCGTGACCTGAGCCATTGGCGCTGAAGAGGGTGGTGCCATTTTTTTGTGATTGTGACCGGACGGTTTTCAGGAACGCCTATTCTTGCTGTGAAGAAGAACACATGACTTCTCACGTCTTCGATTGGAGAATCAAACCGGCCCTGAAGGCCCGGTGGAAGCAGATTCGGCTCTGAGCCGCGGGTGAATGCTGCGGGATGGCCCTCGGGATGAGGTGCCCCCGCCCGGCTCATCCCCTTTTCTTCTCCCCCCTTTTCTCCATTCATGAAGACCCGGTATCTCGATCTCATCGAGCAAACCTTCGATTGGCCCCAGCCCGAATTCGACCTGCAGGGCGGCCACCTCCACGTTCACGACATCGACTTGATGGACCTCATCGAGCGGTTCGGAACGCCTTTGCGCTTCACCTATCTCCCGGTCATCGGGGACAAGATCCGGCTGGCCCGGAGTTGGTTCTCCGCGGCCATGGACAAGCTGGACTACGCCGGTCAGTACCACTACTGCTATGTGACCAAGAGTGCGCACTTCCGGCATGTGACCGAACAGGTCCTTCGACACGGCGCACACCTGGAGACCAGCAGTGCCTTTGATCTCGACATCGTTCGCTCCCTGGAGGCCGACGGGCATCTGCTGAGGACCGACCGCATTGTGTGCAATGGCTTCAAGACGGAAGCCTATGTGGACAGGATCGCCGACCTTCACCGCGAGGGTTTTGCGGGCATCCTGCCTGTCCTTGACAACGAGTTGGAGTTCGACGCGCTGGACGCGGCCCTCGACGGCCCCATCGAGGTGGGTTTGCGCATTGCTTCCGAGGAGGAGCCCAAATTCGAGTTCTACACGTCTCGGCTCGGGATGGGCTACAAGCAAATCCGGAATTTCTATACGAACCGGTTGGCGGACCACCCGAAGTTCACCCTGCGCATGTTGCACTTCTTCGTCAACACGGGCATCCGCGACACGGCCTACTATTGGAACGAGCTGCGCAAGGCGCTCAATGTGTACTGTGCCATCCGCAAGGTCAACCCCGCCCTCACCGCCCTCAACATCGGCGGGGGCTTGCCCATCAAGAACTCGCTCGCCTTCGATTATGACTACGGCTACATGATCGAGGCCATCCTGGAGCAAATTCAGGTGCACTGCGCGGAGCACGGGGTTCCGGTTCCGGACATCTACACCGAATTCGGGTCATTCACCATTGGCGAGGCCGGCGGCATGCTGTACAAGGTGTTGTACCAGAAACAGCAGAATGACCGGGAGCGCTGGAACCTGATTGACTCGAGTTTCATGACGACCCTGCCCGACACGTGGGCGATCAACAAGCGATTCATGATGTTGCCGGTGAACCGGTGGGAGGATGAATACGAGCGCGTCTTCCTCGGTGGCCTGACCTGCGACAGTGACGACTACTACAACTCGGAGCAGCACCTGAACGCCATTTACCTGCCCCGATTCTGCAAGGAGGAGCCGTTGTACCTGGCCTTCCTCAACACCGGGGCCTATCAGGACAACATCGGCGGGCATGGTGGCGTCCACCATTGCCTCATTCCGGGCCCGCGCCACATCCTGTTGGACCGGGACGATGAGGGCCGGCTGACCGCTGTGACGTTTGCCGAGGAACAGCAGTCCGACCACGTGCTGCAGACCCTCGGATACGGGGGCACACGGGATCCGGGCCAGGTCGTCGGGGACATTCCGAAGCGGAGGGCCATGGCTGCTTCCGGGGCTGCGTCCGTCCGTTTCCGTCCCGAATTGCGCAACCGACAATGACCAGCAACGACATGCCAAACTGGAATTGGCCGGGCGACCGGCCCTATGCCGGCGAGACCGTGGATTCTGAACGCCCGAAAGCGGTGATCCTGCCCGTGCCCTATGACGGAACGAGCACCTGGGGCAAAGGCGCCGACCGCGGCCCTGAGGCCCTGTTCGAGGCGCTGGAGAACATGGAGCTCTTCGACATCGAGACGGGAAGCGAAGTGCACCGCGAGGGCATTCTCGTGGCGGCGCCTCAAGATGTGTTGCCGGCATCTGGCGCCATTGGGCTGTCTCCAGAGGAGATGACAAGGCGCGTACGCGAGTCCGTGTCGGGCATCCTTGATACAGGCGCACTTCCTGTCCTCGTTGGTGGTGAGCACAGCGTGAGCATCGGGGCGATTCAAGCCACTTCGGATCGCCATGCGGGCCTCGCTGTCCTTCAGTTGGACGCCCACAGCGACCTGCGACCGGAATTTCACGGATCGACCTGCAATCACGCCTGTGCCTTGCATTGGGCCAGCCGGAACCTGTCCCTGGTTCAGGTGGGCATCCGGAGCACGGAGGCCGAGGAGCGCACCTTTGAGCAGACCGGCCGGGTGTTCCATGCCGCGCGGTGTCACCACGAGTCGGACACCCAATGGATGGAGGCGGCCGTGGAGGCGCTGGGCCCGGCCGGGACGCCCGTGTACATCACCGTTGACCTCGATGTCTTCGACCCCGCCCATTTGCCGGACACCGGGACCCCTGAGCCGGGTGGACTGAATTGGTATCAGGTCACCGGCCTCATTCGGGAGGCCGCCATGCGGCACCCCATTGTCGGCATGGATGTCGTCGAGTTGGCGCCGCGCACCTCGAACAGTCCGAGTGCCTTCACCGCGGCCAAGCTCCTGCACAAGATGCTGACCTACGCATTGAATCCCGAACCCCTTCCCCTGCCATGAATCCCTTTCCCGACACTCCGTCCCCGGACGGTTTCCTGCGCCGATTCTCGGAGCGCCACTACCGCCACTTCAATGCCGCCGTGATCGCGGAGGCGGCAAAAGGGTATGAGGCGGTCCTCGATGCCGGTGGACGCATGATGGTCACGTTGGCAGGCGCCATGAGCACGGCAGAACTCGGAAAGAGCTTGGCCGAGATGATCCGCCAAGACAAGGTGCACATCATCAGTTGCACCGGGGCCAACCTCGAGGAGGACGTGATGAACCTGGTCGCCCACGACCATTATGAGCGCGTTCCGAATTACCGCGACCTCTCCCCAAAAGAGGAAGAAGCCTTGCTCGCACGCGGGCTCAATCGGGTCACCGACACCTGCATCCCGGAGGAGGAGGCGTTCCGCAAACTGGAAGGGGTGATGGTGGATTTGTGGGTGGAGGATGGTCGTCAAGGCGTCCGGCGCTTTCCGCACGAGTACTTCTACGAGGCGTTGCTCAACGGCAGTTTGGTGGACGACTACCAGATTGACCCCGCGGACAGTTGGGTGCTCGCGGCCGCAGAGTGTGGTGTTCCCATCGTCTGTCCAGGATGGGAGGACAGCACGCTCGGCAACATTTTCGCGGCACATTGCCTGGAAGGGGACAGCTCTCCATCCACGGTGAAAAGCGGCATTGAATACATGATGTGGCTGGCCGATTGGTACACACGAACGACTGGGGAAACCGGCCAAGGCGTCGGCTTCTTCCAGATCGGGGGGGGCATTGCAGGCGACTTCCCGATTTGCGTCGTGCCAATGTTGCACCAGGACATGGGACGGGAAGAGGTTCCATTGTGGTCTTATTTCTGTCAGATCTCCGACAGCACCACGAGTTATGGCAGCTACTCCGGCGCCGTGCCCAATGAAAAGATCACCTGGGGCAAACTCGGCGTGGACACCCCACGATTCGTCATTGAATCCGATGCCACGATCGTGGCGCCCCTCGTTTTTGGCTGGCTGTTGAACTGGTAACCATGAAGCGCATCATCAAGAAGTTCGATTCTGTCGAACAACGCCACTTGGACCTCATTGAGGCTGCATTCCCCGGGGGGTTTGGGGAGGAGCACCTCGTCTCTGTGCCGACCCACGATGGTCGTTGGCTTCGGTGTCTCGAGGTGAGAACGGAAGACACGGTCTACCTGTTCCGCATCGATGCCGAGATGTTGGAGGTCCTCGAAGAAGGGCTGGACATCGATGTGGATGTGCAGGTTGAAGAGGATCTGGACGCGGAAGAGGACTGACGAAGGGAAGTTGTATATTCGCCGTCCGATTCAGCAGAGGGTCATTAGCTCAGCTGGTTCAGAGCGCTGCCTTGACAGGGCAGAGGTCACTGGTTCGAGTCCAGTATGACCCACAGACAAACCCGGATCCCCAGTGGTCCGGGTTTTTTCTTTTGAGCGGCTCCTATACGCGGCAAAATCCCCTGTTTGAGGGAGCATTCGGGCCAACGCGCATTCTGAGATTTGCACCATGAACCTGATTCGGCTCAGCGAACTCTCCGCACGGGAAAGGGGAACCTTGGCGCGCATCGACGCCACCGAGGGGATGTTGGCCCTGATGGAGATGGGCTGCATCGTGGGCGAGACCATCGAGGTCCGGCAGGTGGCGCCCCTTGGCGATCCGATGGCGGTGTCCGCCGGCGGCCATGTTGTGGCCCTGCGCCGGGAGCAGGCTGAGCAGATGTGGGTCAAGCCCCACTGAGCAGGGCGTAGGCCGCCCACGCCCCGAGGTAGGCCAGAACGGTCATGCCGCCGGCTTGAAGCAAGGCCCAGCTCCACCCTCCGAGCTCCTTCCGGACGATGGCCACCGTGGAGACGCATTGCATGGCCAGCATGTAGAACACGATGAGCGACAGGGCTGTCGCGGCGGTCAGAACGGGCTGTCCGGTGCGCGGGTTGATTTCGCTGCCCAACCGGTCCTTCAGGGCGCGGATGCCTTCATCGCTGTCGGGCGAGGCGTACAGGGTGGCCATGGTGCCGACGAACACCTCGCGGGCGGCGAAGGAGGCGATGAGCGCCACACCCATGCGGCCGTCATACCCCAGCGGGGCGATGACCGGCTCGATGAAGGCGCCCAGCCGTCCGGACCAGGAGGCGTCCATCCGCGCGGCCTGCCAATCGCGGTCCGCCTGTTCGAAGGCCGCCTCCGCAGCCCCATCGGCTTCCAGTTCCGCCAGGGTGTCGGCATGGTGGGCGTCGAGGGCGTCAAAGCCGCCGGGCGCGGTGTTGGACAGGCCCCACAGGAGGATGGACACCACGACGATGACCTGCCCGGCACCGACCACAAAGGCCTTGGCCTGCCGGACGACCTGTTGGACGGTCCGCTTCAGGGACGGCCTCCGATAGGGCGGCCATTCCTGCACGAACTGGGTGGGCGCGGCCTTTGGGAGCCCGCGGTGCAGGACCCAGGCGAGGGCCAAACCGGCCAGCAGACCGCCGGCGTAGATGGCGAAGAGGAACAGGCCCTGCAAGTTGAACAGGCCTCCCGGGCCCCAGGGCTGATCGGGCACCACGAATCCGACGAGGAAGAGGTACACGGGCAGGCGCGCCGAGCAGGTCATCCACGGCGTGATGAGGATGGTCAGGAGCCGTTCCCGTTTGCCGGGAATGGTCCGGGCACTCATGATGGCGGGGATGGCACAGGCGAATCCGCCGAGGAGGGGAATGGTCGCACGTCCATCGAGGCCCAGGGCGCGCAGCCAGCGGTCGTTCATGAAGGCCACACGGGTCATGTAGCCGCTTTCCTCGAGGGCGGCCACGGCACCGAAAAGAAGGGCAATCTGTGGCACGAAAATGACGACTCCACCGATGCCCGCGAGCAGGCCATCCACCAGCAAATCGGACCACCAACCGGCGGGAAGCGCAGTGCGCGCGCCGTCCATCAGGGCCCCCATTCCGGCGTCGATGAGGTCCATCGGCCAGGTGGCCCACGCATAGACGGCTTGGAAAATCAGGAAGAAGACCGCCATGAGGATGACCGGTCCTCCGACGCGGTGGGTGAGGATGCGGTCGAGTCGGCTGCTCAGCGAGTGGGCGGAGGGGGAGGTGTCGTCGAGGACGGCCTTGGCGATGCGCCGGACATCCTGACTGCGGCGGCCGGCTTCAGCCAGCTGCAGGGCCGCGGTTCCGGTGCCGATGGCGCCCCGCACGGCAGCGAGCGTATCGCGGGCGGCAGCGGGCAACCAATCGGGGTCATCCCCGGAGGTCACGAGGAGGTCGAGTCCGGCCGGCGGGAGGTCCGGCAGGGCGGAGGCCAATGCGGACAGGTCTACCTGCTCTCGCCAAGGCGCAGGCGAGGCGGCCTGACCGGCTGAAGGAGGGCGCTGTGCCCAGCCTGAGAGCCGCTGGGCGAGGGCCTCCGTGCCCCGGCCATCGAGGGCGTGAACGGGGAAGACCTCCGTACCGAGGGCCTGCCCGAGGGCGGCGCTCGACCAGGGCGTCCGGTCCGTCTCGTTGACCACGGTGAGGGTGGGCAACCCCAGTTCCAGCGCCTGCAGGCAGAGGAATAGGTTTCGCTTGATGTTGGCGGAATCCAGGACGAGGAGAACACCGTCGGGGCGTTGTTCCGGGTGGAGGAGGGCGTCGCGGGTGACGGCCTCATCGAGCGCCTTCGGGTGGAGGCTGTAGGTGCCGGGCAGGTCGATCAGTTCGACCTCGGCATTCACTTGGAGGCGCCTGCGGGATGGGGCCACGGTCACGCCGGGCAGATTGGCCACCTTGGCCCGGCCGCCGGTGAGCAGGTTGAACAGCGACGACTTGCCGCAGTTGGGGTTACCCACGAGGGCGAGTCTCACTGGGCGATCCATTGGGCGGGGTCCAGGGGGGCGCTGCCCTTGGCGTTCCAGATTTCCAAATGGGCCCGGGGACCCTCACCGAGGTCGATGACCGTGCCGATGGTCTGTCCCGTCCGCAGGTCGTCACCTTGGGCCACATCGACGCTGCCGAGGTTGGCATAGACCGAGCGGTGCGAACCGTGGTCGACCATGACCACCATGCCGCCGCCTGGAATCGTGATCACATTGGAGACCCGGCCGCTGAAGATGGCCGAGACGGTGCCTCCGGCGGTCGTGGCGATGTCGATGCCCCGGCGCTCGATGCGGATGCCCGGCAGGCTGGGGTGCGGGTGCGTTCCAAAGCGCCCGACCACGACACCTTCGGCCACGGGCCAGGGCAGGCGCCCCTTGTTGGCGGTGAATTCGGCAGCGATGACCTGGCCTTCCGGGGTGGCGGCAAATCCGGTGCTGCTGCGTTCCGCTGAGCGCCGGGCCTCCGCCATGATGCGCTCGATGGCCTTGCCCAATTCAGCCCGCCTCGCCTCCTCCACGGCAAGCTGATCCCGAAGCTCGCGCTCGCGGGATTGGAAGTCGGAGACGAGGGATTCCATTTTCCGCGCAGAGCTGCGGGCTTCATCGCGCTGGGACTGGAGATCCCGCTCCACGGCCACGAGGTTCTGGCGTTCGCGGTCCAGGGATTCCATTTCCCGGCGGAGGGATTCGGCAGTGTCGTGGATGCGCTCTGCCTGCGCCTTCCGGTTCCGCGCATACTCCTCGACCATCAGCCACCGCCGGAACGCCTGGGTCATGCCCTCGGCGTCGACCATCACCTGCCACCATTGGTCGCGGCCGCCGAAGCGGGCCGCCAACCGAATCATCTCGGCGTATTCGGCCTTGAGGCGGTCCAGTTGGCCATCGGCTTCGCGGACGCCTTCCTGCCGTTGGGACAGCACCCGCTCGGCGGCGCGGCGCTCGGCCCGGAGGTTGGCCAGAAGCCGTTGGCGCAGGTCGAGCTGTTCCCGGAGCACGGCCCACTCCTGCGTGCTGCGGTCCCGTTCTGCCCGGGTGGACTCCAGCAACGACTGCGTGGCCGCGATGCGATCGGCAATGGCCGCCCGCTCGGACTCCAGACGCTCCCGTTCGCCGGTCTGGGCGTGGGCGCACGAGGCGGTCAGCCACAACACGAACAGGGGAGTCAGCGCCTTCATGTCGGATCAAAGGCCATCCCGGCGTTCCATGTCCACCGGAATCTCGAAGGGCATCGGGTAGGGCTTGCCATACTTGGCCCGGGAGATGTCGAGCCGGATGCGCTGGGTGCCTTCCGGGGAGGCGATGGTGATGTCGGTCCGGTGGGGAATCCAGCCGCCGGCTTCGAGTTCGAAGCCACCGTGACCGATTTCGATGGAGCGGCCCCAGTACAGGTCGTCGAACCGGGTTCGGGTCAGTTGATATCCCAACCCGTCAAACCAATAGCGCTTCACCATAAGGTCCTCGTCATCGGACCGGTTCATGACCCGCTCCTGCACGGCTTGGGTGGCTTCCATCCGGAGGCTGTCGTCCGGGGCAATTTCCCGCTCCTTGACGCCCACGAGGCGCTTCACCCGCCGCTTGTACTTGCTGATGAGCAGGTGCTCGCGCCCGTCCACCTTGCTGATGTACTTGCTGTCCTCGTCCAACAGGCCGATGCCCTGGCCGAGCAGGATGCGCTGGACCATGTCGAAGGTGATCTCGGTCCCGAGCAGGCTGTCGATGGCGGCGAAGTCGCCGCGGTAGGCAAACCGGTTGCCGGGGACTTTGGAATAAAACAGCACCGAATCCTGCGTCAGGAGCACCCGGGCCGCCTCCACCCCGAGGGCGGGGGTGATGCTCAGCCACAGCGTGGAGTCCCGGCGCATGCGGGCGTTGACCTTGAATCCGCTGTTGTTGCCATTGACCTCGGCATCGACCTGCAGCCGCATCGCCACCCAATTGGGGTTGGCCAGGGTCGCAAGGTGCTTCCGCATGATGCCGCCCGACCCTTCGGACCGGATGGGCTTGCCCCGCTCGAGACGCCGCATGTTGGTGCATCCCGTGACCAGGATGGCGGCGAGGATCAAGGCGAGGCAGGCTCTCATTCAGCGTGGATCTTGTCGTTGAGCCGGTCGGCATCGCCTCCGGCATCGAGGGCGTCTGCCCAACGGGCCCGGGCCTCCTCCCGGCGGCCGAGGGCGTCGAGGATGTCGCCTGCGTGCTCGAGGACCGTGGCACCCGGCGAGCTGCCTTCGTGGGCGATGGCGAGGTCGATCCACGTCAGGGCCTCGGCATGGTCTCCCGCCTTGTGGAGTGCCCACGCGTAGGTGTCTTCGAAGTTTCCGTTGCCCGGCGACAGGGCCACCACCTTGGCCGCGAGCTCCACGGCGCGTTCGGGCTTGGCGCCGCGCAGGGCGAGGTAATAGGCGTAGTTGTTGAGGGCGAGGATGTTGTTGGGGTTGGCCTCCAACGCGAGCTCGAACCAGTCGTCAGACGCGGCATGCTCTCCGCGGTCATGGGCAATCTGGGCGAGGGTGGACAACACGTCCGATTCGAATTCCGGACGGTCCACAATCAGGTTGCGCGCCGTCTTGAGCTGTCGTTCCGCACCGCGGCCATCGCCCATCTCCAGCTGCGCCAGTCCGCGGAAGTACGGGAAGACGGGGAGGTTCGGAAAGCGCAAACCGGCGCGTTCGGACAGGCTGTCCACAGCCTCCCAGCGCTCGAGGTCGATGGCCAGTTGGCAGGCGTCCAGCCACCGGTCTGGCGAATTCGGGTCCAGCTCCAACCCGGCTTCCAGCGCCTGCAAGGCCCCCTCGGCATCGCCTTCGATGTCCCGCAGGGCGGCCTCGATGTCGTGGGGCTCCGCCTCCATCGGGTACCCTTCGATGAGCAGGGCAATGAGGGCCTCCGCCTCGGGCCGAAGGTCCGGTTGCAACTCGGCCAGTTCGACGTAGGTCCAGGCGATGTCGGCCTTCTCTTCCAGGGGCACCTCGTCCGAGGCAAAGGCGGTGCGCACGTGCTCCCGCGCGGCCTCCGTCTCGCCTCGGCGGGTCAGGATGTGGGCCCATTCCAGGTGAAGCCGTCCATTGCCGGTCCGGTCCAGTGCACTGCGGATCGCAGCCTCCGCCTCCGCCTCGCGACCGAGGCCCGACAGGATGCGCGCCCGTTGCAGGGTGGCCTCGACCACATCGGGGAAGTCGGCCTCCAACCGCTCAAGGGCCTCAAGACCGGACTCGAAATCGCCTGCCCCCATGAAGAGGCGGTGACGGTCGAAATGCCATTCGGGATCGGGACCCCACTCGCGCTCCAACACGTCCACCACGCGGAGCGCCCCATCGAGGTCTCCCTGTGCGGTGCGCAGGTTGAGGAGCATCCGGGCCGAGCGTTCGTCTTCGGGCTTGTTCTGCAGCACCCACTCGAGGGCGTCGTCCGCCTCGTCATACAGCCCCAATTCGAGGGCGATGTCGGCCCATTCGGTGTGGTACCAAGGGTTGTCCCCGTCCAGCGCATTGGCTTCGAGGATGGCCGCGTGGGCAGCGCCCCATTGCTCCGCTTCCCGCTCGAGGCGGGCGAGTTCATAATGGACGACGGCTTCATCCGGGTTGGCATCGAGGCAGGAAAGAAGGGCCTCCTTCGCGCCTTCCCGGTCTCCTTTCAGTTTGGCCACCTGCGCCTTGTAGAAGGCGTTGTGGAAGGCGCCATCGACACCACCCAATCCCGATTCGTCCGCTTTGCCGGCGCCTCCAATCAGCGCACAGCCGCTCAACAGGGCCAGCGAGCAGCACCACAAGGCGGTGCGCAGGAAAGGGAGGGAACGCAGGGTCATCGGATTTCGCAATAATCGCCCACGCTGAGGTCTTCGGGCTGTCGGACGACGGTGGCGTGATGTCCGATCATGGCCCCTTCGAGCTGAACGCCCTCCAGGGTCGTGTGTCCACCGACGAGGCAATCGCGCAACACGGAGCGTTCCACGACGGTGTCCCGGCCCAGGGTCACCCTCGGTCCGACCACCGAATGGCGGATGACGGCACCCGGCAGGATTTCGCAAGGCGGCAGGACGATGCTGTTCTCGACGGTGGCCCCGTCGTGCACCTTTGCGTCGTCGCCCATGAAGTCCAGGACACGGCCATTGGTCTCCACGGTCACCTTGCGGTTGCCACAGTCCATCCAGGCCGACACCTCGCCCGGCAGGAAACGCAGTCCCTGTTCGGTCAGGGCGCGGAGGGCATCGGGCAATTGGAACTCGCCCCCCTTCCGCGCGTCGGCGTCGATGAGTTTGCCGATTTCGCGGCGCAAGCCTGCCCCGTCCCGGAAGTGGTAAATGCCGATCATCGCCAGATCGGAAACGGGCTCCTCCGGCTTTTCCGCATACTCCCGGATGACGCCGTCCCCATCGAGCACGACCACACCGAACTGGCGGGGGTCTTCAATGCGCTTCACGAAGAGGTGGCCATCGGCCGATGCATCGAGGGAGAAATCGGCGCGGAACAGGGTATCGGCAAAGGCCACGACCGTCTCGCCTTCGAGGAGGTCCTCGGCGCACCAGACGGCGTGCGCCGTGCCCAACGGTTGCTCCTGATGGCGGATGTGCCCTTGGGCGCCGAGCGATTCGGCGAGGGCGAGGAGGTCGGCCTCCACCTCTGCTCCGAAGTCGCCGATCACGAACGCGATGTGGTCGAAGGGGCGGGGGGTCATGGCGGCGAGGTCCTCCACCAACCGTTGAACGATGGGCTTTCCGGCTACGTGCACCAGCGGTTTGGGCACGGTCAGCGTGTGGGGACGGAGGCGGCTGCCGCGGCCCGCCATGGGGATGATGAGGTTCATTCGGTTCCGGTGTGTCCGAAGCCGCCGGCACCGCGGTCGGTGATGGCGAGGTCGGCAGGTTGGGGGACGGGAATCCAATCGACCCGCGCGTAGGCGGCGACGACCAGTTGCGCGATGCGCTCCCCGGGTTCGAGGGTGAAGGGCGCCTGACCGTGGTGGATGAGGATGACCCCGATTTCGCCCCGGTAGTCGGCGTCGATGGTGCCGGGGCTGTTCAGGACAGTGAGGCCGTGCTTGTAGGCGAGGCCACTCCGGGGCCGAACCTGGGCTTCGTAGCCGTCGGGCAGCTCGATGTGCAGTCCGGTCGGCACCAGCCGGCGCTCTCCGGGCTGGAGAACCACCGGGCCATCGAGCCGGGCGCGGAGGTCGAGGCCGGCACTCTGCGGCGTGGCGTATTCCGGAAGCGGATCCTGGCCGGTGTTGGCCACGCGGATCCGCACGGCGGAGGAAGCGGAAGTCAGCGAATCGGCCATGCTCAGAATGCGGGCTTGCGCTTCTCGAGGAAGGCCGACACGCCCTCCTTGAAGTCGGCGTGGTCGAAACAGCGTCCGAACTCCTCGATTTCGACTTCGAAGCCCTCCGCACTCCCGCTGGACAGGACGGCGCGGATGGCGGAAGCCTGGGCGTTCGGGCTGTTGGCCGTCAGGCGTTGGGCCATGTCCAATGCACTGTCCATGAGGGCATCACGCGACACGACCTGGCTCACGAGGCCCATGTTCAGGGCTTCGTCGGCCTTGACCATCCGGGCACTGAGGATCATCTCCATGGCGCGTCCGGTGCCAACGATGCGGGCGAGCCGCTGCGTTCCACCGTATCCGGGGATCAGACCGAGGGTCACTTCCGGCAGGCCCATCCGGGCCGTGTCGGATGCCACCCGGATGTGGCAGGCCAAGGCGAGCTCGAGGCCACCACCGAGTGCAAAGCCGCCGACGGCGGCGATGAACGGCGTCTTCGACAGGGCAATGGCGTCGAAGAGGGTCCGCTGACCGCGCTCGGCGAGGGCGCGGCCCTGCACGCCGTCGAAGTCGGAGAACTCCTTGATGTCGGCGCCGGCCACGAAGGCCTTCTCGCCCGAACCGGTCAGGATGACGCAGCGCACGTCATCCCGCTGTTGCACGGCGTCCACCATGTCGCCGAGTTCGGCGATGAGTGCGCCGTTGAGGGCGTTGAGCTGTTGGGGGCGGTTGAGGGTCCACACGGCCACGGAGCCGTGCAGCGTCTCGCTGACGAGGGGGGTCTCGGACATGGTCCGAAATTAGTCAATCGAGCCCCCTCCGGCGGCCTGAAGTCTGCGGGTTACCGGGTGCTTGGGTGTGGACCAGATAGACTCGGATTCAGCAGCCTCCACCACGCTTCCCCGGTCCATCACCACGGTGTGGTCACAGAGGTAGCGAACGACGCCGAGGTCGTGGCTGATGAAGAGGAGGGCGAGGTTGCGCTCGGCCTGCAGTTCCACGAGCAGATTCAGCACCTGGGCCTGCACGCTGACGTCCAGGGCGGCCACAGCTTCGTCACAGATCAGGAGCTGGGGCCGGGCCGCGAGGGCGCGGGCGATGACGATGCGCTGCCGCTGCCCCCCCGAGAAGGCGTCGGGCCGCTTGTCGAGGTCGGACCGGCTCAGGCCCACCGCTTCGAGCAAGGCGCCGGCCTCGTCGTGGGCCGCACCGCGCGGTGTGCCCCAGCGGATGAGCACCTCCTCGAGGACGGAGCCGATGCGCTTGGCGGGGTTGAGTGCGGCCCTCGGGTCCTGGAACACCAGGCCGGCATGGGACCGGATGTGTTGGAGGTCGTCCGCCGTCCCGGCCTGCACGTCCCGGCCGGCGAGGGTGATGGATCCCGAATCGAGGCGATGGAGCCCGAGGATGGCGCGGGCCAGGGTGGTCTTTCCACAGCCGCTTCCGCCGACGATGCCCAGGCTTCCACCAAAGGGGAGGGTGAGGGAGACATCGCGGATGGCGGGTTCAACCTGCCCGGGATAGGTTTTGGTGGCCCCTTGCACAGACAGCAGGCTCTCGGCCGTCAGGGGCACGCTCTCGATGTCCGCCGCGGGCGCGGGCGCGGGCCCGTCTCCGAGGAACGCGGCCATCACGGGCAGCGGCGTGGGCCGGCCGGAGGTGGGAATGCGGCAGGCGAGCAGCCCGCGGGTGTACGGGTGTTGCGGCGACGAGAGCACACGCTCCACCCGGCCCTGCTCGACCACCTCCCCCCGGTAGAGCACGGCGACTCGGTCGGCGTGCCGTTCGACCACGTCCATGTCATGGGTGACCAGGACCATGGCGAGGCCCCGTTGGCGCTGAAGGTCTCGGAGCAGGGAGAGCAGGTCCGCCCGCAGCGTACTGTCCAATGCGGTGGTGGGCTCATCGGCGAGCAGGATGTCCGGGTCGTTGGACAGGGCCATGGCGATGAGGATGCGCTGCTTCTGTCCGCCGGACAATTCATGCGGAAAGGCTCGAATGGCCCGCTCCACGTCGGGCATCTGGACCTCTTCGAGGAGGTGGCGAACCCGATCCGGCACGGGGCAATCGTCAGTGTGGCTGTGCCGTTCAATCACACGTTGCAATTGGCGACCGCACCGCATGGTGGGATCGAGGCTCGTCATCGGTTCCTGGAAAACCATGGCCAGCCGGTCGCCGCGGGGAACGGGGTGGGTCGCCGCGCCATCCGCGGTCTGCCAAAGCTGCCCGAGGCCCTCGATGCGGCCGGAGGTCAGTTCACCACCGTCTGGCAGCATGCCGAGGGCGGCCATGCAGCAGAGGGTCTTGCCGGACCCGCTTTCTCCAACGAGCGCGAGGCATTCGCCGCGGTCGACGGAGAGGGTGATGCCCTTGAGGATGGGCCGCTCCCGGATGGAGAGGCCGACATTCTCCCAACGGAGGGCGGCGTCAGAGTGTGCCACGCAGGGCCTGCTCGCGTTCGATGGCTTCGAAGAGCGCCTTGAAGTTGCCCTTGCCGAAGCTCTGGGCGCCCTTGCGCTGGATGATCTCGAAGAACATGGTCGGCCGGTCCACCACGGGCTTCGTGAAGATCTGCAGCAGGTAGCCCTCGTCGTCGCGGTCGATCAGGATGCCGAGGTCGCGCAACGGCTCGAGGTCCTCGTCGATCTCGCCAACCCGATCGAGCACCGTGTCGTAGTACGTGCCCGGCACCTTCAGGAACTCGATGCCGCGGGCCTGCAGGTCGGTGACCGTCTCGATGATGTTGTCCGTGGCCACGGCGATGTGCTGGACGCCGGCGCCCTGGTAGAAGTCGATGTACTCCTCGATCTGGGACTTCTTCCGGCCTTCGGCGGGCTCGTTGATCGGGAACTTGATGCGCCCGTTTCCATTGCTCATCACCTTGGACATCAAGGCGGTGTACTCGGTGGAAATGTCCTTGTCGTCAAAGGAGATCAGCTGGGCGAAGCCCATGACCTTGGCGTAGAACTCGCACCAGGTGTTCATCTCGCCCCAGCCGACGTTGCCGACCATGTGGTCGATGTACTTCAGGCCGACGGGCTGGGCGTTCGAGTTTGGATTCCACGGCTGGTAACCTGGGAGGAACACGCCGTTGTACGCCTTGCGCTCCACGAAGACGTGGATGGTGTCGCCATAGGTCTCGATGCCGCTCAGGACCACCTTGCCGTCGCCGTCCTCGCGGGTGTGGGGTTCAAACGCGCTCACGGCGCCGCGGGCCGTGGTTTCCTTCCAGCTCTTCTCCGCGTCGTCGACCCAGAGGGCCACAGCCTTGACGCCGTCGCCATGCCGGTTGAGGTGGTCGTTGAGCGGGCCGTCGGCCACGAGCGGCGTGGTCAGGACGAGCGTGATCTTGTCCTGGCGCAACACGTAGCTCACGCTCTCCGCGTCCCCGGTTTCGAGACCCTTGTACGCCAACGGCTGGTAGCCCCAGGCGTGCATGTAGTAGTACGCGCTTTGCTTGGCGTTGCCGACGATGAGCTCGACGTGGTCGGTGCCGAGCAGGGGCAGGAAGTCGTCCGCTTCGGGGACGACGATCTCGGGTTGCGGGGTCTGCTGTTCCATGGTCATTGCAGGGTCAGTCGATGTTCGAAGGGGTGTAGCCCAGCCAGCTCTGGTGGTAGCCGCCGTCCTCGATGTCGAGGGCGTGCTGGGTCAGGCGGAGGGGGCGGAAGGTGTCCACCATGACGGCGAGCTCGGCGGTGCCGGTCTTGCCGATGGAGCCTTCGTAGGTGCCGGGGTGGGGGCCGTGGGGAATGCCGCCGGGGTGCAGGGTGAGGTCACCCCGCGAAATGCCCTTGCGGCTCATGAAGTTGCCCTCGACGTAGTACAGCACCTCGTCGGAGTCGATGTTGCTGTGGTTGTAGGGGGCGGGAATGGACTTGGGGTGGTAATCGTACAACCGCGGGCAGAAGCTGCAGATGACGAAGGCGTCCGTCTCGAAGGTCTGGTGGACGGGCGGCGGTTGGTGGACCCGGCCCGTGATGGGCTCGAAGTCGTGGATGGAGAAGGCGTAGGGGAAATGGTACCCGTCCCAGCCGACCACATCGAAGGGGTGGCGGGCGTAGGTGGCCGTGTGGATCATGCTCTCCTTGCGGACGTCGATGGGGAAGTCGCCTTCGCGGTCCACCGCCGGCACGTGCTCCGGCACGCGGAAGTCCCGCTCGCAGAACGGGCTGTGCTCGAGCAGCTGCCCGAAGTGGTTGCGGTAGCGCTTCGGCGTGACCACGGGGTGGGCACTTTCGACGACCAGCCAGCGTTGCTCGGAATCCGAGGCCGGCGCCCAGCGGTGGATGACCCCCCGCGGAATCACGAGGTAATCGCCGGGCCGGTAGGCCAGCGTGCCGAACATCGTTTCGAGCACGCCCTCTCCGTCGTGGATGAAGACGACCTCGTCGCTGTCAGCATTCTTGTAGAAGCGGTCCGCCGGATCGGCCTCGGTCGGCCGGGCCACGGAAATCGTGCAGTCCGCATTGAACATCATCGGCACCCGCGCGGCGAGCGCATGGCCCGAGGACGGAGCGGAAAAGCCCGGCACGCGGCGGGATTTGAGGTTTTCCTTGACCCCTTCCACCGGTCGGGCGTCCACCGGCTCCGAGACGGATTTCACCATCGTCGGCGGATACAGGTGGTAGAGCAGCGAGCTCATGCCCACGAACCCGATGGTGCCGAACAGTTGCTCGTGGTGGAGCGTGCCGTCGGCCTTCGGAAACTGGGTGTGGCGCTTGTGCGGAACCTGCCCGCGCGTCTGATAGAAGGGCATGGATGCAAGGTAGCGAGGAACGGGTCTCAGCCTCCGCCTCGGGAGCCGGCATACCACGGCAGGCTGCCGTCCTCCTTGGGCGGGAACCTCAAGGGCACCTTGTAGCCGACCGGCAGGGCCTGGTCGGCGGTCTTTCCGGTCCGGTCGACGAGGACCTTGAGCTTCACGGCTTCGGCATCGCTGATGGTGCGCAGGGTCTCGCCCTCCTTCACGACATGCCAGTTCCGCACGCCCCGCCGGCGCTTCGGTTGGGTGTACAGGCGGCGGGTGGTGGAGAGCACGGTGGTTCCCGTCGCCCCGTCGAGGTCGTTGTACTTGCGCAGCTGCCAGACCGACAGTTGGAAGGCGTCGGCGAGGTCGGCCAGGCTTTCGCCCTGCATGCCCTGGATCCAGGCCACGTCGTTGGGGGAGATGCCGCTGGCCCGCGATCCGGAGAGCCGAACGGTCCGGTCGGCGTCCCCCGCTGAACCCGCCGAAGCGCCCGCCGCGTCGGAGCCGGTCGCGTCGGAAAGGGCCTCCCGGTCGGGCATGCCGCCGCGCTTGATCCACTGGATGCCCTCGTCGTCGTACCGGTGCAACTCATGGCGCTCGATGAGCTCGATGAGGGCCTTGGCGTACGTCGGACTGGTGGCGTAGCCGCACCGCTTGAGCCCCTTGGCCCACCCCTTGTAGTCGTCAATCTTGAGCTCGAACAGCGAGGCGTACCGGTCGCGCTTGAGGAACAGGCTGTGGTCCTCATAGCTGTCGCGCGGGTCGTCGTAGACCCGGAAGCATTCGCCCTTCTTGTCGTCGTCGTGGTAGGTCCGTCCGCCTTCCCACCCCTTGTGGCACTTGATGCCGAAGTGGTTGTTGGACTTGCTGCTCAATTCGCTCTTGCCCGATCCGCTCTCGAGCAGGCCCTGGGCGAGGGTAATGCTCGCCGGAATGCGGTGCTCCACCATCTGGCGCATCGCCTCCTCCTTCCAGCGTTCGATGTAGGCCCGCTGGTCTTCCGCGCCCGCGCCCGAGAGGAGCAGGGGGACCATCCACACCAGACCGAACGTCAAGAAGCAGGAAACCGAGGATCGCATGCCACAAAGGAACGCGTGCAGGACGGTCCTCCGTGTGCGCGCCGCAGGCGATTCACCCACAGGACGCCGTTCAATTCGGGGTGCCCTCGCCGTCGGCGAAATCGAGGGTCTCATTCAACTGTCCGGTGTCGTCGAAGAAGTCCCACTTCCCCGCGCGCTGGCCGGCCTCGTGCTGCCCTTCGATGTGCGGCATGCCGTTGGCGTGCCACGTGCGGAAGAGGCCCTGTTTCACACCGGCCGCATAGTCGACCTGGCTCCACGGCTGCCCGTTCTCCCGGTAGGTGTTCCAGGTGCCATCGCGTTGCCCGTCCACCAGCCGGCCCCGCACGTGGAGCTTTCCGTTGGCGTGGAATTGCTGGATTTCATGGCCCTCCAGCCCCTCCTCCGTGAGGTGGACCTCCTTTCTGGAACCGTCCGGCCACGTCGCCGTGACCTTCTCCTCCACCGGGTTGGCACAACCGGCGGCGAGCAGCAACAGGGTCAGGAGCAGGGAATGCGTCGGCTTCATTTGCGTCGGGATGTGGTGAAGTGGACCAGCTCGGCCAGCGCCTCCCGTGCGGGCGAGGCAGGGAGGTCCTGCAGCATGGCGATGGCGCGGTCCCGGTACTCGGCCATCTTCTCTTCGGCATACCGGATGCCGGGTCCGGCTTCGATGTCCGCGAGCAGGGCGGACGCCACCTCCGGCCGCGTGGCACTGCGCTTGATGTCGCGGATCATGCGCTTCCGTTCGCCGCGCGATTGCATCTGCAGCGTGTGGATCAAGGGCAGCGTCATCTTCCGCTCCTTGAGGTCGCCCCCCTTGGGTTTGCCCGTGGCGCTGGTGGGGGCAAAGTCGAGCAGGTCGTCCTTGATCTGGAACGCGATGCCGACGGCTTCGCCAAAGGCCCGCATGTACTCCACCCGGTCCTCGTCGGCTCCGGAACTGGCGGCCCCGGCAGCACAGCAGGCGGCGATGAGCGAAGCGGTCTTCCGGCGGATGATGTCGAAGTAGACCTCCTCGGTGATGTCCAATCGCCGCGCCTTCTCGATTTGCAGGAGCTCGCCTTCGCTCATGGATTCCACCGCACGGGAGGTGATGCGCAGCAGGTCGACCGCATCGCGCTCCATCGAAATCAGCAGGCCCCGGGAGAGGAGGTAGTCCCCGACGAGCACGGCGATCTTGGATTTCCAGAGCGCGTTGATGGAGAAGAAGCCCCGGCGGGTTTCGGCCCGGTCGACCACATCGTCGTGGACGAGCGTGGCGGTGTGCAGCAGTTCGATCAGCGTGGCCGCCACATGGCTGCGCTCGGTGGTGCCACCGCACGCCTGGGCCGTCAGGTACACCAGGATCGGGCGCATTTGCTTGCCCCGGCTCTTGACGATGTAGCGGGTGATGTGGTCCAACAGGGGCACCGAAGTGCGCATGGCCTCCTTGAAGTGCCCTTGGAACTCGCGCATCTCGCGGTCCACTGGTTGACGTATCGACGCAAGGCCGGCCATGGCCGCGAAGGTACCGTTCAGACCGCGTGGAATGCCGGGCGGGGTCACAGGTGTATTTTGCGGCATGATCCTGTCCATGACCGGCTACGGAAAGGCCGAGGCGCACATTGGGGCGCGGAAGTACACGGTGGAGGTCCGATCGCTGAACGGCAAGGGTTTGGACCTGTCCGTCCGCATGCCTTCCCGGTTCCGTCCGCACGAGATGGAGCTCCGGAAGCAGGTGGGCAAGGCGGTGGGCCGAGGCAAATCCGACCTCCTCATCCACTTCGAATCCGATGCGTCCGATGTCCGCCATGAGGTCAACACCGGGTTGGTCCAGCAGTACGTCGACCAACTGACGCCGTTGTTCGAGGCCAATGGCGTTCCGGCGGGCCATGTGGAAGGCCGGTTGCAGCAATTCCAGTCTGCGCTGCGCTTTCCCGACGCGGTCAGCGCCACCAAGGACACGTTGGAGGAAGGCGAATGGGAAGCCCTGCAGGCCCTGGTGGCATCCGCTTCGGAGCAGTTCATCGCCTACCGCACGCAGGAAGGCGTTGTCCTCGAACAGGACTTTCGCCAGCGCGTGGGGGCCATCGAGGCCTTGCGCGGCGAGTTGAAGCCCCTGCTGGAGGCGCGGTCCGAGCGCACGCGCGCCCGCCTTCGGGACCACCTCGAAGCCGACTTGCCCCGCGACCGGATCGACGAGAACCGCTTCGAGCACGAGCTCATCTTCTACATGGAAAAGCTCGACGTAACCGAGGAGTTGGTCCGCCTCGAAGCGAACTGCACCTACTTCATGGAGATGCTGGACGGCAACGCAGGGCAGGGCAAGAAGCTCGGTTTCATCGCCCAGGAAATCGGCCGCGAGATCAACACGCTCGGCAGCAAATGCCAGGATGCGGGCATGCAACGGCTCGTGGTCCAGATGAAGGACGAGCTCGAGAAAATCAAGGAACAGATCCTGAACGCCTTGTGATGGACGCCGACATCGCCCCCCGCCCCACCCCGTTCGAGGCCACCGGCAAGGCGCTGGTGTTCTCCGCACCATCGGGTGCCGGAAAGACCACGCTGGTGCGCCGCCTCATGGCGGATCGCGCGGATGTGGCCTTCAGCGTGAGCGCCACCAACCGGTCCCCTCGCGGAACCGAGCGCGACGGTATCGACTACCATTTCCTGACCACCGAGGCGTTCCGGGAAAGGGTCGACCGCGGCGAATTCCTCGAATGGGAGGAGGTCTATGACGGCCGCCTGTACGGCACCTTGCGCGAGGCCGTGGAGCAGGTCTGGAAGGCGGGCCAGCACGTCGTGTTCGACGTGGACGTCGAAGGCGGCATCCGGCTCAAGGAGATTCTCGGGGACCACATCCGGTCCGTGTTTGTGAGTCCCCCCAGCCTCGAGGTCCTCGAGCATCGCCTCCGCCTGCGCGCGACGGACAGCGAGGAGGACATCGTCCGTCGCCTCGCCAAGGCCGAGCGCGAGTTGGGCCGGGCAGCGCATTTCGATGTCATCCTCGTCAACGACGACCTGGAGACGGCCTGTGGCGATCTGACCAAATTGGCCGAGGAATTCCTCGGTCCGGAGCGGGTGGAGGCATGAACGTCGGTCTGTATTTCGGCTCCTTCAACCCGATCCACACCGGGCATCTGATCATCGCCCAGCACATGCTGACCCACCACGGGCTCGATGAGGTTCGGTTCGTGGTCACGCCCCACAACCCCATGAAGGCCGCTGCAGACCTTGCGCCCGAAGCGGACCGGTTGGAGATGGTGCGGCGGAGCGTCGCGGACAACGATCGGCTCCTTGCGGAAGACGTGGAATTCGGACTGCCCCGGCCGAACTACACCGCACACACCATGGATTTCCTGACGCGCCGTCATCCGGACGCGACCTTCCGCATCATCATCGGGGAGGACAACCTGCGCACCCTCCAGCAGTGGGCACGGTGGAAGGAGCTGGTCGACCGGTTCGGCTTTCTCGTCTACCCCCGCGCCCTGAGCGAGGGGGAGCCTTCCGGGGTCGCCGGAACCGTGAGTCCCGATGGGGAGCACATCGTGATGAGCCCTGCACCGATCATCAGCATTTCCAGCACCTACCTGCGGTCGGCCCTGTCCAAGGGCGAGTCCGCCCGGTACTTGCTGCCCGATGCAGCGGCCGAGGTCATTCGCGAACAGGGCCTGTACGGCCACCAGCCGGGTTGACCGGATTCAGGTGTTGTTGAACGCACTCATGGTGCGCTGAAGGCCGACAAAGGCGAAGCTGTGCATCAGGTCGATGACCTTGTTCAGCCGCTCGTCCATCGCGCCCTCCTCCTCAGCTGAGAAGGACCCGAGCACGTGGTCCACTTGCCGGCCCGGCCCGAAATCCGCACCGACGCCGAAGCGAAGACGCGGATAGTTCGATTGGCCGAGAACGGCCTGGATGTCCTTGAGGCCATTGTGCCCTCCATCGCTGCCCTTGCCCCGCAACCTCAACGTACCGAAGGGCAGATGGATGTCGTCGGTGATGACCAGCAAGCGGTCCACCCCCAGCTTCTCGGCGTCCAACCAATGCCGGACGGCCTTGCCGCTGAGGTTCATGAAGGTCGACGGCTTCAAGAGCACGAGTTGCCTGCCCCTGTGCTTGCACCGCGCCACATCGCCAAGGCGATCGGCCTTGAAGGCCACCTCGGCTTTCCGGGCCATGGCGTCGAGGGCCATGAACCCGATGTTGTGGCGCGTGCGGGCATACTCGGCCCCGGGATTCCCGAGGCCGACCAGCAGGTACTTCATGAAGGAGTGGGATTACTCCTCGCCGCCTTCGGCAGCCTCAGCGCCTTCAGCCACTTCCTCGCCTGCGGCAGCAGACATGGCAGCACGGGTGCGCTTGACGCCGAGCACAACGGCGGACTCGTTCAGCGGAATCTGGCATCCCTCGACGCTCAGATCGCCCACGCGGAGGGAGTCACCGATGTCGAGGCTGCTGATGTCCACCATCACGGATTCCGGAATCTGGTCTGCGAGTCCGACCACCGGCAGGCGGCGGTAGACGATGTGCAGACGACCACCGTTCCGGACGCCGACGCTGGCTCCCTCGGTTCCGACAGGCAGCTTGACACGAATCGGCTTGTCCGGGAAGACCTGAAGCAGGTCGATGTGGACAATGCGGTCGGTGACCGGGTGGAACTGGATGTCCTGGACGACACAGTCGTGGGTGGCCCCGCCGACTTCGAATTGGAGGCGGTACGTCTCCGGCGTGAAGATCAGCTTGTTCAGCTGGACCTCGTTCACGTGGAAATGAACCTGCTCGGAGCCGCCGTACAGCACCCCGGGAACCTGTCCCTTGGCGCGCAGTTCGGCTGCATCCTTCTTCCCTACGCCCTCTCGCGGAGAGCCGCTCAATGAAGCAGTTTTCATGGTTGTGATTTAGGTGATGAGAAAATGCGAACTGATGCTCTCGTTTTGGACCAGGCACCGGATGACGGTGGAGAACAGGTCCGAACAACCGAGCACGGTAATCTTGTCGGTGGGCTTGTCGTCCCGCAGCGGAATGCTGTCGGTCACGACCAGCTCAGTGAGGGCGCTGTCGGCGATCCGCTCATACGCGGGGCCGGACAGAACCGGGTGGGTGCAGACGGCACGAACCGTGGCGGCGCCGTGCTCCATCATGAGCCCAGCGGCCTTGGTCAGGGTGCCAGCGGTGTCGCAGATGTCGTCCACGAGGACCACGTCCTTGCCTTCGACGTCGCCGATGACCCGCATGCTGTCCACCTGGTTGGCGACTTTGCGCTGCTTGTAGCAGATGGCCATGTCGACACCGAGGTACTTGGCAAAGGCGTTGGCCCGCTTCGTGCCGCCCGTGTCCGGGGTGGCGATCAGCAGGTTGTCCGTGTTCATGGCCTCGAGGTAGGGCAGGAAGACTGCCGATCCGTAGAGGTGGTCCACCGGAACTTCGAAGAAGCCCTGGATCTGATCGGCGTGGAGGTCCATGGTGATGACCCGGTCCACACCCGCCGCGGTCAGCATGTTGGCGATCAGCTTGGCGCCGATGGCGACACGGGGCGCATCCTTGCGGTCCTGACGGGCAAATCCGAAGTAGGGGATGACCGCCACGATGCGCTTGGCCGAAGCCCGCTTGGCCGCATCGATGAGCATCAGGAGCTCCATCAGGTTGTCGGACGGCGGGAACGTGCTCTGCACGATGACCACCTCCTTGCCGCGCACGGTCTCCTCGATGCTGACGCGAAACTCCCCGTCGCTGAAGACGGTGTGCTTGACGGTGCAGAGGGGTTCCCCGTAGCCCATGGCAATGCGGGAACCGAGGTCCTGCGAAGCGGATCCTGCGAGGATTCGGATGGGAGAGTCGTGCATGGGCGCTCGTTCGAGGGGTGCAAAGATAGTTCGGGGAAGGATGCGGTGGACCTGCCTGTAATTTTACGGCATGCAGCAGAGACGGACCACAATTCTGGTGGCGGGAATGGGCGGCCTTCTCGTGGGGCTGCTCGCGCTGCAGTTCAGCTGGATGCGGGCCCTCGTCGAGGCCCGCAGTGACTTGTTCGACGAGCAGGCGAGGACGGCCCTCGTGGAGGTACAGTCGGTCCTGTCGCTGAGCCCCGTCGAATTTCCCCTGCCTCCTTCACCGGGATTGGCCCCTGCCTCCGGCCCGCGGGCAGACAGCCTGGCGGAGGCCCGTGCGGCGGCGGCGGAGATGCGGGAGAAGGGCGTGGAATTGGCCGACAGCCTGTTGCGCTCGGTGTTGGACAACCGCAACGTGGACTTCGAATTCCGTTCGGCCCTGCTCGACCGGTATGGCCGGCCCGTGTTCCTTCGGGACGAGGACGTCGACCTGCTTGAGCGGTTCCAGGAAGAGGGGTACCGCATTGCCGCCGGACAGATCCGAAACCTCGAGGACGTCCAGCTCTACACGGTTCACTTCCCGAGAAAGAACCTGAAGCTCGCCGGCAACATGTGGGTGGAGTTGACCGCCAACCTGCTCCTCATGGTGGTTCTGGTGCTGTTCACACTCTATGCGGCCAACGGTCTCCGCAAGGCCGAGCGCCTCAACCGGCTCAAGAGCGACCTGATCAACAACATGACGCACGAGCTGAAGACCCCCATTTCCACCATTGGACTGGCGGGAGAGGCGTTGTTGGACCCTGCCATGTCGGCAGACCAGGACAATGTGCGGTATTACGTCGGCCTGATTCGGTCCGAGAACAAGCGGCTGGGGCAGCTGGTCGAGAATGTGCTGCGTGCCGCCATGCTCGATCAGGGCGAGCTGGAGCTGTTCCGCCAACGGGTCAATTTCCATGACCTCCTCAAGGATGTGCTCAGGAACCACGCCATCCACATCAAGAAGCAGGGCGGCGGCACCGCCTCCCAGCTGGCCGCGACGGATCCGCTCATCGATGGCGACCGGACCCATTTGATGAACGTGGTGTTCAACCTTGTCGACAACGCCATCAAGTACGGTGGCGAGTCCCCGCGGTTGACCGTCCGGACCTGGAATGAGCCCGGGGAGTTGCATGCGGCCTTCACCGACAATGGCATCGGCATCGCCCGGGAACACCTTGGCAAGGTTTTTGACAAGCTGTATCGTGTGCCCACCGGGAATGTTCACGACGTCAAGGGCTTCGGCCTCGGCCTCAGTTACGTGCATGCCGTCATGCAGCAACATGGAGCCCGAATTGACGTTGTGAGTACACCCGGGGAGGGCAGCACGTTTACCCTAGTCTTTCCCCAATCGACGACCGCATGAAACAACAGCTCGACATCCTGCTCTGCGAGGACGACCCGAACCTCGGCAAACTCCTTTCCGATTTCCTGACCCGCAAGGGATACAACGCCACCTGGGCGCAGGACGGCGCCGAAGGCGTGCGCAACTTCCGTGTCGGTTCCTACGATTTCGTGATCCTCGATGTGATGATGCCCGTCAAGGATGGGTACCAGGTGGCCGAGGAGATCCGGGGCCTGAACCGGCATGTCCCCATTCTCTTCCTCACGGCCAAGAGCCAACGGGAGGACACCCTGCAGGGCTTCAAGGTGGGGGCCGATGACTACATGACGAAGCCGTTCTCCATGGACGAGCTCGAGGCCCGGATCGAGGCCATCCTCCGCCGGTCGGCCGCGCTGCCCGACACCGAGGACGAGGTGGGCGAGATGACCATTGGCCTCTACACCTACGACTACAACCGGCAGGAGCTGCGCAATGGCGATGAGGTCCAGCGGTTGACCACCAAGGAAAACGAGCTGCTGTTCCTGCTGGCCAAGGCGAAGAACGCCCTGCTGGAGCGGGAGTATGCGCTCAATGCCATCTGGGGCGATGCGAATTATTTCAATGGCCGGAGCATGGACGTGTACATCGCCAAGCTCCGGAAACACCTCAAGGCCGACGGTCGGGTCGAGATCCTGAACGTCCACGGCAAGGGGTTCAAGCTGATCGCCGACTGACGGATTCCGGGTGGTCAGTGGGGCGTGGGGGACGCGTCGCAAGCCCTACCTTTCCTGTCCGTTTTTCGCCCCCATGATCCCGAAGGACACCGTCGACGCCATCATGCAGGCCACCGTCATCGAAGAGGTGGTCGGTGAGTTCGTCCAGCTCAAGAAGAGTGGGACGAGCATGCGCGGTCTCAGTCCGTTCACCAACGAGAAGACCCCGTCCTTCTACGTGGTGCCGGGCAAGGGCATCTTCAAGGATTTCAGCTCCGGCAAGGGCGGCAGTGCCGTGACCTTCCTGATGGAGCACGAGAAGCTCTCCTACCCGGAAGCCTTGCGGTGGCTCGCGAGGAAGTACGGGATTGAGATCCAGGAGCGCGAACTGACCGCCGAGGAACAGGCGGAGCAGACCGAGCGGGAGAGCTTGGCCAATTTGGCGACCTGGGCCCAGAAGTGGTTCACGGAGCAACTCCTTGAAACGGGAGAGGGCAAAAGCGTCGGGCTCGGATACCTCCGCCAGCGGGGGTTCGGCGATGCGACCCTCTCCGACTTCGCCATCGGCTACTGCCCGGACACGCCGTGGGGCGAAGACGGGGCCATGGCCCGGGCGGCCGCCAAGGCCGGGTACCAGGAAAAGTGGCTGCTGTCGAGCGGCCTGTGCAAGAAGCGCGAGGACGGCACGCTCTACGATTTCTACCGCGGCCGCGTGATGTTCCCCATCCGGGACGTGACCGGCCGCTTCATCGGCTTCGGCGGCCGCACGCTGAAGACCGACAAGAAGGTTCCCAAATACGTCAACAGCCCGGAGAGTCCCCTTTACGACAAGTCGAGGGCGCTCTATGGGATCCACCTGGCCCGCAACGCCATCGTCAAGGCGGACCGCGCCATCCTCGTCGAGGGCTACACGGACGTCATGGCCATGCGGCAGGCGGGCGTCGAGCACGTGGTCGCCAGTTCCGGCACCGCCCTGACCGTGGAGCAGGTGCGGCTGTTGCGCCGGTTCAGCAAGAACATCACGATGCTCTTCGACGGGGATCCGGCAGGCCTGCGCGCCGCCATCCGCGGGGTGGACATCGTGCTGGGTGAAGGACTCGACGTCAAGGTCGCGGTGCTGCCCGACGGGGAGGACCCCGACACGTTCGCCAAGCGCTTGGGCCAGGAAGACCTGCTGGCCTGGTTGGACACCCACAGCCAGGATTTCATCCGCTTCAAGATCGACCTGCTCGACGAGGAGGCGCAAGGAGACCCGCTGAAGCGGACCGAGCTGGTGCGCAGCGTCGTCAAGAGCATCGCCGAGGTGCCCGATGAGCTGAAGCGGACGGTCTACGTGCAGGAAAGCGCGCGCCGGCTTGGCATGGAGGTCGACGACCTCTTGGGCGAGCTCGGGCGGCAGGCGCGAGCGGTGCTGGAGAAGAAGGCCAATGCGCCCCTTCCGTCCATTGCGCCCGAGGCGGACGCCCCGTTCAGCGCGGCGCGCCTCATCGGGCGAGTGGGCCGCGGCGGCCGCGAGGTCGACCTGCTGCGCTTGCTGCTCCATTACGGCCGGCACCAAGTGACGGTGGACCTGCCCCCGGAGGTCCAGGCGGATGCGGAGAGCGAGGGCGCGCAGGGCACGGAAGCAGAGGCCGGAGGCGCAGAATCCGATGAGCCGAACACGGTGGAGGTTAGCCTTGCCGAAGTCCTGCTCATTGAGCTGGACACCTCCCGCGTTGCGATTCGGCATCCTGTGGTGGACGGCGTGTTGACCCATTTCAGGGAACAGATCAGCGCCGGCCACATCCCGGGCCTCGAGGATTTTGCCTCGTCCGAGAAGGAGGTGGCGGAATTGATGGCCGACCTCGCCATCTCGGAGTTTTCCCTCAGCGAGAATTGGACCAAGCGGCACAGCATCCGGCCGGAGACCGAGGAGCAGAACCTCAAGGAGGCCATGCGCGGCGCCCTGTTGAGGCTGATGATGGACGAGGCGCATTTTGAAGGCGCGCGGATCACCCGGAGGCTGGAAGAGATGGCGGAAGACCCCTCCACATCGGAGAACCCTCAGGAAGAGGAGAAGGACCTGCTGCGCCGAAAGATGTCGGTATCCGCCCGCGTCATGCTGCTGGCCAAGCATTTCAACACCGTCATCCTGAATCCCGCGAAGGAAGACCTCGGCGAGTTGGGTGCGGGGCGCTGACCGGCCTCAGTGCCGGTCGGACCAGAAGTCGAGGAGGGTGATGCGCGGCTGCAGGACCCCCCGATAGCATTCCGTTTCGACCCGGAAGACGACATCGACGCGCTCCGCAGCGGCGAGCGCAGCATGGCGATGGCCCATGCCGAACCCCACAGAATCGAGTGTGGCGCCTCCACCCGCATCCATGGACAGCCGGAGGTGCCGGCCATCCTTGCCCACCTGTCGCGGTGGGTGGGCGAGGCGGACATCGCGGGCGAGGAAGACGGGCGCTGGGGCCCCGGGGCCGAATGGCTCGAACTTGCGCAGTCGCTTGATGAGGTCCGGCGTGCACTGGGCGATGGACACCTCCATGTCATAGTGCCGCGGCTCCCGTTTGCTGACGGCTTGAAGCTCCCGGCCCACGGCGGCATCCAGCGCGGTGGCGAAGGCGTCGGCCGCGTCGGGCTTGACGGTGATGCCGGCGGCCATGGCGTGTCCCCCGTATTGGACGAGGTGTTCCTTGCACTCCCGGATGAGCGCATGGATGTCCAGTCCGGGGGTGGACCGGGCGCTGCCGACCAGGACACCGTTGTCATCGCTGATCACGACGCTGGGGCGATAGCGGTGCTCGATGAGCCGCGTGGCCACGATGCCGATGACCCCGCGGTGCCAGTTCTTCCCCCAGACGACGTTGATGTGCTGGAATTCGGGACGCTCCGCCAACTGCTGGATGGCGGCGGCGGTCACTTGCTCGTCATAGGAGCGGCGGATGTTGTTGAGCCGGTCGAGGTTGAGGGCCAATTCAGCGGCCCTCTGCTCGTTTCGCGCGGTCAGCAGATCCACGGCTTCCGTGGCGCGCGCCATGCGGCCGGCCGCATTGATTCTCGGGCTGATCCTCGAAATGATGTCCCGGACCGTCAGGTAGTCGGGTGTGCAGTGCACGATTTGAAGCAGGGCCCGGATGCCCGGCCGGGAATTCCGCGAAATGGTCTTGAGCCCGTGGTGAAGCAGGACCCGGTTCTCCCCGGTCACCTCGACGAGGTCCGAAGCGATGCTCAGGGCCACGAGGTCGAGGCCATCATATGCACTCCACGGGGACAGGCCGATGCGGTCCGTCAGGGCTTGGATCAATTTGAACGCCACGCCGCATCCGCTCAACTCCTTGAAGGGGTAGGGACAGTCCGGTTGCTTCGGGTTCAGGATCGTGTGGGCCTCGGGCATGGCTCCACCGGGGAGGTGGTGGTCACAAATGATGACGTCGATGCCGCGGTCGCGGGCATCCTTGACCCGGTCCACGGCGCGGATGCCGCAATCGAGGGTGATGATGATGCCACATCCCGTGGCCGAGGCGGACTGGACGCCCTCCTCGGAGAGCCCGTAGCCCTCGCTGTACCGGTCGGGGATGTAGGGGACGACGTCGAACCCGTTGTTTTCCAAGAATTCCTGGACCAACGCCACCGAGGTGGCCCCGTCGACGTCGTAGTCTCCGTAGGCCATGATGCGCTCTCCCCGTCGCTGAGCCAGCATCAGCCGGTCCACGGCCTGCTCCATCCCGAGCATCAGCAGCGGGTCGTGCAGGTCGTCCAGATCCGGGCGGAAGAAGCCGTCCTGCTGGTCCGCATCGATGCCGCGGAGTGTGAGCATCCGTGCAACCAAGGTCTCCGTGTCCACGTTCCCCGCTTGGACCCCGTCGTGTTCGCGTGGGGACCAATCAGCAGGAGGAACGCGAGGAGGATGGGTCATCGGGCAGGGCAGCGCTGGGGTACAACTCCCGCGTCTTCAGCTCGGAGACGCGTTCAAATCGGAGCGAACTCCCTTAATTTGCGCAGCCTGAAAGATACAACGATGTCCTCGTTCCGCCTTCCCAATCCCGCTCTCGGCGCCTTCGCCCTTCTCGCCATCGTCCTCGGCACGTCCTGCCTCAACGATGACAACCTCATCCCGCCGAACTGCTTCGATGGCATCCTCAACAACGGGGAGGAACTGGTGGACTGTGGCGGCCCGATTTGCCAGCCTTGCGATCCCTGTGAGAATGGCGTCTGGGACCAGGTCCTCGGTGAGCAGTGGGTGGACTGCGGCGGAGAGTGTGCCCCCTGTGATGTCGGCTTCAATGGCCAGCTCGATCCCGGCGAGACCGGCATCGACTGTGGCGGAGACACCGGCATCGATTGCGGGGAGCTTTGCGGGGACGGACTGCTCAACGGCAACGAAATCGACGTGGACTGCGGCGGCCCGGATTGCGAGCCCTGCCCGAGCTGCGACGACGGACTGCTCAACGGCGAGGAGCTCGGCGTGGATTGTGGCGGACCGGATTGTCCCGCCTGCCCGACCGACGGTGACTGCACCAACGGCCTGCTCGACGGAGACGAACTGTACATCGACTGCGGCGGCACCATTTGCCCCCCCTGCGATGGCACGATGGACTGGAAGGCCAACGGCACGGAACTGGTGGCCGACTTCGAGACGACCTGCAGCCTCGATGGCACCACCCTCAACGTGGGTGGAGTGTCCATCACCACCGACGCCATCGGCATGACCTTGCCGGAGCCCAGCGTGGGCTGGATCGCCGGCGCCCAGATTGCCCTCAACGAATCCAGCGCCCCGGCCGGGGTCTGCACCTACAACGCACCGGGCGGACAGATGTACACCTCTGCGCAACCCGGCGCCAACTTCACCGTGGAGATCCTCTACATCCTGCCGGAAGCCGGCGGCATCGTGGTGGGCACCTTCGGCGGAAGCCTGATCGGCAGCGACGGAACCGGCGGCATCAGCATCGCCCAGGGTTCCTTCCTGCTCCCGATCAACTGATCACTCGTCCAACAGGTCGTACAGTCCGTCCAGTTTCGGGCTGAGCACCACTTCGATCCTGCGGTTCCGGTTGCGGTCCTCGGGATCGCGTGGGTGGAATTCGCTTCGGCCTGCGGCCGTCAGCAAGGCGGGGTCGAGGCCGCTGTTGGCGGTGAGCACCTCGACCACAGCCGTGGACCGGAGGACACTGAGTTCCCAGTTGTTGCGGGGAGAGCTTGGCCGGTTGAAGGCCACGTCGTCCGTGTGGCCTTCCACGACGATTTCGAATCCGGTCTCGCCTTCGATGGCGCGGGCCAGTCCGATCAAGGCTTCGCGTCCATCCGGGTCGATGGCGGTGCTGCCTGAGGCGAAGAGCAGCTTCGAGGCGAGGCGCACATAGACCTTTCCGTCCCGCTCCTCCACTTCCAGACCACGATTCCGGAAGGCAAACAGGGCATCGCTGAGCTTGGCCTTCAGGGCCTCTCCTGCGGACTTCTGGGCCTCGAGCATCCGGGAGAGTTCGGCCACCCGGGCCTCGCGGTCGCGCAGGTCGCGCTCCAGGGCAAGCAGGCTGTCCTCCTGGAATTGCAGGTCCGCCCGGATCCGCTGCAGCTCGGACAGCAAGGCGGCCTGTTCGGCGCCCGACGCAGACTGCTTCCGCTCGAGTTCGTCGGTGAGCATGGCGTTGAGCGCCTCGAGCTCGGCGTTGCGCGCCTGACAGCTGCGCAGGCCGGTTCCACAGCGGCTGGTGTCCGCTTCCAGCGCCGCCATCCGGCGGGCATCTTCGATGGCCTGGCCTTCCTTTTCCTCGAGGGAGAGGCGCAGGGCCTCCGCCTGTTCGGTCAGCGTGGTGAAGTCCTCGTCGAGCGCATCGCGGTCGTCGCGCACTTCTGCGAATTGGCTCATGGGAACGCAGCCGGTGACAAACAGGATGGACAGCCCCACCCACAGGGTCGAATGACGGAAGATCATGATGTGAAAGTCGCGCACAGGATGGCGCCATGGCCCGCCCTGTCAATGGTTTGCCCCACCCGGCCCTGTGGATTGCGCGCGGTCAGGCGCAGAGGGGCAGGCCCAGACCGGCCCTTACAGCTTGACGCAGACGTTCTGTGGCTCGGTGAAGAAGCGCATGCTGTTGTAGCCGCCTTCCCGTCCGACACCGGATTGGCGGGTGCCACCAAAGGGCGTCCGCAAGTCGCGGACGAGCCAGCAGTTGATCCAGACCATGCCGGTGTCGATGCCGGCGGCCACGCGGTGGGCCCGCTGGAGGTCCCGTGTCCAGACGGATGCCGACAGGCCGTATTTGGTGGCGTTGGCCAGGCCGAGGGCCTCGCGTTCATCGCGGAAGGGCTGCAGCGTGGCGACCGGCCCGAAGATCTCCTCCCGGTTGGTGACGCAGGTGTGGTCGAGCCCTTCGATCAGGGTGGGTTGGACGAAGAATCCGCCCTTGAGCCGGGGCTCTCCCGGCTGGTGCCGGCCGCCACCGCAGAGGATGGTGCCGCCTTCTCCGCGCGCTGTGGCGATGGCCGCGAGGACCTTGTCGCGGTGGGCCCGGGAGACGACGGCGCCCATGCGGGTCGCGGGGTCCATGGGGTCTCCGATGCGCATCCTGGACACCTTGGCCACCATCGCATCCCGGAACTTCTCGTAGATCGTGTCCTGCACGAGGATGCGGGATCCGCAAAGGCAGATCTGGCCTTGGTTGGCAAAAGCGGCCCGGACCGCTGTGTTCAAGGCGTCGTCGAAGTCGGCATCGTCGAAGACGACCGTGGCGTTCTTTCCGCCGAGTTCGAGGGAGAGCTTCTTGAATTTGGGGGCGGCAGCGGCCGAAATGGCGGCACCTGTGGCGGACCCTCCCGTGAAGCTGATGGCGCGGATGTGGTGGTGGTCGACCATCGCCTGTCCGACTTCCGGCCCGAGGCCGTGAAGGATGTTGAGCACGCCGTCGGGCAAGCCGACTTCCTTGGCCCACCGGCCGAGCAGGAAGGCGGTCATCGGGGTCACCTCACTCGGCTTGGCCACCACACAGTTGCCGCTGGCCAGGGCGGGCGCAATCTTCCACGTGAACAGGTAGAGGGGCAGGTTCCAAGGGCTGATGCATCCGACGACCCCCAGCGGCTTGCGCAAGGTGTAGTTGACGGTGCCATCGCCCATGGTGTGGCTTTCGCTGGCAAATTGCTCGGCGGCAGAGGCGTAAAAGCGAAGGTTCTGTTCCGCCCGGGGAATGTCCACGGCCGAGGCGAGCGAAACGGGTTTGCCGTTGTCCCTCGCTTCCGCTTCGGCCAGCATCGCGGCGTGTTCCGCCACCTTGTCCGCCAACCGGTTGAGAACGGCCCGGCGGTCGGCAGGCGACCACGACCGCCATTCGGGAAAGGCCGCCCGGGCTGCCTGCACGGCGGCGTCCACGTCCTCGGCACCGGACCGGGCAATGCGCCCGTAGGCTTGGCCGGTGGCCGGTTCCACATTGTCAAGCCATTCCCCGCCGAGGGCAGGTTGCTCGACCCCTCCAATCAGGTTGAGGACGTCGTTTTCCATCGCCGGACAAGGTCGGCATGAAATGAAAAAGACCGGTCACCTGAGGTGCCGGTCTCCGTGCGGTTGCATTGACTTTCGCCTTGCACTTCGTGGTTTCCCCACTAGGACTCGAACCTAGAATGACTGAACCAAAATCAGTAGTGTTGCCATTACACCATGGGGAATTCCGCGAAGAATCGGCGCGAAATTAAGGAAAGCCACGCAACCGATGGCAGAAAAATGAAGCCAGGGGCTCAGTCGTTTTGCGGAGCGGTCAGCTCGAGCACGAGGGCTTCGAGGGCCGCTTCAAGCGCCGTGATCCGGTCGTGGAGGCTGGACAGGGTGTCTTGCAGGCTGACGCCACCGAATTCGAGGTCACCGGCGAGGACCGCGTGACCGTCCTCGTGGACCTGCAGGGCGTCGGACCGCATGTCGGTCGCCGTGCCGTTTCCGACAGAGAACAGCACACCGGCCTGGCTGGCGGCGTTGTATTTGCCGACTGCGGTCTGGTATGCCTGGTCGGCGAGGGTGTAGTAGCCACCGGCGCTGGAGGCGTAGGCGCTGGCTTCGGTCTGGTAGCCCTCGGCGTGGCCCGCGAATCCGGAGGCCACCGTGTAGTAGCCCTCACTGGCGGCGGCGTCCGCCGTCGCCTGGGTGCCTTCGCCGACGGCGTGGGCGCAGGTGGCGTCCGCGACGGTGTTCCGGTTGGAGGCATGGCTGAAGAGTCCGGACGCGATGGTGTTCCACCCCTCTGCGTGGGCTGCGGTGTTGGTGGCCTGTGAGCCGTAGCCCTCGCTGTGGGAGTAATTGGCGAATGCCTTGGTGTTGTACCCCTGGGCGTGGGCCGTGGTGCCGGTCGCATCGGTGAACATGCCCTGGGCATGCGCGGCGGTTCCGGTCGCTTCCGTGCCTTCTCCCATGGCGCTCGAACACGTGCCCGAGGCCGTGTTGTTGCGGTTGGTGGCGTGGCTGTAATTGCCTGGAGCGTCGCTGCCATCGCCCAAGGCGGAGGCAAAGGAGCCGGTTGCCGTGACATTGCGCCCTTGCGCCATCCCGCCCGTCACGCGCAGGTCATCTTCGACCCACGTCCAGACGTAGGTGTTGATGCCCTGCGTGGTGACCGAGTCCGAAATGAAGCTGAGTCCGAGGGAGTCCCGGGCCGCATCGACGGATGCCGCGCCCGTTCCCCCGCTTTCGATTCCAAGGATGCCTTCTCCCTCCCATGGCATGCCGAACAGCGTGAGCAACTCGATGATGTCGCCTGAACCGATCAGGCTGTCGCCATCGGCGTCAGGGTTGTACGGCCACTGCGCCTGACCGGCCATGGACAGGCCAAACAGGAAGGCCACGAGGAGGAGGGAGCGGTGGTGGTGGTGAAACGAAGGGGTCATGGAAAGAAAAGTACGAGGGAAGCGGTTTGTTTCATCTGGAGGGATGCACGCGGGCTTCAAGGTCATGGAAGGGCCGGGTCGGGGGCTGTGCCCCCCGCCCCGTAGGGCAGGGGGTTGGCCGGATTTGTCTTGACCCATCAAGATCAATCGGTCACGAGGAACTGCTTCACGACGGTCGCATTCCGCGCGTTCATGCGCAGCTGGTAGACACCGCTCTGCAGTGCTGCGGCCTCGATGTCGAGGATGTAGTTCTGGTTCTTCTCCACCTGTCCTTCGAAGAGGGTCTGGATGAACAGGCCGGACGCGTCGTACAGGCTCACCTCAAGGCGCATCGGTTCCAGGGACTGGAAGGCAATCTGGGCGTAATCCTGCGTCGGGTTCGGCGCGATGTGCGAGACCTGGAGGGGTCCGCGGGCCTCGCCCATGGCAGACGCGTTCACGTCCAGGTTGGCCGTGCCTGTGGATCCGGTTCCGACCAGTCCGGCACCCGTACCATCCGGGTCGCAGACCTCACCGGTGATGTTCAGGGTGTAGCCGAACTCGGCGGCGTTTCCGCTGCAATCGGTGGCCGTGTAGGCGTACTCAATCTGGTACGGCAGCGTGCAATCGAGGTCTCCGAAGAAGTCACCCGAGCCCATGACCGGCGTGCTCATGTGCGTACCGGCATAGTTGAACCACCCGCTGTAGCCATAGTGCTCGTTCATGTTGTTGGCGCCGAGTCCCACCTGGAACCGGTAGAACTGGTTGGCCGGTTGGTGGGTGCACGTCAATGCGCTTCCCTCATAACCGCCCCATCCCGTCAGCGTTCCTTCCGAGAGGAACCAGTAGGTCCAGTTCTCGTGGTCGTCGAGGATGTTGCCGCAGTCCTGCTTGTAGCTGGTGGGGAAGTCCTGGTTGGACCACGTGTCGAAGTCCATGCCGTCGGTCAGGGTGAAGCTGACGTTCCAACCGGAGTTCGGATCGGCATTGCTCACCACGGTCTTCTCGACCAGCCAGTCGCCGTTGGGGAGCTGGCTGACGAGGCCCTCGCCGACGGTGGAGTAGAACTCGTCACCGAGGAAGTTGAAGAGGCGGACCGAGTGGGTGTCGTATCCGTTGCAGGTCTCGTCGGCGTCGAAGGCTTCCGGCGTGACGGACGTGCAGAATTGGTCGACGTCGTCCGTCGGGGCGTAGGCGCCGACCATCGTGGTCGTCATCTCGATGGACACGTCACCCCCGCAGTTGTCGGCGGCGGACACCGGGCAGGCGTCGGTGGCCGGCAGCAGGCTGCCGCCGGTGTAGTCCTCGGCACACACGTCGAGGGAGCCGCCGTTTTCGATGCCGCAGACGTCGGTCCAGGTCGGGGCGGCTTCGTCCATCACGGTCACGGTGTAGTCGGCGGTGGCCAGGTTGCCACAGGCGTCCACGGATTCGAAGTGGAAGGCCAGCGTGGCATTGCCACAGCCGTCGAGTCCCAGCGTGTCCGTGGACGCGCTCAACATCGGGGCGCCGTCACAGGCATCCTCCGTGGAGGCGCTCAGCAGGGGCACCTCGTCCAGGCAGGACACCGTGGTGTCGTGCGCAGCCGTACCGTCCTCGAAGGTGACCTCGAGAGCGGGGGCCTGCGTGTCGACCACCGTCAGGGTCTGCACCCAGCTCGTGCTGTTGCCGGAGCAGTCCGTGGCGGACCATTCGCGGAAGAGCGTGTAGCTGTTGGCGCAATCGCCATCCTCGAAGGTCTCCCCTTCGTAGGCATAGGTCAGCGCCACATCGCAGTTGTCATTGGCCTGCAGGGAGGTGATGTCGGCCGGGGCAGGCACGGCATCGCACTCCACCTGCTCGTCGAGCGGGCCGGCCGTGAAGACGGGAGCGTCCTCGTCGACGACGGTCAGGAGCTGCGTGTGGCTCGTGGTGTTGCCGGCGCAATCCGTCACCGTCCAGATCCGGGTGAGGGTGTAGTCGTTCGGACAGAGGTCCTCGTCGGATTCCGTTTCGGTGAACTCCACGAAGACGGCGGGGTCGCAGTTGTCCGATGCCGTCAGGGTCTCGGGCATGGGCACGTCATCGCAGGACACGGTGGCGTCACCGGGCAGGTCCTCGTTGAACGCCGGAGCGGTCGTGTCGATGAGGGTGATCAGTTGGTCCACGGTCTTGCTGTTGCCGCAACCGTCTTCCGCCGTCCAGGTGCGGACGATGAGCGCCGTTCCGGCACAGTCGTCGAGCAACGTGAGGTCATCTGAATGCGTAACCACCACGGTGGGGCTGCAGTTGTCCTCGGCTTCGGCCGATCCAAGGGCGGCCACGCTGTAATCCCCATCGCAGGACAGCGTGGTGTCGGCCGGGACGAAGGTGAACTCCGGAGCCACCTCATCGGTGAGGTTGATGGACTGGATCAGGGTGTCCGCATTGCCGCAGGCGTCCACGGCCACATAGGTCCGCAGGAAGCTGCCCGCGCAGGATCCACTGAACTCCTCCTCGGAGACCAACTGGAGTTGGACGTCCGCGTCGCAGTTGTCCGTCACCTCGGCGTACAGGGTGTCCGCTCCCCAGTTCTCGCAGTCCATCTCGAAGGACAGGAGGCCCGTGATGACCGGAGCTGTGGTGTCGATGACCGTGATGGTCTGGATGTGGGACAGGCTGTTTCCAGCGCAGTCCATCGTGCTCCAGGTGCGGGTCAGGGTCTGGCCCTGGGCGCAATCGCCGGCGGCAGCGCCTTCGTTGAAGGTCACGTCGAGGTCACCGTCGCAGTTGTCCGTAGCGGAGAGGATGGCGGCCGCCGGGATGGCGTCGCAGGACACCGTGGTGTCGGCCGGGAGGTCGGCCGTCCAAGTGGGGGCGGTCTCGTCCACGACGGTCAGCGTCTGCTGGTGCGTGGTGGCGTTGCCACAGTCGTCCGTGGCCGTCCACGTGCGGAGCAGCGTGTAGTTGCTGGCACAATCGTCGTCGTCGCTGAGGGTCTCCGTGAAGTCCACCGAGGGCATGCCATCGCAGGCATCCGTGGCGGTCAGCACGGCGGCTGCCGGGACGGCATCGCAGGAGACGGTCTCGTCCATCGGCAGGGCTTCCACGAAATCGGGGGCCGTCTGATCGGCCACACCGATGGATTGGCTGCAGCTGACGGTCGTCTCGTTGCCGCAGTTGTCGATGGCGGTGGCCGTGAAGGTCCGGGTGAAGCTGAAGCTGCCGGCGCACGTGGTGGTCGTGTCGTGGTCGGTCCAGCTCATCTCGATGTCCGGCGCCGCGCCGCCGCAGTTGTCGGTGGCCACCACGTCGGCGAGACCGAGGGCGTCGACGGAGAGGTCAGCGCTGCAGGCGTCGTCCGCGGCGAGCACGGTGTCGGCCGGGCAGGTGATCGTGGCCACCGGCGGGGTGTCGTCGTAGAGCTCGATGAACTGCTCGAACATGTTGGCGTTTCCGCAATCGTCCTCGAAGGTGTAGGTGCGCATGAAGATGCCCACCGGCTGGACGCATCCACCGCTGAAGGGCGTGTCGAAGAAGGTGATGGTCACCTCGCTTCCGCAGGCGTCCTCCACCTCGATGAGGATGTTCTCGTCAATCAGGGCGTCGTCATAGTCCTCACAGGACATCTCGACGAGCATTTCGCCGAACGTCACGACCGGGGCCACATCGTCAAAGACGGTGAGGGTCTGGTGAACATCGGTGCTGTTGCCGCAGTCGTCCACAAACGTCCAGGTGCGGTCGACCATGAAGGCACCGGCACAGGTCTGGTTGTAGACGCTGTCCTCGACCCAGCTCCACGCGACATCAGTGTCGAAGTTGTCCATCGCGGAGAACTCCCCGTAGGTCGCAGCCGGATCGTACTCGGCGCAGGGCAGGGTCACATCGGACACCTCGGCCATCGGTCCGAGCTCGTCGAGCAGCGTGATGGTCTGCTCGCAGCTGGCGGCGTTGTCGCAGAAGTCATACGCCGTGAAGGTCCGGGTGAAGGACATCGTGCCTTCCGGCTGGTCGTCGTCCCCATCGCAGTCGACCATGAAGTCGGAGTCGCTCCAGACGATGTCAATGTCGTCGGCGCTGCTGCAGTTGTCGAACGCGGTGGCCAGACCGAGCACCACGGTGGTGGTGTCGTCGGCGATGTCCATGTCGAGCGTGAGCGTGGTGTCGTTCGGGCAGGTGATGACCGGCGCCTCGTCGTCGTAAAGGGAAATGTACTGCTCGGCCATGGCGGAGTTGCCACAGTCGTCCGTGGCCGTCCAGATGCGCATCCAGCTTCCCGGACACACGCCGCTGAGCGGCCAGGCCTCGATGCTGATCGTGAGGTCGGCGTCGCAGTTGTCGAACACGTCGAGCGGAACCTGCGTCGGGTCGGTCGCGTCCGTCAGCATTTCGCAGGAGGCCACCTGATACGGGTCGAAGGACGCGAATTCGGGCGCGGTCTCATCCAGGGCCGTGATGGTCTGGACGCAGGTCACGGTGTCGCCGACGTTGCCGCAGGCGTCCATGGACCAGGCGTAGAAGGTCCGCTCGAAGCTGAAGCTGCCATCGGCGCTGCCGTCGCTGCCGTCGCAGAGCGGGGAGGACGGACCATCCACGTGGTAGTGGAACGTGGCCGGGGCGATGTCGCAGCCGTCCTCAGCGAGGATGGTGGGCAGGCCGAGCAGGTCGGTTCCGAATTCGGCGGCGCAATCGGCATCGAGGGCCACCGCCGTGTCGGCCGGGCATTCGAGCAGGGTCACCACCGGCGCGGTCACGTCGACCACCGTCAGGACCTGCGTGCAGGACGCCTCGGCGGTGTTGCCGCAGTGGTCCGTGCTGACCGCGTGGAACGTCCGCGTGATCACATACGTGCCCGTGCCATCGGCGCAGGTGTAGTCGGGCTCGCTGTCCTCAATTGTGTAGCTGAGGGTCGGCGCCGCGTCGCAGTTGTCCGTGCTGGTGATGGCCACCTCTCCGGATTGGGTCGGGTCGAGCTCGCCCTGGCAATCCGCATCCAATTCCACCACGACATCGGCCGGGCAGGTGATGTCGATGGTCGGAGCGACCGTGTCGATCATGAGGATGAACTGGTGGGTGGTGGTCGAGTTGCCGCACGCGTCGACGACGGTGTACGCCACATCCCACGTCGGGACGGGAGACACGCAGCCGCCCGACATGGACTGGCAATCGATGTAGGCCGTGTCGATGGCGCAGTTGTCCGTCCAGGACACGAGGCCGAGGTCGACGAGCGCGTCGAGGTCACAGTTCCATGCGTCACAGGCGAGTTCCGTCTGCGTGGCGCTGAGCGTGATGACCGGCGCCTGGGTGTCGATGACCTCGATGGTCTGGATGCCCATGTCCATGGAGGTGTTGCCACAGCTGTCCGTGGCGGTGGCCATCCACTGGCGCTCAATGGTGTAGCAGCCGGCAGCGGTGCTGTCGGTGACCATGTCGGTGTAGGTGATGTCGCCGGAGGCAAACGCGCAGTTGTCGGTGAAGACGGCCTCGGCCATGCCCGTCATGTCCGTGGACAGGTCGGTCTCGCACAGGGCGGACACGGGGACCTGAAGGTCGCCGGGCAGGGTCAGGGCAATCGACGGCGCCTCGGTGTCGACCACATGAATGAGCTGGACGCAGAGGGTCTCGTTGTCGAAGAGGTCGATGGCGGACCAGGTGCGCTGCAACGTGTAGCAGGCGCTGGACGTCTGGTCGACCACGGTCTCGCCGAGGTAGGTCACGACCGGGCTGCCGGGATCGTCGCAGTTGTCCGTCGCGGTCAGGACGGGCACCTCGGGCAGGGCATCCGTGCAGGACACGGTCACGTCGGCCGGGCAATCGTCGAAGAGGGGCGCGGTCTCGTCGAGGCGGCACACCTGCTGGGTCACGTTGATGGCGCCGCAGCTGTCGTCGAAGACGGTGTAGATGTTGGTCACACAGGGGTCGAGCTCGGTCGGGACGACATCCTCGAAATCGAGGTTGGTGATGACGTCACCGAGGGCACCGTTGACCTCCATGCCGTTGATCTGTCCTTCCCAGGCAAACCAACCGCCGAGACCGTACTCGCAGTTGTGGTCGTTGGCACCGAGGCCGACCTGGAAGCCGAAGTACCCGTTGCTCGGGGCGTGGTTGACCTGGAGCAGGCTTCCCTCGAAGTCTCCCGTTCCCTGCAGGTAGCTCTGGTCGCTCTTGAGCATGTAGATGCTCCAATCGTCAAACGGAAGGTCGTTGCAGGTGTAGATGTACTTGAATCCCTTGCCCATGGCGGCCCAGTCGGCGCCGGAGGTGCGGTCTTCGAACACGTAGAAGACGTCGAAGGATTGGTTGGGATTGAGTTCGTTGGCGACGGATCCCTCCAGGACGGCGACGCCATTGGCGAACTGCGTGAAGCTCAATCCGTCACCGGTCTCGATGAAGTAATCGGAGTCGGCCATGCCGGCCAGTTCGAGGCCGTAGATGCGGATGGCGGCATCCGGTCCCATGCCGTAGGCCGTGGTGGCCGTTCCTGTGGAATAGGGCAGGTTGTAGGGGGTGGACACGCAGGCCACCTCGTCGTATTCCGCACCCGTGCAGGTGTTGAGGGCGGAAGTCGGGCTCTCGCAGGTCAAGCCGTCGAGGTCATCGAGGCACTCCACGGTGTAGTCCTCGACCGGCGGGTCGAAGGCAATGCACTCCGGATCGCAATCGTCCAGCTCGAGCGGGTCGCCATTGCAGTCGAATCCGACTTCAGCGTAGGTGCAGGACCCGTCATCGTCGGTGGCGCCAGCGTCGTAGTTGCAGGCGTTCTCGTCGGTACAGCCGGGCACTTCCTCTTCATCGCAGAGGCCGTCTCCGTCCGCGTCGGACAGGCAGTTGCCGTCACAATCGAGGTAGTCCTCGGCCGGGTAGGTGCAAAGGCTGTCGTCCACGTCGGTCGCGTCGTCATCGTAGTTGCAGGCGAGTGCGTCGCTGCAGCCGGGCACTTCCGCTTCGTCGCAGATGCCGTCTCCGTCGGTGTCGTTGAGGCATTCGCAATCGCAGTTGTAGTAGTCCGCCCCGCAGTACTGCTCCGGGTACACGCAGGTGCCCGGAATGGTGGCGTTCTCGTTGTAGTTGCAGGCGGTCTCGTCCATGCAGCCTTCAATGGCATCACCAGAGAGGTAAGGCAGGCCGGCCGGGTCGTCGAAGGTGCCGAGGTCACCGCCTTCTTCGAGGGCAATCAGGTCGAAGTCGAGGTCGTACAGGGCACAATCGGCGGCGTCGAAGAGGGTCAGGGCGACCGTCTGGTTCGCCTCGAGATAGAGGTTCATGTTGACGTAGGAGGCGCCTTCATACTCGAAGGTGACCCCGGTGCCCACCACCAGACCGTCGGCCGTGGCGATGACGGTGGCGCCCACGATGGGCATGCCGTCCAACGTCACGTCGGCGATGAGGGTGTTCGGGATGAGGGGCAGGACCACCACATCCATGTCGGGCTCGTTGCACGGGTCGTCTCCGTCGCAGATGCCGTCGCCATCGGCGTCAGCCAGGCAGTTGCCGTCGCAGTCGAGGCCCTCTTCCGGGAAGGTGCAGGAACCGTCATCGAGCGTGGCGTCGGCGTCGTAGTTGCAGGCGTCGGCATCGGTGCAGCCCGCGCAGCTCGTGTAGTCGCAGGAGGCGTCGTCGAGCGTGGCGTCGGCGTCGTAGTTGCAGGCGTCGGCATCGGTACAGCCAGCGCAGCTCGTGTACTCACAGGAGCCATCGTCGTCCGTGGCGTCTGCGTCGAAGTTGCAGGCACCGGCATCGGCACAGCCGCCCACTTCATCCTCATCGCAGATTCCGTCACCATCGGCATCGTTGAGGCAGTTGCCGTCGCAGTCGAGGCCGGCTTCAGCGTATTCGCAGGAGCCGTTGTCATCCGTGGCGGTGGCGTCGTAGTTGCAGGCGGTCTCGTCCTGGCAGCCCTCCACTTCGTCCTCGTCGCAGACGCCGTCGCCATCGGCATCGTTGAGGCAGTTGCCGTCGCAGTCGAGTCCGGCTTCAGCGTATTCGCAGGAACCGTCGTCATCCGTGGCGGTGGCGTCGTAGTTGCAGGCGGTCTCGTCCTGGCAACCCTCCACTTCGTCCTCGTCGCAGACGCCGTCGCCATCCGCATCGTTGAGGCAGTTGCCGTCACAGTCGACATTGTCCACGCCGTACAAATCAGCCGGGTAGTCGCACAGGCTGTTGTCCGTGTCGGAGTAATCGCCGGCATTGCAGGCGTCGGGGTCGGTACAACCGGCCGTCTCCTCGTCATCGCAGACGCCATCTCCGTCGGCATCGTCGAGGCACTCGCCGTTGCAGTCCACGTAGTCTGTTCCGTAGATGTCGACCGGGTACGTGCAGGACCCATCATCGTCGGTGGCGGTGGGGTCGAAGTCGCAAGCGAGATCGTCGGTGCAACCGAGGGTCTCGTCCTCGTCGCAAATGCCATCTCCGTCGGCATCGTTCAAGCAGTTGCCGTCACAATCGAGGCCGGCGTCCGGGTACTCACAGGAGCCGTCGTCGACATTGGCGTCCTCATCGTAGTTGCAGGCGGTCGCATCGTCGCAACCGAGGACCGCATCGTCGCCCAGGAACGGAAGGAGACCGGGCGCGTCGAAGGTGGAGAGCTCCTCGCCCTCTTCCGTCACGTTCACCTCCAGATCGAGGTCGAACAGCTCACAGGCAGCCGGGTCGAACAAGTTGAATTCCACAGTCTCACCCGGAGACACGTAGAGGGTCATGCTGACCCAGGATCCGCCTTCGAATTCGAAGGCCTCGTCCACACCCACGGTTTCGCCATCCACGGTGGCCAGGACGGTCATGCCCGTCACCGGTTGTCCGTTGAGGGTCACCTCCGCGATATAGGTGGCCGGAACGACCGGCAGCACAGCGGGGGTCAGGTCGGGTTCGTTGCACGGGTCATCCCCGTCGCAGATGCCGTCACCATCGGCGTCGGCGAGGCAGTTGCCATCGCAGTCGAGGCCGTCACCGGCATAGGTGCAGGAGCCATCGTCGTCGGTGGCGGTGGCGTCGTAGTTGCAGGCAGTGTCGTCCTGGCAACCGGCGATCTCGTCGCCGTCGCAGATGCCGTCGCCATCGGCGTCGGCGAGGCAGTTGCCGTCGCAGTCGAGGCCGTCACCGGCATAGGTGCAGGAGCCATCGTCGTCGGTGGCGGTGGCGTCGTAGTTGCAGGCGGTGTCGTCCTGACATCCGGCGATCTCGTCGCCGTCACAGATTCCGTCGCCATCGGCGTCGGCAAGGCAGTTGCCGTCACAGTCGAGGCCGTCACCGGCATAGGTGCAGGACCCGTCGTCGAGGGTGGCGTCTGCGTCGTAGTTGCAGGCGGTGGCGTCGAGACAGCCAGCGCAGGAAGTGAACTCACACGATCCATCGTCATCCGTGGCGGTGGCGTCGTAGTTGCAAGCGGTGTCATCCTGGCAACCGGCGATTTCGTCGCCGTCGCAGATTCCGTCGCCATCGGCGTCGGCGAGGCAGTTGCCGTCACAATCGAGTCCGTCCTCGGCATACGCGCAGGAGCCATCGTCAGTCGTCGCGTCCGCATTGAAGTTGCAGGCCGTGGGGTCCATGCACCCTTCCACGTCTGCATCCGGACCAAAGAAGAAGGTGTCCCGGAATTCGGTCTGGCCATTTCCATTGATGAAGACCTGACAATAGATCTGTCCGCTGATCTCGCCGGTGGTGGTGAACTGACCGATGAGGACCTTGAGGTCGTCGCCGGCGATTCCATTGGCATCGCCATTGAGGGCATACCAAGCACCGCCGATGATGTCGTCGATGGCAATGTTGGCTCCCGGCAATCCGCCGCCGGGGTCGAAGTTGGTCATCCACGGATTGTCCGTGGCTTGCACCGTGCTCACGTTGGCCTCACCGGCCAAGGCGTTGGGCGCACCCTCCAATCCGATGGTCACCCAGCTGTCATAGGCGAGGTCGGGATACACCGGGAAGAGCAGGCTGTTGATGCCGTTGGGGGTACCGGAACCGAGCGTGGCATGATAAAAGGTGGTCGTCGTATTGACGTACGTCGGGTTGATGGCGTCACCGGACACCGAGGACATGAAGTCGTCGGCGTGGTTCATGACGACGTACAACCGCGTGCAGCTGTAGCCGGTGAGGTCGGTGATGCCGAGGGCGCCGACCAGCATGCCGATGTCTTCGGTTACGACCTCAGTCTCCACCTCATACCCTTCGGGGGCAGGAGAGGACAACATGGGGCGCGCCTGAAGGGCGAGGCAGGAGGTGGTCAGGAGCAGGCTGAGCAAAAAGCGATAGGAAACCATGGCGAGATGATATCTGGATCAAGTGCGGATAAGTGCACACGAATATCGCCAATTATTCTACTAATCGCAAATAAATTCCTGTTCGTCGAAGAAAAAGTCGATTTGAACGACAGTGTATAGAACGGGGAGGGTGGTGATGTTGAGGGTCCGGCGGTTCGGGTCAGCCCACGATGTTGATGATGCGGCCGGGGACCACGATCACCTTCTTGGGCGTTCGGCCCTGCAGTTGCTTGGCCGTGCGTTCGTCGGCCAACACGGCGGCCTCCACATCGGCAGGCGCGGAATCGGCGGCCACGGCAAACTGGAACCGGACCTTGCCGTTGAACTGGACGGGGTAGGTCACTTCGGATTCGACCAGCTTCTCCGCATCCCACTTCGGCCAGGCGGCATCCACGACGGAGCCCTCCCCGCCGCAGGCTTCCCACAATTCCTCGGCGAGGTGCGGTGCGTAGGGCGTGAGCAAAGCGGACAGAGGTTGCAGGACGGCCCGCTCGTGGCACCCGGCCTCGGTCAACTCATTGACCCCGATCATCATGGCGCTCACGACGGTGTTCCAGCTGAGGCGCTCGAGGTCCTCCGTGACCTTCTTGATGGTCTTGTGCAGGGCGCGCTCGGCCTCAGCCGACGGAGCGCCGTCGGTGATCAGCACGTTCCCGTCGGCATCGCGGTAGAGGCGGGTCAGCTTGCGCAGGAAGCCATGCACGCCATTGATGCCCTGGGTGTCCCAGGGCTTGGCCTGCTCCAGCGGCCCGAGGAACATCTCGTAGCAGCGGAGGGTGTCGGCGCCATAGCGCTCCACCAAGTCGTCGGGGTTCTCCACGTTGAACTTCGACTTGGACATCTTCTCCACCTCGCTTCCGCAGCGATACTCTCCCGCCTCGTTGAGGACGAATTCCGCGTCAGCGAATTCCGGGCGCCATGCTTTGAAGCCCTCGAGGTCAAGGACATCATTGCGCACCAGGCTGATGTCCACGTGCAGGCGCTGGGTCCGGTGCTCCTTGCGCTGCTCGAAGGTGACGAACCGGTTGGTTCCTTCGATGCGGTAGACGAAGCTGCTCCGCCCCAGGATCATGCCCTGGTTGATCATCTTGGCGAAGGGCTCGTCGAACCCGATGAGGTCGAGGTCAAAGAGGAACTTCGTCCAGAAGCGGCTGTACAAGAGGTGACCTGTGCCGTGCTCCGCCCCGCCCACATAGAGGTCGACCTGGCCCCAGTAGTCGCTTTTGGCCCGGTCACAGAAGGCATCCGCATTGTGCGGGTCCATGTAGCGCAGGAAGTACCAGCTCGATCCGGCCCAGCCCGGCATGGTGTTGTACTCCATGCGGTCGCCGCGGCTGACGTTCCACTGTTCGGCGCGGGCGAGCGGCGGGTCACCGTCCTCGGTCGGCAGGTAGGCGTCGACGTCGGGCAACAGGACCTGCTCGTCCTCGATCAGCTGGGGAATGCCGTCCACATAGCAGATGGGGAAGGGCTCGCCCCAGTAGCGCTGGCGGCTGAAGACCGCGTCGCGCAAGCGGAAGTTGACGCGGGGCTTGGCGAAGCCGGCGGCCTCGGTCTCGGCGATGGCGCGCGGCAGGGCTTCGTTGCAGGTCAGGCCATTCCAGTCGCCGCTGTTGCAGAGCACGGCCCCCTTGTCCGACTGGGCGCCGGTCTCGATGTCGTGCCCTTCGAAGATGGGCGGGATGGGCAAGTCGAACGCCTTGGCGAATTCCCAGTCGCGCTGGTCGCCGGCTGGGACGGCCATGACGGCGCCCGTGCCGTAGCCGGCCAAGACGTAGTCGGCGATCCAGATGGGCATGGCGTCCCCGGTCAACGGGTGCACCGCGTGGGCGCCGGTGAAGCACCCGGTCACGCCGCGGTCGCCGGCCATGCGCTCCCGCTCGCTGCGGGCGGCGGTCTCCTGTTGGTAGGCCGACACGGCGGCACGCTGGCCGTCGGTGGTGATGGCGTCGACGAGGTCGTGCTCCGGGGCGAGCACGAGGAAGTTGGCCCCGTGCAGGGTGTCCGGGCGGGTGGAGAAGACCTCGATGTGGTGGTCGGGATGGTCCTGGATGGCGAAGCGGAGTTGGGCGCCCGTGCTTTTGCCAATCCAATTGCGCTGGACCTCCTTGATGCTGTCGGACCAATCGATGGTGTCCAGTCCGTCGAGCAGCCGATCGGCGTAGGCCGTGATGCGCATCATCCACTGGCGCATCTTCTTGCGCACCACCGGATGGCCGCCCCGCTCACTGAGGCCGCCCACCACTTCATCGTTGGCGAGCACCGTGCCGAGGGCCGGGCACCAATTGACCTCGCTGTCGGCGAGGTAGGCGAGGCGATAGGCCATGAGGATGCCATTCTGGCCGGCCGCATCGAGCGCGTTCCATTGTTCCGCGGAGAACGTGCCGTCGAAGCCGTCGCCCCACGCGGCACATCCGGCGTCAAGCAGGGTGTCCTCCCCAACCGACCACTCCAGGCCGGCATTGCCGGACGCTGCGAAGACCGCGGTCAAGGCCTCGATCGGACGGGCCTTGCCCGCCCCATGGTCGTACCCGTGCTCGAACAGGCGGGCGAAAATCCACTGCGTCCAGCGGTAGTAGTCCGGGCTGCTCGTGCGCACTTCCCGGCTCCAGTCGTAGCTGAATCCAAGCAGGTCGAGCTGGCTGCGGTAGCGGGCGATGTTCCGCTCGGTCGTGATCGCGGGGTGCTGCCCCGTCTGGATGGCGTACTGCTCGGCGGGCAGGCCGAAGCTGTCATAGCCCTGCGGGTGCAGGACATTGAACCCGCACTGGCGCTTGTACCGGGCGATGACGTCCGAGGCGATGTAGCCCAGCGGGTGGCCGACGTGCAGGCCGGCCCCACTGGGGTAGGGGAACATGTCCAACACGTAGTACTTGGGCTTCCCGTCCACCTCTTCGGCGCGATAGGTCCCCTGTTCCGTCCACTTTGCCCGCCACTTGGCCTCGATGGCCTTGAAGTCGTATTCCATTGCCCTGTGCGATGTGCGGCGAAGATACCGCGGAGCCAAGGTCTCCCGGGTGTTCCGGCAGGGACCTGCCAAACGGGTTCCGTGCCGAACTTGCCGGCGTGTACAGCACCCGCGTTCCCAAGGCCGTTCCCACCCTGTTTCCGGAATTCACCTGGCAGGGAAACGGAGAGGCGGTCCACCTCACGTTCGACGACGGTCCGCACCCGGAGTGGACCCCGTTCGTGCTGGACGAACTGAGGCGCCGCGGCCACAAGGGCACCTTCTTCTGTGTGGGGGACAACATCCTCCGGCACCCCGAGGTGTTTGACCGCATCCGGGATGAAGGGCACGCCTGGGGCAACCACACGATGCGGCATGAATCGGGCTGGGCGACGCCGCACCGCGCTTACCTGCGCTCCTACCTCGAATGTGAGGCCATCACGGGATCCGGTCTGTTCCGGCCGCCCTACGGCCGCATCACCAAGGGCCAGGCGCGGGCCATCGGGGCCCGAAGCGAGGTGGTGATGTGGACGGTGTTGACAGGGGATTTCGATGCGCGACGCCCGCCCGAAACGTGCCTGGAGGCCACCAACCGCGCCATGAAACCGGGGGCGATTGCCGTGATGCACGACAGCGAGAAGGCGGCCCCTCGGCTGCAGACAGTCCTGCCGGGCGTCCTCGATTTCCTCGAATCGAAAGGGTGGCAGAGCGCTCCCCTTCCGATGCCACGGCGCTGAGCCCCGGACGAATCCGACAGGGGGTTTCGCCCCGGAGCCTGCAGGCCGTCCGGCATTTCGTCCCCATATTCAAGGAACCATGTCTGAATCCGCCACCCCTTTGAGCGTCCTGTATGTCGACGACGACCCCATGGCCTTGACGCTGACCCAACTTCAACTGTTGCGACAGGGGATCCACACGGAGACCACATCCGATGCGCTGGAGGCGGTGGGCATCCTGACGACGCAGAAGCTGGATTTGATCCTGCTCGATTCGGTCATGCCGACCATCGATGGCGTGGAGTTCCTTCAGCTCATCCGCAGCCTCAACCTGAAGCATCCGGTGGTGTTCTTCACCGGGCATGGCACCGAAGAGCTGCGCGCCTTGACCCGGGAGTTCGATGTGCTCGATCTCCTCGACAAGCAGGCGGACCGGTTCACGTTGCCGGACCGGCTCCGCGAGCTGCACGCCATCCACGTGGCGGGCGGGGTCAATCCCCTTGATTCGCTTGACGCGCCTCGCGCAGCATCTTGAGCTTGCGGCGGATTTCGTCCATCTCGCGCTTGTCCGCCTCGATCTTCTTCTGCAGGTCCGCCATGATGGAGGCGGCGCCCTTTCCGGTGAAGATGCCCATGTTGTTCTCGTACTGGGCGACGCGCTTGCGGAGGCGGTCCATCTTCTCGCGCATCATGCGCTCTTCCTTCCGGGCCATGTGCTCGGCCCCTTCGCCCCGGACCATGCTCTCCACGCGGTTCTTGTAGGCTTCAACGGACCGTTCGCTGCGCTTGGCACCGAGGGCATCGTACTTGACGTCCATGGCGGCCCGGTAGCGTTCGACAATCTGCTCGAACACCCGGCGCGGCACGTGTCCGCTTTCTGCCCACCGGTTGGAGAAGGCCTTCAGTGACTGCAGGTCGTCCCCGTGCTTGCCGGTGAGTTCGAAGGCCTCGATCTCCTGGATGAGGGCCTCCTTCTTCTTGAGGTTCTCCTTGTGCTCCTTGTCGCGGTCCGCATAGACCGCCTTGCGTGCCGTGAAGAAGACATCGCAGGCGCCGCGGAACTTCCGCCACAAGCGATTCTCGTCCCGGGGTCCTGCCGATCCAAGCTCCTTCCATTCCTTCTGGAGGGCGATGAACCGGTCGGAAGTGGGCTTCCAATCCTTGCTCTCGGCCAACTCGGCGGCCTCCTTGGCGATGGCTTCCTTGCGCTCCTTGACCTTCTTCTGGGCGTCGCGCACATCGGTGAAGGCGGCGTCGCGCTTCTGGAAGAACAGGTCGCAGAGACCGCGGAATTGCTCCCAGACCTGCTGGTCGTCCTGTCGGCCTGCAAACCCGACCATCTTCCACCGCTTCTGAACCTCCTTGACCTTCTCGGCTTGGGCAGGCCATGCCGAGGCATCCTGGATTTCCTCCTCGAGCAGGGTGCGGACCTCCTCGACGAGCGCCTGCTTGGCCTCGAGGTTCTTCTGGAATCCCTCTCGGATGCTGTCGTAATGCGCCTTGACCTGATCGAGCGCAACCCGGGTGTGCCCGAAGAAGGTGTCGGCGAGTTCCTGATAGGTCTCCCGGGGACTCGGGCCCACATCGAACCAGGCCTTCATGTAGCTCCGGGCGAGCATCTCCTTCTCCTTGAGGTCGTCGATCTCGGAGAGCTGGGCCGCCTGGGCGATGAGATCCTCCTTTTTCTTGAGGTTGATCTTGAGGTCGTGGTCCTGGAGCTGCTTGTAGATGTTGACGTTGTAGAAGAACTCGTCGCGCAGCCGGTGCCAATGGTCATGCAGGTCGCGGTATTGGTCTCCGGGCACGTTGCCCACCGCATTCCACTCCTCGGTCAATGTGTTGAAGGCATCGAACATTTTGCCGATGTGCTCCTCGTTGGCCACGAGTTCCTGGAGCTTCGTCAGGATGGCCTGTTTCTTTTCGAGGTTGGCGCGCTGTTCCGCCGCGACCTTTTCCCGCCACGCCTTTTCCCGTTCGCGGAAGGCGGCGTACATCTCGTCGTTGCGCTGGTCCTCTTCGTCCGGGGTGTATTCGAAGCGTTGGGGCTCCTCGCCCGGTTCCGGGTCGGGGCGCTCTTCCTTGTCCCACGCCTCGCGTTGTGCCTTCACGTCCTTTTCCCTGGCATCACGGTACACCTCAAATGCGGTGCGCACTTCGACGCGGACGGTTTCGATGTCTGGATTGTCCAACAACCCGGCGATGCGTTGGTTGATCTCGACTTTCATGGCAATTCGTTTGGTCTTCTGCGGGCGTTCCCGGAGAGGCAGGGGTCAGTGTACGGTGCTCATCCGTGTGTACGTTTGGCACGGATGGGATTGAAACAGGAAGGTATCCCCACTAAGATACGACATTGGTGCGCCCGTGCCGAGCGTTCTCCGGCTCAGGTGAGCAGAAAGTTGAACGACTGGGGAGCGGGTCCGGATGCGGAGGGCCTTCTTGCCGCGCTCCAGGAGGAAGGCTACGTGGATGCGGAGCGCTTCGCCGGCGCCTTCGTCCACGACCACATCCTGCTGAAGAACTGGGGCCCGGCCAAGGTGTGGTCGGCGTTGAGGCAGGTGCATGGCATCGATTCCGGGTTGATCCGGGAGGCGTTGGACGGCCTGGGCAGCGGCGAGGTTGATGCGGCCGCTGTCCGGGCATTGGTTGCCTGGCGCAAGGTGCGGCCCGAAGCACCCGACGAGAAGGCCCTCGGCGCCCTCGTCCGAAAAGGCTTTCCACTGGAGTGTGCCCGCCGTGCCCTTGAGGCGGAGGATGCCGACTAACTTTGACCACCCATGCTGACGGTAGACCAGATCCAGAATTCCCGGGAGCGGGTGGAGGCCCTGAAGGGATACCTCGCCATCGACCGCAAGCGCATCGACATCCAGGAGGACGAGAAGCTCACGCAGGACCCCGAGTTCTGGAACGACGCCAAGGAAGCCGAAAAGGTCATGCGCCGCATGCGGGGCAAGAAGGCCTGGATCGAGCAGTACGAGGCCGCGGAAACGGCAGTGGAGGACCTGCAGGTGCTGTTCGAATTCTTCAAGGAGGGAGAAAGCACCGAGGAGGAGGTCAACGCCCAATACGAGGACCTCATCGAGAAGATCGAGGCCTTGGAATTCAAGCAGATGCTGTCCGATGAGGCAGACGGATTGAACGCCGTCGTTCAGATCACCGCGGGTGCCGGCGGAACCGAGTCCTGCGATTGGGCGGGCATGCTCCTCCGCATGTACACGATGTACGCGGACAAGGCGGGGTTCAAGGTCAAGGAAATTGACCGGCAGGATGGCGATGTGGCCGGCGTCAAGCAGATCACCATGGAGGTGGATGGCGACTACGCCTTCGGCATGCTCAAGGGCGAGAATGGCGTGCACAGGCTCGTCCGCATCAGCCCCTATGATTCGCAGGCCCGGCGCCACACCTCGTTCGTCTCGGTCTACGTGTACCCCCTTGTGGACGACAGCATCGAGATCGAGGTCAACCCGGCCGACATCACCTGGGACACCTTCCGCTCGGGCGGGGCGGGTGGCCAGAACGTGAACAAGGTCGAGACGGGCGTTCGCCTCCGCCACAAGCCGACCGGCATCATCATCGACAACACCGAGACGCGGTCCCAGCTCGGCAACAAGGAGAAGGCCATCCAACTCCTCAAGTCCCAGCTCTACGAGATGGAGATGGCCAAGCGAAACGAGGCCCGGGCCGAAATCGAGGCCGGCAAGAAGAAAATCGAGTGGGGCTCCCAGATCCGCTCCTACGTGCTCCAGCCGTACAAAATGGTCAAGGACCTGCGTTCGAGCTACGAGACCTCCAACACGGATGCCGTCCTGAATGGGGACATCGAGGCCATGCTCAAGGCCAACCTCATGCACGCCGCGGCCGAGAAATCCGCCAGCGAGGCCTGACGGCCCAACACACGACACCATGAACACCCGAATTGAAAAGGACACGCTCGGCGAAGTCGCCGTGCCAGCCGACCAGTATTGGGGCGCGCAGACCGAGCGCAGCCGTCACAACTTCCCCATCGGCCCCGTGGGCAGCATGCCCATCGAGGTGGTCCACGCCTTCGGGCACCTCAAGATGGCGGCAGCCCGGGCGAACTGCGAGGCCGGCATCCTGAGCGAGGCCAAGCGTGACCTCATTGTCCGCGTGTGCGAGGAGATCATCTCCGGCGAACTCGACACCTGTTTCCCGCTCGTGGTCTGGCAGACCGGATCCGGGACCCAGTCCAACATGAACGTCAACGAGGTCATCGCCAACCGGGCCCACGTCCTGGCCGGCGGCACCCTCGGAGAAGGAGAGCGCCCCGTCCACCCCAACGACGACGCCAACAAGTCCCAGAGCTCCAACGACACCTTCCCCACGGCCATGCACATCGCGGCGTACGACCGCATCGTGCGCACGACGATTCCCGGCGTGGAGCGTCTGCGTGACGCCCTGGCCGCCAAGGCGGACGAGATGTCCGAGGTGGTCAAGATTGGCCGGACCCACCTGATGGACGCCACGCCCCTCACGCTGGGTCAGGAATTCGGCGGCTACGTCGCCCAGCTGAACCACGGACTCCGCGCCCTTCGCGCCACGCTCGGCCACCTCGCCGAGCTCGCCCTCGGCGGCACGGCAGTGGGCACCGGCCTGAACACGCCGGAGGGCTACGCCGAGTCGGTGGCGGCCCACATGGCGGCCTCCACGGGCCACCCCTTCGTCACGGCACCCAACAAGTTCGAAGCCCTCGCCGCCCATGACGCGGTCGTCGAGGCGCACGGCGCCCTGAAGCAGCTCGCCGTCAGCTGCAACAAGATTGCCCACGACATCCGCATGATGGGCAGCGGCCCGCGCAGCGGCATCGGCGAGCTGGCCCTTCCGGCCAACGAACCCGGATCGAGCATCATGCCCGGCAAGGTGAACCCCACCCAGGCCGAGGCCCTCACGATGGTGTGCGCCCAGGTGATGGGCAATGACGTCGCCGTGACGGTCGGTGGCACCCAGGGCCATTTCGAGCTCAACGTCTTCAAGCCGATGATGGCGCGGAACATCCTCGAATCGGCTCGCCTGCTCGGAGAGGCCTGCGCCTCCTTTGCCGAGCGTTGCGTGGAGGGCATCCAGCCCAACCGCGCCCGCATCGACCAGCTCGTCGGCGACAGCCTGATGCTCGTGACGGCATTGAACCCCCACATCGGCTACTACAAGGCGGCGGAAATCGCCCAGAAGGCCCACGCGGAGGGGACGACGCTGAAGAGCGCCGCCCTGGCGCTCGGCTACCTCTCCGAAGCCGAGTACGACCAGTGGGTGGTGCCGGCCAACATGACCGGCCAGCGATGAGCCGGTCTGGCCTTCATCGATCGGCGTGGCCTGTCCTCGGGCTCATGGCGTGTTCCCTCCTCCTGGTGGAGTGCGCCCCCCAGCGCAACGTGTACCGGCCCAAGCGGAAGAAAAAGCCCAAGTGCAAGACGTGCCCATCCTTCTCGGAAGCCCGGCCATTCCAAGAACTACCTTTGCCGGCGCTGAACCACGACACTGACGCGACATGGCCCAACACGACCACACTTACGCCGTCATCATGGCCGGCGGCGTCGGCTCCCGCTTCTGGCCGATGAGCCGTTCGGGCCGACCGAAGCAGTTCCTCGACATCCTGGACCGCGGTCGGACCCTCATCCAAATGACCGCAGACCGTCTGGAACCCATGGTCCCGGCGGACCGCATGTACGTGGTCACCAACGCCCGCTACAAGGCGGACATCCTCGAGCAGCTTCCCGGCATTCCGGAGGACCAGGTCCTCTGCGAGCCGTTCATGCGCAACACCGCCCCCTGCCTCGCCTACGCCGCCCAGCGGATCGTGCGCCGCGACCCGGAGGCCACCATGGTGGTGGCGCCGGCTGACCACCTGATCGAGGACGAGGCCGGATTCCGGGACGTCCTGTCGGTTGCCGTGGACCAAGCCGCCGAGACCAGTCAGCTTTTGACGCTGGGCATCACCCCCACGCGCCCCGACACGGGATACGGCTACATCCAATACGAGGAGCTTCCCGGCGCGTCCGACGCCCGCCTCAGGCAGGTGCGCACGTTCACGGAGAAGCCGGACCTAGAGCTGGCCGAGCAGTTTCTCGCATCGGGCGACTTCTGCTGGAACGCGGGCATCTTCGTCTGGTCGGTGCAGACCATCCTCGACCGGTTCGAGGAGCAGATGCCCGATCTGCACGCCCTGTTCGAGGAGCGCAAATCCGACCTCGGAACGGACACCGAGGAGGCGGCCATCCTCGCCATTTATGGCGCCGCGGAGAACATCTCCATCGACTACGGCATCATGGAAAAGGCCCCGAATGTGGGGGTCGTTCTCGGGGATTACGGGTGGAGCGATCTGGGCACCTGGGGGTCCCTTTACGACACCCTCGACAAGGAAGGAGACGCTCACGCCAATTCCGGCGCGACGCTCATCACCGAGGGGTCGAAGGGATTGATGGTGGCGGCAGAGGGCCGCAAGCTCATCGTCGCCAAGGGCCTCGAGGATTTCATCGTCGTGGACACCCCGGATGCCCTGCTCATTTGCCCCAGGAACGAGGAGCAGTGGGTCAAGCAGCTCGTCTCCCGCCTGAAGGCGGAGAAGGGAGAGCCCCTCGTCTGACCCGCTGTAAACGCAACGCACCACGCCGGTGAGGGCGCGGTGCGGTGGACTATGGAGGCGTGTATGTGGGCGCAATTGGGTCCGGCTTGCGGTTCACCGGAAGGCCGGGACCTTGCCCTGACCTTGGAGACAAACGTGGGAAGGAAGTCGGCTGTCGGCATTGACGGCCGCGGTCCTGTCGGATGACAATCATCAGCGCCTTCGCCCTGCTTACCTTCGTCGGGAAGGCATGGGCATCCTCCACCACATCGGCCGCTATTTCTCCTTCATGGGAGCTGCGCTGCGCCCACCGCAGAAGGGGCGTGTGTTTGCACAGGCCACGGCGGTCGAGCTGGAGGCCATCGGCGTCCAGAGCGTCGGCATCGTCGCCTTGCTGAGCCTGTTCATGGGGGCGGTCATCGCCATCCAGACGGCGCACCAGGTGAGCGGGTGGATTCCGGCCTACACCATTGGGTTCACGGTGCGCCAGACCATGATCCTCGAATTCGCCCCGACCATCATTCCCGTGATCCTGTCGGGCAAAGTGGGGTCCAACATCGCCTCGCAAATCGGCACCATGCAGGTGACCGAGCAGATCGACGCGCTGGAGGTGATGGGCGTCCGGAGCATCTCCCACCTCGTTCTGCCCAAGCTGCTGGCTGCCTTGTTCATCTTCCCCTTCCTCGTGGTCATTTCCATGGTGCTCGGCATCGGGGCCGGCGCCTTCATCTGCGACTTCGCGGACCTCAGCACCTACGCGGATTTCAAATACGGCATCCAGGTCGACTTCCGGACGTTCGATGTGATCTACGCCCTCATCAAGACCTGCGTCTTCGCCCTGATCATCACCAGCGTCAGCGCCTATCACGGGTACCACACCTCGGGCGGTGCCCGGGAAGTGGGCCGTTCGAGCACCAAGGCGGTCGTCTACAGCGTGGTCATCGTCATGGTCGCCAATCTGGTCATCACCCAACTGCTGCTGACATGATCCGGGTGAGTGGCGTGGAAAAGGCCTTTGGGGACAAGGCCGTGCTGCACGGCATCGACGCCGAATTCAACCCCGGCAAGGTGAACTTCATCATCGGCCGGAGCGGCTCTGGCAAATCCGTCCTGACCAAGTGCATGGTGGGCCTCCTGGAAGTGGATGCGGGCAGCGTTCACTTCGGAGACGTCGCGTTTTCCGCCTTGGACCGCAAGGAAAGGGAATGGGTCCGGCGGCAAATCGGCATGCTCTTCCAGGGCGGGGCCTTGTTTGACAGCATGACCGTGCTGGAGAACGTGGAGTTTCCCTTGCGCATGTTCAGCGACATGTCGGCGGACGAACGGCAGGAGCGCGCGATGGAGTGCCTCCACCGGGTGCAGCTGGACGGCGCCGAGCACCGTTTTCCCGCAGAAGTGTCCGGGGGCATGCAGAAGCGGGTGGCCTTGGCGCGCGCCATCGTGGGCCGGCCGCGCTATCTGTTTTGTGACGAACCGAACTCGGGCTTGGACCCCCAGACGGCCATCGTCATCGACAACCTGATCCGCGATTTGACACAGGAGTACGGCACGACCACCGTGGTCATTTCCCACGACATGAACAGCGTGATCGAGATCGGCGACAACATTCATTTCCTGCACGAAGGCCGCGTCGCCTGGCACGGGGACCGGAAGGGCATCCTCGACAGCGGCGTGGCTTCCCTCGACGACTTCGTGTACGCGTCGGACCTCATGAAGGACATCCGCAACCGGTTGAGGTCGTCATGAGCGAAGGCAAGGGACACCGGCCGTTTTCGATGGAGCGCCTTTCCGCCGAGGAGATGCGGAGCCGCCTGGATGCGATGCAGGCCCACATGGATGGCCGGCGGAGCGTCCGCCATTTCAGTTCCGACCCCGTCCCCATGGACGTGCTGGATCGCGCGGTCCGCATCGCGGGCACGGCACCGAGCGGGGCGCACAAGCAACCGTGGTCCTTCTGCATCGTCACCGACCCGGCATTGAGGCGGCGGATTCGCGCAGCGGTCGAGGAAGAGGAGTACCGCAGCTACCACGGCCGCATGTCCCAGCAGTGGTTGGATGACCTTGAACCGCTGGGAACCGACCATGTGAAGCCCTTCATCGAGGAGGCCCCTGCGCTGATTGTCGTGTTCCGGAAGGTGTACGACCGGGACGAGGAGACCGGGGAAAAGAACCCGAACTACTACGTGCAGGAGAGCTGCGGAATCGCCGTCGGGTTCCTGCTGGCGGCCTTGCACGAAGCCGGCCTCGCGGCCCTGACCCACACGCCGTCGCCGATGAACTTCCTCGCGGACCTCCTCGAACGGCCCGAAAACGAGCGCGCCTTCCTCAACATCCCCGTCGGATGGCCCGCAACTGACGCTACGGTGCCGAATCTTTCGCGCAAACCGTTAGACGAAATCCGCTTCCACTACCCCGAAGGAGGGGGCAAAGAGAAGGAATAACCGACTGAAAACAAGGGGTTTGTGTGATTTCCAACCCCCTGCGTGTGCAAGTTTCCCCGGTTGGGGAAAACGCGTGTCGGGAGTTGGCAAGGCAGGCATTTACTTTGCACCGCATTCGCAACACCACACATCATGTCTGATATCCGCGAAAAAGTGACCGCCATCATCGTCGACAAGCTCGGCGTCGATGCATCCGAAGTGAACGACGAGGCTGGATTCACCAACGACCTCGGGGCGGACTCGCTCGACACCGTTGAGCTGATCATGGAATTCGAAAAGGAATTCAACATCGCCATCCCGGACGACCAAGCCGAGAAGATTGGCACCGTCGGCCAAGCCATCGAGTACATCGAGAACGCGAAGTAAGCCCCGCATGGAGCTGAACCGTGTCGTCATCACGGGGATGGGTTGCCTGACCCCGTTGGGCAACGACGTTCCTGCCTTCTTTGATGCCCTGAAGCAGGGCGTCAGTGGAGCAGGGCCCATTACCCGTTTCGACGCCTCCCTGTTCAAGACCCGCTTCGCCTGTGAGCTGAAGGGGTGGGACACCGCCGATCATTTCGATCGGAAGGAGGCGCGGAAACTGGATCCCTATGCCCAATATGGAATCGTGGCGGCCCGCCAGGCCGTGGCGCATTCCGGATTGGTCGAGGCGGACGTTGACCCGGACAGGGTCGGGGTCATCTTCGGCAGTGGCATTGGGGGCATCCTGACCTTCCAACAAGAAATCATGGGGTTCGTCCAGGGAGACGGAACCCCGCGCTTCAATCCGTTCTTCATCCCGAAGATGATCGGCGACATCGCTGCCGGTCACATCAGCATGGAGTTCGGGTTCCGGGGCCCCAACTACGCCTGCGTCTCGGCCTGTGCCAGCGCCACCAACGCCATCATCGATGCCTTCAATGCCATCCGGTATGGCAAGGCGGACGCGATGGTCACCGGGGGAGCAGAAGCGGCCGTCGTGGAAGCGGGCATCGGGGGCTTCAGTGCCATGAAGGCCCTGTCCACCCGCAATGACGACCCGGCCACCGCATCCCGTCCGTTCGACGTGGACCGGGACGGATTCGTGCTCGGAGAGGGCGCCGGCGCACTGGTGCTCGAATCCCTGGAGCACGCCCAGGCCCGCGGGGCCAACATCATCTGTGAAGTCATGGGCGGCGGCGCTTCTGCCGATGCCCACCACCTCACGGCTCCGCACCCCGAAGGACTGGGTGCCCGGAACGTGATGCGGGCGGCCTTGGAGGATGCCGGTATGGCACCGGACGAGGTCGACTACGTCAACGTGCACGGCACCTCGACCCCGCTGGGTGACCTCGCCGAAGTCAAGGCCATCGAAGAGGTCTTCGGCGGACACGCCGAATCCCTGAGCATCTCCAGCACCAAGTCGATGACCGGCCACCTCCTCGGAGCTGCCGGCGCCATCGAGACGTTGGCGTGCATCATGGCGGTGACCGAGGATGTGGTACCCCCGACCATCAACTCGTTCAATGTGGACCCGGCCCTCAACCAGAAGCTGGACTACACCTTCAACGAGAAGCGCGAGCGTCCGGTGCGGGCAGCCCTGTCCAACACCTTCGGGTTTGGCGGCCACAACGCCTCGGTGATCGTCCGCAAGTTCTGATGGTCTTTCGCGGAAGATCGTCCCGCGAAGCCCGCATCAAGAGGTTCATCCGACGCCACTTCGGCGTTCGCGTCCGTTCCCTAGCCCCCTACGAGGAGGCCCTCCGGCATTCCAGTTCCGTCGCGTGTCAACGCGATGGCCTGCCCAGCAATGAGCGGCTGGAATTCCTCGGCGATTCCGTGCTGGACATGATTGTCGTGGACATGCTGTTTGGCAAGTTTCCCAAGGGAGACGAAGGGGCGATGACGCGGATGAAGTCGCGGCTGGTGAGCCGGGAATCGCTCAATTTCCTCGGTCAGGAAATCGGGGTGGAGCACCTGCTCGACGCCCAGACCGGCAAGGGCGCCGTCCACGCCTCCCTCCGCGGCAATGCCATGGAAGCCCTTGTGGGGGCCGTGTACCTCGACAAAGGGTTCACCAAGACCCAAAAGGGCGTCTTGAAGTTGCTCGGACGGTTCGACCTCGACGAGCGCATCCAGGCGCGGGTGGATTTCAAGAGCAAACTCCACGAATGGGGCCAGAAGCGCAAGAAACGCGTGGAATTCAAGGTGATTCGCGAGTTCAAGCGGGACGGCGAGCAGCGGTATCAGATGCAGGTGAAGGTGGGCGGCAAGGTCATGGGAAGTGCAGATGGTCCTTCCAAGAAGACCGCCGAGCAAGCCGCCGCACGCGTGGCCTGCCGTCATATCTTCGGCGACGATTGAGGCCCACTCAGCGGACCTGATCGAACGCCATGGCCACGACCCTCCGACTCGACATCGAAGAAGAGGATTTGCCCTTCGATTTTCTCGGGGTGAGTTGTGCCGACGCCGGTCATCGATTCTGTTGGAACCTCAACCGCACAATGGGCACCCACCTCGCATTCCACATGGAGTTGGAGGTGGCCCACAAGAAACGGCCGCTGACGAAACACTGCGTTTGGCGGCACGAAGACGAGCTCGGGGGATGGTCCTTCGATGTCGTCTGGAACCGGTCGCCGGAAGGGGCAATGATCCCCACCCTCGTCCACTTCGACTATCTCTTGCGCATCGAATCGATGATCGGTGAGCAAGCCGAAGAGTTGATGAAATCGCTGCGCTCCATGCGCCGTGTCGCAGCCTGTTTCCCCGTGGAAGCGGCCAAGGTGCAAGGCCATGCAGTGTTGCATTATGAATGAATCAAACGAACCTGTGATGGCACAGAAATTCACCAAGATCGTGGCCACTATCGGCCCAGCGAGCAGCTCCCCGGAAATGCTGGAGGGGCTCATCCTGGAAGGGGTCAACGTCATCCGGCTCAACTTCTCCCATGGCGAGCACGCCATTCACGCCACCACGGTGGAACGGGTCCGCACGATCGATGAGAAGCTGGGCACGCACACCGCCTTGCTCGCAGACATGCAAGGCCCCAAGTTGCGTGTGGGCATGATGGAGGACGGTGCCGAGCTGGTCGATGGAGAGGTCCTGACCATCAAGGTGGGCGAGGGCACGGGCAATGCGGATGTCGCATGGACCCGCTACGACAAGTTTGCAGCTGACGTCAAGGCGGGAGAGCCCGTTCTGCTCGACGATGGCAAACTCCGCCTCCGCGTTCAGGAAACCAATGGCACCGACACGGTGATCTGCCTCGTGGAGCACGGGGGCACGCTGCACTCCCGCAAGGGACTCAACCTGCCGTCCACGGCCATCAGCCTGCCCAGCCTCACGGACAAGGACCGGGCAGACCTCGATTTCGCCCTCAGTCTCGGCGTGGATTGGATTGGACTCAGCTTCGTGCGGTCTGCGGCGGATGTGGTGGATCTGCGGGAGCGGATTCAGCGCGCAGGCAGCCACGCCCGGATTGTCGCCAAGATCGAAAAGCCCGAGGCCGTGGAGGACCTCGAGGCCATTGTCGCCACCACCGATGCCATCATGATCGCCCGCGGTGACCTGGGCGTCGAGGTGCCCATGGAGCAGGTGCCGATGATCCAGAAGCGGACCATCGAGATGTGCCAGCGGGAAGGCAAACCCGTGATCGTCGCCACCCAGATGATGGAGTCGATGGTCGACAACATCGCCCCGACGCGGGCGGAGGTCACGGATGTGGCCAACGCCGTGCTGGACGGAGCGGATGCCGTGATGCTCAGCGGAGAGACCTCGGTGGGCAAGCACCCCATCGAGGTCATCAAGGCCATGCGCGCCATCGTCACCGAAATCGAAAAGGAGTCGAGGATCTTCTTCACCCACCGCGAGCCGGATGAAATCCGCCCGGAGCGTCAGGTCACGGACGCGATCTGCTACAATGCCTGCGACCTCGCCCAGCGGGTCGGGGCGAAGGCCATCGTCACGATGACGTTCAGCGGTTACACGGCCTACAAGGTGGCCAGCCAGCGGCCCAAGGCGACCATTCACGTGTTCACCGGAAACCGCAACATCCTGGGCCAACTCGCCCTCTGCTGGGGGGTGGAGGCCCACCATTACGACAAGATGATCTCCACCGACCACACCATTGCGGACGTGAAGACCATCCTGCAGCGGGAAGGCGCCGTGGCGGACGGAGACCGCGTGATCCACGTGGCGAGCATGCCCATCGCCGAGGCTGGCATGTCCAACATGTTGAAAATCAGCCAAATCTGATCCGTGCGGCCCGCAGGGGTGCGGGTTATCTTCGCGCGACCGACCGCGGGCACGCATTCCGTGGTGCGGAAGCAAGCCATGACCCGACGTTTCCCTGAACGAGGCCCCCTCAATTTGCCCGCAATCGCCGAGGAGGTGATGAAGCAGTGGGAGGAGGGCGACGTGTTCCAGCGCAGTGTGGACTCCCGGCCGGAAGGCCAGCGGTTCGTGTTCTTCGAGGGTCCGCCCTCGGCCAACGGCAAGCCCGGCATCCACCACGTCATGGCGCGGGCCCTCAAGGACCTGTTCTGCCGCTACCGCACCCTCAAGGGCCAGCGGGTGGAACGCAAGGCCGGGTGGGACACCCATGGCCTGCCGGTGGAGCTCGGGGTCGAGAAGGCCCTCGGCATCACCAAGGAGGACATCGGCCGCTCCATTTCCGTGGAGGAATACAACACGGCCTGTCGGGAGTCCGTCATGCGGTACACCGCGGAGTGGAACGACCTGACCCGCCGCATGGGCTACTGGGTCGACATGGAGCGTCCCTACGTGACCTACGAGCCGAAATACATGGAATCCGTCTGGTGGTTGCTCTCCCAGATGCACGCCAAGGGCCTGCTCTACAAGGGATACACCATTCAACCCTACAGCCCCAAGGCCGGCACGGGCCTGAGCAGCCACGAGCTCAACCAGCCCGGCGCCTACCGCGA